>NZ_JAKUGK010000008.1:0-362146 GCF_022663885.1 Bacillus cereus group sp. BfR-BA-01330
TGTTCTTGTTGTGGATATCAAAATAAAGACGTTAAAAATCTAAACCTACGTGAATGGGACTGTCCTTCTTGTTGTACACACCATGATAGGGATATTAACGCAAGTATCAATATAAAGAATGAAGCAATAAGGCTTCCAACCGCAAGGACTGCGGGGTTAGCCTAATCAATTAGAGTTCGATAGAACTCTTTACTTAGGAATCCCTCACTTCTAAACGAAGTGAAAGTGGGGGTAGTTCAAGTTATATCCCAAAACCATGTATCCACAAGTTTATGTAATATCCATCCGATATGTATCCGAAATCATACTTGTTCACCAAATTGAGTTTTATCATAGGAGTCAAGTCACATGTCTGTCAACTTGGATTAGTACTAACGTTGCTATAATAAGGGAGAATTTAAATATTTAAAACAGTAGAGTTTTGACTTCCAGAACTTTTTTATTATGGAGTTACTTCAAAATCTTTGCTTGTTAACGATATGTTGATTCCTAATACCTGCATAATATTTAGTCATATTTCCTTATCTATATTGATTTCTTGAGAAACATTGCAACAGAATCGTTCTATGAATTAGATATATCATTTTTGTAACATGAGCGGTCATAGAATAGTACGGTAAAGATTAGGGTTAATGTTAAAGCATTCAATAGTTATACTGATAAGGAGGAAACTAATGAAAAAACTAACTTTTAACGATTTGAACTCGCCGGAAACTATGCGTAATCCCATTATGTTTTATAAAAACCTCATGGAGCAACAAAAGCGTTTCTTTCACATTGATGACTTTTATGGCATGGGAGGGGCATGGGTTGCATTTCACTATGATGATGTGGTTGCAATTTTGAAAGATTCCCGTTTTATCAAAGATTTACGAAAATTCACACCGCCTCGTGATAAGCAGAATCCTATTGAGGAGAATACAGCAGTGAGTAAGCTATTTGAATGGCTTATGAATATGCCGAATATGCTTACGGTAGATCCCCCTGATCATACTCGCCTACGTCGGCTAGTCTCTAAATCCTTCACACCACGTATGATTGAGGACCTTCGTCCTCGTATTCAGCAAATTGCCGACGAATTGTTGGATGTTGTACAGGAACAAGGAAAGATGGAAATTATTGCAGACTTTGCTTACCCACTACCCATTATAGTCATTTCAGAGATGCTTGGGATTCCCGCCAATGATCGAAATCAGTTTCGCGCATGGACACAAGAACTGATGAACGCCTCAGTGGATCCTGGTCAAGGGACTGCAGTGACAGCAACACTTGAAAAGTTTATTAATTATATTGAAGTATTGTTTAACGAAAAACGCCTAAATCCTAGTGATGATTTGATAAGCGCGCTAGTTCAAGCAAAAGAACAAGAAGACAAGTTGAGTAAGAACGAGCTTCTTTCGACAATTTGGCTGCTCATTATCGCTGGACATGAAACGACAGTTAATCTAATTAGTAATGGTGTACTAGCGTTACTTCAACATCCTGAACAAATGAATTTACTAGGGCAAAATCCTTCTCTGCTGCCTTCCGCTGTCGACGAACTATTACGCTATGCTGGCCCAATTATGTGTAGTAGCCGTTTTGCTAGTGAAGATGTGACAATACATGGAAATAGGATTCGTAAAGGCGAATTAGTTCTACTCTCCCTGACTGCTGCAAATATTGATCCAAACATATTTCCTTATCCAGAGGAATTAAATATTTCACGGGAGGAGAATAACCATTTAGCCTTTGGGGCTGGTATACATCACTGTTTAGGAGCTCCGTTGGCGCGTTTAGAAGGACAAATTGCATTAGGCACTTTGTTAAAGCGGCTACCTAATCTTCGCCTAGCAATCGAAGCGGATCAATTGATTTATAACCATAGTAAAATTCGTTCCCTTGCAAATCTACCAGTTATTTTCTAACCTAAGATCCGACATTAGTACCTTTGGTGATTAAATTATTTATAGTTTTGGAATAAAGGTTGATTAAAAGTACCTTATACAACTTGATTTTAGTTAAAGTTATCGCCACATTGTTATAAAACTAAGACTTTATAGTACCCCAAAACGATAAAATTAGCATCTCCAGGTGAAAATGTATAATTTTTTGTTTTGGACATATTTAAATTTGTTAAATTGATGGATGTATGGTGCTACCCCATGTCCATCAACTTAAGAAAATAAATCCACCCCAAAGCGAAAAAATGAGCTTTTTTACTACAAGTTAGCACAAAATTCCGTTCTGGGGGTGAGTGATAATAAAGTCGTTTCAAAACAAATAAAATTATTTAAAAAGATGGTGTGAAATTTTAATTCACACCATCTTTTATTTATATGTTGTATTATAAAAGTATGAAATTAACGCTTCTATTTATTGGTATAATGTATAATGGCGTTATATAAAAATTCAGCTAAGTCTTCATTACTAAATTGATTTATATAATTTTTGAATCGATTATCAAATTTATACGTATTTGCAATACATGTCAACATTTCAGAGTCACATACAATAGATTGTTCGAGATAACTTTTCCATTCTACAATTAATTGCTGTACTTCATCGGAAGTAGGTGATTGATTAATATAGGAGGCAATTTTTCTAAATATTCTTTCCATGTTTTGTTCGAATTCATGAAATAAGTTCGCTTTTTCACTAGGAGAGTGTTTTTTCAGTTTCCCCTCAAATTCTTTGTATTTTTCTGTTTCTCCATAGATGAATTTCGCTTCATGAGCATATTGTTCTTGTAATGATAAAATGGATGAATTATTAAAAATATTTAAATTGTAGATATCCTTTCCTGATACATACTCATCCACCACAGTAATAATTGTTTCTAAACGTTGTTTTTTTAACAATAAAGTTTGGTTATGCTTCTTTAATAATTGTTGCTGTTCTTCTCTTGTAAGTTTCAAAATATCCGCAATTTCCTTTAGAGAAAAGTCCATTTCCTTAAAAAATAGAATCGTTTGAAGTTTTGCTAAACTGTTTCTGTCATAGAGTCGATAACCATTTTCTGTTAAGTAAATTGGCTTTAATAAATTTATTTTATCATAATATTGTAAGGTTCTTTTTGTTATGCCTGTAATTTGGACAATATCTTTAACCTTTAATAATTGTTTCTTCATCCCAAAATTCCTTTATTTCATCTAGTATTTGATTGGCAGGAGTTATTGTGGCTTCAAAGATATTTTTACCTGTTTTTTCTAAATAGTATTTAATTAAATAGTATCCACAGGCATAACCAGCAGCATAAGGCATATTGACTGGTATATAGTTTTGAAGTTTTGCTAATTCATCACCATAAAGATACGGTGCAATTTTATCAAATCCTGTTAATTGTAATTGATCCTTAAGCACGGGTTTGATACGTCTATTAAGCATTTCCATAGTTGTTTTCGATACCCAAGGACCGAGTAGATCTTCTCCAAAAATAGAAGTAGCAAAGTTTTCTGCTAACCCTTCACTAACAATTAATTCACCTAAAGTAACAGTATGGTCCCACTGAATAAATTGATATCGAACATTATGATTACATTCATGTGCTAAAGCCGCTTTCATTCGAGGTATTGTGTATTCATTTGGCACAAGTGTACACAAAATATAGCCAGGGATACCTCCATCACCACTATATCCTTCATTTAACATTAATGAAGGGCTATTTGGATCCCCTAATAGAATCGTGAATAAGTAATCGGATACACGAAGGTTCACATCATGCTCCCTAAATAAATGAAGGCTTTTCCTAACAGCTTCTTTACACTCAGACCAAAAAGAATCAGACGAAATCAATTCTAATTCTGGTGTAATCTCATTTGTAATCTGATTAGGAGAAATGCTCATTATATTATTCAATGTAATAACATCAAAACCATTTGGCTCCTCAGCTTTAAATGGAACATATTGAATTTCCCATTTCCCCATAAATGGGGCCAACATTTCTTGTCTGTATAACTCAACCTTTTCCTCTTTTGGAGCTTGTAAAATTTTTCGATATATTTTATCTGAGCGTAATGATTTTATATTCATTTCTTTCACTCCTTATTTAATATAGTTAAAATTATGCACTATGACGTAGCGTTATAGTCAAGGGGATTAATTAAAAATATGGCAGGAGGATGGGATTAAGTGTTTTTTGAAATATTAATAGGACACTTTCATTTGTAATTAGGGGTCACCGTACATGCCCATCAACCTAAGGTTTTTAATTATCCCTATAGCGAAGATTTCAACTTTTTACAATTCTCCATGAGAATTCGGCTCAATTCTTTCGTTTTGGACAACAATCAATTTCTTAAGTGGATGGTGATGGGGATTTTCCTATTTTTAAATAAATCGGACGGATATTCAAAAAAGAAAAAAACGTGAAATTAAAGTTATATAATCTTGGATTGATGGGGATCTAAAAGTAAAAATGCTCAAGATCAAACAGGTCAATAATGTGCTATAATCTCATGTGTTGAGGTATCGATTGGAAAAAGATATCAGGCACATTAAATTAGAAAAGGAGAAGGAAGGATATGCCACTTATTGTTGACAGAGAACAGGTACGGCAAGAAATACTGCATGCACTTCAGCAATGTTTAGAGGAAAAGCCTCTTCTAAAGGTTTCTATGCGAGATATCGCAGCAAAAGCCAAAATCGCTCATTCAAAAATCAACTATTATTTTAATACAAAAGAGAAACTTCTACTGGCTTATATCGAATTTTTTGCTATTTCATATAAAACGGAGATTGAGCATTGGTACATAAAGTATAAACAAAATAACGCCAATCTCAACGAAAGTTCACAAACGATAGTAAAACATTTCATCAAAGATATGGTTTTGATAAGTCATCAAAAACAATCGTGGGCTTTCACGCAAATAAGCACTATGGGTCAATACAATACGGAAATAAGGTCTGCAATCAAAAATGTTTATAACGATTGGAGAGAGTCCATCATACGTGTTTTGGAAGAGATTTATCGAGGCGAGGATGACCACATGGTATATAAGGCAGAAGCAGTTTTAATCATTATCGATGGGCTTCTTATTTATTCACTTCACGAAAAGATAGATGAGTCAAGAATAGATGCTGTGCTAGCAAATATTACGCCGTGATTTTTTGATTGTTCAAAAAACTTTGACAAAGTTTGATGTGAGTAATATGATTTATTTAGTCCGAGTGGACTAAATAAATCATATTGGAGGTCGCTTATGTCAAAAATTACTGTAGTTGGTTGTGGTGTTATGGGAAGTGCTCTGATTCGCGCGTTTATGAAAGCAGGTCATACTATTACCATTGTCGATAAAAATCCCACGGTAGCCAAGCCATTTGTAGCTGAAGGAGCTACGTTCAAATTATCATTGGATGACGCTCTAGATTGCGATTTCGTTCTGTTAAACTTACCAGATTATAAGATAGCAACGCAGGTTATTGAACAATGCAAATCGAAAGCTATCAAAGGAAAAATCATTGTAAACACTACTACAACAACCCCAACTCAAGCCCGAATTTTTGAGCAAATGATTAAAGACAGAGGCGCTATCGCCCTTGAAAGTGTGATTATTTGTTATCCTCATGATATTGGCACACATCGCGCATATCTTGTATATTCTGGCCCCAAGGAGGCTTTTGACCAAATTGAAGATCAACTTTCGGCACTTTCTTCGCCACATTTTGTTGGGACAGACATTCGCTTTGCAGAAATAATTGAGATGAGCACGTCAGCTCTGCAATTTGGTCTTTATTGGTTTGCCCTGCTAGGTTCAGCACTTTGTATACGAAACAAATTACCTATCTCCGAGTATTGTAAACATATTAAGGTAGCACTTCCAGTGGTGGGTCACCAACTGGTTACCCACTTGCCTGATAATCTAGAAAACTACACTGGCAAATTCCAAGATGCTACCGTCGCATCCTTGGATGTTCATACGCATGGACTCCAAACGGTAATGAAAACATTAGAGGATAATAACATTGATACCAGTGTATGTGAAGTTATGGAAAAGCAGATGAAAGTAGCTATTGATGTAGGATATGGAAAATGTGATTTTGAAGCAGCAATTACTCAGTTATTGAAATAAAGAATCTTCTTTAATCATCCTTGATCTTACATACATGATTCAACCTGAGACTAAAAATAATATACTAGCTACTGTATAATAATTGATTAATTGCAGTGATACCTACTATCAAAAAGTTAACTGAATTGGTGATGATTTATCATTTAGAGATGATTGTGTTATAATCTCGCCAAATTGCTATTAATCTAACGAAATTAAATTACCCTCCAATGAAAAATACGCTATTCTTTCTGTAGAATCATAGGAAAGGATGGCGTTTCTTTATGAATCTTTCGATTCTTGACGCACTTCAACTGATTGCTGAAGAATTACAACGACATATGTCTCTTCATGCTCTAAAACACCTAGCCAAAGAAAAAGGATTCGTTCAGCGAAAGGGCGCTTATCTGGAGCAAGGGTAAGCGGTCGTTTTCAATTTTAGAGTCATATTCTGGAATAATTTTCTCTATTCAGAATGGATATTTAAGTAACAGTTGAATGAGATTTTGATGAAATGTATAAAAGTAACGAAGCAGAATAATTTAACAAAAAACACTAAATAGTAGTGATGTTATGGTATTGAAAAGGGGGAATTTAAATGCGTAATGAAAATGAGATGATGGCTCTTTTTGAAAATATTGCTATGAATGATGATAGGATCAGATTATCAGTTCTTGAGGGTTCCAGGACTAACAAAAACATTCCTAAAGATGATTTTCAAGATTATGATATTTCCTTTTTTGTATCAGATATAGAGTCTTATAAGAAAAATGATTATTGGCTCGAAATATTTAGTGACCTAATTTTTATGCAAAAACCAGAAGATATGGAGTTATTTCCAGCAGAGCTAGGAAATCGGTTCAGCTATATTATGTATTTTAATGATGGCATAAAGATTGATTTAACTTTAATTCCTCTAAATGAAATAGATCAGTATTTATCTGACGTAGATGGTTTAGTGGAAATTTTGATTGACAAAGATAAACGCATTAATGAAAAAATAGTTCCAAATGACAAGAAATATTGGATTGAAAAACCATCTGAGCGAGAGTTTGATGATTGCTGTAATGAGTTTTGGTGTGTATCAGCTTATATAGCAAAAGGCTTTTATAGGAAAGAGCTTTTTTATGCACTGGACCATTTCAATCAAATTCTTCGTCCTGAACTCTTACGAATGATGTCATGGGAAGTTGGTATAAGAGAAGGATTTAATTTTAGTGTTGGCAAGAACTATAAATTTATTGGTAATTATCTTCCCGAAGAAGAGTTAGAAAAACTAATAAAAACTTTTAGTCAATCTGGTTATAAAGAATCCTGGGGATCCTTTAAGTTATGTTGTGATATGTTTAGAGCCTATTCTAAAAAAGTTGCATCTTTATTAGATTTTAATTACCCTGATTATGATGAAAAAATGACAGATTTCATTCAAAATAATTACACTAAACTAAGTCAAGAGTAACTTTGTGAACCACACTTGGTATTAAGGAAACGGTCGCGATTGTTGAATAAAACTTTATTTTTTATGGAAACAAACGAATTTAACAAATGGATATGCCAAAAGATTCCAATAAACAGTCGGCGAATTCAATCGCTCAAGGACGCAATACGCGCTTCAACATCACAGATAGCTCCTTATTCTGCACGAACAGCAATTTCAGGAAGTAGTGTAGGCTCGTTAACGAATTGGGTGCGTTCACTATAACTAATTCCTGTATATTAATTTACTTTTAATAACGAATTTTACTTAAACTAGCCTCTCTTGTAGGGGCTAGTTTTTTTCTTAGTGTGGCTTTGCTAGCAATTTCCTAACAAGGCTAATAAAAAAGGGCTGATATGAATATCAAACCCTTTTGATTATGTATAATTATTTCACTGCTGCTTTTAATTCTTTTCCAGCTTTAAAAGCAGGTGCCTTTGAAGCGGCGATTTGCATTTCTTCACCTGTTTGTGGGTTACGTCCTGTACGTGCAGATCTTTCACGTACTTCAAATGTGCCAAAACCAAGAATTTGTACTTTTTCTCCATTTACTAGCGCATTTGTTATTGTATCTAAAACAGCTTGTGTTGCTGTAGCTGCATCCTTTTGTGTAAGTTCAGCTTTTTCTGCTACTACTTTTGTTAATTCTGTCTTATTCATTTTTTGCACCTCTTCATATGTAATTAGGTGACTATTATAACGTGTGTATACCTATGATGCAATTAATATTGTGAATAGAAAAAGCCCTAGCAAGAGCTAGGGGACAATTTCTGTGTGGTAGTAAGAAAGAAAATCATGTTCATCGTACAGTTTATATTGTAACATCTCTATTAAATGATGAAAAGTACCTATTCTAGATTTTCTACTTGTTTCCACCTATTCTAAAATGAAAAATATCCCTCTAATTCATTTCATCTTAGAAGGATATTTCCAATCTTTTTCTTTTCGAGTATTTAGAGCAGGTTTAGATGAATTTGTAGAAAGTGTTTGCTTTTCTATTTTCTCTAATCTCTCATCTAATTTTTCAATAGCTTCTTTTGTTTCCTTCAGCTCTAATTTAATTTCTGTCAGCAAACGGAGTATTGCATCTCCTTTTGTCATTTTCAACAGTAATCGCTCCCTTACTTATATTAAAAAGGGATAGTAAAAAACACCAACTGGCCTAATTTAAAAGGAGATAAATTATATATGTTAGAGACCCTTGAAATGAGAAAAAAACAACACGAACTAAAAATACATAAATACAAAAATATACAAAAATACTATAATTCATTTTTGTTTGCAATCTCGATTATTTATTTTCTCTATTTCATTATTATTAATCATTCTCTTTCAGCACATCTATTACTATCTTTCATTATCGGTTTTACTCTTTGGAGTATAGGCCTAGCTATACATCTAAAACTCTTATATGAGAAAAAGGGAAAACGAAAAGTCATGAATATAGAAACAATAAACGAAATGAAAAAAATAAATATATGAGTCCAGGAAGAAAAGAACGTTATATTAAAGATTATAATGCTTCCAAAAATGAACTAGAAAAGATAATGACTTACGCTCAATTTATGTTAGAAGCTAAAGAAAGAGAAAACGCGGTAAAAGACGACAAAGGAATTTAGAGATATAATTGTAGTATTATATGCAGATGATAGTGGAAAAACAGCATTAAATCCGCTTGCTCATATGTGATTATTAGCTAGAAAAAATAAAAGGTGGTATAAATATGAAATCAACAGGTGTTACAAGAAAAGTAGATGAATTAGGACGAATCGTTCTTCCGAAAGAGTTAAGAACAACGTTAGGAATTGCAGAAAAAGAACCTTTAGAAATATTTGTAGAAGGTGAAAAAATAATATTACAAAAATACAAGTCATATGATGCTTGTGCAATAACTGGTGATATTTCAGAAAAAAACATTTCATTAGCTAATGGACAAATTGTTCTTAGTCCTGAAGGGGCTGAATTTTTAATTAAAGAAATCCAGCAACAATTAGTTAAATAATAACATTCTTCTTATTACATTATAAAGAAAAAGACATCTATATAGATGTCTTTTTCTTTGACTTAAACCAACATGATCCTATTCAACTAATGTGATGTTATAGTTTTCAGATAGTCGAACAAACATATCTTTTGCATAGTCTGACATATCATCATCAAACACATTTCTTCTGTATTTCACGACCAACACAAGATGATAATACAACAAGAATACTGAATGGTTATTACTATCTAATTTCATTTATATACCAGCCTTTATAATTTATAAGACTGACTATATCAGAGGCAAAATAAAAAGGAAAACCTTTTGGCTACGCCAAACCGAAATTCATCTCCCAGCTACCGTTGGGCTCCCCTTCACACGCTTGAGGAAGGAGAATTCTTTCGGGAAATTCGTTAAAAACTGCTGAACCACTGTTTTCTTTCGACGTAATGTGGTGGCCGCATACTTCTTACTTAGTTGATAGAAATAGATTTCCATCTTATTATGGGATAACTCCTTAATGGTTCCAATTGTTTCTTTTATATATTGAAGAAAATGAGAAAGATTGTGCAGATAAAGTTTTTTTGTTTGCTCACTTCTTTTTTTCGTTAAAGAAGGCGCATCGTGTAAAAATAAATAAACTAATGATTCTTCGCTTAATTGGGAATAATCAATATTTCGAATACCCATACCCATAATTTTTTCGAAATGACTGCTATCAAAAAATCTGATTTGGATTTTACAAGTTGAATATTATGTTTGTAATTTATAATATTCAAATTTATGCACAATTTAATAGAATGAAAAGACACATATATATTTTTATATGAATTTTTATGATTCTAATTATACCACAATAAACGCATTATTTATTTTGGTATAGAATGAAATGTTTAAATATATATTTTTACCTTTTTATTTAACGTTTCTGTTTAGATAATGTATAATGGAAATTTTTAATTGATTTTTTGTACATTTCAATCCAAACGCGGTAGGAGGAGATTTTTTTGACTAGTCTTCGTCTGAAAATTTTACAAGAAATCCATAATTTAGAAGATACCCATTGTTCAATTTGCCCTCTGAATAACCTATCAGTGAATTGTACAGATGAGCAAGAACAGGCAAAACAGAGAAACTACAAACATTGTAAAGGTTGTCCCATTTTCGATTCCATCCGAGAGAAAGGAGAGCAATTGAATTCTTTATCGAAAAAGAGTACCTTTAATAAGGTGCGAGAACGTTATATGGAAAATCCATTTAAGTATCTTCAGTATAAGGAGTACTCAATCACGGATGTAGTAAAAGAAACAGGTTTAACAAAGTATCAACTGAGAAAATTTAAACAACAGCTAGAATGAAAGTTTCGGATGAGGTGAGAAATGGACTATTTATCTTTAGAAGAGGTATGCGATAGGGTAGGTTTAACAAAAAATCAATTAGGCTATTTAATTAAGTATAAACACATCGAACCGATCAATATGGCCACCTGGAAAGCAGATGGTGGATATCGTTTTGAGCAAGAAGATGTAAAAAAGTTAGAGGAATTATACAAAGACTCTTTAACATTAAAAGAAGCAGCTGAATTTCTAAATAAGTCTAAGACTTACGTTCATAATGCAGCTAAAGATGGGTTGTTGCCCTTTAAAGAGATTGCTAAAGGGAAATCTACTGAACGATTGTACTTAAAAAAGGATTTGGAAGTTTTCAAAGAAAAAATTGAAAACAAATCAAAAGAGGAATTAAAAGAAAAAAAGCAGCATTTAAGTCTCTATCTTGATGAAAAGGTGGTAGAAGCAATAAAGAAAAAGGCTGCAAAGAAAGGATATAATGGCTATAAGAAGTTTGCTGAAGACATTTTATCCGCAGAAGTAAAAGAAGAAATAGAAGAATAGAATTCTAGAGAGAATAGATCCCTGAAAAACGAAAAAACGTTATAAGGGGTCTATTTTTGTTTTTGAGGAGTTTTTTAAGTCTCAAATCTTATTGCATTGCCTACATAAACAATACTCTTTATAAACGAATTTGAGAGCCCTTTTTTTGAGTATGTCCAAAAAAAATTTCTTAAAATACAAAAAAAGTAACATATATACTATATATGGAAAATGGTGGAGGGATCGATAAAACATTTAAGACGATTTTATTCAAGGTAAAAAAAGCACTCCAATTGAGTGCTTTTTTATCATTTATCTGGTACATAACATGTGTTGTTATCCATATAGCATTTTTCTATCTTTGTTTTAGTATTCCCTTTTTTATCTCTGTAAAAAATTTTAACTGTCCCCTTAGCGCCATTATAATCAAATTCATATGCATTAGGGTATTTGTCTCTAACCCATATTAATCCTGAACCAGCACTTGCCGGCATTGCAGAAATAAGTAATGCAGATGTTAAACTTAGCGCCCCAACTATCTTTTTAATTTTTGACTTTGACATAAATAATCCCCCTTATTATTTTATTAACTTATTAGAATAATGTAACTAATAGGTTAATAAAATGGTAACATATACCATAGATATTTAAAATCATTAAAACTTGATAAATAAATATTATAAAATTCAAAAAACAATTACTATTTCTAATAAAATTTAAGAGTAAGTGTAAAAACCTTCAAGTGAACATATTTTAATTATAGTAAACTAGATTATTCGAAAATGAATGTATCATTGTGGATTCTCTATTTAAATGAATAGGAATATGATAAAATAGAAGTATAACTGTATATCGTGTGAAGGTGGGCTTGTTATTATCCCTTCTTTCCATTTGGAAGGAAAGGGGGTGATATAACATGGAATTTTTGTTTGAACTTTTAAAAGAAATTGCAAGAGCAGTTGTGCGTGAGGTTTCAGCATACGCACTGAAAAAGCAATTCGAAAAAAAAGACAACAAAAAACCCGCGCTTCACCGACCAAAGTACAAGCGTGGGTCTAAAAGAAAAAGATAATGCATAATAACAGCCACCTTGACAGTAGCAGTTATGAGACGGGATGTTGACAGCATCTCGTCTTTTTTTAGTTTATGCAATTCAGTTAAGTACTATACTTTATATATACTGAATATGCATTCAATATATAACTAATCTAAAGTAAACATACCATATTTTTATTTTTTGGTCAACGTTCGGAAATATGAGGGACTAATGTTGTTTTGGAATAAAGTTTTATCATTTGCTACCGATGATCTTAAACAATCGCGCCCGTTTGCGGTATATTAAACTGTTACCCCTTTGCCCTTTTTGGCCAAATAAAATTGCTTATGGCAATCACAAAATCAATACCTAACACAAGTGTCCATAATTTTAGAAACCCAACCAACACTTCTGTCCGGGAAAAATCGTTAATTAAATAGATTAGGACGAGTAAAGTACCAGCACCTATTAGAAAGGCAAGCACATGTTGTCCCCAACTTTTAAAGTAGTGTTTCGCATAATCGATGCCAAATCTTTTAACTGGTTTCGATCCTTGTTTCATTACATAATATTGAAAACGTATATCAGCCCATTCAATCATACTTCTACCGTATGCAATAGAGACTCCAATATACACAGCAGCAATTGCATGCACTTTGGTAGCAGTCGCACCACGATACAAGTCTACACCCGTAGCAACCAATAAAATTAAATCAATGACAGGTGTCAAGGCTAGCAAAAACAATCCTAGTTTATTTCTTTTAAGGATATATCGTGTGAATAGACCTAAAGTGATAACAACCCAAAACCCTATTTCACATGCAACGATTAACCACGCAATTACATTCACCCCAGCACCCCTTTGTACGACGCAAGCAATTACTTGTTTCCCCTTAATACTTCAACAAAATAGCCCGTTCGTATAACCTTATATTACTTTTACCATAGGAACCCCTTCAGATAAAGCATATCCAAAGGTGCAAAAGGTGCAACTTTTTTATAAACGGTTCATCTTTTTTCAAACCCACAACTAAATTAAGAGGTTTATACTGTGATTCATAATATAAATGGTATAAAAACTAAGAGTGGTTTTATAGTGAAGGGTTTGCTTATTTTGAAAACAAGCAAACCCACTTGATAGATAGTCTTTAATATATTTTACGGCAATGGTATTATCTATATCTTTGTGCAAACTGCTCAGTATAAGAATCGACTAATTTTGTACGACCAGAATCAGAATACACTTTAATGTTGTATTTAATATAAACATTGTATGCATCTTGATCCTGCCATTTTTGTACAGTCCACCAATAGTTTTTACTTTTAGGAAGGGATAGTCCGCCTATTACATACCCAGCTACACCAGAAGCAAACGTATTTCCAATTTTCGCTATAACCCCAGCACCTAAACCTGCTATAGCTGCGTTAACCATAAAACGATATGAGGCATTATAAAATACATTGTTTCCATAAGTTGTCGTTACATATTTCCAGTTGAACGTACCAGCTGTTGGGTGAACATATTGAATTTGATCCGAATCTTTAGGTGTTATTGGATTAAATGGAGCTTGTCCATTTAGGAATAAAGAGTCTAAATCTTGTTGAGGTAATGAACTAATATCAATTGCTCTATTTTCTTTTGATACATCCTGGTTGTAAGAAACTACAGGTGAATTTTCTGCCTTGTTCTCTGCTGCTTGCGTTGTTGAACTAAATGCAAAACCTGAGCTTAGTAATAAAACCAAAGAACTTCCTGCTAATAATGTTTTTTTCATAATAATCCCCTTTCATTTGTATAAGAAATTTAATACAATATATTATACAGTCATTCTCTGAAAAGTAATTACTTTCTAAAAATAGGAGGTATGAGTCAATATGTTTAGTAAGATTACTTCAAAAAATGAACGTATTTACGTGATTATTGTAGTTGCACTGTCTATAGGGTTGTTTAGCATATCTCGTACAGTTTGGTGGTTGTATGGAATGGCGTTTTTGTTATTTTTATCTGCTTTTATATTTAGAGACAGACCTACAAAAAAGGAAGTAATGATAAATCTTGTTGGCTTTGTAGCATTATGTTTCATTTTTTGGATAGGAGAATACATCATAAATTTGTAAAATTATAACAATAATTCTCATTAAATACGATTATAACAAATTATTAGATAAATGGAATATTTTACTAACAATTTTAATATAGTGCTAGTTTGGAAAAATCGATTATTTAAGGGGTTTATCCCGTTTTTTTATTTAGAAATCTTGAGATAACCAAGATCCATTGGCAGTAATCAAAGAAAGAAGTCTATGAAAAAATATAAAACAAAGCATATTTATAACAGAAACAGCCCAAATTTCTCATTAGGAATTAGGGTTGTTTTTATGATGGGACATCCTTTCACTTTTAGGAACGGATATTTTCAAATGATAACCATTAATGAAATAATGATATGTTATAATTTTCATAATATATAAGAAAAGAAGGGATGGAATGAGCACACAAATAAAGGTAACACCGGAACAATTAGAACAAGCTGCTAAAACAGTAAGAAATACGAGATCATCATTAGAATATATACATAAAGATTTATACATAAAGATTTATACTCTCAAACTGAATATATAGCTTCTCAGTGGAGCGGAGCAAGCAGTGATCGTTTCTATCAGATGTTTAATGAAGCAAAGCCAATGATGTTTAACATCTTGCAAGAATTAGATAAGATTGCAGTAGAATTAGAACGTGCAGCTGTTAAATTCCGAGAAGCAGATGAATTGTATGACGGAATTTTAGTTGACTCTGATATTCAAGAAGGTGCCATGTGCGGAAAACTCCCTCCAAAATCAGAAGAGTCATTTTTCAATAAAAAAGATTTAAATGCTGCGTGGACTGGTATTTCTACTGGTTTTGTAGATGGTGCAGTGGATGCGTGGGAAGGACTGATATCCTTAGGTGATAAAGAAACCTGGCTTAATATGCGAGATGCGATTGTAAACTATAGGGAGACAATTCCTGCTGCATGGAACACTGTATCAGATACATTTATGAATAAATTTTGGAATGGGGATATGGAAAGTAGAGAGCATTATGTAGCTTATGGTATAGCAACGTTAGGACTCGGGTTTCTGGGTGATAAAGGTCTTAGTAAAGCAGGACAAGTTGGGAAGGTAGCTGCTATTACAGGTTTTACTAAAGGAAAATCACTTGTAATTAATTCTCCGGCATACAGAAATGCATTACATATATTAAACAACTATGAATTCAAGGCTGGAAATCACCTTTCATATGCGGGAGTCGGTAGTATTAAACAGTACTTACAGAAAGCAGCTCCATATACTTATGAGGGTCCAAATGGTCCGAAAACAATAAGATTAAGATTGGGTGAGTTAGCGGGAAATAAACATCCAGTTACAGGCATTCCGTATGATTTAGATGGCTTTCCTATCTTTAAACCCGTTTCTGAAGTTAAATTAAAAGAAGCTGATTTTAAAAAGTCTAGACCAACACATGATAGAATATGTAGTAAAGCATTATACGAACAAATAATGAAAGACCCTAAATTAGCTGTAAAATTCACAGAAGAAGAAATAGAGTTATTTAAACTAGGTGAGGTGCCAGAAAATTATACATGGCATCATCATCAAGAAGCAGGACGAATGCAACTTGTTGATTATGAAACACATAGGAAAACAGGTCACACAGGTGGATATAAAATTTGGGGAAAAGACAGCGATAAGTAAGGAGGAGTATATATGAGCAACGTTACTTGGATTGGAGTAAATAAAAAAGAGATTACAGATGAAAACATTCGGAAAGTAGAACAATATTTCAATATTAAATTCCCTATGGATTTTGTAGAATGTGTAAAAAAATATGATAGTGGTTATCCAAGACCCAAAATATTTGATGTACCTGGACAGGATGAGAATGTATTTAGTAAGCTTTTAACTTTTGATTTAGAAAGTAGAAATTCAATCATTCAAGTTTATGATGATATAAAAGATAGATTAGCAAATAAAGTATATCCTTTTGGCAAGGATTCATTTGGGAATCATCTGTGTTTTGATTACCGTAGCAATCCTGAATCACCAACAGTAGTATTTTGGGAGCATGAGGAGGAAAACATAGAAGAAGCAATATATCCTGTTTGCTCAACATTTACAGAATTACTTGCTAGTCTACGTGATTTTGAAGAAGAAGATTGAGGGAACTAAAAAACGGCCTAGAATTCTAGACCGTTTTTTTATGATTTACTAATTTTCCAACCATCATCCGTTTTCTCTAATTCAATTACGATTACTTTTTTGGGATTACCTTTATATACAGCATCAACAGTTACTGTAGCAATTTCATTTTTCTCTTCGACTTTTCGAATTTTATAGCTTTTAAGATCCTCGCTAACTGATTTCATTAGGTCTGCATTTCCGCCCACAAAAGCAACGATTTTCTTCGCTTCAGGAGTGAATAACTCGCCAAAATCTTTAACATTTCCTTCTTTTGCATCTTCAAAATATGCTGTAGCAACTTCTTCCGGATTACGATTATTCCCACATGCTGCAAGTGCTGTAACTGATAAAGCCATTACCACTATTAACATGATCATACGCGTAAATTTGTTTTTCATTCAAACCACTCCTTATATATAACGTAATTTCAACTCTTAGAAAGAGCTAAATCACTTGTATAAGTATATAATAATTAAATTTGTAAAACTATATATATTTAAATATAATTTTTATGATATTATTATTCTTAAAAAGAAGGACAGCAGGGGGAATCTACCCCTTACTATAATATTGATTTCCGTTATATACATTAGTATAAATAAAGTCAGCGTTATAGGGGTATAACAGACGACGTTCATTTTTAAAATCATAAAATCGAATTCACTTATATGAAAGATAGAAGCTCTCCTAATTAAAGGAGGGCTTTTATCTTGTTGTTAATAACAAACGAACATTTGAATAAATTTGATATGATAGAAGGAATTCATTCTTTTCAATTATGATTATTAATCGGTGGGAAATTTGGTATTGTATCTCCCTTATAAGCATCCCAATACCAAAAACTATAATTAGGTTCTAAGCTACTAAAGTGTTTTAATTTAAAATCACGTTCTATATGATACGAGTCCATATTCTCAGACATACCAAAAACCTCGATAATTGTTGGTATTTCAGTATCAATAAAGAGACCATCCGGTTTCAAACCAAGCCAACTATGCGGATGATATTTTGGGTCGTAAGTTCTTTTTACTAACCTTTGCTCCTGGCAAATACGATCATAAAGCTCGCGCTCATGAGAGCTTTCTACAACAACACCATATGTGTTAATTGATAAAATACCAAGACTCATGATGTGGTACTGTTTGAAGCCTTTTTGAGATACAAAACCTGTGATGACTGTTGGTCCATTAGAAACTCGGTTACTTAATTGCGCACTTTCTAACATTTTATTTTTTACGATAAAACTTACTGTATTATCCGCCTTTTCTGAAGGGAACCTACCTGTAATGCTACTTATATCTTCATTGATTTTCTCATGGGAAACATATTCCAATAGGAAGAAGACACCAGTTTTTTCTTTCATTTTGTCTAGTATGTGATAGATACTTCCTACTTTCCCACCTTTATACATGATGGACTTTAATGACACCGTCTTTTTTTTATTTAAATAAGTCTTGCTAGCTTGATAGTCCACCAGTTGTTTAAAAATTATAGGTAAAGTAGGATATGTTTTATGCCCTTCAATATGTATATACTGGTCCCAAGCATTTAAAAGTAATTTTTTTGCTAATTCACGAATTGATAATTTGTGTTTTTTTATTGCCGTAGATTCAGTTGTGTTGCCAGTCGAAGCAGATGGAGTTCCTTCTTGTTTACTCTCTTTATAAGTCGAGCTCTCTAATTCTACAATAATATCTCCATCTTCATCTTCATTCCAACCGGTTCTATAATCAGTTGGCTTAATAGAGCTGTTTCCATAAAAAATACAACCCTCCATATGATTATTTTTTTGTCCAGGAAATGTTTGTAGATAATAATTTTTCTTGTGGCCAATAGCCATTTCCACCGGATACTTAGGGTTACACGTACAATAGAATTTATTTTTCGTATCATATAATTCTTCAAGCAATGCTCCGTTGTTCATGCCTATAGCATATTCATAAGTATAAAATTTCTCTTCATACTGCTTATTTACTACTTTGATAAAAGATAACATTGATATTCCCCCTAAAAATCATAAAGTATTAGTCTCTCTACAATTGCTTGTTCTACAACATTCTGTAATGTGTTTCTTACATATGGGTATATATGGTAGTATACCATTACAACTTAAAACTTCATACAAACCACACATTAACTACACTACTAACACAAACCTACATAGTATAATTTAGTTAATATAATTCACAAAGAACATTCGTACATACTAATATTAAGTATTACAGAAATTACGTTAATTTAAAAGAGAGCAAATAAGGGGGAGAAGATACTATGACAAGTTTTGCGAATCAACACGTAGAGAATACGATTTTAGAAGAGGATGTAGAGCTTTTAAAAGTTATGGCACACCCAATGCGTTTAAAATTGATCAGTGAGCTTTCTAAGCATAAAACACTAAATGTAACCCAAATGACCGAAATTTTAAATATTCCACAATCAACGGTTTCCCAACACTTATCTAAAATGAGAGGGAAGGTTCTAAGAGGAAATCGTCAGGGATTAGAAATTTACTATAGCATCGAAAATCAAAAAGCTAAAGAAATTATGGGATTATTAGGACCTCTACAATAAAAAATTAGGACTACCATTAAACAGTCACTTATATAGGATAAAAGCCCTCCTTATTGTCGAGGGCTTTTATTTACTAATTATTTAAGTAATAATCACTTTGACTTAATCAATGCATCATGTCTTTGTACAATGACATGAAACTAGGAACTAATTTTATAGTGTAAAATGCTCTATTATCTACAGAAACAGTTCATTTAGTACCCATTTTCTTGTCCACACATCGAGACAAGAAGATGGGTACTTCTTTAAACAAAGACACCAAAGTGGATACTTTTTAAAGAAACTTTATTGCAGCGTAGCTAAAGATTTATAGATTTCAAAAAGGTATTGTGCCGTTATTTGTTTCAGTCGTCCAATCACCTTTGCTAATATTACAAGTTTGACATAATATCTCAAAGTTTGTTGGGTCATTATTGCCCATACGGTTTAGTGGTACAATGTGATCTATAGCATCTACATTCGTCTCATTAGTAAGATGGTGTCGACACAATATACAAACACCTTTATCTTAATGATATACAGCTTTTTTACCCACTCATCTGTTCCAAAAAAAATTAATAGGGTTAAGCTTTGAACCACATATTTACTTATAAAAGTAGATTACAACACAATAGCCTCTTATTATTAATGAAAATATATCACTATCAAGTGGGAATGTATTTTAGAAAACATCATCCATTTGCCAATAAAAAGTAAAAATTTGAAGGAATTAATAATAAATGAAAAGAAAATATATGTGTTAGATTCAATTATAATGAGTAGAAACATATTTCACCATTTGATAAAGAATCTTATGATTCTAAGCTAATCAAGGCTAACTTATTTTCTCCTAATTTTAGCTTGCCTCTTAATTAAAACCGCTTATATAGATAAACATTCTTATTTTGGTAGTTATTTTTTTAGTTTCAATGCACTTGTACCATACTCACATAAAGAAAAGCTTATTTGAATTGAAGTTCATGTAGGATTTCCCCTATTTTCTAAAATATAAGTGTAATTTCTTTAATAATCTGCACTAAAATTAAATTCTATACATATATTTAAATTAGAACGATTGTACTAATTAAAGGGAGGAGAATGTATTTGAATAAAAGGCGTTATGATAGTGAGATTACAAAAAAAGAAATCATGGAGCATGCATCTCTTTTGTTTTCTCAAAAAGGATATAACCAAACATCTGTCGGAGATATTTCCAAATTCTCTGGTTACAGTAAAGGACATATATATTATCATTTTACAAACAAAGAACAGCTATTTGTTCTCTTAGCGCAAGAAACTATGCAAAATTGGTATGAAAAATGGATAGCAAAAGAATCTACTTATTCAACCGCAACTGAAAAACTATACGGCATGGCAATTCATGTCCTTTATAATTACCAAACGCCGTTATTAAAATCAGGTCAAGAGCTCGCTTCAAACCCAAAATCTAGTCCTGAATCAGTCCAGAAATTATTCGATTTATCAATTGTACCAATGAATACTTATCAAACAATTTTAAAAGAGGGGGTAGAAAAAAAGGAGTTCAAAGATGGTAATCTAGACGAATGGACTATATTGCTAGGAACTTGGCTTGGGGGATTATGTCAGCTCACGAATACACATGAGTTGAAAACACTAGAACCGCTGTTTAATCAAGCGATTACAATCTTTTTAGAATCCATAAAAGACGGGGGAAATGAAAATGAAGATTGGATTAATTGGTGATAGTTTAACTGAAGGGCGTCCAGGAGTGTCCTTTGTGAACATATTAAAACGAAAATATCCAAGTATCACATTTTTAAACCTTGGTAAACCAGGGGAAACGGTTAAAAGTTTGCATACACGATTAACGAAAATCAAGTTGGAATCAAATTTTGATTTAATCTTCCTTTGGATTGGTACTAATGATGTTTATTCAAAACTGTTAAAAGTGCAAGCTCAACCAATTGTAGAAGACCATAGAGAATTTAATAATTATTTCAACAAAATACTAAATATAGTCATTCCTGTTTCCAAGTACGTTGTTGTGGTTTCACCAGCAATAGTGGGAGAAAACTTAACAAATCAATCAAATTATGAGTTAAAGGGTTTGTCTTCTATTATTGAAAATATCTCGAGTCAATTTTTAAATGTTAGTTTTCTGGATATGCAATCAGTTTTTGAGAAACGGTTGGCTAACGTGAACAGTTCAGACTATATCAGCACAAGTGTGATGACAGTAATGAAGGATGTGTTTCTTTATAAGAATCCAATTCGAATTGATCGATTATCCAGTAAGCGAGGTCTCCATTTGACTTTAGATGGTATTCATTTAAATAGCAATGGTGCTTTGTGTGTGGCAGAAGAATATGCATCTATGATAAATCAACTTTTATTCGATAGCAGTGGTACCATTCAGTCACAAAAATAGATTAATTTATGGGGGGAACTGTAATGGGAGAAAATAAAAAGATTGCTATTGTAACAGGCGGTGCCTCAGGGATCGGCAGAGCCATTTGCAATGAATTATCGTCTCGAAATGTATTTGTAGTTATCGCTGATATTAATGAGAGAGAAGGAAAAGTGATTGAAGAAAAGCTTAACCAAGACGTTTTAAATTCTAGGTTTATGTATTTAGATGTTACTGATTACAATTGTGTAGAACATGTAATCAAAGAGGTATATGAAGAATTTGGCAGGATAGACTATCTATTTAATAATGCTGGAATCTCTATGTACGGTGAATTGTATGATATGTCGTTAGAAAACTGGAAAGAAATTGTTGATATCAATTTATGGGGAGTCATTCATGGTACTCAAATGGGATATAAGATAATGAAAGAACAAGGGTTTGGACATATTGTCAACACGGCATCTGCTGCAGGTCTTGGTCCATCCCCAATAGCTTCGGCCTACTCTACGACTAAACATGCTATTGTAGGTTTAACAACCTCCCTTCATTATGAAGCGGAAGAGTTTGGTATTAAAGTAAGTACGCTTTGTCCGTCTTTCGTTGATACTCCAATATTTGACGCTGCAAAAGCCATAAATATCGATAAGTCTGCTTTAACTAAACAAATGAAAAAACACAAGATGATGTCTCCTCAAAAACTTGCAAAAATTGCTATTGATGGAGTTCATAAAAATAAACCTATAATATGCCCAATGCCACTACGTAAAACAATGGATGTCATATTTACAATATTCCCCCCAATGCATAATGCATTAGCGAGGTTTGTTTGTAAAGTGGTTAGAGAGGCCAAAGGTTCAACTGGATAATTTTTATGATCCCTCGCAAAATAATCCAACAAAACTGGTCAAACCTTCGCTATTTAGTTAAGAAATAAATTCAATTTGTTATGTAAAAAAATCAACCAAATGTTATTTTAGTCTGTTGTTAAAATGAGACCATTAATAAGTTGGTTTCATTTTTTTGACCAAAAATAATTATAGAAATAGAAGTATCCACTTTCTTGTCTAAAAAGTATCTAGATTCATGTCTTTCTACATTTAAGAAGGGGAGGGAGGATGAACAAAATACCAACTGTTCGTTAAATGCCGATTTAACGAATAGTTGGATGGTGAAATTCTATCTCTACTAGGGGTAACATCACATTGCTATTAAATTAAAATTTATAAACCTAAAAAAGAGTAGAAAGATTTATTTTTCACGCTTCTTATTATTAATAAATATTTACTATTGTTCTAAATTTTTTATATAAGATTTCACAGCCTGCAATAAGAATTCTTCCTGTCCCATACCTGCAGCCGCTGCCATTTGTACTATTTTTTGTTTGAAATCATGATTTGCATGAAAAGTTAATGACTCTACATTACTTTTAAAGTAAATACCTTCTACATGTGGAAGTATCGTGCCGGAGTTCATATGAGAATGTAAGTATTTAATCTCCTCTTGAAACTGCAATGGATCAACTTGTAATACGAAAGGTTTAATTTCTAATTTGATAGTATCAGATGAAATACTCAATCGCATATTTGTGACACCTAGTTCTTTATAAAATAAATTTATTAGATTATAGGTGATGGAATGAAATAGCTGAGGTTTTTTAAATGAAAAAGATAAATACCCTCGTTTCGTAATTACCGCTTGTTTATGGAAAGAATCAAATGAGTAATCATGTTCTTTATAAGTGGATAGAGGGAATATTTCTTCGTCTTCTGTAAGAATCTTGCCGTCTGCTCCATTGATCTCTATTACCCTAGCTGTTTTTCCTGTATGTTGATGTGTTAATAATTGATATAGATAAATTTCTTCTTCTTGAATCTTAGTAATGAATGTTTTTCGCTCTTTTGATGTAGTTTTTTCATAAGTAAGTTGAAAAGTTTCAAGATCATCTTTATCAATGATATATACTTCTTTTCCACGTTTATCAATCTTTGAAGCAGGTAATTTACCAGATTTGATATAGGTAAAAACTGTAGATGGTGCTACATTGAGAATTTCAGCTGCTTCTTTTGTGCTATATCCTTCAACCTCTTCAATATTTTTTAAACGTTCAATATCCTCTAAATAATAAATCTTACTACCGAATTGCTTCCAGTTATCTTTATATACACACTCTATTAATCCATCTTTTTCTTTTTGTAAAATTGTTTGTACCGTTACCCCTAATAAGCTGGCTGCCTCTTTTGTCGTTACAGTAGGTTTTGTAATGAACAATAAATCTTGTGTCATGAAAGGACACCTCCATAACTATCGTTTGTTAATATTTTAGGTATGTATATATCATATCAGAATATGATTTATATTTAAAATAATAAATAGAATTTATTAAAGTTCTTATACATATTTATAATTTTAAAATACTTGTAATTCGTTTTGTATTTTAATAGGTTTTTATAGTTGATTTTATTATAAAAATAATTTTAATGTTAAATAGTAAATAATTAAAAGATATCTATTTACTAATAAATTATAAAAAAATATAAATATAAGTGAATAGAGAAGAATATAGCATTCTTATAGAAAGAATATGAATTATCATTTGTATAATGTATAGAAGTAAAATAAAATGATAATTAAGGATAATAAAGAGAATTATATTCATAATCTTCAATAGGAGTGGTGAATTCGAATTATGGATAAACAAAATGAAAAAGAGAACTTACCTATAATAAAGAATAAAAGTGAAAATATAGATACATATGTAGAAAACATAAGAGATATGGTTCCATTCTTGCATGATAGTCGTTATGTAGATAAGGTGGAAGAAAAGATGGAGGTTGCAGAAAAAGAGGGAAAGAGTAAATATACGTATTTAAGTGATCTGGAAGTCATTTATCATTTCGTACATTTACAAAAAGATATGGATGAGAAGAAGAATAGAAAAGAGGATACGAAAAAGAGTTATATATCTGAAATCTTGTCATTTTGTCAGTGCATGGTGCAACATGCAGAAGAATTCGAATTGAATGGGGAAGAGGTACAGCAAAATGATTCGTTATTAAAAACATTAAAGCCTTGGCATATTCGTAAATATAATGCTTGGTTGAAGCAGGTAGAGAACGGGAGAAATGGAGATACGTACGCAGTCGCAACACTTGCAAAAAAATCAGTACTTATACGTTCTTTTCTAAAACATCTTCATGTATTTGCTTATATTGAAAGACCTGTTCATGAAGAACTGCAGCGCGCTAATGTAAATGAACAGGATCGGCCAAATCGGGACTTATCTTATGATGAAGTGATGAAAATTTTAAGGTTTTATAAAGAACAAGGGCATTTAGTAAACTATACAATTTTACTAGCTCTAGCAAGTACCGGTGCAAGAATTCAAGAATTGTGCACCGCGAGAGTGAAAGACTTACATTATGACGGAATGTATTGGTTAAAAGTCACAGGAAAAGGAGATAAAGCACGTGAACTTTTCATTCCTGAGCATTTATTCCAATGTATTAGCGAAATGAGACGGAGAAGAGGATTCCAGACTATATTGGATCGGGGAGATGAATGTCCTTTATTCGTAAATCAAAGAGGGAATTTTTATAATCCAAAAACGTTATCAAATCAGGTAACAGACATGATAAAAAAGACAAATTTAGATTTTCTAAAGTATCGTGAAAATCCTGTAACGGCACATACATTCCGTCATGCTTTTGCAATCATGGCAGTTGAACAGGGAAATGCAGATTTATATCATTTAATGCAAACACTTGGTCATGAAAATATCCAAACAACAAAGATTTATTTAGAAAAACATATGAAACGGAAGAATAATGTGGGGACTTCATTTGCGGATATGTTGGTTTGAAATTTTAATATGAAAAATTGTTTAATTGTGTATTTTTTACATAATTAAATGTACATTATTTAACATGTGAGAAGAGTACTCAAGAATCTACACATTAAGAAATGGCTAAGAAAAATCAATAAAGGTAGAGTCCTGGCGTTCATTTAGAGAAGAAATGAATTTGTTAGGAATTCAGGATTTAGATGTGTTTCAAATTCAGTTAGTGGAATATGGTAAAGAGAGAACGAAAAAGAATTTTCCTAAAAATAATAGAAGAAAATAGTTTACTTACGTATAAATATCATAATTAAGCACATGTTATATACAAATATAGTGGAGGTGCAATTATGAATATTCAAAGACACGAAAGTAATACAAATGAAATTCTTATTTCTGCTGCAGCAAGTGCTATTGAGCAAATGAAGTATGAAATTGCCCGTGAATTAGGAGTCACACTTGGACCAGATACATCGTCACGTGCAAATGGCTCTGTCGTTGGAGAAATTACAAAACGCTTAGTTCGAATGGCTGAAAAGCAATTATCAGGACAACACAGATTACATTAAGTCAAAATAAAAAGGATCCATAAAACTGATTATTTTTCCTTTTATTTGCATTAAATCCGAAAATTGGTTTTTATAACTTAAAAACGACCTTCCAGATTCCTTTATAAGAGGTTTTATTCAACGAGGGAATACAATAAGGGCTAATTTTTAAAAAATTCATTACAAGTAGATTAAGGGCTGTTTAACATATTCTTATTATATTTTATTGTTTTTTTACTAGTTTATTAAAAACTTATAATTAGTGAAGTCATCGCTTTAATTTACCATTGATATTGATCGATAAATAGGGGGCACCATTTCCTACACGGTAGCCTTTAGAAAAAAGAAACAACCTTTTACTATAATTGACGTTGTATGAGCTTAGCTTGATAGCAATGTGGTGGTACCCCTACAAACAAAAAAAGATAAGATCCGGGAACACGATCTTATCTTTAGCACAAGGAGTAAACAAAAACACCCAGAGACAAAATTTTAATTTATTTTTAATGTGAAATGGAACAATTGGTTTCCCTTTACTACCAATCTGTTTCATTTCCATTGCAATACCCCATCTTTCTTAATTGAATATGTTTTCTATTACCCGTTTCAAGCTTTTTCCCATACCTTTTACTGCCCATACTAGTTTAATGAACACTTTAAAGATAGCATCCCATACGTGTTCATTAATAAAAAATTCATATACTTTCTTTAACCACTCTTTCGGGGATTTACTCTTACGTTTAAACCTTTGCCAATGCGTTTCTTCACTAGTTTTCATAACTACCCCATCTTTCTTAATCGAATATGCTTTCTATTAGAAGTTTTAACACCTTTCCAATACCCCAAAACACCCAACCTATTAGTCTAAAGAAACCTTTGAAGATGAAATTCCATATGATATCGCTTATAATGAAGTCTATTACTTCCAGTAACCAGTTTCCAAAGGATTTACTCTTACGTTTAAACTTACTCCATCTTGACTCCTTATAAAAATACATCATCCCCCTCCTTTACGGAAGATACACATCTATTTTACGTTTATGAAGAACTCGTTTTGAGTTCTTTCTTAGATTTAGTTTTAATTTAAAAGTATGTTGTTTGATACACCTCTTGCAAACGACTGGATTGTTTGGCATACCATAGCATCCACACTCGTAACTGCTAAAACATACTTCAGATTTATAGTCTTTTTCTACTACCGTAAGGTCTTGACAGATATCATATAACCGATCCTTTGTATCTTTTGTCTTTCTCCATCTTTGTTTCACCAAAACTCTATCTTTATTAATTTCCATTTTAGGAGGATTCTGTTGTATTAGCTTGATAGCGATGTGGTGGTACCCCTATTAGATTATGATAGTCGATATGCTTCCTATAGCCCAGAAAAGAACTAAAAACTCTAGTGAAATCCAAAGTACTTTTTCTCAGGTTTTTGAAATTCTTTTATTAAATAAAAAACAGTACTAATCGCTATAATGATGAAAAGAACGAGGTTTATCATATCTGACAATTTAATCACTCCTAATTTTAAATTAAATTCATTATATAACGATTCCTAAATTTTTAGTTAATTACCGGTGAGAATTAAGCAAAATTTAAACAAAAACACCTATATTAGGCTTTAGTTATAGGTTTTCCCCCTATAAAATCAACTATTTGTGCCCCAAACTATAGGGTACGCGAATTACTTTGATATTATCTTTGAACGAACAAAATAACTCCTTTCGAAAAACAAATGAACTGATATTAATCAACTTCCAATAACAAATTTTATGTAAATAAGCTGTCCATATGGACAGCTTATTATATTTTTGCTTAGTGTATATTTTCGTTAAAATGTTGGTGGTACGCCTAGTGGAGCAAAATTAATACAGATATTTTTATATTGATGAAATTCATTTTTATTTTGAGCTCAACCGGTATTGTTAGCTTAATAGGGTTACGTGTGTACTATAAATAATAAGCTTCGTTAAAGTGCAGGGAAAAAGGAAGTGAAAAATATGGCTAAATACACTGAAGAGCAATTTATATATTTTACAACAAAATCAATTTATTTAGAATCAATTAAAGGGAACCAGGAAACATATTGGGATGAATATAGAAAACTACAAGACTGGCTGCAAGAACAGCAACTAAGTACCAGTTTTATTAGTTGGGTTGAAAAGAGGATGAAAGAAATAGTTCTTAATTTATCCTTTAGAAGTATTCCTTTATATCATCATGATGAAAATGTATTTAATAAATAGGGTAAGTTAGGCATCCTGAGGGATACTTTTTCTTTTGGCATAGAAATCCCCTTGGTGACTATATTTTAAATATAATTAATAAATGGGGTACGTGAAATTTAATAATGTGTGTAGAGATGAGATTACATTTAACACAATTAGGGAAGAATGGCATATAAGATGATGGATTAAATACATATACTTTTATAAAAATGAAGGAGTGTTATGAACGCAGTTTGTAAAGATTTTAAGCAGACCATAAACGCAGTAAGTGCTGCCAACACATATTTAGATTGCTTAGTACAAACCAAAACATATCTGCACTTTCTAATACTTATCATATTTTGTATTATTACTGTTTACATACCTTTTCCATCATTCATGCTTAATTATATAAATGAATTGGATATACTGATGCAATACATAATTAAATCTGTTTATTTTTCTTTTCCTATTTATAATGAGGGATCAATGGTTTTTGTTTTCTAAAAAAATCACTTTCCGGCAACTAAAAATTTCTTTTTTTTGTGCTTTCATTATTTATGCTATTATGTTGTTTTTTTAGCCGTACTAATATCTTTTACAACATTCAGAGGAGCATCTAATGAAGGGATTACTAATATGCTTCACAAAACACCTGGGATTGCAATTCAATTAATCGGAGAGAACATTATGTTTGTATCTATATTGTTCTTTTGGCATAAGATCATACGCTTCTTCAAAATAAGCCCCATAGCTTCAATTACAGTCTCTTTAATATTGTCTGGAAGCTCATTTGGATTACTCCATCTCTCTACGTATAACTATAATTGGGTACAATGTTTAATTATCATTGGATTACCAGCTATCGCTAAAATGATTTTTTTCTAATATTTAAAAATATTCATATGGGATACATACTTCACTTCAATTACAATTTAATCATTATACTTTTTAACTATATGGCTTCAATTTAGAATGATGTATCACTAAAAAGTAAAAGAAAAGGCACCCCTGCTTTTCTAAGGGGTATAACTCATTAGCTAAGCGGCCGTTGGTTAAGTATACCGCCTAGACCATTACATGAGTTATGTTTTTATTATACATTGATCATATCAAAAATATTATCATTAGTGAAATTAACTTTTATTATTTTTTAATTTTAAAGCTGCCACCATAATAATTATGTTTATCAATTTTCATAACATCTACAAATAATCCTGGCTTATAAACTGATGTAATAGGTGTTACAAAGCTCCCATAAATATGCGCAGTACTAGAATCATAATTTGTTTTTTAACTTTGTGAGATAGTTTTAGAGACAAAAATAATAGAAATGGAAAAAGAAAGGATGAAAGCAATCTATATACGTCCTAATGTAAAATATATATTGCGTTTATTTTGTTTATAATTTAATATATAGAATATAAGATAAAAAGTAAAGATTACCTTTACAAACGGGGTGCATTTAATGTCAGTAAGCAAAATAAAAATTGCAAGAACAGAAAAGGGGCTAACTCAACAAGAATTAGCTGGGCTTGTAAATGTTACCCGACAAACAATCGGCCTTATTGAACTTAATAAATACAATCCATCTTTAAAGCTTTGTATTGATATAGCTAAATCACTCGATAAAACTTTAGATGAATTATTTTGGGAGGAAAAATAGAATGGAAAAATTTAAAAATTTATTTTCACTCAGTACACATTCAGATGAAAGAATTCAACAAATCGAAATGAAAATTTGGGCTCAATCTGGAATTGTGGTTTTATTGCTAGCCTTCTTAGATTTAATAATAAGGGGCGTATACTTACAAAGGCCGTTTCTAGAATGGGCTACAGCTCTTGGTATCATTATCTGTTATATGGTATTCTTCTTTATTAGATCCATTTTAGCTGGTGTTTACGAACCAGAAATCGATAACAAGGAAAAATTAAAACAAAAATTAAAAGCTAAATTATCTTATACTCTTATTTTATCTTTTTCTGGTGTAGCCTACACTACATATCATAATCAATTACCTCAAGATATTGTTGGATGGATCTTAGTATGTATTAAGTTTATTCTACTTGTTATTATTTTGTTCGGTATTCAATATTTTATTACTATATTAGCATGGAATAAATCCAATAAAATTCAATAAGTATAGACAAAAAAGCTTATCTTTTAGTAAATAATGATAAGCTTTTTATTATTTTCTTCCTATCTTTTTCGTTTTAGGGGTATTTTGTTTTGTTAGCTTGATAGCGATGTGGTGTGACCTCTAAATGCTTTGAAAATCCTATCTCTTGTGTTGATAAAGCTGTAGAAATATAAAACAGAATATTCCATCTTATATTTATAAAACTTCAAATTATTTACATATTTAGGGAATAAAGTTATGTTTGTGATGATATACAATAAATGGAGGGAAGGGATCTTATATGTTTAAAAAAGTAGCTTTAGGGATTTCATCGTTAGCAATCATTACATTTGTAGGTTTAGGAATGGCAACAGAGGCATCTGCTGGTCCTGCAGCACCATTATCTTCATTAAACGTTGTACAAGTAGAGTCTGAGCAAGGTGGGATAGAGACTATCAATACTAATAGCTTTAGTACAGCAAGAAACCATGGGGGAAGTTACCTATATATTTACACAAAAGAAATTGGGTATGGACAAAATCCAATTGCAAAAATGAATGGTTCATCAGTAAAGAGTATTGGATCAACTGTAATTGGGGGCAACCCAATTGTTGGTTGGTATTATAAATGGGATGCATCTGGGCATCAACAGGGGACATTTGAATATCAAAAAACCTCTATTAATTTCCCATTCAATACAATGCGTACTTCACTTTATATACAATAAATAACCAGAGATAAATTGTAGGAATAACTATTTAGATACGAGTTCTTATGGGGTTGTTTATTCTTTGAAATGAATACTATTTTTATAATGATATTTTTCTTTTGTTTTATAACTATGTTATCTATTTATAAAAGTTCATAGTCATGATGGCTTTACGTATCTATATAAACATAGTTTTGGAGAATGGATACCTCTTATTATAGGGTTCTTTATAATTTGGCAGAATCAAAAAAATTTAATAGGAGATAATTAAGGACTCTGAGATTTGATACAAACAAATTAATAAATAATGTTCAATAAATAAGTTTGTTCCTTTGGTATGGCAACCTTTAATTTTTAAAAAATACAGAATGAGAGGAGTTTTAATATGAAAAAACAAAGTCTAGCTATAGCTACTATTCTATCATTAAGCTTAACTGTATTTGGTGGTACTACATCTACATTTGCGATGAGTGAGCCAAATGATAATGTGACGGTTCAATCTACATCAAAATATATAGGAAATATACCGTCAAAACCCAAGGACTGTAATAATGTAGACAAATATAAGCTGTGTACAAACAAAGAAGAAGCTGATGCTTGGGGGAAAAAACAATTTAATAAGTGGAGTAAAGAAGAGAAATCTGCCATAAGAGATTATACAAAAAATGCAAGACCGTATAATGAATTTTTAAGAATGCATGCGGGTAAATTAGATTCTGATCCTACAATGAAGAAAAAAATTGAATCCTTAGATAAAGCATTAAATAGAAAAGAGGCAAAAGTGAATGACAATATAAAAGTGTATCGAGGGGATGATGCATGGATTTTTGGAAAGGAGTATGATAATTCCATAATAAAAAACGGCAAGGTTGATAGGGAGAAATTCAAGGAAATACAAAAAAAATTCCAAGGAAAAACAACAACAGAATTTGGGTATATAAGCACTTCTATACTTATTGATGCCGGATATGCCAAAACAAGACCAGTTATGACAGAATTTAAGGTAGGCTCTGGGACTCATGGTGCTTATATGAATTCAGATGACTTGACTGCGTACCCAGGGCAATACGAATTATTATTGCCAAGAAATACCGTCTATAAAATTGAAAAAATATATATAGCTATAGATAACAATACCCAAAAAGAACAAATAAAAGTGGAGGCTACAATTAAATAAATCTAATGAAGTTAAATTTTTAAAAATAAAGTGATTCAGAATAACTATATAGATCCGAATACGCAACGCATGTAAATAATCCAAATAAAAACCGTAAGGATTTCTAATCTTTACGGTTTCTATCATTTTAGCCAAGAAGACTCCTTCCTCAAGGAGCGTGAAGAGTTACAGCCCAGTGAGTAGGCGGGAGATGAATTGGCTTCGAACAAGGGATGGCAGGGATCCATCCTAATTGTTCGACATATATAAAATGTTACTTTGCTATCTATCGAATATATTTTAGATAAGTTTAATTTGATATTCTTGAAGCCAGCTATTCACTTGAAGTAGATAATCAATTAAACCTCTAGCCTCATTACCATTAATGATTTCATCTGTACCTAGTGCAATTGAACGAACCTTTTCTACGTTAATAAGAGGTAGAATAGGAGAGGTATTATCGTTTAATACATCTAGCATCCATACACTAATTCCTTGTAAATAGGTGTTATCTTTTGTACTTGGATATGCACTTTTTTTACGATAACATACATCTGTGGGAAGAACATTCTGGAAAGCTCGACGTAAAATTCCCTTTTCAATATTATCGATACTTTTTATTTCAAACGGTACATTCCAGAGATATTCAACCAGTCTATAATCACAAAATGGAACACGTACTTCAAAACCTGTCATCATGCTAGTACGGTCTTTTCTCTCTAACATAAAAGGTAGGAAGCGTGTAATAAACATATAAGACATTTGACGTTGTTTTGCTTGTATATCATTTTCTCCTTCTAAAAAGGGTATTTCATTTACAGCTTCTTGAAAACGTTGTTTTTGATAGTTGATAGGATTTATTTTTGTTTTTAAGTCTTCTGATAAAATTTCTGTAATATAAGAATAGTTTACATTCCAAGGGAAAATATCCGCTTTTAAAAACTCTTCTTGATGGAACCAAGGATATCCAGAAAAAACTTCATCTGCTGATTCTCCTGAAAGGGCTACTGTAGCATCTTTTTTCATTTCTTTAAAGAGAAGATATAAAGATGTTTCAAGTTCCCCAACACCTGGTAAGTCACGAGCCCTCATTGGAATTAATAAATTTTCAATGAGCTTTTCAGATCCTAATTCAAAAGAATGATGTTGTGTTCCAACATGCTCAGATACACGTTGTACCCAAGGTTCATCCCGATCACGGCGAAGAAAATCTTCTTCGAAATCTCGTTCTTCATTTGTAAAAGTTAGAGAATAAGTATGAAGTGTCTTTCCGATTTGTTTGAATTCATTTCCTGCTAACCCAGTTAAACCACTGGAATCTAAACCTCCTGATAACATAGTAACCACGGGTCTATCGGCAACTAATTGTCGTTTCACTGTATCCTCTAAAATAGATTGAATTGTATTAACTGTAGTATTTATATCATCTGTATGTGGTTTGCTTTCTAGTTTCCAGTATTGCTTACTTTCAGTTTTATTAGTAGTAAACAGAATGTAGTGTCCCCCGCGCACTTCATGTAAATCTTTAAATACTGCATGACCAGGTGTTCGCATTGGACCAAGACAGAAGATTTCGGAAAGTCCTTCTGTATCTACCTCTGCTTGTACATTTGGATGAGAAAGTAATACTTTTATTTCAGATCCGAAGATAACCGAATTATCACGTTGTGCAAAAAAGAGTGGTTTCACCCCTAAATGATCACGGGCTAACATGAGTCGTTGCAATTTCTCGTCCCAAATACCAAAGGCGAAAATCCCGTTAAGGTGTTGTACACAATCCTCTTTCCATTCTAGATATGCGTGTAATAATACCTCGGTATCTGATTTTGTTTGAAATACATGGCCCAAATGCTCTAGTTCAATACGTAGTTCTTGGTAGTTATAAATTTCTCCATTAAATGTTAGTGAAACAGTTGTCTCCTCATCCTTATACAACATGGGTTGTAGACCACCTTCAGGATCAATTACAATAAGACGACGGTGACCAAAAGCTGCATGTTTAGAGAACCAAAATCCTTCTGCATCTGGTCCACGATGTATAATAGAATTTGTCATGTTTTTTAAAGTTTCTTTTTGTTTAGAAAGGTCCATTGACCAATCAACCCATCCCGCTATTCCGCACATATATAATACCTACTTTCCATTTGATTAGTAAACATCATAGTATTTCTATAAATTTTTTGTTTAGTAATAAGTTTTTAATCATATTAATAATGCTTATTTAAATGATGCATATCCTTGATTTTTCGTTATTTTTAGTTGCATTACCTGCTATCTGGATACCAGCTAATAGGTGTATCAACAATTGCTTGTGCAATTGCAAATATCCGTATTCCATAATCGTCTTACTCTAAAGTTGCTGATTTTGTTTTGTCATCATAATAACAGCACCCTTTGAAACAGGATAAACATAAGTACCTATTGATGCTAGAAAACTAAAAACAGAGGCAATATTAATAATTACACCATGAATATGTAATTCACGCGTTTTTTAGCGGTGCCAATAATACCATAGGTTCCGCCGTGTTGATTGATATAAATGATACGATGGTAATCATTCAAGTCATGTTCTAAAACAGCAGTGGGATAGCCAATACCGGCATTGTTAAACATAATGTAAATTCTTTCAAAAGCTTGAACAGTTTTTTCTATTAATCACTCAGTTCCTTTAAACTTTGAAACATTTGTTTTTATAACAATCGATCCTCCAGCATTTTCCTAGATGGCTATAGCGGTTGCATTACCTAGCTCCACATTAAAATTAGCTATTACAACTTGATTTCCTTTTGAGCAAACTTTTATGTAGTTTCTTTACCAATTTTTCTGTCTCGACCAGTGATAAAAGCGACTCTTCTCGGGTTTAGTGTTATCCATCTCCTTTATTTTTATATAATGAATGTTAAATGTGTTTATACAAAATTGTTATTAATTGAAAGATTAATAACAACTATCTGTATTGTAACTCTATTTATAATTCATTAAAATTTAGATATATTTACTAATAATTAAGTAAATCTTAATAAAGGGAGTATTAAGATGAATTTTGAACAAATGGAGTATATCGTAGCGGTAGCGAATACTGGATCATTTACTAAGGCTGCACTCCAGTCTCACGTTACTTTATCAGCAATTAGTCAATCTATTTCCTTGTTAGAAAATGAACTGGGAGTAAAACTCTTCGCACGTTCACGAGGGTTGGGGGCAGTTCCGACTTCCGAGGGGAAATCGATTATAAAAAAAGCTAGTGATATTCTACTGCAAGTAAAAGAATTGAAAGAAGAAGCGCAAATCTACAATCATACTTTAAACGGGGAGTTAAGAATTGCGACAATCCCTGGGCCTATGCATGTACTAATAAATATAATTTCGACATTCAAAAAGGAGCATCCTTATGTAAATATAAAGGTTTATGAAAAAGATCATAAAAAAATACTAGAAGACCTTCAACAAGGCGAGATTGATATTGGATTTATTGCATCATCAGAGAAGTTTAGAGAGAGGCATAATAATTTTACATTTAAAAAAATAATAGACGTTAAAATAGTTGTGGGAGTTAATAAAAATTCTCCACTTGCATTAGAGAAAATCCTTGTACCAGAACAGTTAATAAATCAGGATTTGGTTTTATATGATGATGAATACATTCGGGATAGCATTAATAAGTTATTTTCTAAGTATGGGAATGTGGATATATTATTCATCTCTAATAATACGCAAGCAATAGAAAATGCAGTGAAGCAAGAACTAGCTATTACAATTGGATTGGATTATTCATTCAAACATAATCTATTAAATAATCAAAAAGAAATGCTTTCTATTGTATTAGATGTACCTAACCTAGAGCCTCTTTCTTATGGATGGGTCCTTAGTAAAGACAAGCAACCTTCAAACATACTAGTGAGGTTCATTAATAAGCTTCAGTTTGAGTAGAAGATTGGTTTAAATTGCTTAGTAGACGGTATAAATGAACATTATTAAAAATTAAGCTATTATTATCCCATACATTAAATTAATTAGGAGAATGTAGTTAAATCTAACATACGAATCCGCTTGAAAACAGAAGTATATGGAGAAGGAATCGACATATATGAGGTCATTTTTTACTTAGTAGTTCGGCTAGTAGGTGTTGTAAAAGTTGGATGGCCGTTTTATTAAACCATTGATTCAATCCCTCAGGGCAGATGGGTAATTCTGTTGATGCTTCTAAATAGCTAGATAACTGAGTTAAAGAAGTCATAGCTACATTTTGGCTCACTCATACACATAAAGCTGCTAAATCTTTTGCTTGGTACTTACTGGTTCGTCGTATAAACCCAATATCTCTAGCAAGATTCCGTAAGGTATTTGGAGGTGAAAAACTTTGAATCTCTTGAGCAAATAGTTGTAATTCGTCAGACACAGACATAAAAACGCCATCCCTTCTTATGATGCTACAGAAAGATTAGCGGATTTTTTCATTTTAGGGGGCATTTTATTTTGTTAGATTGATAGCAATGGGATAGCATCACACATCCATCAAACTAAGAAAACAGATTAACCCCAAAACAAAAAAATCCTTCGCATATTATGTGAGTGAAAAAGAGAGATAAAGGTATTTTAACCTTATCTCTCTTTTTCTATATTAATTTATTTTCAGGTAAGGAGTTGATTAGTTATTACTATTAATAAGAACATGAAGAAGTGTTGATGCTGGTTGGAACTGTGGTAAAGGTTGAGGGGGGAATCCAAGGAAATAGCAGAGATGAGCATGATAATTTGGCGCAGGGTTATTAATCCATCTTCTATGAAGTTGTGGGATTATATAAGCTTTTATTATCCTGGAGATTTTAAAATAAAAACCACCTAATTATAGAAGTGATTTGAACGTAAGGAAATTGTAAGAAATGGATAAGAAAAAAGAAATTTTTATTGTATAGGATACAAATATAGAGAAGCTTAAAAGAGAGAGGGGAAATAGGATAAATTTATACGAAAAACAAACTAGTAATAAGAACATTCTAAATGAAAAAGTAATTTATGGTACTAACATACGTGTAAGAAAGAGAGGATTTACCCTTGGTTATGACAGAATGGTGCTTGTAAAAACAATCAATATAAAGATGATCTCTGTGTAGTTAGTAAGAAATAATATACAACCGCCCATACTATATGAATAGAGGGGAAGAGTGTCTTATGAAAATATATAGTTAACTTCCATTTGCAGATTTGGCACTTTTCATTGCCGGAACTTCTTTATTATACCTAACACTAACTTCAATTATAAAAACAGGTTCCACTCAAAATATACTTAGTTCATTACAAATAAGTACACAACGAGATCGTACTTCCGTCGAACAAGCAATGCGAAATACAGTGCAACTTGGATACCCCGGGATAATCACTACAGTTCCTACAGGAAAGGGAGGAATCAATGGATATGGTCTAGGAATCTATGAAACTATACTTCCTAACAGTGTCCCAATATTGGGACATACAGGTGTATCCCAGGATTTGATATTTTTGCTAGAGGTAGGCATATGTTGATCGTCAATTTGAACAGTATGGGTAGAGCCGAGAATCCTGTTCTTTTTAAAAGTATTTTACTGTTGAATTTAGACAGTAGGGATAAAGGCGGAATAGTAGTTTATGTGATGTTTGTAATTGAATAAATAAAAGATGAAATCGATTATTTATCTAAGGAGGCATTTTTCTTATGGAAAATAAATTATCTGGGGTGTTAGCCGCTACCTTGGCTCTAACGATGAGCCTACCAACAGGAGCGCTAGCATCTTCTAGCAGTAAGGATCCGGTTGTAGCTAGCCAAGAAGTTGCTAGCAAAGATTTGGAGAAAATTGCTGCAGAGAACGCTGAACTACTCACGAAGTCCTATGAGACAACTAGCGTGCAGTATGCGCTGATTGATAATGGTAAACTTATTTTGTCGGGGCAGACAGGCAAGAACGACATAGAAGGGAAAGAGCCACTAACCAAAGATACTCTATACGGAATTGGTTCAACCAGTAAAGTATATACAGCTGCGGCTGTTATGAAACTAGTAGACGAAGGAAAAGTTGATTTGGATGCTCCTGTTGCCCGCTATATTCCTGATTTCAAAATGAAAGATAAACGATATAAGCGTATTACACCGCGTATGTTGTTGAATCACTCCTCGGGTTTGCAAGGTTCCACGTACAATAATGCATTTTTATTTAAAGATAAGGATGTCCATGCCCATGATATCTTGTTGCAACAATTGTCCAACCAAAACTTGAAGGCAGATCCTGGTGCGTTCTCAGTATACTGTAATGACGGTTTTACGCTGGCTGAGATTTTGGTAGAAAGAGTCAGCGGTATGAGTTTTACTGAATTTCTACATCAAAAGTTTACAGAGCCATTAAAACTGAATCATACGATAACATCGCAAGACAAATGGGAAGACGAAAAGCGGGCTGGACAGTATTCTCCGACATACCAGGGACAGCTTCCAAGTGAAATGGTAAATTTGATTGGTACGGGAGGAATCTCTTCTACTGCAGAAGATGTGGTGCGATTCTCACAAGTATTTATGGGGCGGGGAAAAGAAATTCTCTCTAATAAAGCAGTTAAGGCGATGGAACAAGAAGAATATAAAAAAGGAATGTGGCCAGGAGATAGCGATAATGTGTTCAACTATGGTCTTGGCTGGGATAGTGTGAAACTATACCCATTTAGTGAATATGGGATAAAAGCGTTGGCTAAGGGAGGGGATACGATGCTACAACATGCTACATTGGTCGTGCTTCCAGAACAGAAGATGGCAGCAGTTGTATTGTCCTCCGGCGGCTCCAGCACGACAAATCAACTGTTGGCAAACAAATTACTGTTAACTAGACTTAAAGAGAAAGGGACAATTAAGGATATAAAACCAGATAAATCCTTTGGCAAGCCAGTCAAGGCTAAAGTACCTCAAGACGTGGTAAAAAAAGCGGGTTTTTATGGAAATATCCAAAGCCATTTCAAAATAGAAATTACGAAGAAGGGAGAACTGTTTTTACCAACTAAACCGGAAGAAAAATATGTATATACGGCGGATGGAAGCTTTATAAATGAGAAGGGTACCTCCAAGCTTAACTTCGTTACTGAGAAGAATGGAAAAGTTTATTTGAGAGAGAGCACATATGAATTATCGCCGGGATTGGGGCAAACTGTGCTGACTCAATATTTAGCCCAAAAATTAGAAAACAATGTGTTACCGAAGAAAACAGCTGCTGCATGGACCAAGCGCGAGGGTGGCAGATTCTACCTCGTTAACGAAAAATTTAATTCTATAAACTATCTAGGAAAGCTAATACCTCTTAACACACAAATTACGCTCAAAGATGGCTATTGGGACGGCAAACAAATTACAGGTCCGAATACGGCGACGCATCAAATTCAGATTCCTGTGATAAATGGGCGGGATACAAAGGAAGCTCATTTCTATACAGAGGATGGTACTGAATATATGGAGATGGCCAGCTTTTTATACGTCAGTGAATCTAACGTAAAATCCCTTGATACAGGTCTATTATCGAAAGTTACACTGCAAAAAAATGGGCATGCGAAATGGTTTACAATCCCGCAAGAGGCAGCAGGGAAAACGATGACTGTGGAGTTGCCATCAGGAAGTTCATTCGCGGTGTATGATGAGAATGGCGTATGCGTTAATTTTACGGTTGTTAGTGACAACAACAAAGTGAAACTACCAGAGAACGGGACGGTTGTATTTGCTGGCGCACCGAACTCAGAATTTACAATTGCTTTGAACTAGCTACAATTTAAGATGACCTTTAACAAAACCAGTAAGGCACAGAAAAGATGTGTTACTGGTTTTGTTTGTATTTATGCATTCTCAATGAAAAAACTTAAATAATACCACGCTTAAGCACTTTGAACTTCCGAAAATTCTGATATTTTTGGTCCTATGCCAATTAATTCATCTCCACCTACTCACTTCGCGTTCCTTGAGGAAGGAGTCTCCTTGACTAAAATGATAAAATTATCGACAAGATTGGCACTTTTTTATGTAACCAATAATGTACCGCTATCATTTCTACCTAAGAAATTAATAATCTAAAAACGAAAGAGCTATCTTGTTACAAGTTAGCACAAAATTTTGTTCTGGGGGGAGTTGTATTTTCTTAGTTTGATAGCGATGTGAGGGTACCCCATATATGTTTCATTGACTTTATAGGGGGCATTTAGTTGTTTTAAATCATGTCGGATTCTTTTGTCCAAGACTGATGAAACCAACGAATAATTGTTATAGAAGTAATGGATAAGTTCTGTTACCCTAACGTTTTCAACAAGTTATAGAAACTTAATATAGATGTAGTGGTAGTACATAATAGTTATTTGGAAAATTACCACTTATGACCATGTATATATAATAGTTAACTTTCCTCTATATGGATATGCAATTTTACATATCCATATAGAGGAAGAAAAAAGTGAAGAGTACTAAAAACTATACTAAAATAATTTTTCAGAAATGAAAATTCACCTAGTTAAATTAAATTAGGTATCTTTTTATCAGTAATATTAAATTATAATTATTTTAATTATAGGGGTGAAGTTCCATAGCAATTTTAGAAGTATAGTATTTTAATGTGTACACATATTAAATAATTAAGATGAAAAACAAAAAAAGGACAAAATTATACAAAAATCAACAAAATTTTACTATATACGCACTGAAAATTTGATGTTTTAATAAGGGCACAAGATGTTAGTTACATTTTAAGACATATAAAATCAAGATTATCTTCGTATATGCCTTTTATGTAATGACTTAGGGAATAAGTTTATAGTAGAGCATTATGTACAAATGTTTACAATCTATATTTATATTCCTTAAAATTCATCTTTAAAATAATCTATATAGATTAATAGTTTTAGTGTTGGATTTCAAATTAATTAAAATTTAGTCCAACTATTTTATCAAAAGACACCAATAAATGGGGGATCACTATGAAAAAAGCGTTAGTCGCAGGGTTATTAGTTACAGCAGTATCTACAAGTTGCTTCTCACCTGTAAATACTTTTGCAGAAAGTAATACAACTTATTTACAACCAAGTAGTATACTTGGGCCCGCTATGGATAGGTTATCAAATTCGATTACGAAATTAGGATCACAGACGCCATTAATTCAAGGATATGGGCTAATCATATTACAGCAACCAGACCTTGATGTAAATACTATATATGGAATAACAACTGATCAAGGTACTGCAAGAAACCATGTTCGAGACTGGCTGGATGTATATAATCCCAATTTATTCAAAGTAAATCAGGACATAAAGAGTTTCGGAATAAGATTTATAAATTATTATGATACTTTGGTTGAACTAGCTGGAAAAATGAATGAGGATCCGCAAGCAAAAGCATTATTTGTGCGTATTTTTAATTTACTTCAAGGTGACGTGCAAAAAATTCAGTATAATATGAAAATAAATTCAGAAGACTTAAAGAATTTTAAAGACGTTTTGGTTGAAGATAGTAATAAATTTTCAATTAAAGTTACCAGAGCGTTTGAATCTTATAAGAGTTCAAACGGAGACATTGAAAAATTAAGAACAGAAATGGGACAACTTAATGCAGGCATTCAAGAAGATTTTGAAAAACTTCTAGATCTACCAAAAGAAAATCTAGATGGTTCTTTAAATATTACAAAGTCGGTTATTAATATTTTGAAAGACGGAGTTAAGGATAAAACTGTAGACGTGTCTAATTTGGAAGCGATTTATAACCAATATGGACAACTCAAAAATGATAAAGTAACAGAACTGAATAAAGCTATTGCTCAGAAGCAACAGAAACTAATTCAATTGGTACAAAATTTATCGAATATTGAAGTGCAAGCAACTCAAATGACACTAATTGAGCAGCAATTAAATAACTTTACAAGAACAGTTAAAAATCAAACTCAGAGTTTTGACAATCTAGTAAGTAGTTGGGACACCTTTAATAATATAATGATTCAAACGGGGACAAGTCTTAATGCTGATACGAAAATAGATTCTAATTCATTACAAGCACGATTAAAAGAGCTTAAACAGTTTACTGATGAATTGAACAAACAAACAACGGAATATCAAGAGAGTGTTACAAAAATAAAAGTAACAGGATGAAATTTGTAGAAGGAATAACAAAAATTCCTAATAATATAATGTAAGGAGAGAAAAATGTAATGAAAAAACCTTATAAAGTAATGGTCTTATCTACATTAATAGCAACAATAGTAGCGGGTGGCATTATGCCATCATATGCCTCAGCAGAGGAACCAGCACCTGTTTATGCAAATCAAGACCTTAAATACCCTAGTTATTACCTTGGGCCAACAGGGCTTGATAATGCGATGAAGGATACTAAATCCAATATGTTGGTAATGGACCTGTATGCTTTAACTATACTTAAACAAGCAGATATTAATTTGGATGGTTTACCTTCAGTTGGCGATGATTTAAAAACAGACATTAAAACCAACCAAAATATTACTAGAGAAAATGCAACATACTGGTTAAATAATTTAAAATCAGGAATAATTACGACGAATCAAAATATTATCAGTTATGATACAACATTCCAAAATTATTCTCGTTATTTATTACAATATAAAAATGATCCAGTCAAACTAACAGCTTTGCTTACAAAGTTGAATGGTGAAATTTCACAGAATAAAGGTGAAGTTACCAAATTAGTGGATGATTTGAAAAGTTTTCGCGGCAAATTAGAAAAAGATACACAAAATTTAAAAGGGAATGCTGAAAAGATCGTAAATATTTTAACTGGTGAAGAAGCTGGAATTCCACTGTTCCAGCAACAAATCGAAGCAAATAAAGCATTAATTGATGAAAATAACAAAATTTATATTGGATCGTCGGTTGCAACTGCTTTTAGTGTATACTTAATTCTTTCACCTTTTGCGCCTCTTGGTGCAGCTGGATTAGGAGGCTCGATATTCGGAGTTGTTTCATCGCAGCAGCAAATAATCAAGGCACAAGAAGAAATTATAAAGCTAACACAAAATATTTCAATGGCGAAACTACAGTCAGGTAGGTTAACGATAGTACAAGGTGATATTAAAAATTTAACAGATACAATTGATAAAGCTATTGTCTCTCTTGAAAATATAAAGACTACGTGGGATGTAATGGGTACAAAATATGATGCACTGATTGATAAAGCTAAAAAGGTTGACCCAGAATTCCTTGCTATGGATATCACAGCAGATCTGGATACAGCGAAGGAACATTGGGAGCAGATTAGAAAGTATGCTGAAAATATTCAAAGTAGTGAGATTTCGTTCTTGAAATAATAATATTACTTCAAGAAATTGCTGAAGTAATGAAAAATATAATATACTGAGTGTCTCTTTTGAAGAACACATAATGGAAGTCTCCTGTTCAAGTTTGAGCAGGAGACTTCCTATATAGTTATGAAACTTAATAAAGAATATAGAATAAGAAAGTACAAGTATCTCTATTTTAATATGTTGTTTTATTTGCAATAATCATAATTCATTTGAAGTAAAGAATAGAAGCTTATGAATCTAATAAAATATGTGATGCATGTGAAAGAGTAGGTGAAAAAGATGAATAAGAATTTATATAAGAAAATTATTTTGTCAACAATCATTACGGGAATGGCAGCGAGTAATGTAATTCCACTTCATACTTTGGCAGCAGAACAAACTGTGTCCCAACAGCAAGAAAGTTTGAAGAACTATTCCCTTGGTCCTGGTGAATTTAAAGAAGTAATGGGAAAAATGGTGGCAAATATCCTTACAATGGATTCATATGCCAATACAATCAGTAATCAACAGCTGACAGATTTAAGTAAAATAAGTTCTATAAATGGTGATTTACAAGCAAACATGATTAAGCATCAACGGGATGCAGTAGAGAATGCCGACTTTTGGTTCATGTATTTTAAAACTCGTATTATGTACACGCATCAGAATATTGTAAATTATAATGATACGTTTCAAGCAAGTTATAAGCTTTTACTAGCTGCTATAGAGCAAAAAGATACAGAGAAATTAAAATATGAACTAGAAAATTTGTACAATAGTATTTTGTACAATAGTCAAAAATTAGATATATTGTTAGAAAAATTAAAAAATTTTCAAGGTGAAATAGCAGAAAATACAAGAAATTTCAAAGAAGATTTCAATCAATTGGAGAATATTCTAGAAAGTACGAACGCTGGTATTCCGCTTCTACAACAACGAATTGAGAATTGTAATAATACAATTAAAGAAAACTATGATAAACGTGGTGGCTATATAGCTTTATCTGTATTTATGCCTCCGATTGGTATACCATTGATTGTCACTACTGACAAGAATATCGCATCTGCACAACAAGAAATAGAACAATTAAAGTCCAGAATTTCTGGAGCAGAGGCAGAAGTAGTTATTTTGACTGATGCTAAAAATAAAACGGAACATATGGCTGCAACAGTTGGTACAGCTGTTACTGCTCTTGAAAATATAAAGACTCAGTGGGGGACAGTGGAGAAAAAATATAAATCATTGATTGACAGTGTTGACAACATTAGTCTAGACTTGTTTGATGAGATTATAAGAGCAGATCTTAATACAGCAAAGGATAATTGGCAGGACCTTAAAAATTATACGGATAAATTATATGAAGGTGCTAAGATTGCACAAAATAAATAGATTGTACAAATAGGAGAACCGTAAATAGGACCGGATTGCAACTGAATACTTGTAAAATAACAAAATTAAAATTAAATAATAAAAGCTTATCGTAAACTACAAGAAGCATAAGATGGACAAAATGGCCATCTTATGCTTTATAGTTTTAGTATTTCCACTTATTGGAGAGGTAAACTTTGAGCTTAGAAAACAGCAAATTATGGCTGTATGTTCAATTTAGACGTAATTTTATTTGAACATTGTTTTTGTTTTTAAATGAAGCTTATTCAAATTGATACTAATAAATTTGATGAATAATCATAGAAAAGAGCGTGTTTTGAAAAAAGTTAATCAAAACACACTCTTAATATTTTCAGTTGATTGATTCTTTTATAAAAAGTTTAATCATTTCCTATCTGCATTACTATATTATTAGACTCTTTTCTTGAATATGTCTAATAGTTAATGTGCAGAATTCAAGTGCTTATAAGGAATACTTAGCTAACTGTTCACCCCAAGATGATAATTCAGTTTCAATAAATCCTGCTTTTTTATATATAAATTTAGCTGTAAGGTTTTCAGGAGCATATCCAATCATTATTATAGAAATGTTTGCGGTATTATTTCTTCTTATCTCATCAATTACCAGATGTATAGCTTGTTTACCTATACCTTGTCCTTGAAATTTTTCATCAATCATAAGTCTATAAATCCAATAATTATTATCATCAGGATCTATCCCAAACATAGTAAATCCTATCATTTTTTCATCAAGATAAATACCGTTTGCATAGAAATTATCTAGAAATTGAACTTCTGCGATAGAATAAAGGTTGGATGCAATAAATGTTTGTTGTTTTTCTGTAACAGAAAGTTTAATCGCTTCTTCCCAATTACTTTTGTCAATGGCCTTTAAATAAATCTTATTCAATCTGATACTCTCCTTCCAATATTGAAGAGGAAGCACGTAGTTTATGTGCTAGTGATACGTTATCCTCTTGTTTTTTTGCCCAATCAAATAGAAATATTTTCTCATCGACAACGCCTCCTTAAAGGTACAATTCAAAACACATTATTATAATCAATATAAATATATTCTTTCCACTATAAATTCTTTTCCTGTTGAAAAGATCCTATTTTTCTATCTAATTTATCAAAGGTATATGATACCAAATATCGGGAGAATCTCTTTGCAAACAATTGTATTTCATCTTGAATAAGGAATGACGTTTTTTGTTTTGGAGAAGAATATGATTTTTAACTTGATAGTCGTGTGGCGGTACACTATTGTCATCAACCTATTATTCTATGATTTTTGTTTCTATTTACCAATATTTTCATTGTTACTGAACTCTACTTCATTAAAAGTTTGTTTATATCCCAGGTTGCCTCGTGTGAAAATAAGAATAAGTAAAGCAACAAATCCCAATCCTATCACTACAAATATATCCGTATTCTTTAAAACAGGGTTGGTGGAATGAGTTTGTACCAAACTAAACGTATTTACACTCGCATGAATTAGCATGACAATAAATAAGTTACCTTGATTGCAGTTATAGACCCAAGTAAGAATAATTGAGATGGGCAAACATAGTAAAATAAAAATTGGCAAATGGATATATAGGAGAGAAAGGTCAGAACCCGGGCCACCCCTTTGTGCAGCCGTTAAGAAATGCGGAAGATGCCAAAAAGCCCACAAAACACTAAGAAGTAATGTTGCTTTTAACGGTCCAAATTTCGATTGTAATCGAGGCAGAGCGAAACCACGCCATCCGATTTCCTCGGGTAAAGGCCCACCGAGAAAGAAAATTGCTACAAAAGAGAAGAGATAGGTTATAAAAAATTCAAAATTAAGGTCACGGAAAGTAGGTATCTCTCCATTTACTATCACCATCCCCAGAAACATTGCAGCGGTGATAACGATGAAAGTAAACAAGTACCACTTCAAACCGACCTTAGTAGGTAGAATGCTTTTTCTAACTTTTTTCCATGACTCTTTGCCTTCAAGAGTTCGAAACATGATACACGCTGCTAACATTGGGCCTGCAAATGCATTGGCAAAAAAGAAAATATCAAATGCCTTTGTTTTAGGGAAAATACCCCATTGGGATAAGATAAATGGGATTAATACAGCCCATGAGAATAAATATGCCATTACAAAAAATGAAGTTAACGGATAGGATTCCAAATACCCTCTCAGACCTGTTGATGAGTTTTTTGATTTTGTTAAATAATTCAACACAATCACCTCTTTATTTATAAAATACCGTATATGTACTAATTCTACATATTTTCATACAGAACCTTTTTGACGTAATAGAGTTGAGTTTTTTGTAAGAAAGGAGCGATAAATTACCAAAGAAATATAGAAATTTCTATAACAGTTTCCTTCATTTCCGTGTCTATCTTGAATGCATGTGGGGGAACATCCCATGCCTATCAAATTAAGAACATAGACAACATGAACTTCGTCTATTAGAACTAAAATATTCTTAACGCAGAGGTAGGCTCTTACAAATGTGGTTATTAGTGTTTCACTAACATGATTCGTTGAACCCTCAATATAGAGGCATACTAGATTATGATGTTTTTCCGTAACAAATGTAGTTAAAAGTTTTTAGGTTTAGAGAGAGTTATAGAGGGTATATATACATTATAAAGAGTTGATTGGAGATAAACTTTATAGTGAATTAGTCTATAAAACTTACATTCTTACTTTAAATAAAAAGGGGGGAATATATATGAGTAAAAGGTTAATGAATAAGAGGATTCCATTTATTTTGTAAACGAGGAGCGTGTGAAAAATGAAAAATATGAAACGTAAGCTAGGAACCTTTGCACTTACAATGACTGGGATTGGTTCGATTTTAGGATCTGGCTGGTTATTTGGTGCATGGAAGGCCGCCAAAATATCAGGGGGGGCCGCTATCTTTTCTTGGGTCTTAGGAATGATTGTAATATTATTTATTGCCTTACCATATAGCGAGTTAGGAGCCATGATTCCAGAGGCTGGCGGAATGGTAAAATATACCCAATATTCACATGGAGATTTCGTAGGATTTATTGCTGCATGGGCTAATTGGATAGCCATCGTCTCAGTTATTCCGGTTGAAGCTATAGCCTCAATACAATATATGAGCTCGTGGCCTTGGGAGTGGGCAAGTTGGGCCAAAGATTTAGTGGATAATGGAATGCTGACTTCAAAAGGTCTTGCAGCTGCTTCTTTACTTATAATCATATATTTCTTTTTAAATTATTGGACAGTTAGTCTATTTGCAAAAGTGAATTCGTTAATTACTATATTTAAAATTATAATTCCTGGTCTTACAATTGGTGCATTGCTATTTGTTGGATTTCATGGAGAGAACTTTACTAGTCATCAGGACTTTCATGTATCTAATTGGTCAAATGTATTAACTGCTATGGCAACATCTGGTGTTATTTTTGCATTCAATGGTTTTCAAAGCCCGATTAATATGGCTGGTGAAGCAAAGAATCCAGGGAAATCCATTCCTCGGGCAGTTGTGGGATCCATTTTAATTGCAACTGTAATATATGTATTATTACAAATTGCTTTTATCGGTGCTGTGAATCCTAATATGATAATTAACGGATGGTCAAATTTAAATTTTAATTCACCATTTGCTGATTTAGCGATAGCACTAAATATTAATTGGCTAGTTATTGTATTATATTTAGATGCTTTTGTATCTCCTTCTGGTACAGGTACTACGTATATGGCAACCACATCACGCATGCTATACGGAATGGAGAAGAATGGATATTTCCCAAAAGTTTTTGGGACATTACATCCTATATATGGTGTGCCTAGATTTGCCATGATGTTTAATTTATTGATTTGTTTTGTTTTTTTATTTTTATTTAAAGGATGGGGTGTTTTAGCTGAAGTTATTTCAGTAGCTACATTAATTTCATATGTTACTGGACCTATAACAGTAATGACTTTGAGAAAAACTGCACCTAATTTTCATCGTCCTTTCTATATAAGGAGATTAAACATTATTGCGCCTTTAGGGTTCATATTTGCATCATTAACATTATATTGGGCAAGATGGCCATTAACAGGAGAAGTAATGTTTATTATTCTTATGGGCTTACCTATATATTTTTATTATCAATTAAAAACAAAATGGGTTGGATTTAAGAAGAATTTTTTAGCTGGATTATGGATTGTGGGGTATTTATTATTTATGATTTGTATATCGTACATTGGAAGTGAAAGATTTGGTGGGTTAAATATTATAACTTACGGATGGGATATGGTACTCATTTCAATTGTTTCTTTTCTATTTTATAGATGGGCTATAAATAGCGGATTTAAAACTAAGGATCTAAAAGTAGCACAGAAGATTAATCGGACAATCAGTTAAATGCTATACATAAATTGGAAAAAATGAATTTCTAAGAGTTAACTTATGCTATTTTGAAATTTTTAATTGAGAGTCACCTTACATGCTCATCACACTAATATTTTAAAGTATCTCCAAAACGAAAATTTTATTATTTTATAGTTATTTATGAGAGTTTAACTCATTTTCTTCGTTTGTGGGAACTACCAAATCCTTCAGTTGATGGGTATGTGGTGCTAGCCCATCAAGGGCTACCAACTACAAAACGCGGATATCGTACGTTATCAAGAACTAAATTCAAAGAAACCTAAAATATAAGAGTCCTAACATATTATATATGACTAATATGTTAGGCTTTTTTATTTTTTGCACTGATTTTTGGATCTGAGTTTGTGTAATATTTTTCTTTATTTGGATGGTAAGAAAAAGAATCCAGTTTGAAAAATCCTTGATCAAAATTGATTCCACTTTTGAGATTGACTATTTATCTTTCATAAAAAAGTTTGATCATTTTTGTGATTTTTCCTTCATTAAAGCGCTCTATAATGGAATACCGAGAATAGAAATTCGAATGCAAATTAGCTTATTTTCCTTCAACTAACGCCATCTATCCATGGTAAAGTTAACATTTTCCCCATAAGGAATAATAACTTTGTTTAATAATCAGTATCATTTTGCTAATGTAATGAACCTACTTTATTAATTTTCAACGGAAACCCTCTTCATTAATCGCTTTAATTTATTTTCAGTATCTGTTTCCCCTACTGGCGTGTAGATACTGCACCGTAAATCCATATCACCTTGAACTTGAAGAGAAGTTAAATTAAACAACATTTTGCCTGCTTTAGCATGTCTGAATTCAATTATCATGTCTGGAGCCTTACTCACTTGACTTTCTTTCCATAAATCCTGGAATTTTGGATGGGAATTACTCATTTCTTTAACAAACTGGCTATACCATTCATCGTCTAAATAGCGTCCATAATAGGTACGGAAAATCGCAAGAAAACCTTTCACAAAATGGTCCCAATTGACAGCCAATGCTTTTAATTCCTTTCTAGTGAATACTAAACGAATCAAATTTCTTTGATCATTCGGTATTTGTTCAAAATCTAAAAAAACATAAGCAGCTGCAGGATTCCAGCCTACAATATGGCAATGTCGATCCGTAATGATAGTCGGACAATATGTTAACTCATCTAGTATTCGTATTAAAGAAGGGCTAATCTTTGATTGATCTTTTTTTTGGCTTGTAAATTCTGAATTTGTTTCGAATGCTAGGTCATATAAGTAGTCGGTTTCATCAATATTTAATTGCAAAGCTTTAGAAATACAATCAAGTACGAGTGTAGAAACCTTTATATCTCTTCCTTGCTCTAGCCATGTATACCAAGTAGTGCTTACACCTGCTAACTGCGCAACCTCTTCTCTTCGTAACCCAGGTGTTCTTCTCCGGTTTCCGGCAGACAAACCAATAGATTCTGGACTAATTTGGGCGCGCTTAGCTTTTAAGAATGCCGACAGAGCTTTAAGCCTTGTTTTATTATTCATTTTTAAAACTCCTTATCTTATCAATTTATCCTAGTAGTAGTTATACTAGGATAAATCCCCCCCTTGTAATAGGATAAATTGACTGTAAAATACAAGTATATTATTGATTGGAGGGAATGCAAAGTGGAAAGAGTTGTGATTACTGGTATGGGAGTAGTTTCTCCTATAGGAAACGACATCAAAACATTTTGGAACAATCTAATTAAAGGGGAGTCTGGTATAGTCAATATCGATACTTTCGATGTTATCAATCATAAAACAAAAATTGCGGGTATCGTCCAAGATTTTGATGCAGATGAAGTTTTAGGAAAGAAAGAAGCAAGACGTTTAGATCGTTTTTCTCAATTTGCTTTGGCTGCAGCTGAACAAGCTTGGTCAGATTCTAAGTTAGACCTCGATCGTATAGATGTAGAAAGGTTAGGCGTATACGTAGGTTCAGGTATCGGAGGGATTGAAACCTTGATTGAAAATGTTGATGCGCTTAGGAAGAAGGGACCAAGAAGAGTTAGCCCAGCTCTAGTACCTGCCATAATGTCTAATGCTGCTGCAGCACAAATTAGTATCAAGTGGAATGCGATGGGGCCTTCTATGTCACCTGTTTCTGCTTGCGCAATTGGAAATACAGCTATCGGAGAAGCCTTTAGACTAATTCGTTCTGGGGAAGCTGACGTTATATTTGCGGGTGGAACAGAGTCAGCTATAATAGACTTATCAATAGCCAGCTTTGGTAACGCTACAGCATTATCAACAAGAAACGATAATCCCACTAAGGCTAGTCGTCCATTTGATGAAAATCGAGATGGATTTGTCATGTCAGAAGGAGCTGGAATTTTAATTTTAGAATCTTTATCTCACGCTTTACGTAGAGAGGCAAAGATTTATGCAGAAGTCATTGGATATGGTGCAAGTTCAGATGCGCACCATATCGTAGCTACACATCCGGAAGGTAAAGGTGCTTATCTTGCAATGAGATCTGCTTTAAAAAATGCCAATATATCGCCTGAAGAAGTTGATGTTATTAGTGCCCATGCAACAAGTACAAAAGTGGGGGACATCTCTGAAACGATGGCTATTAAGCAGCTGTTTGGAAAACAAGCTTATCAGATTCCGGTAACAGCTAATAAATCTATGTTGGGTCATATGTTAGGGGCAGCTGGTGGAGTTGAAGCAATTGCTTTAGCAATGAGTTTAAAGGAAGGTATAGTTCCTCCAACAATTAACTTAGAAAACCCTGATCCATTATGTGATCTGGATTATGTACCATCTGTTGCTCGCCAAGTGAAAATAAATATAGGTCTATCTAACTCATTTGGTTTCGGAGGTCATAATGCAGCTATTGTTTTAAAGAAATACGAGTGAATAAACTTTCTCTCATAATTCTAACCGTTTCCTCTAGAAATGGTTAGAATTATTCAATTAAATGGCCCGTTTGCTTAATAAGAAAAAATCCTACATTATCAAAAGTCCACATATAAACGGTTTAACTTTGTTTTAAATCCACAATTAAAAGTACTTAAAAATCTTTTGTGAGCTCATAATAGGTGATTTTTGGTACCAAGGTTGAAGAATTCCTCCTTAGCTTTAATTCAAAAACATCAAAACTACCCGAAGCATAAATTTACCATAAATAAAAAGCACCATTACCTTGCCAATCCGGAAAACTTATGGTTCATATCACTCCAAAATCAGAAACTTCCAGCACGTGTCATTTAATAGGATATGTAACACATTTTTTATTCAAGAAGACATAAGTGGGTCTAAGCAAAATCAAGTAAATACTTTTCAAGATGAGATAGGCCCGAATCAAAGACAAGCCTCGTCTATTTAAGGTGGGAATCCATAGGGTACTACTAAAGAATATAATGAAGGCAAAGAGGAATTTAGATGGATGCAAGGAAAGAACGCATAAAATACCAGAAGATGTCAAAGAATTATGACCGTATGTATTTAGTTTCGCTTATCCTATTAATTGCGCTTGTTTGTAGTAGTGTGATTATCATAGGAGCTACAGGGGGGGAATATGGAGGTTTTTATTATTAGTAGTTTTACTTAACACACGTATTACTAAAGAATCTCAAAAAAAGTATGAGCACTATTCTAATAAAGGGCGTATTTAAAATGATACATATCCTGAAAGGAACAAACTAGATGTACATTCAAAATATCTCTATATCATCACCTATTAACTAGTAAAAGTAACTTTATATAAATAGTTTTTTAGCAATTTAGGAATAGAAACCGTACCTTATTAAAATGTTATTTCCGTTCCTATAATGAATTATCCTTCTAGCATATATATAAGATTTATATCATATATTAGGAGAAAGAATGCAAGTTAGAAGGGAGTCTTATAGAATGAGTTATTTGGAGGGAAATGACTTTAGTGAACAAAATATGGTAAGTGTGCCTAATCCCTACGTATATCAGACATTACAATCAGTAATTGGTAAACATGTGGTTATTGAAACTGTAAGAGGTAATGTAAGAGGAAAGTTAAAGGATGTGAAACCAGATCATTTGCTCATTGAAGATACGGTACCGTATATTGTACGAATTCAACAAATTGTATGGATTATGCCAAAACAATGATCAAATTGGTTTCATAGACGTCCAAAGAAAAACACAGGGGTTTATCTCTGTGTTTCTTCAAATTTTCTTTTTTGGATATATGCTTGAGCATGGATAATTTCTTTCTGAAGTTCTTTTAACTCTTCCGTAGATCCTGATTCAATCTTCATGTACGTAGTAACTAGACTAATCATCATATCCATCTTTTCTACTATATTTTGAATGACCTGTTCAGATTGCTCTTTTTGAGGGTGTTGTATTGCTATTAAAGCATTTTCTATATAATTGTTTTTTCTTTGCTGGATATCATAAATAAACTGTTTTGTGTTTGAGTTCATTTGCTATTCCTCCATTTTGGATATACTTCTATTCTATCATATTCGAATGGTGAATATTGGATTATTCTAAATATACACCTGTCTCGCACATCTCCTCAAATATACAAACTAATCCTTTAATGTAAAGGAAGCTAAGAAAAATGTTTATAAAGAAAAAGCCGATTTCCCTATATATTAAGGGTATCGGCTTTTGTTCATATTCTTTTACTTAATCAATTTCTGACATAAAACTTATAATAATAACAGTACTTTTACTAGCTAGAAAGGGGTTGATACTGTACATTTTAAAATATCAATTAAGCACTAATATTTTGATTATGTACCGTTTCCCCTTTATGGGAAACATAACTGTGTGCTATCATTCCTAGCATTATTACAAACATGCCACACCAAGATAAAATAGAGGGGAATGAAGAATGTAATAAGATTAGTTCTCCGATAATAGCAAAAAACACCTCCATAGATTGTGTTGCTTCAACAGTTGCAAGTTGCTGCATATCTCCTTTAACCATATCAGTCGCTTTAAAAAATAAGATAGTTGCAATTACACCAGAGCAAATGGCAACTAAAATAGATTGCATAGTTTGCTCCTTACTAGGTATTCCTGCTGTAAAAAGACCGTACAAGGATAGTAAAAACCAAAACGGTAAGCTAGCTAATGTCATTCCAAGGACACGTTGATAAGCATCTAGACGATCTCCACAAACCTCCATCATCTTACGATTCCCGAGTGGGTAAGCAAAAGAAGCTACAATTACAGGGATAATACCTAACATAATATCTTTTACAGCAAGCGATTTTGCTTGTTCTATTTGCATAAGGAAAATACCAAGAAGAATAATCAATGACATACTCATACCCTTCATTGGAATTTTTCCTCTTTTCTTAATAATTCCATCTGGTGTTTGATAGGTTTGGATAAAAAGAGGAGCTAACAAAGATCCTGATATAATAGTAACTTGCCATGTCCCCGCAATAATCCATCCTGGTGCATGTGCAGCGGCAAAACATAATGGAGCATAAAATAGACCAAAACCTACAAAACTCCATAAAAACCACGCACTTAAATCCTCTCTCATAACTTGTAATAATACTTTCAATTTTTTTTGACTCATAACAAGAAGTAAAAGGAATGGAAGCATAAAAATAAACCTTAATGAAGCACTCCATATCCAGCTACCACCTGATAATTCCATTGCTCGATTTAATATAAATGTGAAAGCAAAAAAGAAAGCAGCACATATACCTAAAAAAATAGGGCGTAAATTTCTCATCTCAATCTGCCTCATAAGTCATTAATTTCTCAAGACTTAACCAGTTTTGTTCTACAAGATGCGCTGTTGTTTCTTTATTTTTATTTTTGCAAGCCTCTATAATTTGCTGATGTTGTTCTACTGACTTTAGACCATTTATCGAAGTGAACTGAGAAATTTCGAGACGTTGAATCTTAGATATACTTCGTTCTAACGCACGAATGATTTCAGGATTTCCTGCCACATCTAAAAAAACATTGTGGAATAACTCGTCAGCTTCAATTGCTTTTATAATATCTTTTTTCTCAATAGATAATAGTAAAGCCTTATTACTGAACTCTAATTCTTGAATATCCGACTCTTTTAATAATGGTACTGCTAAACGAGCAGCTAACGAGTGTAAAACTGCTACCACAGTAAATGCGTGTTTCGCCTCCTCAATATTTAATGGTGCAACACGAGTAACTGAACCAGGAATAGATTCAACAAGTCCTTCATCCTCAAGACGCTTCAACGCCTCTCTAACTGGAGTACGGCTAATTCCAAATTCTTCTGCTAATTCTTTGTCATTTAAGCGTTGCTCCGGTTGCAGCTCTAATGTAACGATTGCTTTTTTCAAAGTTAGATATACTTCATCTCTAAATGACATACGTTTAATGGGTTTAATAATATCTTTTTTCATAAAACCAATATATCGGATATTGGTTTTATGGTCAACTCTAATTTTTCAATAAAATATACTCGATTATAAAATTCTAAAAACGACCGTTTAAGGAACCTTCTTAACGTATGAAAAAACCAAGTTCTTTAAAGAAATAAATCCTTAGCGTACGAAACTCGCGTTTTATTGGTGGGACTCTCTAATTAATTCGCTTAATGGATTCGGTCTCGTCTATTTTGGATACTACTTTATGTGAAATGGAGATATTATTTTTATTTAGGATAGATTTCTTTCGAAATATGTATCTAGAGCCGTATATTAATTTAAATGTGATACGATAATTGTATATATGCATTGAGAAGGTAAAAGGGGATGAGTGTTGATGAAAAACGATACAATGGTAAACGGAAAACTCCTTCAGACTAATAAAAAGTGGTCACATCTCCGGCAAAAACAAAAAGAGCATATTTCTAATTGGTTACGTAGGGAATACATACAGTTTGTAAAAACGCATCATCGAAAACCTAGAAAAAACGAGCATGATGAGATTCTTCATGAAGTGATGAGTCAAATACAGGAACAAGAAATATGGATTCCAAATGGTGAAGTGAAAAAATATTATGTAAGCAAAATAGGAAAATGGTTTAGAAAAATAGAAAGTGAATGGGAAATACAAATAGATAACAATGAGCGGCAGCAAGTATTAAAAGAAAAGTAGATACAAATAGGGGGCGTATTTCATGTATAACTTACAAGAAGATATGTATGAACAATTGAAAGAGAAAAAAGGGGAAGTAACTGTATTTTTAGGGAATGGTGTTCCAGTACGTGGGCAGATCCTTGCAACAGATAAAATTACCGTCCTAATGATGGTTCATGGAAAGTAACAACTAGTCTACAAGCAAGTAATTTCCACAATTCTTAAGTAATTCTTTTTCCTTTTTTCGAGAGAAGAGGAAAAAACACAAAAAATAGAAGATTGAGATCAATCTTCTTTAAAAAAGGAACAGATGACAGATTACTACTCCAACTCTTAATCAATTATAAATAAGTACATATAAATATTCAATCCATTTCGAGTTTTCTCAACATATTTGTCTTTTTTTAAAATTATAATATAAGTAATTCTTTTTATTATTATATATTTGTTCTTTCCTGTTGCAGAATCCTTAAGCTATTAAGGATTCCTTTTCTTGTTTCTAAAATTCAAAAACTACATTGATAAAACACACAGCAAAGCCATGCATACATTTTCTTTAGACAATTAGCTAAATATCATCTAAGCTGTAATTTTATGAAAATATAATAGCTGATTTCAAATGTAATTAGAAATAAATGTAAGTCTATGACCTATTTTTACACGTATCTCGGCTATACCCCATATTGATAAAAAGGCGCTATCCCTTTCCTATGATTTCTCAGAAAGAATAATGCCTTTTTTTTAGGGGGTATTCTGTCTAGTTAGCTTGATAGCGATGTGGTGCTCCCCCTTATAAAATTATTGAAACATACCAGGGAAAGGTATTTATTGAGAGTGAAGTGAATAAGGGAACTATAGTTGAAGTCGCTGTCCCAACTTGCTCACTTCAAAATTAATACATTCTCTTATTGAAATTTTATAAGTTAGTGAGCAGTTAGCTTTGGCTAGCTGCTTTTTTGTATATATTGGAATCGATTCTACATTTTACTGCTTTTTGATGATTCATATATAGATTTTATGGCTTTTAAAAACTCTGTAAGTGTTTTGTAATATTTACGAGAGACTTTTTTAACAGTTATGAGAGAGAAAAGAAAGATTTGTTATATATGATGAAATTAATCTTACTAGTAGGTGTTCTAATTGACCTAGAAACCAAGGAGGAAAAATAACAATGAAACCATTAAAGCCAGCAATTAGTGTATTAGGTAGTGTATCGATGGCACTGACTCTAGCATCTCCAGCTTTAGCAGATGTAAAACAACCGAATCCAGGAGGTACAGTTGAAATATTCAAAGAGAATGCAAATGCAAAAAAAGAAGATAAGAATTTCACGCTCGGATCCGATGGGGAGATAGGTTCGCTCATTACACAAAACATTGAAATGGCAAACAATGATTGGGACAAAGATGGTATTTCTAACGACTTAGAGATTAATGGATATAAAATTGAATTCAATTCACAAACTGGAAAAAATGAAGCGAAAGCATGGGATCCTGAGAAGGATAAAGGAAAACCAAAATTTATATCGAATCCTATGAATGCAAATACGGATGGTGATCCTTTTACCGATATGTATGAGGTTGAGAATTATAACAACGATTCTGATACTAATTTCAATCCGATAATTGCCAACATACCGAATTTGCAAATTGGTGTCAAACGTATTGAAGTAATTCCTATTGCAACCATTACGGATAATAATGGCGGATCCGTTAGCAGAGGATGGGAAAAAAGTGTATCTACACAACATTCATTTAATGTAGGTCTAAGTGGTTCAGGTGGTGTAGAAGGCTCAGCAGCCGGTCCTGTTCCTTCCGGAAGTGTTTCAGCAAATGTGGGATACGGATATTCAAAAACAACTACGGAAACAGAGAGTTATACAAATAATTTTGATTGGTCTACTGCAACAACTGTAGATACAGCGAACGCAGCAAAATTACGGGTACATTTGGAATATAAGAATGTAGGAACAGCATCCGCTGAAAATGTTTCGCCACATTTTAATATTCGTTTAGGAAACAAAATTATTAATACTGTAAAGGCAACACAAGATCGTTATAAAGCAAACTATTTAAGTACAGAAAAAGGTGGACGCAATAAAACAGAAGTAGTTATTGACAGTTTAGAAGGACAAGCAGATGCAAATATTGTCTTATCTTTGGATGAATTGAAAGCTGTTGAACAAGGGGAACTTCTTTCGATTGAAGTTTTACCTACAAGTACAATGAATTTATCTATTGAAAAAGGTGAAGAAATTATGCATTTGGGGGATTCAGGGAGATATGAGTCTAGAGTGCATGCAGCTACTGAACAATTAGAAACAGATATAGGAAATATACCAAAGTTTAGAGTATATACTCCTAAAGACAAATCCCTTGCTGATAAGCCAGTTTTATCCTATAACGAAGTTTTTCAACATGTAAATATAGATACGAAAAAAGTAAATCATATTGCAAACAAGGCTAAAAGTACTAATAACGTATCAGTGGTTTCAGCTAATAATGGAACTGATGCATTAAACGATTTAAAAGCGGGACAGGGAGATCGCGGTTATTTACATAAAGACTCTGTACACGGTGCTTTTGCAAAACTACAGCAACCAACATTAGTAGAAGGTAGTTATGATTCTGTGACGCAAAAGATTAGGGCAACAATTTTACCTGGTTTATTTGGGGTGAGTAAAGAGATTCCTACTACTTATGGCAAGAAATGGAATGCTCCGTCACAAACAGTAAAACTAGTTAAACGTGAGAATGGATTTACATATGAATCTAGAGAAAATATACACCCTATTAAATCTGAAATTGCTGCGCACAGAAAAGTTACATTTGAAATCAATGACGCACATAATCTAACGCCTACACAAAAGATTGATACTGAAGTTAAAGCTAATAAAGAGTTTGAAGATTATGTAGTAGATAATTCAGGTGAATTTGTTACTGAAGGAATTCCTTATACTATAGCTTCATATGGAAATACAGCTTATTGGGGAAGTCATCACGCCGGGAATAAATGGGAGTATCTGTGGGCTGAGCAATCTAGTGATGAAAAAGTGAATGTAATTATTGAAAGAGTAGGTCAACCTAAACCCGGAAAACCAATTAAAAAGGATGAAGAGGTATTAATTAAATTCCAAAATCCTATTTATTCAGATTATGCATATTTAAAACTTCAAGATAGTTATATTCATTTAGATCAAAAACAGAACGCAAGTACTTTTAAATTTAATCATGCATACCCAAAGAATTTCACTGGACACCATAAGCAATGGAACATACTATCTAATGGTAACAAGTTAAAGGTAGGATATTTAATTGATTATATGAAATATGGTAATGGAGAAAACGGGACGGATACTATAGCATGGAATTTATCAAGAGCTCAGTAATAGGTAACAGTTCTGTTGCTAAGATTGATAATTAACGGTAATGAACTGAATAAGAAAAGTTAGATACAAAAATTTAGACTACTAATAGGGAATGAGTTTGATGTTGAATCGTACTCATTCCTTTTAATTTATATGATTTAGACACTACTATTTTAAATACTTATCTAGGCATATAAGTAATCAAATGTTAAGATTACTATCTGTATTACATAAATAGTATTCTGAATTTTTATTTGTTTGGATGTTGAAATGAGGAATTTTGATTTGTTGATACAATCAGTTTATATATATTTATTCGAGAATAGAAAAAATAAATTTTTTTGTTATTGATGAAAAAAAGTGAGGATAGTATATGAAGAAAAGAATTTTAATCGTAGAAGATGAAGAAAATATTCGAGAAGTATGCAAACGGTATTTAGAAAGAGAAGAATATGAAGTATATACTGCTGTAAATGGTAAAGAAGGTTGGGATTTATTTCTTACATATCAACCAGATTTAATTATATTAGATTTGATGATGCCAAAAAAAGATGGATGGGAATTATGCGAGGAAATTCGTCAACAATCAAACGTCCCTATTATTATGTTAACTGCTAAGGGAGAAGAAAGGGATCGAATTTTAGGCTTAACAATGGGGGCGGATGATTATTTAACAAAGCCATTTTCCCCTCGTGAATTAGTATTAAGGGTCCAAATTATACTAAGAAGAGGAAGCCAAGTACCTATACAAATAAAAGAATCTCTATCGGAAGTGATAGAATTTCCAGACTTAAAAATATATCCAAAGACAAGATGTGTACTTGTTTGTAATAAGGAAGTGGAGTTAACGGTAAAAGAGTTTGAGGTACTTTATCTTATGGCAAAGCATCCAAAACAAGTATTTTCTCGCTCACAGCTTCTTGAACTAATTTGGGATTTTGGACATGAAGGAGCATCAAACACGGTTACCGTGCTAGTGAGCCGTTTACGTGAAAAGCTCGAGAAGCATACGATAAAGAATCGCTGGATTCATACGGTTTGGGGTATAGGATATCGCTTTGAGCCGAATGGAGGAAATGAAACGTGAGATTACGTATTCAATTGTTACTCATGAATTTATTAAGTACCGGTATTATGGTAATTGCTATATGGTATAGTGAGACGAAAATGTTACTTGAACCGGAACAAACGCGGTTATTAACAGTAATTGCATTTGTGGCATTTATTATTTCAACGTTTATTTTTTGGTTAATGACACGCCCTATCATGAGATCTATACAAAATTTAATAAAATTGACGAAACAATTTAGTGATAGACACTTTGAAACAATGTATATAATTGGGCAAGAACCACGTGAGTTTAAAGAATTAGCAACAGCCTTTCAACAGATGGCAAAAAAACTAGAAGAAGGGTTTACTAAATTAGAGAAACAGGAAAACTCTCGTAAGGAGCTAATTACCAATATCTCACACGACTTACGAACACCTATGGCTAGCATGCAAATGATGATAGAAGCATTACAAGATAACCTGATTGAAGATCCTGAAATGAAAAAGCAATACTTAGCGACGATTTTAAAAGAAATAGAAAGATTAAGTGGACTAATTAACGACTTATTTGATCTTTCGAAATTAGAATTTGAGCAAGTAGATTTTCACCCAAGTTTCACACATTTAGATAAAGTTTTATTAGATGTATTAGAGTCGCATTCTGTCTTATTGGAAGACAAACAAATCAATGTGCAATTGGTTGTTCCAGATACATTACCTAGACTTTTAATTATGCCTTGTAAAATAGAAAGGGTCATAGGAAATTTATTACATAATGCAATTCGCTATTCTCCTAGCTCTGGAACAATTGAATTAACTGTAGAAGAAAATAAAAAAATTCAACAAGTCCAATTCACCTTGAGGGATGAAGGGATGGGAATTTCCCCTAATGATCAGTTACGTGTATTTGAACGTTTTTTTAGAACAGATCGATCAAGAAGTTCGCAGTCTGGAGGTTCCGGTCTTGGATTAGCTATAGCAAAATCATTGATAGAAATGCACAAAGGGGATATTGGTGTGAGGAATCGCGCAGATGGTAAGCAGGGAAGTGAATTTTGGTTCACTCTTCCCATCACATTCGAAAAAAATAAGACAGCTGAAAGACTTTTGTAACATTTACGTTAGAAAAATGAAAGACCTTCTTGTTAACATACTACTAGACAGTATGTTACAGGAGGTTTTTTACTTTATGAAAAGAAAATATGTATGGCTTATAGGTGGTTTAATAATTGTATTGGGGATTTTATGGTCATTGTTCCGACCAGAGAAATTATTTATTGATAAGCACGTAAATGAATCATTGCCACAAGCAGAGATACAATCAACTGAAGTAAAGCAACAAAGTGATCGAGTAATAAGGGAAGGTCAGTTTCAAAACGGTGTCCATGAAACAACAGGAACGGCAAAAATTCACCAATTAGCGGATGGAAAACGTGTTTTACGACTTTCTAATTTTGCAACATCTAATGGGCCAGATGTACGAGTTATATTAGTTCCTACAAATCGTTTAAAAAATAATGAAGACGTGAAAAACTATCAGTACATTGAATTAGGAAAATTGAAGGGTAATAAAGGAGATCAAAACTACGAAATTCCTGAAGGAATAGATGTAAGTGGATATGGTTCGGTTTCAGTTTGGTGTAAAAGATTTAATGAAAACTTTGGTGTGGTTTATTTTAATAATTAAATATGAACTTGAAATTTCCTCTTACAGGCGAAATTTATATGAGATATGGTAATAGCTGCAGCAGACTTAGTTGCTAATAAGGGCACTCATAAGAGTGTCTTTTTCATATTTCTTAATTTTTGTATATTTTAGAGCTATTGGACGTTTACGGGGTACCGCCACATCACTATCAAGCTACCAAAATAAAATCCTAGATAGAAAAAACGGTATTTTTTCTATCTAGGATTTAGATGTATCTTTTGAATAAAGTTTGATAAAAATGCTTTTTCTCCCATCCATAAGGAATAGTTTATTGTGAATGGAGAAAAAATGATTACAGAAGGAGACGGCACAATAATGTTTCTAGAGATAGATGGTAGGCAAACACATAGCATAGGGGCTACGTTAAAAGAGTGTCAAGATATTATCCTATATGAAAAAGGAGCTATAAATGCGATGGCAATGGATGGAGGTTCTTCTGCTACGCTATATTTAGGGGGAAAGGTTATAAATTCGCCTTCCACATTATCTCATGATGATCGTTATTTACCGAATGCTTGGGTGGTAACAGCAAATTCTAAGCAAAAAATACAGATGACAATAGATGAGGAAAAGGTAAATCCAAAAAGATTAGATGAAATTGATACAAAGATTTAAGCCCATGTATGAATTACTTATATAGATGAAAATTATGGTTAAAACCGTAGAATGTATAATGCATAAAATCCGTGAAATGAAATCCTTACACAACAAAGAGAAATGAAAATAACACTAAACTTTTTGATGAAATTCAAAAAAAGTTTAGTGTTATTTTTAATACAGTTACACCTTCAAGGTCTATTAATTTGTAAGGTCATCTAACTTTAACCATTGAGATTTTCAAGAGCGTTCATTAAATTAGTTCCATCCGGACTACCTAATCCTGTACAAGCATCCCACCCGGAAGATGCTTTATAAGCACCATTTCCATTATTTACATTATTATTTCCGACTGTAATATCATGAAATATACCAGTTTGAGTCGATATCTTATATAGAACTGGATTGATAAATCCGATTGAGTGACCCAATTGTTGATTGATATTTGCAATTAAACCAGCCCAAAGAGGAGCTACAGCGCTAGTTCCACCAGTAACAGTTTGTTGCCCATTTACTTCAATTTGATACCCTGTTTCTGGATCAGCATTACCTGCCACGTCTGGAACACCACGCCCACTTTTTCCCCCTGGATTAGCTGAAGACGGAACATGTGCATTTATCTGCCAGCTTGGAAGAGGGAATACATCACTCACTCCGCCACCAGTAGCAATTTGCCTTGCAGGACTATTGTTCCAAACAACCTCATTAGTTATTGTGTGATCGTTCCCTTCTAAACGTGTACCACCACATGCTAAAGCAAAAGGACTAGATGCAGGGAAATCAGTGTGAAGTAATTGGTCTGGTGCAGAACCATCTTGGTTAAAATCTGATGAACCATTATCCCCCGCGGCACAACATACTGTTATGCCAAGTGTTGCAGCATCTTGGAAAGCTCGATCTAAAGCTATTCTAGCTTGATTTGTCCAGCTATCTTCAGATGCACCCCAACTTATAGAAATTACAGAAGGTTTGTTAATTTGATCATGGATGGCTTTGTTGATGCCATGAAGAAATCCAGCGTCCGTATTTGGTGCAAAATACATAGCAATTTTCACCCCAGGAGCAACTGCAGCGGCTACCTCAATGTCTAACTGTACTTCACCATCTGCAGCATCCCCTGTTTGATTATGTGCTCCATCTACAAGTACATCAACTAGTTTTGGTTGAGAAACTCCTAAGCGATTAAAGTATTGTACCATATCATTAGGATTGTATCCCCCGCCAAATTCTACAATAGCGATGCATTGGTCCTTACAATTTAAAGATGGAAAATTATAAAGCTTTGCTACTTCGGGTGGTGTAAATGTTTTTCTTGCAGCTGCACTTACAACCTTATCTTCTTCCAACATACAAATATGTGGAGAGACTTGTGGTCTGTTATCTAATCCTAAAACGGCTTCAACAATATCAGAAATTTCTTCTGGGACATGTACATGCCCTGTACGTCCGCGATATGTAAAGTCAGGATGCTCATATTGAGCAAGCTCCACACCAAATGCTGTACTGAATCTATCTACAGTTCCCGCTAACCTAACTGTTCCAGCAGCAACATTTATGTCTTTTACCTCTAGCCCTTGTTCATTTGCAAATGCTTCTATCTTTTTCAAATCATTAGGATTAGCGCCATGCTTGGACTCAAACTCTTCATGGCTAAGGTGACCACGTTCTGAAAGCGGACTAGTAGTTGCTTTTTCAATCATAGATTTCAACTTTTCAGTATTAGAAGGACGTTTAACAACAATGGTTACTAACATCTTTTCATTTGGGTCAGCTGAAGCCACCTTCTTTGCGTTAGATGGGACATTACGTTCACTACCTGAAACCCTAACCAGATTCTTGTTCATTTTTTACACCTTACTTTCATTATTTTTAATATTGTTAATTTGCTATATTATATTGCTACTAAAAAAATAAAAGCAAACATAGCAACCTTATTATGTACTTATTAAATATTTTTATACTCTATTAAAGAAACATGCATTTAACATATATATTGATTTAAAAAGATAGATAGGTAAAATATATTATACCTATATGTATATAAAATGTTTTTGAATTTATAAAACTCATATTAATATATGGAATTATAATATTTACTAGTTGCTATAATGTAAATAATCCAGTTCTATTCCTACAAATTCCAGCTGTTAAAGCAGAGTTTGCTAGTGAGAATACAGAATTTATAAAAAAGTTATGGTTATAGTAGAAGGTAAATAGTCTGTTTAATTTTAAAGGAAACATTATAGGCACGTTTTATTTTTTAGAACAAGGAAAATATTGCTTACTTGATCGTTACGCATAAAGCAGGATCTCCTTAAAGATATTACCATTTTAATCCTGTTGTTTTTCTTAAGCAGAATTAGTGTTTATTCATTATTTCATATTATTTTTGTCTGGAATTTTTCATTTGGATTAGCTAGGAATGATATATTTAGATTTTTTGATGTTAATTATGTAATTAGTTCGCTCACTTTGTAGACTGGACAATTCAAGCATCCGGGTGGATGATTCTTTCTTTAGGAATAAAAAACTCTTGAAGTGATTTAGGTTTTATGAAAAGCTAAATCACTTCAAGAGGAGGAGTAATACCGTTAAGGAGATCCCAAGTACTTAATCCAAAAGAATACTCGAAATGCGGATAATCAACTAGGGTAGTAAAGCGCCCACCCCAATTTAAACCAAGTTTTTCTCCTATATACCCCATTTGTTTGAATTTTTTGATGTTACCCCAAGGTATAGAGTTATTTTCATAAGGTGCAGCATCAAATGCCAATCCCCAATTGTGATATGATTCCCCGCCCCGAGCATTTGTAACCTTTTTACCTGGTTGCCATCTTCCTAAAGAAAATAAACGGTCTTGTTCACTCCAGCTCCTAAATGCGGAATATATTCGAACATCTAAGCCATTAGCTTTTGTTACTTGAAGAAACTCTTTAGCCAACATCTCAACATATGGGTGTAAGGAGTGTAAGTGATTAGAGCTAGTATAAAATTCAGATTGAGAATTGGGATTAAACAATTTGTGGCGTGTTCTAGGTGTAATATCTCCAGAAGGGTATAAATTTTGATTTTTTTGGTATTCTTGTATGGCTTGGGTAGTCGATACATTGAATAGCCCATCAAGTTCTCCAAAATAAGTCCCCATAGATTGCAGCTTCTTTTGTATTAATATTACGTTCTCAAACAATGATCTCCATGTGTTAACTTCTACTATTCCATTTGGATTTAATTTATTTTTTTCTTGAAAAATTTTTGTGCATTTATTTGTTTTATCGTCAAAAAAACCGGTAATAGCAAGCTTCTCGTAGTTTACTCCCAAACCGTTTAAATTTAATTGGAGGACTGTTACATAATATCCTGTAGAGCCTAATTTTAAAGTGGGTAAATTCTCCATATTTCACCCCTGGATTTTAGAATACTGTTATTTATTATAGCTGAATTGAACTTTAATATGACCGGTATTAATCGTAGAAGAAATAGCGGTTAATATATTCAGTTTTATTCACTCAACTTGCTAAAAGTAAAGTTACTTTATTTAAATATTTGTAATTATTTTTTCTATTCCTTAAATATAGATTTTAAAGAAGTAATTCAAAAAAAGTGCTTTATAAATCAACTGAAATCTTTAATTCATAACTTTCTTTGTTATAAGTAAGTATAAATTTGAATTACTTAAAATTATCTTTGTAAATAAGGTTATTTAACTTTTATAGTATGTAACAAAAGTGTAACTAGATTAACCTTTTGGATTGAAGAGTTATTTCGGTTAGATTAACAGAAGATAGTGAAAAAATAGAGTTGTTCAAACGTATGTTCCGATGATTTTAGAGAGGATTTGAGCAAGTATAAAATTGAGTTATATAAAATTATCTTTGTAAATAAGGTTATTTAACTTTTATAGTATGTAACAAAAGTGTAACTAGATTAACCTTTTGGATTGAAGGAGTTTTTCGGGTAGATTAGCAGGAAGTGGTCAAGTATTAATAGAGTAGTCCATACTTATTTTTTTAAAAATCTATAGAATCTTTAAAGAAAATAGGCAATTATATGATTTCAAAAAAATAGAGTTGAGCATAATATCATGGATAAAGGGCCTTTTTATTTTGTTTATATACGAGAGTTTTAATATAAATAGGATTTGATGAGAGGAGAGATGAATTTGTATAATTATCCACCATATTCTTCAGGAAATTCTAAACCACCACATTCTATAGCAGGAGTGAGTGATGAAGGTCAGGAAGCTTTTTATCGGCAACCAAGCGGAAAGATATTTGCAAAAATATATGAAAAAGGCACAGAAAGACCGATTAAGGGTGTTAAAGTATCAATTTATAAAATGACAAATGAAGGGCGTATTTTAGCTTCACGACAAAGTGAGGTTATTACTTTATATACGAATGAATTCGGTGAAACAAATACAGTTGCCTTGCCTACACCCCCTAAAGAGAATGCTACCGATCCTTTAGGATCTAAACCTTATTCAGAATATGCAATTTCTATTGAAGCTGCAGGTTATGCACCTGTAGTACTGCGCGGTACACAAATTTTTGAAGATGTTACTGCTATTCAGAAAATGGAACTTATACCTATTAGTGGCGCAGAAGGACGGGATCTTGTTGAAATAATTGATATTCCGGAACATACTTTAATCGGACAATATCCCCAGCAGGAATCCCAACAGGAACTACAAAAAGAACTCGAGACGCAACAAGAGATAAGGGAAGATACCGATAGAGATATTGTAATACCTGAATTTATTACCGTTCACGATGGTCATCCAAATACACCTGCAAGAAATTACAGAATGAGATTTAAAGATTATATAAAAAATGTGGTTGCTTCTGAGGTTTATCCGAATTGGAAAAAAGAAGCATTGTTAGCTAATGCCCTTTGCATTATGACTTTTACATTAAATCGTCTTTATGTAAACCCTTTTAAAGGAAAAGGATTCGACATCACAAGTACTACACAGTTTGATCAAAAGTATACTCATGGAAGAAATACCTTTGAATCTACTGATGATGCAGTGGAGGAGGTATTTAAGCAATATCTTGCAAAGCATGGAGAAAATACACCGTTTTTTACACAATATCGTGATGGGAAAAAGCAAACATGCCTATATGCTAAAAGACCAGGAATGCTATATCAATGGGGAACGTTCTGTCTAGCAGAAAAAGGAATGAGCTATTTGGATATTTTGAAATATTACTATAAAGATATTGAAATCCGTTTGGCGGAATTTATACAAGTCGTCAAATCTTTCCCGGGGAAAATTTTAAAGGAAGGAGATCAAAATCTTGCTGTTGAAACCATTCAAAAGTATTTATTCCATATAAGAAAAAGATATACAGATATTCCAGAAGTAAGAGTAAACGGTACGTTCAATTCAAGTACTACAAATGCAGTTAGGGCTTTTCAAAGACAGTTTCAACTTTCTGAAAATGGTGCTGTAGATGAAATAACTTGGAATAAAATGAATGATATTTATGTGTATGTTACCAATCTCCCTGGCATGTATCCAATTTTACAGAATGGTAGCCAAGGAGAGCTTGTAAGGAGATTACAAAATTTATTGAAGGATTATGGTTTTTACGAAGGACAATTAGATGGTTTTTTTGGACTTGGAACTGAAGTATCAGTGAAAGAGTTTCAGAAGATAAAAAGTTTTACTGTTACGGGAGTAGTGCGTAAGGAACTATGGATGGTCCTTGAAGAGATAGAATATACTATGGGAACTTCCCGAAGGTCTTTAACAAGTAATTCAATTCCACAGCAAACGAATACAGGTTTAAATCTTAAAACACAAGCGCCTTCTCAAAATCAAAATCCAGTATCTATTTATCCCTCTTCTATGACAAATGTGTCCAATTATCAGCAAACACAATCATTCTACAATAATAATAGATATTATCCCTTTTCTTAATTAGTGATGTATGTAAAAGTGACAAGGAGTAATTAAATGAACAGACATAGAGGGAGGACGAATAGATTTGAATGAAAATTATTCTTATCCATTGGATTTAGGACAGCAATTTTATTATCAACCACATCTATTTTTTAATGAAAATCAAATTCATTATGATACACGGCATTCTTATCGGGCATCAACTGGTAAATTAATTGTATCTGTTTATGAAATGAATACAGATAAACCTATTAAGGGTGCAAAGGTATTCATTCGTAAGCAAGAGGATAGTAGTCAAGTTATTGCTACACTCCAAACAAATGACATTGGTTTCACAAGTCCCATTTCTCTATCAGCGCCTCCTAAAGAGTATTCTCAGAATCCTTCAGGACCTAAACCTTATACAGAATATGTCCTTACAATCGAAGCACCTAACTATGGAGTTAAAATAATTAGAGGTGTACAAATCTTTCCGGAAACTACAGCGAAACAAAGAGTGGAAATGGTTCCTGTTAATCGAACAGGAGAACGCCAATTAATTGAAACAATTAATATTCCTCAACATGCATTAACTGAATATTATTTAGAGAGACAACTTCGATCAAACTATCCCCGTTTTTCTCACTTTCCTCAACATGCAAATAGCTTAAACATCCCTCAATACATTATCGTACATGATGGAAATCCTAATGAATTAGCTCCAAGATATAAAGTGGAATTTAAGGAATATGTAAAAAACGTAGCTGCTTCAGAACTTTATCCAACATGGCCAAAAGAAGCTATTAAGGCTAATATAATTTGTATAACATCTTTTGTATTAAATCGTATATATAATGAGCATTATTTGGAAAGAGGGTTTACTATTAGTAGCACTCCTTTGTTTGATCAATCTTATAATTATGGTAGAAGTACTTTTTCTGAAATCGATGATATAGTTGATGAGTTGTTTAATCAATATATTGCAAAACCGTATAGTATCGAGCCAATGTTAATTGTATATAGTAGTGGTATAAGAAATTATTCAAATGAATACTTTTGTAGATGGAGCAGTAAATATCTTGCTGATCAAGGTATGGATTATGTAGGTATTTTAAAGAGCTATTATCCATTAGCTCAAATTTATTTTTTATAATTTAGTAAAAAGGTATTATGTAATTTAGGGGTAAGATGAATTACAAATGGTATATGGATTCAAGTTTATTATTAAAATATAGATAAATCAAAAACCGTAGAAGTAGTTAGGTTCTATGGTTTTTCTGTATATAATTATTAAAAGGTTTATTTTGTTAAAATAAAGAAAACTCCCTCCTAAAAAAGGTAAGGGAGTAAGTATTAAGCTTTTTTAACTTATATTTATTTGAATTATAAAAACTCAAGAAGAACTCAATGAAAAATCAATTTTACGAGCATAGTTAGGAAAATCAACAAGGGGTTTTCTATTCCTTTGAGTGTCTTGAATACTTTGATTTCGATGTCGTTCATATATACTTACTGGAAATTTTCTAAACTTTATTATTAACAATCGCTTTTGTAATTACAATCTTCAACAGGTTTAATTGCATGGCCAGAGTCATCTGTACACCATGACTGTGACTGGAACGCTAAAAAGACAGCTTCCCATTTATCAGTGTCTTTATAATGGAAAAGTACTCCACCATCTTGCCAAATGCCGTCATCTTTTTTAAAACTTCCTACATTTCCTTGGTTCATGTGGACATCATGAATTCCAGGAGGGATTTCTTCACCATATGCATAAATATCAACTTTTGGATTATTTTCAGATGTTTTCATGTAATTTAAAAACTTATCTTGCAAATCGTTATCCTCACCAGGTGCAGTTACTGGAAGTGGGACTAATTTACAACGGTCAAGTAAATTACCTCGAATATAATCAAGCGCAATTTCTCTATTATTACTAGTAATGTTTGTGAAGCCGTAATTTAAGTTAGGTAGGTTTGTAATTTGCTCAGAATGAAAATTTTTACCTGCATAATATAATAACTCTGATGGTTTTTCTTTTGATTTGACATTAATAATAATTTCGTATTCACGGTTATTATTATCTGAGATATTAACTGTAAAATGAGGTGTGCTATCCTGATTGTCAGGAGGGGTATATCCTACAACTTGACCTTTTAAAACTCCATAATTTTTTAACGGCATTGCTAACAGCTCCTAAAAATTTATTTAAACAGAATATAGTATTATCTGTGTTTTGTTTTTTATTCTAAAGTTATATTAATAAAATGGGAGGGAATATTTTTTCTATTAAGAAATTATAATCAATTTATGATTTTCACTTTTCAATATCAGCGGATAGTAGTAATCTTAAGCTGTACGAATATTTTCTAATGACTATTACAGGAACATCAATTACAACAGTAACTGGATCTATCCCCGGTTTGCATGGAGCTTGTATATTAGAAAACGTAACAAGTCTTTTTGGGGGTACTTCTAGTGCCACGCCCTTAGTAGCGGGAATGGCTACTTAAATTATTTCAGCGAATCCAGAATTAACAGCTATAAATATAATTTCTATCTTAAAAAGCACCGTTTCTAAATTAAAGACGCCACCAAGTCCATTTGATAAAGGAGCATTTATTGATATTGGAAGTAGTGATGGAACATGAAGTCCCTTGGTTTGGGCATGGTAGAGTGGATGTATTCAATGCGGTGAACGAAGCTTTATAAATTAAATAATGTTTGTAAAATATCCTTTAATAAGTATTGGTACAAAAAGTGGTAGAAAAAAATAGATTTGCTGCTATAAGTAGAAGATATAGTGAAGGGTAAAAATTTAGGTACGATGCTGAAAAAAACTATAAGATTTTATTTTTATTATTAATATCAAGTCAGGAATAAAGTGAGTGTTTATAGTTAGTTGCATAATTAAAATCCACCTCAAAAATGACTCTTTTTTAAGAACGTTTTTAATTTATTCACTATAATTTTATAATAGCATATACAATTACAAAACCGGAATAATTGCTATATAATAATATCCGTTTCTAGTTTGTTACAGCTTTCTACAAAGGCAGGGGAACTAACTTATAACTTTCAAGTGCATGTTGAATTTCTCTTTAAGGTAATAAAGGTATATTAAATTTTAATCATATAATAATAGATGAATTGAAAAAGATATGGGGATGCTAACTTATTTTAAGCATTTTTAAAATTTAGATCTTGATAATCTCAAAGCATATAAATTGTATGAATTTCAAACATAAAGAACAAATTAATAGAGATGTTATAAACTACTATCACGAAAGGGTGTAATTTATGCATACAAAACGTTGTTCGCATAAGAAATGTCAATGCTTTATTGTTCCAACCTATATTCTGGAGAATTTAGCACAAAACGATATAGAAGCCGCACGAATTAGTTTAGCAAAAAGTCGCCAAATTCGAAAACGTAGAAGCTTGAAAGAATATGATATTAATGGGGTTGTCGCTTTAACTGATGCTGGAGCAGGACCTAAAGGTGAATCTGCACGCCATGTATATGATTGTAATGGTGGAAGAGACCTTCGAGTTAAAGAGGTTAGAACAGAAGGCGATAGATCAATTGGGGATAACGCAGTTAACCATGCGTATGATTATGCTGGTATAGTACGTGATTATTACAAAAATGTGTTCCACCGTAATTCTATTGATAACAATGGTCTTGATCTCATTTTGAATGTTCATTTTGGTCATAACTATCAAAATGCTTTTTGGGACGGGGATGAAATGGTGTTTGGTGATGGGGATGGAACTATTTTTACTAGTTTTACAGATTCACTTGATGTTATAGGGCACGAACTAACACATGGAATTACTCAATTTACTAATGGTTTAGAATACGATGGACAGTCTGGAGCTTTGAATGAACATATTTCGGACGTGTTCGGAATTGCAATTAAGCAATCTTATTTAAAGCAAACGGCAAAAGATGCGGATTGGTTAATTGGTGCTGATATAATGGGACCAACATTAAAAGGACAAGCACTTCGTTCAATGAAAGCACCTGGCACTGCATTTGACAATAAACTAATGGGTAAGGATATGCAACCAGATCATATGAAAAATTATTATCAAGGATCTCAGGATAACCACGGAGTTCATATAAATAGTGGTATACCAAATAAAGTGTTTTATCTTGTATCTATGGAAATTGGAACAGATAAAGCAGCTTTAATATGGTATAATGCAATGCACAACTTATTTGCAACTACTAATTTCAATCAATTTACGCAAATTGTAACTAAAGCAGCACAAAAACTTGTAGATAGTGGCCAAGTTCCGCAAACAGCTGCAAAAACAGTAGAATCAGCTTTTAAATCGGTCGGTTTACCTTCTTAATCAGATTTTGTATCATGAAGGGAGGGCTAATATGCATATTAAATTTAGTTGTACCGGGGGGCTTGCTAACCTCCACATAACCTTTCAGACGGATACGACGGATTTACCAGAGGAACAAGCTAAGGAATTAATTAATTTAATTCAACAATCTAATCTTTTATATCTTAAACCAAGTGAAGTAAATGGGGCTGCTATCCAAGGAGCGGATGCTTTTTCTTATGAGTTAGGAATAACAGACGATGAGAAGAATGTATCCTTTTCAGTAAACGATTTGACAGCTTCAAAAGATATGCTCCCCGTTTTAGATTATTTACGCAATTTAGCTATTAAAGAAAAGATGAAAAAATAATAAAAAAACCAAATTCTCAATTAGAATTTGGTTTTTTTATTATTAACAACATCTATGTAATTTTAAAATTTATCTACTAAGCATACGTGGTGAAAAAATGTGTTATTATGTATTTTTTACATGGTAACATAAAGGTGGAATCGAATAAATATACCTTATTTAAATGTCGTAGTCGTAATAAAAGTCCAGCAAAATAAAATTGCTGAACTTTTATTCTTTATTCTTTCCTATTCTTCCTAAACTATCTTTAATAGTTGTTTCCCCAAGTTGAGTATATAACAATGCTGTATCTTGACTAGTATGTCCAAGTTGCTGCATCACTTGTAAAGAGTCTTTCTCCTCCATGTATAACTTATTTGCCAATGTATGTCTTAATTTATGAGGAGACATTCTTTTTCCATAGGCCTTAGTATATTTTTCTACTATATCTTGGATGGCCCTAACTGATAGAGGCTGTGCAGTATGTTTATACTTCGATAAAAACACATTTTTTAATTCTTTTCCTGGAGCATATTTGTTATCTCTGATTTCCATATACTTTTCAAGATCATTCAATGCAATTGGGGTAATCCATACAGAATCTTCTTTGTTTCCTTTTCGGATTACATCAATTAGTCTTTCTTTTAAGTTTATATCTTCTATACGTAGATCGGCTAATTCGCTTACTCGAATACCACTACCAAGAAAGAGGGAGAGAATAGCTACATCACGATCTTTATCTCTTAGGAAATAGAATAACTGATGTTTTGTTAAAGATTTTTCATGTTCATATTTAACGTAATTTAAAAATTCTTGATCGTCATCATTATGGAATATTTTAGATCTCATACGTTTTGCACGAGCATTTAATGTTTCTTTATCTTTATGTATTTCAATTTTGGCCATTACATTTCTATAAAAATAACATTCTCCTTCATCATTCTCTGATAGGGAAGTAAGGTACTTGAATAAAGACTTTAAGGCTGAAATTTTTCTATTAACAGAGGAATTCTGCATGTTTTGTTGTAGTTTTAGAAACCTCATGAAGTTCTCAACATCTTTTTTCTTTAAATTCTCCAAATCAGAGAAGGATATGTCTTTAATGGGCTTAAATTCAATAATTTGCTCGGATAATAGCCAGTTAAAGAAGACTCTAAAATCATATACATAATTCAGTAGGGTGGAGGGAGAGGCATCATGCAATTCTTTGTACTCCACAAATTCTTCTATGTAAAAGGGCATTTCATTTAGATTTTCGTATAATTTTTTACGATGTACGGATTTTTGACGTTGCTTACTGTAATCCATAAAAATCACCTCATATATACTATAACAGAAAATGATAGCGAACACAAGTTCGCATTAAATTCAATTTTTACACAAACTTATTTACATAATTAAATTATGAAATACTAAAATATGTTCAAAACTGAATGGTATAGTGTAGTTAGTCAAATGAAAATTATAGCTAACTAAGTGATAAATTTGCATAAGACCATAAAATTCAGTGAAAAAACTACATATAAATGTATATAAAATAAAAAATTTTTATATATAAATTCATACAAAAAATCAATATATGAAAACAGTTTAAAATTCGTTATCTAACATGAATTGGTTAATTTAATCATGTTTATAAGGAGTTAAATAGATCAACATAAGAAAAAATCTTATATAGTAAAAGGTAATTTACTATGAATATTTTCAATGAATTGTTCAGTATTTAATGATTCCTATATAAAATATGAATTATATAGAAACATACCAATATACTGAGATTCATGCAATTGAGCTAGAAATCCCTAAATACTGTATTAGATTTTTATTTATATATCTTATTGTTCGTAAAATTGGTATTTCGTGCGAAGTTATAACGTGTTTGTTTTTCACCTCTTCATATTAACTTTTATTCTCATCAAACAAAATACGTCATTCACTTTCCGCTTCATCAGCCTGAATATCTTTTAGTTTCAGATACATTCAACTATACATATTGATATTGATTACATGATTATAGGACATAACCAGTATATAAATACAAAACAATTTAATCACCTAAGACTAAATGGATTGTCTTAGCAATTTGTTTCACATAAAAACATCTGAAAATCTATTAAAAAAAGATAGCAAATTATTTGCTATCTTTTCTATTTCTTAGCTATTATTCAGGTTGTGGAAAGCAAAATTGTTCTATAATCAACTCCGCTAGTTCTTCAATGATAATTTCCCAGTCATTATTCTCATTTAAATTTAATATAGTTGGAACTAACAGTTCGAAATTCGCATCTCCTTTACCGTGAACTTTGCTATTACGAAATTCATATAAATTCTTTGTGAATTCTTTTTTATCTGCTTGATTACTAATTAATCCCTTTGATAAAGCTAACTTTAATATCGGTTCCATATTTTCTAAATTATTTATCAATGTACCTAATAAATCAATCTCATTATCCTTATATACTTTAGTAATTTTATTTAGTATTAGATCAAGATTCTTGTCGTCGTTGTAATTTTTAATATATTCTTCAAATTCATTTTTTCTATTAATAACAAAAAAGTGCTCTATCACTTTATAAAAACTTAAAAAATCTCTTTTTTGTTTTCCCTCGTTAAAAAATGCTAGCGCTTCTGGGTATTTACCCACTTTAAAACTTTTATCAATTTCTTTTTCCACTTTTTCATCTGTTAATTCAATATCTTGGTAATAGTTGTGCGCGTATAAATACTTATAAATTTGTGGATAATCACCCACATACTCTGATGGAGCGTGTTTATGTATTAAATACATTGCATTTTGAAGATAGCTTTCTAACTTTTCTTTATTAATATTTCTCAATTTAATAGTATGGATTTGTTTTTGTTTAAAATGTATATCTTGTTTAAAATGATGAAACATCACTTTAAATAATTCACTCGGTTCTCCTATTTCAAATTTCACATCATCAATATTAAAATTCGACATCTCTACACCTGAACATTCATCTTCAATTTTAGAATATGAAAATAAAAATTCAGCATAAGTATCTACCTGAAAACCCTTAGCTTTAAAAAACATAATTTTATTATCTAATTCATAATTATAGTCTTGAAAAAAACGTGCTACCCATAAAAACTGTGTTCCGTTTAATATCCTGCTGGGTATAATGAGATTTTTACGTTTAATTGCGATTTTCACTTTCGAATTTACTTCTTCCCATTCAAATATATCCTTATCATCCTTTATAATTTTAATAATCCCTTCTTCAATATAACCTTTGTAATAGTCTTTTAAACAATCAAAAACTACAACAGCACTAACATTTGCCATCTATTCATCCCCTTTTAAACATACATTCTTTGCCTTTAGACTTCTTATATTTAAATATCATTTTATTCAAATAACATTTAATAAAATATAACTCTTATATATAATTTAAAAAATAAAGAATCACCTAATAATAATAATAATAATATGTTATTAGGTATCATTACTATTAAAGAACCATTATTCAGATTATGAATAACAAAATTGTAATATAACCAACCCAGCTAGGTTTTCTATAATAATTTCCCACTCCATACTATCATCTAAGTTTAATATAGCAGGTACAATTAATTTGAAACTTTTTTCTTTTTTACCATGAACCCTACTATTACGATAATCGTATAATTTATTTGCAAATTCTGTTTTATCATCTTGTTTACTAATCAATCCCTTTGAAAAAGCTAACTCTAATATCGGTTCTATATTCTCAATTTTATTAATTAATTTTTGTATTAATTCACGCTCTTTCTCACCGTAAATGCCTGAAATATTATTAATCATTCTATCTAGATTTTTGTCCCTATTATAAGCTGTAATATAAGCTTCAAGATCATCTTTCCTATTAATAATAAGGAAGTATTCTAATACTTTATAGTAGCTTAAAAAATCCCTTTTTTGCTTTCCTTCGTTATAAAAGGCTATTGGATTAGCGTATTTTCCCATTCTAAAATTATTACTTACTTCACCCTCTATTATTTCCTCGATTTCCTTAATATAGTCATGAGTATATAAATACTGATAGACATGTGGATAATCACCCACCAAATTTGATGGAGCATTTTTATTTATAATATACATGGCATTTTGAAGATAGACTTCTATCATTTCTTTATTTATATTTTTTAACTTAATTGTGTGAAAATCTTCCCATTCAAAATGTTCTTCCTTTGAAATATGATGAAATAACACTTTAAATAGTTCACTTGGTTCTCCTATTTCAAATTCCACATCACCAATTTTAAAATTTTTCATCTCTGAATCAGGCAATTCGTTTTGAATTTTTTCGTATCTAAATAGAAATTCCGCAGTATTAGTTATGTAGAAACCCTTAGCCTTAAAGAACGTTAATTTTCGATTATCCAATCCAAAATTATAGTTTTTCAAATCTTGCCATAGAGTAAATTCTTTAAATGGCGCTATCACTTTTCTGTTGGAAGGTACAAGATTCTTACGTTCAATAGCGATTTTTATATCTGATTTCATCTCTCTCAAAACGAATATATCGTTTGTATCTTTTAAAACCTCAATTATTTCTTCTTCAATTAATCCTTGATAAAAATCTTTTAGGCATTTAAAAATCTCAACAGCATCAACAGTTTTCATTTATTCATCCCCTTTTAAACATACATTCTTTCCCAGTATACTCTATTGTAATGTTGACCTCGAAAGAGTGGTCTTTATCTTTCATTTTGCAGCTTTCCAACTAAACACGAGTATACAAATACTATAATATATTTAAATATGAAATAATATAATACCTCATAACAACAGGTTATGAGGTATTATTTTCTAATGCAGAGTTATTGTTTAGGTTGCGAAAAACAAAATTGTAGTATAACCAATTCCGCTAGATTTTCTATAATAATTTCCCATGCATTATCATCAAAGCTTAATATTTCAGGGAATGATAATTTGTATTTTGTACCTCCTTTTCCATGTACCTTACTATTACGAATTTTATATAATTCGTCCGCAAATTCTGTCTTATCATCTTTATCACGTATTAAATCGTTTGCAAAAGCTAAATTTAATAGTGGTTCTATATGTTTTATTTTGTATATTAGTTTTTCTAATAGTTCAATCTCTTTAACTGTGCTTTTATCCTTGTTATTTGTTTTCGTACTCCGTTCAAAATCGTTTTGTCTACTAATAATATAGAAGTATTCTATTACTTTATAAAAGCTTAAAAAATCTCTTTTTTGTTTCCCTTCATTAAAAAAAGCCATTGGTTCTGTGTATTCTCCCAGCCTAAAACTAAGATCCATTTCATCCTCTAATATCTCTTCGGGTTCTATAAAATAATCATGAGTATACATATACTCATAGACTTGTGGGTAATCACTTACCAAATCTGATGGGGCACACTTATGTATTATAAACATTGCATATTGAAGATACTGTTCTAGTGATTTTGGTTCGTTTTTCTCATCTTCATCTAGATTTTTCAATTTAATCGTGTATATATTTTCCCAGTTAAAATCGTCATCATATGATAAATGATGAAACATTACTTTAAACATGTCACTCGGCTTACCGATTTCAAATTCCACATTTTTAATGGTAAACTTGACCATCGGATGTTCTGGGTATTCACTTTCAATAAGAATGTAACGAAAAAGAAATTCCGCAGAATTCTTGATCCGAAAACCTTTGTTTTTATAAAAATCTATTTTTTTATTATCTAATTCATAATTATAATTTTGAAACATACGGCTCACCTGATACATTTTCCAAGGTCTTCTTACTTCTATGGGTGAAATAAATTTCCCAAGACTAATCGCTATTTTATATCCTGATTCTTGTTCTACCCAAACAAGCTTTTCATTATCATCTTTTACAATTTTAATAATTCCCTCTTCAATAAAACTATTATAATACTCTTTTAAACACTGAAAAACTTCAATTTCGCTTAGAACTTTCATATTTCCATCTCCTTATTAGAAAAAATATCCAATACTTATTATACACTAAGTAAAATTTTGTTTTGAAAGAGAGATTTTAATTTATTTAGTGTATGCCTAGGATATTCAGAAAAAAATTTAACCATCTAAAGTCAACAAATAAAAGAATACCTCATAACAACTTGTTATAAGGTATAATTCATCACGTTTTATCTATTATTTACGAGTTTGATTCTTTCATATAAAGTTGCATTAAAATCACCTATATAGTCTCTTATATCTTGCAAAGTTTGATGTCTGATTAAATAGATTTTATCTTCAATCTTTCTTCCGTAAAAGAAATCATTGTGCGATAATTCATCGTTTCCTGTTGTTAATGTAATCACGATAAATCCAATTATTTGTTGAATCGTATTTGACGACAGGTTATCACCATGTATAGACAATTTTAGTTCATTTATTTCCCTTTCTATATCGTTTATATCAACCTTTGCTTTGAATTCGTTAGAAAGTTGACGTACCCCCTTTAGCGCTTGGTGTTTTATCATGTATATTTTCCCGTTATATCTTTTACCGTAAAAAATATCTTTGTGTGACAGTTCACTCTCATATAAAAATAAGGTGATGGCACATATTTGCTCAATCTCATGGAAAGTAAAATCGAATTTTGAGTGTCCATAGTAACATATACCCATTGTTTTAATTTCTTCATCCAAATTTCCACAGGATAAAATCGTATTGAAATCATTCATGCAAACCTCTCCTTACCTTATATTTTAGATATGTTCAGATACGTGTTTAGCATGAACTACCCTTCTCTTTCTCTTATTCTTTCGCCTGTGATACTGTTTTACCAATCATGTAATCGAAGACTTTTTGCGCTTGGCTTGCAGCGCGCACCACTAGATTCTTATCATTTTTGAGTGCTTGTAACCAGTCATTAATATAAGCAGCGCTATTATCGATTGTTTGAGAGGTCCCAACGTGGTGACACAACATCGCAGTTCCCACTTCGGCAACTAATTCCTCTTTTGAATAAGTTTCATCTCGCTTTAAGCGAGATGAAAGTCCTGTTGAATGAATACATTCATGAAATACAATACTGTAATAGTGTTCTGGTTCACTAAACCTATTTAAGAACGGCATATGAACACTATTATTTACTGGAACATAATACGCATCACCAAGGTGATGTTTGTACTTAGGTGCCCCTTCTCTTGTTAAATGTCCTTCTAAGACAGCTTCCGCTTCTTTTATTGGTTCATGTTCTTTTCGAAGAGGCAGTTTGCTTTCTAAACCTGTTACTTGTGTATTGATATTAAAAACTTGGTAATAGCGTAGAAGAGGTTTTACTCTAGTACCTTCTTTTTTTTTGTATTTTTTTGCTTTTTCTTTCCTTTTTTAATCGGTTTTTCATCTTCATCTACTTCTATCTTCTTAAAGAAACAAGCTATTTGATGCCTCGCACTCGTTCACCAGCATCACTAATTTGTTTGAACGTAGCATATCCTCCAAGGTCTAGTAACCAAACATTTATCCCTCTATATGGTATTTGTGTCACCCATTTGACCGCTTGCTCACTAACCCATTCTTTTCTCTATGGTACAATGTCTTTTTCTAATTTCTCCATAATTGTCTTTGGTTATGTTTAGACCGGGATGGCAAAAGACTTAATGAATTACCTAAATTTGATTGGTAAACATAGATTATAAATTAAAAACACACCGTTACAAATATGTAACAGTGTGTTTTCCTATTTGCTATTTGGTGCCTTCAAGTCCCTCTGTATTACTAATCGTATGATACAAAGGTGCCAATATTTTAGCTATTTCAAAAGCTGTATCCGCTATGTTCTCCGCTGTTTTAATGCGAGAATCATTGGGAGAAAAGTTGCAAAGCAAGTACGATTCAACTCCTTCTGCGTCATTCTTGGCATAGAAGGACATAAAATCTTTTGGGTCTTCTTCATCAATAAAGAAATCTACTTTTACAACATTTTCATTAGGTTCATAAATCCTCCATTTAAATCCATTCCATTTTAATAGTTTGAAACATTCTTCAATCGCCTCCTGCACTTCAGGTTGATAGAGTTTTTCATGAAAATATTCACGATCCATAGCCCCATTTGCAATAGAATGAAAGATGTTAATAAAAACACCTTCCCCACGTATACCAACTTGAATATTAGCATGTAGATACAATTTATCTGCTTCTTTGGTTTTACTCCAGTACGCTCCTTTTCCTTTGTAACTGGAGAGTACCTTAGGACTTTTTCCATATCGGATTCCAAGCCAAGACACACGGTTTCGATTACTATCATTAGGAATGATTCCAGATAAGATAAAATCTTCATTACGATGTGGATGTAAATCCAATTCTTTCATTCTTTCTTTAACAAGTGAGTGTATATGTAAAAGCTTAATTTTCACTCGTTCTCGTTGCTTATGAATTGACTTGAGCTTCATATTGCGATTAAAGAACACCGCGAAATCTTCATATTGAAAATAATAATCCTGCAAGTCATAAGTCCCGCTATCAAACGGATCTTGTTCCATTTTTTTCGGGCGTATGCTGCGTGTTAATTTATTCTTCGCTTTTTTCCATTCTGCAAACACACTTTCTAAGTCCTCATAGTGTTTAACAGTTTCTGCTGTCACTTTCTCACAATAGGCCTGAAGCTGTTTAAAATACGTGTCAAGTGGGTATGTCATGTTCCCTGTTACAGGTTGCAGGCTATTGAATTCAGTGTTTTTTTCATAACCACCTCTTGTAAAGTTGCTGCTTCCATGGCAAACAAACGGATTCTTCCCCTTAAAATAATAAACCTTTGCGTGCAGGAATGGTTCTTCTATGATATAAACCTCAGCAATCTCCATTGTTTGTTTCAGTAGTTCTCCTGGTCGATTCATTGTAAATTCCTGCGAGAGATATAGCTTAATATCTTGCTTAGAAAGTCCCCACTTTTTTGACCACTCTTTTAGTAATCCAAGTCCATATGTAGAATAGTAAGCCGTTGCAATCTGTAATTCTGTTACTTCCTTTACTTTCGCATTAATGTCTTGTTGTAAGTCAAAGCCATCCCATAAAAAACGTATATCCTCCATCATTTCACCCCTTGAACAATTTCAGCCTTTTAGATTATGATACTACGAGGTTTAGCATACGAAAAGATAGTAGAATTTTAGGTTCTGTTGCAAGGTTTTCTAAATGAGACTACACTTTAGAAAAAAGGGTAAGAAGAATCACAAATGCGATATTTTAAAGGGAAACAATTCAAAAAGGATATTATTTTGGTATCCATCGGCTACTACTGTCGTTTTTCTTTAAGCTATCGCGATGTATCTGAGATTCTACAAGAACGAGGGGTTTCCGTTCACCCTACAACAATCATGCGTTGGGTGCATAAATATGGCAATCTGATTTATCAAATTTGGAAAAAGAAAAACAAAACTGCACACCATGCTTGGCATTTAGATGAAACGTACATCAAAGTTAAAGGGGATTGGTGTTATCTTTATCGTGCAATTAATGGAGATGGGTATACCTTGGATCTCCACTTCGTAGAATACGCGATCATCAAGCAGCGTTTTGCCAAATCTTCTGGATTCCAAAATATTCGTCATGCTTCACGTACCATAAAAGGGATTGAAACGATTCAGGCCATTTATAAACAAAGACGAAGTCTTGAATCAGACTCCGTCTTTTCAGTGTACAAAGAACTACAGCAATTAGTAGCCATTGCTGAAAGTCTATTCCAAATCTATAGACCTCTCTATATTTTTTCCAACTTTGCAACAGAACCTGTATTCTTCTTTAATTGGTCTTTCGATCAAGGACGGTTAAGAAAGTGAACTTTATCTTTATGAAAAGCTCACTCTTAAAAAACGACAAATAAAAATTTAATGCTTCTAATATCTTCCCAAACTGTATTGACTTTCATTAATAATCCTTACAATAAGATTTTAATAAAATATTTTATCAAATAAAAAATTATGTTGATATTTATTACCAACTATATAATATTAAAGAAAACAGTATCTTTTTATACATTAAAAGGGGGATGGAAAAATGTATATAATTGAATCATCGGATTACCCAAAGATAAGAGACTGGGATACAAAAGTTTTCTCCATGCCAAAAATACCACGTAGTTCAAAGGGTTATGCGGAATCATTAAAAATGATATTAAATGCACTAAAAGAAAAAAAACCATATAACAAGACAATTTACATCGATGGGAGCAATAGGCAAGACACATTAGAACGGCTATTAATTTTTTTACGTCCTACTGGTATTGTTAAAAAAAAATTAAACGGCGATTGGGAAATGTCGGACGAAATTTCTAAATGGTTGGATACATCGGATAATTTATACTTAGCTGCTATCTTAAATGCTAACATTAGATTTTTTTCAGAAATTCTCAATATATTATCTAAAAATCCTGCACAAATACAACAAATAAGGGACATTGCTCTAAACGATTACAAATTGCCTTGGAAAGAAAAATCTGAAATACATAATAGATTAGGTTGGCTTCGAGATTTAGATCTAATCAATTATGAAGATTTTTCATATATATATAGAATCACTGAATTGGGTAAAAAATTTTTAAGTTCAGTAGGCTATTTTAATCACGAAGATATAGTAGTTGACATCGATAGTACAATCCCAGAAACAGAAGTTCCAATATCAGAATGGGCGTTAGAGTTATGTAAGTTAACTGATGAAGAAAAGATACAAAGGAAGAACGGAATAGGGTATTTTCCCGGTAATATTAACACAATGCATGAAACCGCTTATTCCTATTTATTATTAATGGATAATTCAACTGAAATCCAAACAATTATTAATTACTCCGCCGAAACATATGATATAAAAGAAAGTTCGGTTGGGTCTCTTCTTTCGACACTATCAAATCTAGACTTTATTGAAAAAAAATCTAAAACACAGTACCGAACAACTCGCTTAGGGAAAAAATTCCCTACTGAAAATTTTGAAATGGATTTTGCCTGTTGTGTTAATAATAAATTTAACTTTGTATTTGAAATATTAGCTGAACTTCACCAAGAAAAATTAAGCATCAAACAACTCGCTGCACGTGGAAAAGTTTCTTATAATTTTTCATATAAAAACACAAGCGAGCTGAGCAAAAGATTACATATTTTACAAAACGCTAAATTAATTCAGGAAATAGGTACGGAATTGTATGGTTTAACAAATCGTGGGACAAATTTTTATGAATTAATAAAAGGTAATTTATCAATAAACACAGTAGAAATTGCGCAAACTGGAAATTCCATTATCACAAATGAAAATTCCAGTAGTTATGTAGATAAATGTTTAAATGAAATACGATTAGCTTCTAACGATTCGTCAAATCCTGAGCGTTTTGAAAAGGCTTTAGAAGTAGGGTTTAGCCTATTAGGGTTTAATGTTAAACATTTTGGTGGTTCAGGTAAAACGGACATTCTTCTTCATGCACCAACCGCTCCGAAATTTGCTTACTCTGTAACTGTAGATGCAAAAGCAACTTATCATAGTGTAGTTTCAGAGGGCTCAATAGATTTTGATACTATAGTTGAACATAAAAACAAGCATGAAGCAAATTATGCTGCAATTGTAGGGATTAGTTTTCAAGGAACTCGTTTAATCGATCGAGCTATAAATCGAGATGTAGTTTTAATTGATGTTGACTCATTGCAAATATTAATTAGATGGCATGTCGAAGTGCCCTTAAATTCAGATTCCTACAAAAAGATATTTTTACAGAAAGGATTGGTAAATTTAAGTGTCCTTGAAGAAGATCGAAATAAAATCATTAGAGAAGGACTACTGCTTCAAGCAATAATTAAATGCTTATCCGAGCAAAGTAGTGACCCATTTACCAAAGGAATTGTACAAGCACGTGAAATATATTTATTGTTGAAAAATGACGAACAATTCAATACCCCACCTGATTTGAATGAAATACAATTTATGTTAGATTTCCTTTCTTCTCCTTTAATCGGGTGTGTTGGAGTAACAAAAGAAGGGTATTATGCATTAGGTTCTTTAAATGACGCAGCACAAAAGTTTGATTTTTATTTAAAAGCCTGTAATAGTAGTAACACAAAAAGCTAGGGTTTTACCTTAGCTTTTTATATCTACTTAATTGCAATTTTCTTTCCTATTTTATAATTTTCGATTTGGTTCTGTTGCAAAGTTGGAAAAAATATAGAGAGGTCTATAGATTTGGAATAGACTTTCAGCAATGGCTACTAATTGCTGAAATTGAGAAGAATGTTATTCATTCTTCTCAATTTTTTTATTTAGGATCTGTTAATATTGATTATTGATAAAAAGTATTAAATATGGGAAGACACCTTAGAGTTGGTGCTTCCCTTAGTTTTTGATTATTCACATTCAAATCTAAAATAGATATTTTCTAAGCCTATTCTTTGCTTTAATGTTTTGCCCAAAGCATAATTATTTGGTAATTCTTTTTCAATGACACAAATGATATAACCTGCTTTTCCTGTTGTTAAATTAGTTAGTTGTAAGTAGTTATTGTTGTCGTATATATAAGAAATAATATATTCATAGAAATTATTTTCTTTGTCTTCTCTATTCATACCAACATTGTACAACCTAACTCTTGCTCCTGCCCAAATTTCCTCCTCAGCATCAACATTACTTAAAGGTATCCATTTCGAGTTATCCAATATTTCACCCTTTTCTTAATACATTCGTTTATACACTGAATGTTGCTAGACACAAACTATCATAATCATTAGTCATTTCATTGATTAGATGACCACCGACAGAAAAAAGACTCAACATAGCGTTTTACCCATTGAAACACTTGCTCTCTCTGTGTGACAAATCACAAATATGTTTCATTTTCTAAAAAACACAAAAGGAATCCTTTACGGATTCCTTTTTGCAGTGCATTCTTTTTCAAATAGTGCATCTTTGCACCTAATCTTATCATATCTCATACTTCACATAAGATAAATAAGATTAATTGAGATTCACTTCTATATTTTCATAAAAAAGATGTGAGTCTAGAAATTAATAATACTAGATTCACTTACAAAATATTTTTATTCTTTCACCAAAAATGAAACATCATAATTCCTTATAAATTTATAGATAAAATAGCATATTTTTAAAACTCATCCCTTGAACATTCCTTTAGTTGTTCCATAGCAATCTTTCGCGCATGTTCCTCACTATCTATCAAAGTCAATCCTTGTGATATATAACTCCAAAATTCATATCCACAATCCTCCATCCATCTATACGCTTCTGTTGTGTATAGACCATCTTTTCTTTCAATGATTTGAACCTTATAGTTTTTATTTGGAGAAAAAAACTCTTGTATAACCTGCTCCATTTATGAAATATCCTCCTTAAATGTGTTATATGAAATTATTTTTTATATACAATTTTCCCTAATGTTTTTTCGCATAATTTAATAACCTTATACATTAAAATAGAAAATATAATTGCGAGATAAATCATCATACCCAAATGAATATATGGATTTGCAACAAAGCTTTTAGTATAACCTAGAGACAAGACAGCTAAATTTGAAATTATAAATAGTAACATAGCGTTTATAGTAGATATAAATTCGGCTTTTGTAGGAATAACTTCTGTAATAGAGTTAGAATTTAATGCAGCTACTCCAATTAACAACGCTACTAAGCCAAAAATCATTGATAAATTAGTTTGTGCTATAGTCTTTGTATAATCTTGTAGCACTTTAAACCCTTCTTTTTCACCATAAAGTCCTTCCATATTCCAAAAACAAAATGTAAATACAGTTAAAATAAAGTAAGCTATCGACGCAATCCAGAATAATACCTTACTAATCTTCTTTTCTTTTTCCATTTTCTGTTTATCCAAGTAATATCTCTCCTTAAGTTTGCAATACAATAGTTCAATTTTGAATCTTTGACGCCTATACACATGCACCCACTATTAGTAATTTCCGCATATTTAATACACATCAATATAATCAGATTATCAATTAAACACGGATTTAATGTAAAATTAATGATGATAGAGTTCTTTCCTTTCTCACAACATATTCCAAAACGTCTACTCTCCTTTTCCAATGTACATACTTTAAATTTTCTTGAAAAACAATGCTATTAGTTGCCATTGTTCGTTCAACAAATTTGTCTTTTTATCTCTAAGCTTATGGTTGGGAATTTTATAACCATTAATGAATCGTAAACATATTGATTATAAAATTCCCGAACAAATGAACATATGAGTTTTAGAATTTCTTTATTTTAATTTTGCAATTGTTAGTTTTATATGTTCAACAATTGGACTACCCTCACCATATTGATGCAATGCTGATTTTAACACTTTTGCTGAAAGATTTTTTGCTTCTTTATAACAGGCATTATCTAATAACATAAAATATATTTGTAGCTGTGTTAATAAAGTTTCGTACTTGTCATCTCCGATAGTAGATTTGTAAATTTCATGGGATTTTTTTAAAGATTTTATTGCTTTATCATAGTCCCTATTACTATAGTACATATCACTTAATTTTCTATAATCCCTAGCTATTTCCACATTATTTTTTCCATATGTTAAAACATCATTTTTTAAGACGTTTAATAGCAACTCTTCTCCTTTTTTGTAATCCCCTAATTTCCATGTAATACTTCCTAGGTTAGATTCAATTGTTGCAATTTTCGGATGACTTACATTACCTAGATGTTCTTTACAGATACTTAATCCTTCTAGGAGCATGGTTTTAGCTAAATTATAATCACCCAAAGCTTCATAGGTCATTGCTAAATTATTTAGAATATCGGTTTGTAAAATATGATTTTCCCCTAATAACTTACGACTTATGGATAAAGATCTATTTAAGTATTTTTTTGATAAAATTAATTTATTAGTATCTAATTTTGCAGTAAATTGACTAGCTTCATACATTTTATAATAATATAGACCTAAATTATTATAACATTCAATGATTTCGAAGCTATTTTTACCTACATATTGCTCTACTAACTTTATAGCCCTGTGTATGGTCGTAATCGCTTCTTCGTATTCTCCTAAAGATTCATGTAATAATGATAAATTATTATATGCGCGAATCAGTAGAGAGCTTGTTTTCACTCCTACGTGTGTTTTAAGCAACTTAATTATATTCATTAAATACTGCTTGGCTTTTTCATACTCTCCTATCTCATTAAGCAACGAACCAAAACTAATGAATATTGCAGATACCATTATATCTTCTTGAATTAAATTATAAAATTCAATTCTCTTTATGGTCTCTTCATATATTTGTGCAGCCTCATAAGGAAAACCTTGTTTCCATTTTAAGGTAGCTAAGTTGTGTGAAAAATCTACTCGATTCCCTTTATTGAAGGTATCTATGCTAATGGATTTTTTAAAATATGCTTCGGCCTTATTATAGTCACCTAAATTTGTATATAAAACTCCTAAACTATTATAGTCCCTTGCTACTGAAAAATGTAATTCACTATATAACATTCTATCAATTTTTAATGCAGTATATAAAATCTCCATCGCTTTATTAAACTGACCTAAGCTAATTAACAATCCACTTAATAAATTTAGTATTTTTGTAACTTCGTCTAAGCATATCTCGTTATCAATGGCATATTTGGTAATAGTTAACGTATGCGAAATTTTTGAATCCTTGTTTTTTAGATTCTCCCAGTTATCCAATAATAGATTTAAACCAATATCAATAAAATATTTCCTCTGATATATATCTAACTTATCATTAATAACAACCTGCACTAATCTGTGAATTGAAAAACTACTTTCATGAGATTTAATTAACGAAAATTCTCTTAATGTAGCTAGTATTTGATCAAGTTCTAATTCTGAAGGAATCCAGTTAGAAAGAATGTCTAAGATATCGTCATTATGATTTTTAAAAATTTCTAATTCGATTTTATCTGGTGATAAAACTGAGCATAAATAGATAAAATCTAAAGCTTTTGGATTCTTCTTTTTAATTTCTTCAAATGACATTTCCCAAGTTGTTGCAATTGTAAAGTTATAATCCAGTGGCATACCTTCCCTAATAATTTGTTGTCTATATTTTTTAAATCTTTTTAAGTAATCATCTATAGAGATTCCAGTTTTTATTATATAAGCACTTGCTTGTTCAAGAGCTAAAGGCAAATCATCTAATGTATCCGCTAATTGATCAGCACTACCTTCAAAACACTTATGCTTTTGAATTCTATTTAATATGAACTGAATAGATTCACTTCTTTTGAATTTATCAAGATCCATAGGATTGATTAGACTAGATATATTGGATTTCCTTGTAGTAATTATAATATCCCCACAAAATAATGTAGGTAAAAATGTTTGTAATGTTTCTTCCTCCATTAAATTATCAAATACAATTAACCAATTCGAATTTGTCTGCATCCACTTTTTAACGACTTCTAATGTTACGTTATTGTTTTTCTCATCACTTAGTGGCAAATGAAGAGTAGCTGCAAGTTTCTCATAGCTAGCAATAATTGAAGCGTTATTTTCAGCGTTAATCCAGTAAATTACATCATACTGATTTCTTTTTTGATAACAATATTGTAATGCTAGTTGCGTTTTCCCAATTCCACCTAGTCCACTTATAGCTTGTATAAAAGATGTACCCTTATTAGAGTACACTGCACGCTCTAAATGTTCTAACTCAGCTTTTCTTCCCATAAAAAATATATTTTTTTTATATGGAACATTCCAAATCGGTCCTATCTTTTTAGAAAGATTTATATCACTAATATCTTTTTTTTTATTTTCTTTCTGCACTTCTTTAAATGAAATTTGTTTTAAAATCTCTCTTATTTCACTTGCGTAGTCAATATTTTCATCAACTTCTATTGGTATTACTTTAAGATTATAATGCTCCCTAAGATACTTTATATTTTGAATTGTTGGCTTATTCAAAACTATATAATGGACATTGTTAAAAATATCTTTATTCACGTTAATTAATTTTTTAAGATAATGATCATCAAAGGAAAAACCTAAAAATAAAAATGTATTACTTGCTTTTAATAATGAAAATAACTCAATATAGTTATTGTTTCCATACAAAAGCTCATACTTGTTTCGTGTTAATACAATCGAACCTGGATTGGATAGTTGACCATGAAGACACCAAATTCGTTTAAAATCGGTATTATTAATAAGTTTTTGAGAATTGATTTGGACATCTGCCAAATTTACTGGCAAATGACTATTTCCTTCTAAAAATTCATACAACAAGCCGTCATAATTTGTAGTAACAAAAGTTTTAAATGCCAAGCGACCTAAATCTGCATAATTATGAGTTTCAATGGAAATATCCCTATGAATTGAACTTTGTATGATTGCACATATCTCTTGTTGAACATCATACTCAATAAGATTTCCAAATCTCATAAGTAAGTCAACTGCTTCCCAATAATTATGTTGCTTTAACTCAAAGTTAATAGCTGGGTGGTATTCTTCACCTACTTTTTTCATTAATTCCTTTATAATACTATTCCAACTAGGTATATTAAAAGGCATTGATAGGCCAGCTCCAATAAAAGGAACTATTCTACTTTGTTCATAGAGTTCTGCTAATTCCTGAATGTACATATTTTTATTCATTTAGGATACGTCTCCCTTTTTAAGGTTGTTTAGTTATACTTATTATAGATTATAAATGGTTGATATTGTAAGTAATAATTAACTTATTAATAATGTTCCAGCTATATAAAAAAGCTCTTGTTTCTTTATATATTATTTCTGATGATACTGAGTAATTACTATCAGGTTTATAAATAGAATAGTATTCTCTTTTACTCTCTTTTTTAGGAAAGATCACTTCATGACCGTGGGAACAACTATAAATAAGTACTATATTTATAATTGTTAATAATATAGACGAAAATTAATCGGGAATGGGGCGTTAATAGTGAGTTACAACAATAACTTTCAAATGAATACCAGCACGAAGCTTACATTTTAAAATACGCATATTAATCCATTTTTTCAATGAATTAATATGCTCTCTCTTAGGAAGATCGATAAATAATATAACTTGTGTAACTAAGGGGTGGATTTTTTTATGGTTAAAAGAAGCATTCCATTTCATAGACTCAGTCTTGCGTTAAATTCTCTGTTATGATACGCACCCCAAGTAGAAGTCCCATTTATAAAGCTTGAGGACCTTTAACATCTTACTTTGATAACCAAAACCTTCTTTATTGATCATTTCAATTTGTACAAGGGTTTATTTTGAGTGTTTATATTTTTTTCTCTGCATACTAAGTGAAATATCTGGTATAGAACTATCAATCTTATACTCCCTTGTTTTTATTGGTAAGTAATCTACACTTGCTTTTTGTCCAGAAATAGCTTGGTAATCCTCGTGGATTTTTAAAAGCAGTGTCCTGTAAACTTTCCGACTCATGTAAGAGTCCATATAAAGCTTAATAAGGTATTCGGTTTCATGAGTTTCAAAAACCGGGACCATAATTTTTTTTCTTGTCGCTATAAGCTTTTCCTTATTTAAATTATTCATACTTTCTGCTGCTACAATCTCTGCATTTATTAAAGATTGTGGAACATGAGCAGCCCAGTTTCTAAAGTCTCTGCTATGTTCCAACATTTTTTTTTGAGTGTTGCTAAGAGGTTTTAGTTTTTCTTTGAATTTTGATTTATCTATTATCTTTCTAAAATTATAATAAGATATTGAGTCTCCTTGCGTGTCCGAGAGTAAATTTGATATTCCCAGCCCAGTTGCTGTAGTTAAATCCATATATTTATCATATATCCCTGCGGGTAAAGTGTTTTTAAATATTTCAACATTACAAACAGGTGAAGACATCATGTCGGCATGGCTGTCGAGACAACTTTTTAACGATTCAATATTCATAGCATCTACCAAAATATCCTCCATCTCATTTATGTATATCTCAAGTCTACGCAGTTTTTTCACAAAACTAATAATAATATATTCAAGGAAATACGAAAATTCACTCTCCTCAGTCATTTTAAATCTTTTGTAATTTTCCATTTTTAATCCCCTCTTTCTATCTGTTTTTTTGATTCCTAATATATAACTTTATTAATTTATAATCAACAACCCCTTTTAGACTAAACAAACCTCCTACCAGATGTCTTTCTCTACAAAATTCCACTTTTTCTTAAGCTCAATAGTATCAGAAATAATTAAGAATTTATAGATAGGGAAATATATGTATACTCACAAGATCTTGTTTTTAGGTTGAATTCATTGATTCTTGTACTACTTTAAATATCTGTGTAGAATTTTTTCCTCATTTACTTCGGTTCCCTTAGGTGGAAGAAAACTATCTAGTATTAATATCCATGCAGTTAGTACATTTTCTTTAAAATAAATATTTGTTCTCTTCTCGATATTACTAGTCCAAATATTAGATGCCTGTAATTCGACTGCCAACTTAAGCTCTTCTTTTTCATCAATTGTTTTCAGTACCGCTATATCGGCACGTGAAATGTCTTTATGTCCTTTCTGGTTTTTTACGATGTAACCAGCCTTACTAAATAATTCATATAAATATTTCTTAGTTCTAACATGTGCTAGTCATTCAAAGGAAAAACAATGTTCTTTATCTAAATGAAAAAAATATGAATTTCTATTAACTATCTTAGACCTTTATTAAACGACATGATGTCTTGGCATATAGGACATTTCGCCTGATATAACGATTTTCTACTTCTTATATACTTAGCTTCCTTATCATTATATATAACCATAGAATCTAGCTCTATTGTTGCTTTGAAATAAAGTTTGATTAAAACAGTACTGCAAACATTGATTTTATAATAGAAGAAACCCATACATTTTGAACAAAGACTGAGCAAAATACATGGGTTTTGTTTTGGGATAGGTTTAGTTTTTATAAAAAGATTGATTAAAATCCTTTTTATAGACTAGATTATTTTCATTTTTATTACTCAAAGACTAATTTCTCTGTGTAAATTCTTTCAAAGCATTAAGAAAGTTACTCTGAAAAGATTCGCCATTTACTAATTCGAAATCAATAGATACGTCATTAGCCAATAGTTCCTCTATAAGGATATGACGAATTCTTATATCACCTTTCTCATTATAACTTTTAAATCTAACTTCCGCATCCTGAGATAATGGCAATACCGTAACAATAATACCGTCAAAAATACGCTCTCTCCTCATATCTTCTATAAAAGCTCCTAATTGATCTCTAGTAAAGTTCTGACTTTGTAGTTTTATACAAAATGCAGCATTAGCCTCCTGTCTTACTACATCACTATAAAGGGTACCACTTCCCCTACGTACTTCTTTAATCACTTCAATTAAAATAGGGATTCTACCATCTATACCACCATCTGAATTCCCTCTTCTCGCTGGTAAACCCGTAACAGTTTTAGTTGGGTCTCCTCCTAACGCTAATACTATTTTATTCCCTATTTCTTCTTTTTCTTTTGTTGAATAGCTTAGGAGCCTACAGGCTAATTCTTTATGTAATTTTGCCATTATTTATGCTCCTTTCTGGGAATAAATTTTTAAACACCATTAAATTATAAGCAACTATCTCTTGAATATCATTTACAATACCATACTTAAAATTTAAAGTTTCAGCCAAACTACCAGTCAATTCTAAACTTATTTCCGAAAGTTCATTTGCTTCATCTAGATATTTATCGGAATAACTCTTTGAGTAGACTGAATTTTTATTGGTATCAACATTATAAGCATAAAACTCTAAACACTTTTTCATTAAATTTTTTTCACTATAATTACCGTGAAGAATTTTAAGATTACTAATGTTTTTTCGGAAAATATCTGTCATACCTAATTTAAATACTTTTTCTTTTCCTCCATAATTAGCTTTTTCTAGATGATCCCAACTAAATCTAATAATTTCTCTAATAATATCAAAGTGTTCCTCAAATCCTCCCTTATACTTACTTAAACAAACAATTAAATGCCAATTAAGTACCTCAATTTTAGTAAAATGTTCTTCAAACTCTTTTAAAGTAATGTTTTCCCTAAATTCTTCTCGTTTCCCAAAAAATTCATTAGGAACTTTACTATACTTTAATTGTTCATATAATTCTCGATTAAACTCTAAATAATAAAAAGCATAAAACGATATACAAAATTTTACTACCTCTGAAGAATCTTTTAATCCCCAGATTTTTTTTAAATCCATTAACTCAAATTCCTTGAGTAGTTTTTTAGGAAGATAAATACTCACCTTTCCATCTAATTTATTTTTTCCTTTTAAACCAAATATAAGCTTCGACACTATATCACCTCAATTTCTTCTAGTAAAACTCTTATTCCTTCATTGAAGTTTTCCTCATTAATATAATATGGAGCTTCAGCTTCACAATTAGTGATATAACTTTCACTTATAAATTCTTCTATTCCATGATTCTCTAATTGGATTCTTATCTTTTCTATTGAATCAATATCTATAATTTTATTAGGCACTATTTTCAAATTGAAATCAAGTTCACCAGTGAACATCGATGAAACAAATAGCGCACCTATTTCTTGTGGAATCCTTTGCAAACCATTGTATTCATCCATTATAGGTACAATTACTTTCCACCCCCTAGAAATTCCCCTATCAGCCAAATCTTTAATAATTTCTAAATAATCATCTGTATCTGCAACTAAAAAATCATAATTACGAACCCCATTAAATCGTTGAGGAATTGATTCTAACTCTCTCGTTTCAATTTTATTAGCTGTTTGCTCTTCATTGAAATGTTCTGTTACTTTTAAGGCTGTTGTCATTTGTTGGCCTTGAGCTAAATCTAAAGCCCAAACTCTATGATTATTTTTTGCTAAATATAGAGCAATATTAGTTGCCAATGTAGTTTTTCCTACCCCACCCTTAGGAGCGTTAATTAAAATTTTTATCATATCTTTATCCCCTTATATTAAGATGCAAATTATTAACTCTATGTTTTCAATTCATAATAGAACGTCAAATTTATACTTTTAAAATAGAGTTAACAATGTATTCTCTATCCAAGACTTTTTAAACTTTTCTTCAACTTCTTTAGTAATTAAAATAACCAATTCTTGCGTCGCTCTTGTTAATGCAACATATAAATAATTTAACATCTTGTTCTGATCAACTTTATTTTTAAAAAAGTATTCCGATAGTTCTGTTGTTAAAATGAACAAACATTTAGATCCTTCTAATCCTTTTACATGATCAATAGAATTCACTATTATTGCTTCTCCCTGTTCAGACTCCCTATTTAAATCTAACGCCGCATACAAGCGTCCCATGTCTGCTTTAGTAAAATTTAGTTGTAACACCTCGCTTACCTTATTTATAATCTTCCAATTATTTTTTTCACTTATATTATTTCTAATCCATTTGCATAAAACATAATTTATTTTTTCAGTGTGCTCTTCTGCAAACTTCGATTTTTTTATTAATAGCTTTAATTCATATTCCAACAAATTTTTTGGTCCAGTTCTATCTTTACTATTTGTAAAAAACCTGTCATTTTTTTGGTAAATATAGATATGATTAAATGCTTCTTGTTCCAGAAATTTAGGTACATCAATATCATTTTCAAACAAATGTCTAATATAACCTTCATGTGCTATTCGGTGTTCTTGCTGTTCTTCTTCTGGAACATACTTATTTGATAAATTCACATGTGAAATAGGACACCGATAATTTTCCTTTTTATATTCTACAAATTGAGGATATTCGCCAATCAATCTCCTTAATTCATTTCTTCCTCTTAAATCTTGCTTAGGATCACCTACAATATGTAAGAAAAATTCATTAGCATATAGAATCTCTACTATTTTAGCTAATTCAGTATCCATATCCTGAGCCTCATCGATAAAAATTGAATCCAAGTATTTTTTTAGAATAGACAACACCTTTATTCTTTTGTCTTTCACTAACTTCCTATCATTGCTTTTACCATTAATTACAAACCTGGCCACCTTATTTACTTCTTCAACATGAATTATATTTTGAACTGCCAATTCTTTAATCTTTTGCGCTCTATAAATATGATTACTTGATAAATTTATTGATGATATTTTTGAATAAAATTGTCCATACAACAAATGATGAAAAGGAAAAATAATTTCTTGTAACAAAAAAACATGGGATGTTTCCACTTTAATCTGATTAGGAAGACTTCCATGTTGCTCAATCACTTTATTTCTTATATGATCTCTAGCAGCATTAGTATAGGTTATTACATACATTATTTTTCCGTCTTCTAATGCCTTATACCTTTTTAAAACCTCTTCAGCCATTGAAGTGGTTTTTCCTGCACCTGCACCAGCAACTACTATCTTCATTCTTTAACACCACTCTGTAAAAATTTTAAAACTCGATTAATATGTTTTGGCAATTCTATATTCTTTAAATGCCCCGTACCAAAATCCTGGCAAAACTTTAACATAATATCTGTTTTAGCTGTTCGCCATTTATCAGATAATGCTTCTGAAGTATTTATTTCATCATCTTCCCAACTATGTTCCTCAGAGAAATACTGTTTCAAGTGAGTATAGTTTTCACCTGTTTCAACAAATTCTGGTTCTAATGTATATTCAGTAGTAGTAGTAACAAATATATTTTTTTGTCTATTGTATTCTTCATGACTTTGTTGAGCATTAGGTTGATTATCAAAATCTCTAATAACGCCAATTCTATGTGATGAACCTTGGTTTACCTTTAACCAAATATTTAACATATTTTTAAATCCTTTATGTAATGAGATGACCTCAATATCATTCAACATATTTCTCTGAAAAGCCAAATATGATTTGATTAACATTTCTTCACTAGGACCCTCGACCAATATACATTTTCTAGAAAACAAGAATTTCAAAAAATCTAGATTCGGTTTTTTAGCTAAGTAATCCAAATCAGTCTCTTCTACAACTGATGATAAAGAAAATGCTTTTCCTTCTTTTACTACGGTCACATTTTTTAATTCTAATTTACTTAAAAATTCCGAACTATGTGTAGAGATAAATAACTGAGCTTGATCACTAGAATTTATATTAGAATTAATAAAGCTCGCCAGTAATCTTTCATTACTTATACATAAATGTGCTTCTGGTTCCTCTATAGTTAAAATATTTAAAGCGCTATCTTTTTTTACCTCTAATGAATTCATCATTACCAGTAAATATATAAGATTTCGATACCCCAAACCTTGACTATGAAGATACTCGTCTCCTATTCCAAGCCTAACATTATTTAATAACGAGCTAAGACTTGGCATATTAGGTAGTAGGCTAATTTGTTCAAAAAACTCCTTGGCATTTTCTATATCTGAAGTTTCTTGCCAGTTAAATATCCCTTCTAGATTACTAATCTCTTTTAAATCAGAAAAGAAATTCCCATAAGATTTTTCAACTTTAACTTTTTCTTCATCACCTAATTTATTTTGTAGTAGATTCACCAACGCTTGAGAACCTAATTGAGTATTTTTATGAGAAAAGTCGTCTCTCTCTGCAGCAAGTGAATTATACTTAAAATTAGTCAAATCAGTAAAACCTACTTGTTCGTTTGTTATGGGAACTACTATTACATATTTAAACATTTCTATTGGTAATAAGTTTAACTTCATTTTATCTACGTCATTTTGTGTTTTATCAGCTAGGATATTTGTTATATGCTCTAGTAATTGTTTAGGACTTTCAACAAAATATTTATATTCAATTTGATATAAAGATTTGCCATCTTCCAGTGAGTTATTCCATTTTCGAACATAAAATTCATCAGCACCTTTTGGTTCAAAAGTTACTTTTACAGATACAAATGGAATAATACTTTCAAAATCTTTTATTTCTAATTCTTTTTGTTTTATCTTTTCTAAATTTGCTTTAACAAAATCAAAATATTTTTTTTTCAATTCATTATTTATATCATCCCATCCAAGATTTTTATTAACATTCCCTATCTCATTATTTAAAAATGGCAAAGTCATAGCTTTGAGTAAATTACTTTTCCCACTATTATTTTCACCAATAAAAATGACTAATCGATTTAACTTTAGGTCTATCTCTTTAAGATTTCTATATCCTTTAATACAAGCACTTGAAATTAGCATTCTGCCTCTCTCCATAATCTATAGTTATTATTTCTTAATTAAGAGCTCATCAATTATCTGAATTTATTAAACATTATCCTAACTCTATGTTTCATATCTTTTTTTCCATGCCTTAAAATTAATAAGTCTATATTATTAATTTGTAGCTGCTCTTTATCCCAAGCCCCATTAGCGTTAATTAATCCCTTTAAAATTTGCTGATAAGCATATATTTTATTTTCTTGCTTATCTAAAAAGCTTATTAAAGCAGACAATGATTTAGTTTCTCGTTCTATCTCAATGACACTAACTTCTTTATTAATAAATAATTTAATCTCAGCAATCCCAACTTTACCCCGATTATTTTTTTCCAACCGTTCAGTTCCTGAATGTTCTTCTTTGATATAGCCCTCAATATGTCCAAGCAAATTATTTATCATCTCTCAATAACAATCCCTAAAATCTGTCTTAAGCTTTATTTATAGACCCCCTTTTTTCAGAAAAAACAAAAAAACAACTTCTTACAGATATTTTACCTGAAGAGGTTGTTTTTCATCAAACTTTATTACAAATTATCAATCTTTATTCAAAAGCTACACTAGAACATCTTCATGTTCTCTCGGTTTCAATCTACGATTATGAACCTTAACCTTCTCTATATAAGCCTCTCTCAACCAAGTTGATATGGTTTCACGCTGTTTTTGCTTTAGATGTGACCATTTTCTTATTTGTTTGCAGTAGTTGCCCTTGAGAGTTCCTGATATGATCCTTTATTGCCATTCACTCCCCAATCGTATTTTTTCTTATTTGAACCAAAAACGCAGCAGATTTCGAATCGAATCACAGCATACATCTTACCATTTTTACGAATTGAACCTTATGAAAACTTATCCTAGTATTAAAGCTGATAAAGACCAATTAAATCATCCAATCAATAAAAAAAGGACTAGATGATTAATCCTAGCCCTTTTTATTATACATTAAATTAGTGTATCAACCACCGTGATCTCCAATTGAAAGACCTTGAATCACTTCGTATGATTGTGGAGTCTTCGATGTATTCGTCACACCTATAGTCAAGGTTATAGCGGTAACAATTCCCATTAAACTCAATACTACTTTTTTCATTTTAAAGCTCCTTCCTCAAAAAATTTTCGTTTCGCTTGCAACCCTAAATGGAAATACTTACTCTCCGCATGATGATTCTTTTCATCATAAAATTTTGTTCCGAGCGTCTCATAAGACTCTTGAACATCTTCATACAATCCTTCTCTTTCGAAGTAATCAATTCCTGCTAGCACTACTGTTTCGAGTATTTGAGTAGGTGAAGCATTATTTAGCTCTTGTAAAATGAGATATCGATGTATGAACTCTTCTTGATTTAGTTTCTTACTAATATTTAAACCGTTCTCAATGAGTTCTGCTGCGACATCTCGCTCATCCAATTTGTAATGTTCCAATGCCTTTGCATACATGGCTTTGTAATGGTTTGGAGACTTTTCAATGACTTCAGATAAATAACGAATTGCTAAAGAGGATAGGTTTTGTTTAGAATACATCCAACCCAAGTTATGGCGCACCATAATAATAAACTTATCTTCTCCGACTTTTTGGAACTTGTCCATTGCAGCCGCAAAATGTTCCTCCGCTAATGACCACTCTTTTAAATTTATACAAGCTAACCCCAACAAGTTCTCACAAAAGCCGACATTACGCTCATAATCATCATGAGCTAAAAACATTTCCTTTGCCCTTGTTGTGTACTGAAAGGAGACTAGTGAATCACAAATATCAAAATGGAATGCACCTAACTTATAATAAAATTCAGCTTTCTCAACTTCATCATGAATAAGCTCTAATAACTTTTCGGCTTGATCAAAATGTTCTTTTGCAACCTTATAACTACCAGTTCCACTAGCATGGATAGCTTTAAAGAAATGATAATAATAAGTTAAAGTGTTGTTAGAAGGAATCTCAAATGATTCTACTTTATCAAAACTACTTGTAGAAACACCTAAGTTATCAATTACATATTGATGACGAAAATCTAATAACGAATAGTATAATAATAAGTTCTGATCTTCTTCTATATTTTGCATTTTATCATCAATTTCTTCTTTTAAACGATGTGCATTACTTATGCGCCGCGCACGAATTTCCACATACCAATCATTCAATAAGCCCAGAATCTGTTCATTTCCTTTGACTGCTATATTCATAATCTACCCCCTCATTACCAATTATCATATATTCTTTTAATAATATAATAACAGAATTTGTAAGTTAATAGGCGCATTTTCAAATATATATCAACAAAATTCAGAATATTAAAACTATAATTATCAGGACTATAGTAAAACAAGAACCCCAAAATGAAATGAGATTCTTGTTTTACTGTCTAATATTCTTCTATAAACCTAGTACACTAACAATCTGACATGCTTTGGAATTTGCGATATGATAGTACATCTCTAACCCTCTTCTTTCCGAGCGGAGAATCTTGCCACGCATCTTAGATAAATGCTGAGATACGGTTGATTGAGGGACATCTAATAGCTCTGTTAATTGTGTTACATTACAAATTTTGCGGTGTTCTAGCTCCTTCACAATTTGTAACCTAACTGGATGGGCCATAATCTTTAATAATTCTACATCCGCCTCTGGGATTTTGTACATTTCATTACTTGCTTGAATAGTTGTCATTTTAATTTCTCCTTTTATAATTTCTTTAAATTTTAATTATCTATTTTTAAGTATGTTTTTTTACTTGAGTACATTGTTCATAACCACTATATTGTTTGTTCTTTTGTCTCTGTATCAGATTTAATATATAGAAGTATTATGATGGCTAAAAATCCAATAAAAGATAGTATAGGTATTGAGATGAAACCAAATAAGTTCAAGTAATCTTCTGTACAAGAAACTCCTACTGAACAAATCTTCATCTCACTAATAGGAAACGCTTGAATTGTAATTTGATATACAGATAACATTAAACCGATACACGCAAATGGAAATGCATACGTGCTGACGTGCGGATCTTTTCTATACATTCCTATCCCCAATATTAATACTAATGGATACATGGCCATTCTTTGGTACCAGCACAAATCACATGGCGGCAGCTTCATCCATTCACTAAAAAACAAACTAATTAACATTGCACTAGTAGCTATCGTCCAAGCAATTGCAATGTGATACTTACGAATCCATTCCATTTTATGTTCTCCTCACACGATTTTAGTTGTATTGAAGGTTTTATAATAAGGATGCGATATTATCTCAATTATCTATTTAGAATGTCACTAATTTATTTCCGTATTTGGAATAACCGGTTTCAATGGATAGTATCCAATCATTTAGATTTTCCCAGTCATACCCCTTAGCTTTCAACTCTGGTGGAAAGCAATTCTCAAAATCATCACGCATTCTGTACATAGTTTCTAATGCTGTTTCTAGTGGACCGAATCTATATACAATATGTGTTTTCACTCGTTTGTTTTTCTTTTCTGCTACAGCCAAATATACATATCGTCTTTCCTTTGCTAAAACAAACTTCAAGAACCCTGGTATTTGACTCATCTAAAACATTCCCCTTTCGGTTTTCCTTACCCTTTCCTGTTATATACGAGTAAGGAAAACAAGCGCTTTTGCCGTATTAATTTAAGAGATGTCCCATTTTTTTGCCTTGAAAATACAAGAACACACTCATTATGACAATATTTATTACACCGGCTGCAGCTCCAATTTTTGCAATAACATATACATATTCATTACCGCTAAATGGCAATAGACTCAAAAAAATAAAAAAAGTAGAAATAAAAAAAGATAAGAGCATGTTTCTTTTGTTCCCATTCATTCAAGAAACCTCCTTTTGGAATAAGTATTAATATTAAGCTGCATCATTACGGTTATAATGCCGATTCTTTTCATCTACAAATCCTTTAATGCTCCACACACCAGCCTTTAATTCTTTTGCTTCTTTTTCTGCTTCTAGCATTTCAGGTAGAAATGTAGTATTAGGTCTAGAAATATAGGCTATAATCCCATAACCAGACTTGACCATTAATTCATTAATATGTATTCCGTTACAAAATACATAAGCCAATTTCCTACCGTATTTGTCTTCTTTTTGTCCCCGATCATAAACCAAAGTTACACTTTTCCCTTCTAGGTGTTTCTTTAAAAAGGAAGAGGCTTCTTTTCCCATCTTTTGTGGTGGGATTTTTTGAGATACAGACTCAGGGGTATCCAATAACAGTAACCTTACCGTCTGTTTCTGCCCCTTTACGTTCACGTCTATCGTATCTCCGTCCTTTATATGTAATACCTTCCCTTTAACAGTCTCTAAGCCTTTTATTTTCCCCTTATAAGCTTCTGGAATATCAACAATACCTTTCCCTTCCACGTGCTGTTGTATCCCGTTTTGTACTGCTTGGGCAGGTCTTGAATCATTTTTTGTTTGCGTCGAATTGCTACATGCCGCCATGTGAAATACGAATGATGTTATACAAATAGCCTTAATCCATATTTTCATATCGAAATTTCTTCCTCCTAATCAAAATACGTAAATAGCTGCATCTAATAAACAAACGGACTATCCATTGTACTTACTTCTCGATAATTACAACATAGGCAAGACAGTATCCATTTTGGATAATCATTATAAAGTGCTCTAAATGAGCGTTTCTTACAATTCGGACATATTGACACTATGTTTTTTTCATTCTCTTCCTGACTTTTCAATTTTTCAAAAGAAACATTAGTAGATGCTATATTACTGGTACACAATATATATCCCCCTTTTGAGTCTTGAAATCTCATAACAAATAAAAAAGGACACACCTATGGCATATGTATGCGTAGGTGTGTCCTTTTGCAAGATAGTTTTAGAAGTATTTTGTTACTTTTATCATATCATAGTTCTAATTAATTTTATATATGAAATTTAAGATTTTGCGATATTATTTCTTCTTCTCATATATAAACGTGACTCTCTTCTGTGTAGAGTCATATGTTAATTTCGCATCGAATGATTTCCCTGTTTTTTTCGATATAAATCCTTTTATTGTATCCGTCATATTCTTTTCTAATAGTTTCTTGATTTGACTAGCTGTAATTCTTTTTTCAAGTATCATTCCTGAAACAATGAAATCACAGCCCTTCTTGTATTGTTCGCATAAATAGTTTGTTTTCCCTATTATGACTCTACTCTGGCATAATGGGCATTTACCTACTGTACGATCATCTGTAGTTGGAAATTCAAAACAAATACTAAGATCCGGGTTTAATCGAATCGCAGCTGTGAATTCCCCCCTTCACTTCTTCTATTTAATTCTTTGGGAAAGATATATTTTCCTGATAATAATCATAACCTATATTAGAATTTCATTTATTTCCGGAAGGAGTAAATGGGATGGGTTTCCCAACTCAACAACAAAATAAACCTAGCATTGAATCATTAAATGATACCTAGACCTATATTTGATAACCCCAATTACAAACCAGCCGGTAAACTTATAAATAAGATAGTGCTTATAACTGGTGGGGAGAGTGGAATTGTGAGGGCTGTCGGTTTTGGTGCAAAAATTTAAGGACAATTACAATGACTCTATAAATCTTGGACATACTGTTACTATTACTTTAGAATGGGTGCGTGATTGGTATGGGAAAGGAAAACGCATTCAAATGGAAGCATTATCAGCCTGATATTATTTTATTAACGGTAAGATGGTACCTACGGCACAACCTCAGTTTTCGTGATTTGGTGGAAATGCTAGAAGAACGGGGTTTATCCATTTCTCATACAACGATTATGCGTTGGGTTCATCAGTATGGTCCTGAATCGGATAAACGAAACCGTCGTCATCTCAAACAAATGACTCTTGGAGAGTCGATGAAATATATATCAAAGTAAAAGGTCAATGGATGTATTTGTATCGTGCTGTTAATTCAAAAGGAAACTCAATTGATTTTTTCCTAAACAAAAGACCAGAAGGCTGTAAAGCGGTTTTTCAAGAAAGCTTTGCGATCTCTTCATGTTTCAAAGCCGCATGTTATAACTGTCGATAAGAACCCAGCTTATCCTATAGCGATTGTACAGTTAAAAAAAGAAAAAAGCATACCTGATGGTATGCAACTTAGACAAGAAAAGTACCTGAATAACATAGTAGAACAAGATCATCGCTTTATAAAGAAGCGAATCTGTTCTATGCTAGGGATCAAATGTTTTGACACAGCTACATCCATTCTTTCTGGGGTAGAAGCCATGCATATGATTAAAAAAGAACAGCTTGATTTACGGAACCAGTCTGTCCAAAATTAGAAAGAATTCATCCATCAATTGTTTGGACTTGCACCATACGATACGATTCCGTTAAGGATATATGCGCTTTATTCTCTTTTATTTTTGCACCAGAACCATAATTATTTAATATAAGAATTTAATTACATTTACATTAATACTGTTCTTAAAAATTGTTTATGACGGCAATTTTATTTCATAATGTGATAGTTGTTTTCCTTGGTAATCTTTATCATAAGCAAATTGGAATCCTAAGGTCTCTAATACCCTTTTTGATTTATCATTTGTAATTTTAATTCTCGCAATTAGTTTTTTAATTTCCATTGATTTAGTAGCATACTGTATAGATGCTTTTGCAGCTTCTGTTGCATAACCTCTTCCCAAAAATTTTGGATCTAATAGATACATAATTTCAACTTCCTCTTCTTTTAGATCTACATATCTTAAACCACAATGCCCTCTAATTTCCCCTGTACATTTATTTAAAATTGCCCATACGCCAAATCCATATTGATTCCAATGATCTATAAACTTTTCAACATATATTTTTGCTTCTACTATTGTCATTCCTCTAGATGCTGCAAGCCATTTACCGACGGTATCATTTTTTACGATTATTATAAATATCACTAATGTCTTCTAAACTTATTCTTCTCAAATATAGCCGATCTGTTGTAATTGTTTTTTCGTCTATTTTAACATTCATACAACTCTCTCCTTTAGACAGTAATCAATATTTTATTATCGTACTGCATTTCCCTGTTTTTTCCACAACAACTATTACTGTTGGTTCGAAATAAAGTTTAATCAAATTAATACTAATCCCCTTAATAAATGAACAAATAGAAAGAGCGGGTTTTGAAAAAAGGCTGCTCAAAACCTGTTATAAATTTATACATATAAAATTACTATTAAAAAAAGTTTAATCATTTTCCAGGCTGTCATATTCTCTAATCTAAATTAATTAAATTAGCTATTAACAAATGGTGAGAACTTATCTACATATTTAGTTGGCGTAAATTTGATTAATTCATATTCAGCAACTTGATTTTCATAAAAAGGGTCTTCTTTTAATATTTTTTGAACAGTAACCTCATCATCCGAATTAACTAAAATAACTCCACCAATTCTAGGATCACGTCTTCCAGAGAGAATGAAGTTGCCTCCTTTGTAATGTTTATCTATGAAATCTACATGTTCTTCCAGAAAATCTTTGACTACACTTAATGGTTTCACATATTTTAGTAGAACTATAAACATAACCCCATCCACCTTTCAATATACATTACTTTCTATATTTATCATTCTAAACCTATAATCCCTAAAATCATTATAGTTAAATGTATTGATAAATGAAATTCGTTCAAAAATAAAAGAAATAAGTTTCCAGTTAAACTTTTTTTAAAATCTACAATTACCTATATCTTTCTTACAGATTATTAAGTAGCGGAGCACAACACATCCTCATCAAATTAATATAAATTTATATCCATATAACAAAAAAACGCTATTCTTTCTGTAGAATCATAGGAAAGAATGGCGTTTTTGTATGTCTATTTCTGTATCTGATGAATTACAACTATTTGCTCAAGAAATTCAAAACTTCTTATCTCCAAATTTCTTACTAGTTCTTGCTAGAGATATTGGTTTTGTACAACGAGCCAGTAAGTACCAAGAAAAAGGTTTAGTAGCTTTATGTGTATGGATGAGTCAAAATGTCGTTAAAAACTCTTTAACCCAGTTATGTAGCTGTTTAGAAGCATCAACAGAAGTGTGCTCATCAGTCCTGAAGGACTGACTCAGCGATTTAATCAAGCCGATTTTTTTACATTAAACTAGAATGTTAAAATATTATGATTATTGAGTATTTTTAATCCGACTAGTATATAATAAATGGTATGACGTTCTTTAAAATGTGGGATTGAAAATGAAGAAGTTTTTAATTTCATTGGTAGGGTAGAAACATATATTAATGGAGGTCTGAAATGAAAAATAAACTTATTATTGAAAAAGAATTTTTACATCCACAAGAAGATAATTTAGAGACATTATTAAATAAAACTGTTTTCCTTCAAAAACAACTTAAAGTTAATAATTACCTCAACCCTAAATTTGCTGTGGATTCTTTTAATTACCAAGAAGAATTAAGGAAGAGTTCTATACCTGAACGGGGAAATAATTCAGAGGAGGTTTTAGCCAGTCTTACTGAGATGTTTGAAGGAAGTATTCGTCCACAGTCTCCATATGCACTCTTCAACATGGTACCGTCACCATTGTTAGATACAGTAGCGGCAACAACGATGACACAACTATACAATTCTAATAGTTTAATGGATGCTTTTGGTGGGAAAACCATTTTGTTTGAACAACGTATAGCACGAGCTATCGGCCGTTTAGTAGGATGGGAACAATCGCATGGAATCTCTTGTAATGGCGGAAAATTAACCCTTTTGTATGCAATTAAATCAGCAATTTCAAAAATATCTCCTGAATCTAGACGTGAAGGGGTTCCAAAAGATCTCGTTATTTTAACAAATGAAGGAGCACATTATTGTGTTGAACATGTATGTTCACTACTGGGATTAGGTGCAAATCAATGTATTCGGATTAGAACAAAAGAAGATTGGCGTATGGATGTAAATGATTTAAAACAAGTGATTCAAGAGCAATTAGCTAAAGATAAACGTATTGCAGCAATCGTTTGTTGTGGTGGAACTACGATCAATTTTGCGTGCGATGATACAAATGAGGTTTATCAATGCGTGGAGAAAATATTTAAAGAAACAGAACAAACTTATTTTCCATACTTTCATCTAGATAGTGTAATAGGCTGGTTATGGTTTAATTTTATGGGTCTAAGTGAAAGAGAATGGGAACAGCGTGTTGAGAATCCTGAAATTCGTTTTAAAATAAAACGAGTAATAGAAAAAATGGAAGGTGTTTCACGATTTGATTCATTTGGGGTAGATATGCATAAAAATGGCTTATGTCCATATTCGACGAGCATGTTTGTTTCAAAAACCGATGAGTGTTTTAATTACCTAAATGAGGGTACATATACATATAGCGAAAATGATTATGAATTTGGAAATTTTCGTGCGTACCGATACACAATTGAAAATTCTCGACCAGCTACCGGTATTGCAGCTGCATGGGTAGCAATGAATCGGTTAGGGCGGAATGGGTTTCAAGAATATTTGGTTAGGCTACATACACTGAGTTTATTATTTGAAAAAGAACTACAAAATTTAAATGGTATCTCTGTTATTAATAGTGCTTCACTAGGATGGGAAATTGTTTTTACGATCTCATTTCATAACATATTAACTGAATTTACACATTATGATGCTAATGAAATCGCTAAAGCATTCATTCAATATTGCTGGAGTGAAAATAATAAAGGTCGAGAGATTCCATTGATTAGTATTGTGCCAGAGTTTAAAGTAACTCCAGATGATACAGATAAAATTGCTTTCTTACTTTATCCAATGTCTTTATTTTCAGAAGAAAAATCAGGAGAAATTATAAAAAAATTAGCAACTTGTATTAATGAATTTGAAAGCAAAGTTATTTCAGGAAAAATTCCAATTAAAGATTGTGTTTTAGAAAAGCCAATCCGTTAAAAAATATGGTTAAGATATAACTAAAAAGGAGATTTTTATGGCAAAGACGTTTATTCAGACCCTTCCAGCAGATGCTTTTAGCTTTATTGAATCAAAAATAAAACAGCAAAAACAACCCATAATTAATTTAGCGATTGGAAATCCGGATGGCACACCAAATTCTCACTTAGTAGAGAAACTACAAAGTTATATTTCAAATCCCAATTTTCATGGATATGGAGATTTCACTCCAGAAATAGGAAAAGAATTAAGAAAAGCAGTTACATCTTATTATGAACGCCGTTTTGGAGTGAATTTATGTGCTAGAACCGAGGTAATAGATGTATTAGGTACTAAAGAAGGCATTTATTATCTGCTGTCCTCCCTTCTAGATGAAGGGGATTCTGCCCTTGTGCCTTCCCCCACGTATAGCGTTTATACAAATTGTTTACATTTAGTAGGAGGAGTTCCAATTTATTTTCCATGTAAAGAAGAATCCTTTCTACCAGACTTAGCTCAAATTCCAAAGGAGGATTTACAAAAAGCTAAAATCATGGTCCTATGTTCACCTGGAAATCCAACAGCAACAATTTTACCAAAAGCTTACTTAGCACAAGTCATTGCACTTGCAAAAAAATATAATTTTGTAGTGATACACGATTTAGCCTACGCAGAAATTTCTTATGGTGAAGTAGAAGTACCTAGTATTCTATCCTTACCTGGAGGTAAAGATGTTGCGGTTGAGTTATATAGTTTGAGTAAATCTTGTAATTTAGCAGGTTGGCGCATCGGATTTGCTTTAGGGAATAAAAAGGCATTACAAGACTTACGAACCATGAAATTTAACATTGATTTCGGAATGTTTTTGCCCTTTCAAAATGTTGCAATAGATGCTCTAAATAACATGGAGTACTATGCACTGGAACAAACAAAACAATATCAAGAACGAATGGATTATATTGTCCCGGAGCTTCAAAAACTTGGATGGGATGTTAAAAAATCTAAAGCTTCTTTTTTTATATGGACAAAAATCCCAGATCATTATAAAGAGATGGGGGATCAAGGTTTTGTAAGCTACCTTTTAGATAAAACAGGCGTTTTGCTTTCACCTGGCAGTGGGTTCGGTATTGGAGGGGTAGGTTACGTACGCATCGCGTTAGTAAAAGACATAACTATTTTAAAGGAAGTGATTGAGCGTTTAAAAAAATTATAAAATTATCTATGAAAAATGCATTCAACTTTTCCATAATTGACGAGGGGTGAAGTGCTTCGGTATTCACCTCTTGTTTTATCAGGATCCTCAAGATCGGAGAAATCCAGCAGCTAACAAAATTTCTGGATATATAACAAAAGTCATGAACCTAACAATATTCTTCTACTCCATGATTGGAATGGTAGCAAATTTTCTAGGAGATCTCAGACAGTTGAAGCATTAGAAAGTATCATAAGATATTTATACAGAAACAATTATGAATGTGTAACAGTATCTGAAATGCTCTATCGTTCCATAAAACCAATCCCCTCCCCTTTTGATTCCTTTTATCAATGATCCTAGGCTTATTTATTATTTATTTTTTCAGGTCTATCTTATTTACATAAATATACAATAAATGTCTGGAGGATAATATTTTTTAGTAACTCTACATATTAAAGATTATAATGAAAAAAGAACTTGTACCTATGGATAAATAACTTAATCAAAAATGGAAAAGAAATTTCGGTAATACAACTTAACAATAAGGGATTTTATTCCTAAATAAATTAAAGTTTTATAAAAGGAGAGATGTAAAATGTACCCTATAGAATAGACACTTGAAAAAAGTCTATTCTATAGGGTATTTCTTGTATAATAAAAGGAAAATTGGAATCGGAGAATGTTGAAAATGACAAAAAAACTATTTACAGAAAGAGAAATTCAAATTCTATCAAATAACCTATACGTAAAATCTGTAAGTCAGAAAGGTATCACTTATACAGAGGAATTTAAGCATATTTTTATTGAGGAAAATGAAAAAGGAAAGCTACCTCGAAATATTTTTGAAGAATGTGGTTTTGATATAGATATGATTGGAATGAAACGAGTTATGTCATCGGGAAGTAGATGGCGTGCTGCTTATAGAAAAAATGGTGTATTGGGTTTAAGGGATACACGTATCGAAAACGCTGGAAGAACTCTTGAGAGAGAGCTTACGTTAGAAGAAAAGTATGCCCGTTTAGAAGCCGAACGAAACTTACTAAAGGCGGAAGACGAATTGCTAAAAAAAATCAAACTTGTGGAAGGGAGGATGAGAAGGAAATAACACTACCACCTAGTCAGAAATTCATCTTGATTCGTTCTGTCATCATGAAATACAACTTAAGGAATATGGTCAGTCATTTGTGTAAAGTAGCTGGTGTATCCCGTTCGGGATACTATAATTACTTTTCAGTTTCATCTCAAGAACAACGGAAACAAAAGAGTGATCGAGATGAAATCTTGAAGGAAACCATATTAAAAGCACTTCGATTTAGAAATAGAAACAAGGGGGCTCGTCAGATAAAGATGACATTGGCGGGTCAGTTTCAAGTTGTCTACAATTTAAAGCGTATCCGTAGAATTATGAAGAAATACGAGATTATCTGTCCGGTTCGCAAAGCGAATCCTTATAAAAGAATGCTTAAAGCTACAAAAGAACATCGAATAGTACCGAATCAATTAAATCGGGAATTTAAACAAAATACCCCAGGGAAAACACTTCTTACAGATATCACCTATTTAGTTTACGGTAAGAATCAAAGGGCCTATTTATCTACAATTTTAGACGGCTCAACTAATGAAATTTTAGCTTACCATGTTTCAGAACAGATGACATTAGAGCTCGTAACGACAATTCTCCATAAACTAAAAAGGAATCCGCGGATTCGATTGACTGAAGGTGCTTATATTCATTCAGATCAAGGATCCCACTACACAAGCCCTACCTATCAAAAGCTAGTTAAAAAGCTAAACCTTGGACAAGCCATGTCAAGAAGAGGAAACTGTTGGGATAACGCCCCACAAGAATCATTTTTTGGTCATCTGAAAGATGAAGCTCATATAAAACCTTGCGTGTCCTTTAATGAATTGAAACAAGAGATTAAGAAATATATGACGTATTATAATCATTATAGATATCAATGGAATTTAAAAAAGATGACTCCTGTTGGATACAGAAATCATCTTCTTGATGTTGCCTAACTTTTTTCAAAATGTCCTTTACAAAGGGTACAGATTAATGTGTCTCTCCTTTTATTCATGTATTATCTAACGTTAACGATTAACTCCACCACTAAGTTGTTGTTCAGCCATTGCTACTAGACGTTTTGTCATTTCGCCACCAACAGATCCGTTTGCACGAGCTGTGGTATCTGCACCAAGTTGTATACCAAATTCTTGAGCGATCTCATATTTCATTTGATCAAGGGCTTGTTCAGCACCATGTACTAATAATTGGTTTCTGTTTCTGCTTCTACTGTTATTGTTTTCCATGTTATGTCACCTCCTTCAATTTTTAATATGTTAATAAGCAATGAAAAATAAATAATCCTTTTTTTAGGAAATCCATAATCTTTTATACCATCAAGATATGATGTGACACTCAATCCCAAAGCTTGTATTGCATCTTTATCTAAATTATTTATGCTAGAAGAAATTCCGTATTCAGTCTGCAATGGTTCCATTGTTAAATTCATATTATTATAAAATGGTGAATGTATTTCGCCACCTAAATTAAGCAATAACCTGGATTATATACTTTGCCCTCTATTTCAACCCATGAATGACTAAATTGAACGTTATTTCCAGTATCTAGCACTCCTCCGATTCTAATCACATTTTCAATTCCTTTTTCATTAAGAAGAATATGCTTCTGGAATATCAGCATTATTCTTTCCTTCTACATTCTGCTGTATTATTTTCTGTGCTGTTTGTACAGGTTTTGTTTGTGTTGAACTGCTACATGCTGTAGTTTGAAAGACTAATGATGTTATACAAGCATTCTTAATCCATGTTTTCATACCGTAGTATCCTTTTCTATTAGTACCACTCTACTTAATATACAAATGAACCATAGCTGGATTCACTTTTTTATACTCACAACACAAGCAAAATTGAACCCACTTTGGATGCTCGTTAAACGTAGCCCTGAATGATTGCTTTTTACATTTGAGACATGCTGATATTTCAATCCCCTTGTTACGTTCCTGGCTCTCCATATCCACAAAAAATACATTTATAGTTGGTATTTTACTCATACACAATATATCTTCCACTCTCCTTTTTTTTAGAAACTTATAAACAACGAAAAGAGGACACACCTATGGCATATGCATGCGTAGTTGTGTCCTCTTGCAATATAGATTTTAAAATATTTTGTTAGTTTCATCAAATCATAATTCTTATTAATTGCATGTACAGAGTTTAAGATTTTGTGATATTATTTGTCCTTATATAAAAAAAGTTCTCTACCTGTTGGTTTGTAATAAAGTTTGATCAAAAGCATGCTACAACAATTAATTTTCCAACAGAAGAAACCCAAACATTTTGAAAAATGATCAAAATGCTTGGGTTTTTTGTTGCTATTAAATTTACATCATTATTAATAAATCAATAGGATATGAAGGTGCCATATTTCTAACAACTATCTTTAAACAGAACCCTACATACCTCCGGCTGTTATTATATAAATATGAATCAAACTATTATTCCCATCATAAACTTCAGCTCTAATTGTTCCTTCTACCCCGCATATAATTTCTCCATTAGAGAGGTTTATTTCCCAATCTCCTGATGGATTCTTCGTATCAAACTTATATTTGTATATATTATTACCTTTATTATCAATTTTTATAGGTAAATAATATGGAAGTCCTATGGGTATACTCAATTCATAGGTCATTTGATCATAAGAGAGCGGAATAGATAATTTCACTGGATTTTCATTCTGGTTTTCTGCAACAACTACATTATCATTTCCTATAAAAAAAATACTAGTTAGTAATATACCTATTGGCAATTTTTTGTACATAAAAACCCTCCTTACAATATTCGTATAAAAATACATCTGAATTTTTCGAAATATAACGTTGTAAGCATCTGGAAGATACATATTTGCTACACTTGAGATTGATTTCAAAAATGCCATAATGTTAATACCTATGCCAAGGAAGAACAATTTTCTACTAGCTCTCCCCAAGTCATATATATTCTTTCTATATCTTCTTCTATTAATTGACTACCTCTTTGCACCTCAATAATCTCCATATCTGAGATTGCACGGAGTCCATGCTTGGCTCTTTCTGGTATTTGAAGAACATCCCCTGCTTTCACGTGGAATATCACATCATTAAGCACAAATTCGCCTTCACCTTGAAGAATTGTCCATACCTCATTTCTTTTATAATGTAATTGATAGCTAATATTTCTACCCGATTTAATCTTTAATTTCTTCGTTAAAACTTCCTGTTCGTTTACATTTTTTGTGTAGTCTAATATTTTATAAGAACCCCACCTCCTTTCCTCGTACATAGGGCGTTGATTAAATTGATTTACATAGGTTTTGACCTGAGCACTAGTCTTTTTATCTGTAATGAGAATACCATCAGGGCTTGCAGCAACAACAACATTTGATAATCCTACTGTTATTATTGGAATGTTCAATTCATTAATTAAATGCGTATTTTGACTATTTTCACAAATAATTCCCTTTCCAACTATTTTCGTATCCATCGCATCAGTTAATGTATTCCATGTACCTAAATCTTTCCAATAACCTGTATATAAAAGAGCAACAATATTCTTAGCTTTTTCAACGATCTCGTAATCAAAACTAATCTTTGACAATAAATGGTAATTACTAAGAAGCTCTTTGTAAGAAATCGGAAGACCTTTTTCTTGAAGTATTGAGATAATATACCTCAATTTACATGCAAATACACCACAATTCCATAGCGCATTTTGCTCAATTAGTTCTATTGCGTGTGATTTGGAAGGCTTCTCTTGAAAATATTTCACTTGCATATAGGAATCAACATCTAAATAATCCTTCGGAACTATATAGCCATATTTTTCAGATGGATAAGATGGGACAACTCCTAACAAGGCAATATCTGCATCCGTTTCTTCCAATAAATTCTCTAACTCTTTTATTTTTTCAAAAAAATGATTTTGTACATATGGATCCACAGGCAAAACAACTAGAGATTCATCTAAGTCCATCCCTTGTATTGAATAGAGATAAGTAGCTGCTAATGCAATTGCTGGAAATGTATCCCTTCGTTCTGGTTCTACTAAAATAGGAACATCCAATCCTATTTGATCTTGAATCATTTCTACTTGTGATTTACTGGTTGCAATAACTGTCCTGGAAGCAAGGTTAACTGATTTCAGCTGACCCCAGACACGTTGAACCATTGATTCATGCTCATTCCATCCATTTTTAAAAACTTTCAAGAATTGCTTGGAACGAGTATCATTTGATAACGGCCAAAGTCTTTTGCCAGAACCACCAGATAATAATACTAATCTCATATCAAAAATTCTCCTCCTCTTATTTCTTAAAAGGTTAAACATATATAATTATGAGTAATTTGAGATTTAAAAAATAGTAAGGATAAGAACTCATAATTGTAATGATTATTTCTGGAATCCTAATTAATTTACAGAAAAATTAAGATAATTTTTATTCCATTGCTAATAAAAAGTGGAAGGTAAAAGAGCATTTAACTTTAAAAGACAAGGCTAAAAGATAGATTACCTATTATCTCTCACTAAGTTTATAAATGAAAATACAGTCGAACTACAAATAAAAAATAGACCATCTGTTCTTTGAGAAATCAATGTAAATAATTTCAATTACTATTACACTGTTTAAGATCTCTCTATTAAAGGCATTATTTTAGACATTCATAATTATACTTAGATTGCTTACAAATTAAATTTTTTAATCTTGTATAAAGAGGGGGGTCACTCTTTCTATCCATGTATGATTTTTTAAAACTTCTTTCCTTCCTTGATTAGCTATATATAATCTCTTCTCAGAATCATTAAGAAGATTCTCCAGAATCTTCTCTGTATGCTCTTGACCCGTTGTATAAACTACACCTACTTCATTCGGAAACATCTCCATCATTACAGGATGTGGATCAGAGACTAATACTTTTCCAATTGATAATGCATGAAAAACTCTATTTGTTACTAGTCCGTACTTTTCCATATAGGCTTTATTGTGTATACATAAAACTATTTTTGTCGATCGATATACATCTACCATATCATCAATATTGATGATACCCCTATAAAATGAAACATAGTCTTTATAACTTTCTTGATCCCAACCATTCCCATAAATATCTAAACTGAATTTTGTAGCTGGTTTTAGGTATTGTTCATAACAATTATCGCCTCGCATCTTAGTATTTCCGATAAATACTACATCAGATTTCAAAGATTCAACTACCTTGCCAGGAGAAAATAATTCTGCATCTACTGCTAAGGGAAAGTAATGTATATTTGCGTATTTTTGAGAAATACAATAACTATTAGTAATAACCAAATCATAATTATGAAAATCATTGAGTGCTCTTTGTATAAAAATATCCTCATAAAATTGTTGAAAAAAAAGTATATTTTTACAATTTTCAATGCGATAAGACGGCCAATCGAAGTGTATAGCAACACTAATTTTCTTTTCACTTAATCGATTAGTATCTTCTAGATATCTAATAATATTTGATGTTAAAATTTCACAATTATAACCATCTAAACTTTCAATAGCTTTTTTAATTCCTAGAGAATCAATATCTTCTCCCCAAACCTCTCCATGCACAAAAGATTGATATGCTTTTTCAGGAAGAATTAATGCAACATTCATTGTCATATCTCCTTTAAATAGATAATATTTTATTTGTTTGGAATAGCATATAAAATGGTTTCATACGGCAGATTACAATGGTGTCCTAAGTAAAAAGTATATTCCTGATTAAACTTATTAATCAGTAAAGGTATATCCCAAAGATGTTCTGCTTCATGATATAAACAAATAGCCAAAAGTGGATTATAGTTCTTTATAGCTACTTCACTTCCAAGTAAGGCCTCGTATTCAGCACCTTCAATATCTAATTTTATATAGTCTAATCTTTCTAATTTTTTCTTTTCAACAAACTCATCAATAGAAATTACTTCTATGACATTACGACCTACTCTAGAGATTTTTTGAGATCCTAAATCAAGGGTAGAGTCAAAAACTAGGTTATCCCTCTCTTTCCATAATCCTAAATTATATTCTTCCACTATTTCACTTAAATTCTTATTTACCACATTTTTGCTTAATCTATCGAATAAAATTGTAGAAGGCTCAAAAGAAAATATTCTTATATTACTACTATTAGACTTTGCAAATTTAACAGCAGTATCTCCGTCATATGCTCCACCATCTATAATATGATAGTTATCTTTAATACTTATTCTTTGATGAAAATATTGATCATAGTTTGATATTGGGAAAAAAGCGCCCCCTACCATTCGGTGGTATAAAATTTTAAGGTAGATAGACTTTGACTCCTCATCATTCAATAAATTATATACATTGAAAAACTTTTCAATCCCTTCTTTATTATTTCTCGCTATTAAAGTTTTTCCCTTATCATATTGAATGACTGGACAAAGTTCTAATACTATTAAAAAACCCAAAAGCGTATTTCTGGCACTTTGAATCAAATCACTAGTACTAGATAAAATCACTACATATTCTTTATAATTAGCTAGTTCTTCTTTAGTTATGATCTTAATATCATCGGGAATATTAGTAGTATTGTTATCTAAGCTAAAGTAATACGAGACCTTAAAACCTAGTTCATTTAAATAATTAATTGCAGTAATACCTTCTTCGTTGGTTCCAACAATTAATATTTTTCTTTTATTGTTCTCCTTTATATATTTCAAAAACTCTACATCTTTAATTAACTGTGAACTACTGGTTTTCTCTATAAACTCGTCCCATAATAAGTAATTATTCATACAATCTCATCCTCGATTTCTATTTTTTATTAAGATATTATATTTTAAATATATAACAATGTATCCTGCCTATATATTTTCTAATTTACAAGTAGAATAATCTGTATTAAGAGTTAAATGCCTTGTTTTTACTATATATTCCTTCAACAAATCCCTTATAGTGTAGGGTTCTAGTACAGGTTCACTCGAATTCCTAAGAGGGAATAACTTAGGATGACCAAAAGCTATAAAATCATTCGAAACGATACTGTATTTTTTATTATCATCCCAATCACCTTTATCTAATTCTAAATTAATAACTTTTGATCCATCATCTCTCGAAGAATCATATACAACCTTTAATCCTGCAAAACACATTGTACCTAACTTATGTTCGTAGTCTGTAATCCTTCTGTTTTGTACTTCTTGGGTTAAAAACAATTCAATAGCCTCTTTTAAATGCTCTCCTCTTACATTAATCACAGTAGGTTGGAGAGCATATGGGAGCATATCCCAAAGGTGCTGATCTTTAATTTCCCCTGTAGATAAACTAGTGAAAAGGAACCCTGTATTCATCATACCTATATCAACATTTGTTTTTTGCTTCATTAATTTTGCAATTAAATGTGCACATCCTTCTTTACTAGGATCGTCAGAATTACAATAACCCAGTTCATATGCTAATGATTCCGTTAACTGTATTTGGATATTTCTAATATTTTCTAAGGTAAAATAATCTGCATCTAATTCTTCAGTTGAGATTACTTTATTCTCAAACTTGAGTGTTTTTCCGCTTATATTATCTATCTCAACACTTAATACTCCAATATGCTTTAATTTTTCTCCCGCTTGAAGGATAAGAGTATCCTTCTTTTTCATTGGCGCTTCTAATAAATCATGAGTATGTCCACCAATTATTAAGTTGATATCTGGAAATTCCTCAGGTATTTTCAAATCCGTTGGTAATCCTAAATGCGATAAAAGAACTATAAATCCTATCCCCTGAGATTTGAGTTTTTTAATCTCTTCGTGCAATACAATTTTCCAATCTCTAATGTTTCCACCTAACGCTTTAAAAAGCCTTTCAGAGAAATTGTAGGATATTCCAATCACACCAATTTTCATCGAATCTAATTCGATTATTATAGAGGAGTTTACCCCATTAAGTAATGAATTGTTATCCGCACTATAGAGATTAGCCCCTAGTAAAGGAATATTTAATGCTTCTCTTAGTTTAGCGATATTATTTAACTGAGAAACACCTATATCATGATTCCCTAACGTAATTGCATCGTAAGGAATATTAGATAATATCTGTGCCATACTTAAACCATTTGTTGAGTAACATTCTAGAACTATATCATCCAAGAAATCCCCTGCGTCTAGTACTATGACCTTTTCGCCTTCTGTTTCCTCACTATACTTCACAGATTTTATAAAACTTGATAATAACGGTACATTTTTTATATTGGCATGGATATCATTTGTGTAGATAAATTTTACTTTAGATACTCCCTCTTTCATGGCTAAACACCTCTCTAAGCTATTAATTTAGAACTTATACATACCAGGATGATTGTGTACTATATAGAGAATAGTATTCTTTCTTTTTTCTTAGCAATTCTTCATGATTACCAGACTCTACAAGATTCCCTTCTTTCATCACTAAAATTCTATCTGCATATCTTGCCCACCCTAACCGATGGGAAATCAATAATACTAACTCATCACTTAAGAGTTTATTGTAATTATTGAAAATTTCAATTTCAGCTAGTGGATCTAATGAAGATGAAATTTCATCTAAGATGACTAAATCTGTTTTTTTTATAATTGTTCTAGCTAAAGCGAATAAACTCCATTGTCCTCCAGAAAGATCAAAAGAATTTTCTCCATAATTACCTAGTATCGTATCCCATCCTTTTGGAGAGTTATCTATAATATCGGCAAAACCTATTTCATTTATAAATTCATTTAATCGTTTCAAATTTATATTCTCCTGTCCCCTTGCAGAACCCACTTCTATATTTTCTTTAAAACTTAGGGGGAATTTAGTGAAGTTCTGTAAAACAACTGAGGCATTTTGATAAATAGACTCTAAATTTATATTATGTAATGGAATATTATTGATTAATATTTCTCCACTAGTAGGTTTATATATACCCAGAGCTAGCTTAACTAATGTCGTTTTTCCGCTACCGTTTTCACCAACTATTGCAACCTTTTCGCCTTTATTGAGAGTAAAATTAACATTATTAAGGATATTAGTCTTACCTTCTGAATATCTGAAGCTTACGTTTTTAAACTCGATGCACTGAATTCCTTCTATATTCACAAAATTATTCTCTACATCGCTTTTACTATAAGTATCTTCCACTTCTAAGAATTCTACTAAGTCCTGTGCATTTAAAGAAGAAATAGCGAAATTTTGAATAGGGGTAATTATCTGAAACATCATTCTCTGTATAGCTGCGATAGCCCATATGGTTATAGTAATGTTACCAATATTTGAAGCAGTATAACTTATATTGTGAACTAGTAAAAAAAGACTTACGGAAAAAGCAATAATGTTTATAATGCCTACAATAAAACCAATTTTGATCTCATTCCTTCTTAATTCTCCACGGGCAAATAAACTTTGATTAAGATATTCTCCCCATTGTTTAATTAAGAAAGGTGCATATTTAAAAATTCTTACTTCTTTCGCTGATTCTGGTAAAGTAAGTATACTACTAATGTAATTTGCTTTTCTTCCGCTGGTAGTAGTATTCCTATCAAGTTTTTTTACGGCTATCTCAGTCCTAATTTTAATTAATAATGCTGGGGCTGCAGCTACTATAAGGATGATAGCAATCCAATAGTTGATTGTGAATATTATTCCAAAAAGAGACAAGAGTGTAATAAGTATTCTAATCGTTTCTGTCTGGCTACTAATAAAGTTTAATAGTTGTTCTCCAACAAAATCAGTACCTCTTTTTAACTTATCCTGTACCTGTTTATTCTCCAGCAAGCTATATTTCATACTAAAAACTTTTTTCCAAATTTGAGTTTTTATTATAACATCTGCTTTATTCTTTAATGCTATCCCATGAACATTCATCACAAGGAGTAAAACATATTGGGAAATACCCGCAATGAATATTATTAGTAAAGTTGGATAAATCCCTGTCACAAAACTATTAAATGAAGAATCCATGTCAAGAAATTGTGCTGTAAAAGTTATTAAGTCTTTACGACTACTGTAGACAGGATACGTTAATAAACCACACATAATGGGTATTACTAGCCAACTTAAAGTAATAATAGGATGCTGCCTAAATATTAAAGTGAATATTTTGAAACTATTACGTGTGACCTTCCACATCATACTTAATCCCCTTATCGCTTTTTAATCTTATGATGTATACCATTGTGCTTGACTGTTAAACATCATATTATATTTACCATCAACTATACTAATTAACTCTTCGTGTTTACCTGTTTCAATAATCCCTCCTTTATCCATTACAATAATTACATCTGCACTTTTAGCAGCTGCTAGTCGGTGTGTTACTATAATTTTCGTTTTCTCTTTTGTAGCTTCTAAAAATTTATTTATTAATAATAACTCCGATTTGGCATCTAAAGCGGATGTGGGCTCGTCAAAAATAATAACATTTTGATCTTTCCACAGTCCTCGGGCGATAGCTAGTTTTTGCCACTGCCCTCCTGATAAATCTGTTCCCCCAAAGGTTGTTCCTAATTGTTGCTTTAAATCCATCGAAATATTAAAATCAAGAAAATTTAGCAACTCAAGTAGTTCTTGTTCATTACGTACTCTGTTTATATCTCCAAGTATAATATTGTTTTCTAAAGTAAATTGATAACGGAGGAAATCTTGAAAAACAACAGAACATTTATTTTCCTTAATATTAATAAACCCTTCTTCCGGATGAATTAAACCAGAAAGTACTTTTGCCAATGTAGATTTTCCACTACCAATTTCCCCAACTATAGCGATGGTTTGTCCATTTATTATTTTTAAATTAATGTCTTTTAGGGCGAATTGTGTGCTAGAAGGGTACTTATAACTAACACTTTTTAATTCCAGATAGTTACTATCTACAATAGCGTAGTCCTTGCTTGATGATGGAATATTTAAAAATTCATTTAGTTCACTAGCTAAATGAGAATCTCTAATAAAAGTATTAAGTTTGAAATTTATTCCCTGTAATAATTCATTAAATAAATTAAACAATGTCAAAAGCAATATAAAATCTCCTATTGATTTCCCTTCAACTATAGCCATCCAACCTATAAAGAAAGACATCAGCACTTGAATAGCGATATAGATTATAAATGGTATAGCTTTTTTTCTTGCAACTATTCCTTCTTGTTTGATTAGACCAGAAGATAAAATATTCATTTTTTGAACAAATTTATTTAATAAAAATTTGTTAGCAAGGAGAACTCGTATTTCCATATTAGCTTCTTTGTTAATCCCCTGTGAAAATATTGATTCTACTAACCTATATTCTCCCCCCTGTTTACTGATAAGTTTAGCAACCTTCTTATTCTGTTTAACTTGAATTATAAGTTGTATCCAAGCAAAAATTAGTGTTATTAATGCAATTGCAGGAGTACCAAACCAACAAAATAGTAAAACAATTGAAAATACAGAAACACTGTCAACGATTAGGCTATAAGCGTTGACCATTGCCTTCGACAAATTCAGATTTTTGCTTTTAAAGATTAAATCCTGAATTCTTGGGTTTTCAATTTGAGTAAGAGCTAAAGATAAAGCTTTATCAATTAATTTTTTTTCAAAAGTATATGGAATTGTATCTTGTAATTTAGTTCTTGCTAAAAGCTCTATAGTACCTACTATCTGTTTAAAAAACATAAGCAATAATAATATTGCAAGGGCCATATACAAGGAACTCATTTCTTTACTTGAAAAGCTATTAATTAAATTCCTTAGAGCAAAGGGTTCTAATAAACTAAGTAAACTAAAGGAAGTGAAAAAAATAAAGAAACTGTAAGCTTGAGATTTGTTTGCACAAATTATTATTTTAAGACATATACTTAATCTTTCCTGTAATGTTTTATAACGATTTAACAAGTGAAATCTCCTATCTTTATTTATATTTAAGAATATAAATTTTTATATTCTTAAAATTAATAAATATTTTCTTTACATAATTGACTTGGACGATTCATTTTAAAAACACGGTCTAAGATTTCATCATTCCATTCAAACTTGAGTTCTGTCCCCTTATAAACTTGTTGTAAATAGTTCAAGCTCGATGGCTTCAATTGCTCCAAAAATTCATGTGGGACAATATTTCCAAATATAGATTCAACATAATACAGTGCATAGTAAATTGCTTCTGTAAATCCATAACTTTTAGTACGATTCACAAATTCCTTCCAGTTTATTTTTATACTTGGACTAGTTAAAATATAATATAAATCGCAAATCTTATATAAAAGTAAGTCTTTATATTTTAGTACCTCAGATAAAATTGCAGCTTCTTTATAGAAATGAATACTAGTAAAAATAAGTAGATCTTCCCAATCTGTTGTATATAAAATACTGTCATTTATTTTCACCTTTTTTCTCCTTGCTAAAATTTCTTCTACTATAGAATCTGTTCTAACGTTCGTCATTAAGTCTACAGAAAACTGTATATCAACTTGATGGGATTTCAATACGTTATATTCATTTGTTACTTTTGTAAATGGATATACCTCGTGGGACACTAAGGTTGACATAACTATTTCTTTTCTCTCAGCAGGGACGAGCTTATTATTTACAAAATCATAATTACCTTGACTGTATCCCAATGATTTTAAAATACTCTGTACTTCCATAACATCATTCATATGGACAATAATATCTGTGTCATTCGATATTCTGGAAGCTATGTCTTGATAGGCAAAAGAAGACAAAATAATCCCTTTCTGAATCACGTATCTTATATTTACTTTCTCAAATGCAGTACAAACTTTTTCTATACAATGAAGTTGCTCTAGAGCTTTGACTTCTTGTGATGAGTAAATAAATTCTAAATAATTTATTAAGTGACCACATTTAAATCGTTGAGAGGCATCTGCTAAAATATATTTCTTTATATTCTTCCAAGCTACAGCCGAGATACGATGAAAACTTAATAACCCCATAACTTTACTCCAATCCATATGGGTATTCATCAAGTTTCTTAATAATTCAATTTCTACATCATTAAGTGGATTTTTAGATAAAAGCAATATAATTGAATGTTCTAAGTCATTTTTATCTATTAACTCATGCATTAGACTCTCACCTTCTCATGAGATGTTTTTTCTTGTAAATATTCATCATACCAATTAATAGTATTCGCCAATCCCTCTTCTATGGAATATTTAGGTTTCCAATTCAATAAATTTTCCGCTTTTTTTATATCTAAAAATTGATTATTTATTTCACATTTAGCTATATTTAGTATTTCAGGCTCAATGTGATCAATGTTAATAATTTCAATGATTTTATTCACTAAATCTAAAACACTAAGGGGCTTACCACTACTAAAATTAAAAGCCTCTCCCCATATCTCCTTGTTTATTTGCATATTTTCTGCAAGAGTGAGATAAGCGTCCACTGCATCAAGTACGTACAGATAGTCTCGAGTGGAACTACCATCGCCACGAATTAAGGGTTTCTCACCTTTTAAAACAGACATGGCACTACTAGGAACAATTCTTGTTAAGTTAAGGTCTCCTCCGCCGTATATATTTCCGCAACGTGTAACACATACCGGTAAACCATAAGTATGAAAATAGGTAGATGAAAGTAAATCAGTAACACTTTTCGAAACATCATAAGGAAATATGCCATTCATCTTAGTTTTTTCAGTATAAGGTAAATTTTCAACATCCCCATATGCTTTATCACTAGATGCTACTATTATTTGCTTAACAGTATCAAACTTCCTAGAACTTTCCAACAAATTGCAAGTTCCTAAAATATTTGTTCGAAATGTATCTACAGGATTTGCATGGGCAATTTTCACATCCGTTTGAGCTCCTAAATGAAATATTGTCTCAATTTGATATTTACACATTATACGGTCAATTAATGCGCTATCCTCTAAGTCCCCCTGAATCATCATAATTTTATTATGAACACCGGAGCGCACCAATTCTGAATCTTTATGAAGATTTCTATACAACCCTATTACCTCTGCATCTAAATCTATTAAACTTTTACATAAGTGTGATCCTAAAAAACCATTGCTACCTGTAACTAACACTTTGCGATTCTTCCACATACTTATCGTTCCTCCTATTATGTATTACCCAAGGCGCATTTCCTTGACTCCAAATTTTATTTAAACGCTCTACATCTTTAACTGTATCTATACTACTCCAAAAGTCATTATGTTTAAAAACAGCTAACTGTTTTTTTGAAGCTAGGAATGTAAGAGGCCCCTCCTCAAGGGAAACATGACTATTAAAATATTTTAATGCTTCTTTCTTAATCACCATAAATCCCCCATTAATTAATTCCCTCATTTTCGCTTTCTCTTTAAAATCAATCGCAAAACCATCTTTAACGTCAATTACACCATATGAAGATATTGGATGTACTCCTGTAATAGTTATTAAAGTTTCCTTAGTTCTATGGTATTTTAACAGGTTACATAAGTTTACATTACTAACTCCATCACCATAAGTTAGAAAGAATTCATCTTCTAGATGAGAAGCAACCTGCAAAATACGACTAGCTGACTCAGCTTCTTCACCTGTATCTAAAATTGTAACGTTCCAATTAGGATTACTTTCTTTACTAAAATACTCAAAAAAAGCATCCTTCTTATACCCAGTACACAAAATAAAATTGTTATATCCATAGCTTGAAAAATGGTTCATGATATGAACTACAATTGGTATTTCACCTACATTAATCAGGGGTTTAGGCATGTCTTTGGTTAAACTAGACATCCTTGTACCTTTACCACCACATAGTATTACAACCTGCATAACATTACCTCTCCTTTTGTCATTTATTACTGTCCAATAATCCTTTTACATAACCTATGCACATATAGTAGTAATGAATAATACAAAAAACAAAATAACCCGTTCCAAATTCACGTTTATACGGAAAAGGAGGTAAGTATTTTAGTAATTTTTTTTTTGACTTATCTTGATCCATCCAATATCTAAATCCATATCCTTTACCATAACCTATCCAACTTCTTTTTAACTTTTGAAAGTTTGTATCTTCTGTATGGATTACAACACTTTCATTTAGATGTAGCAAAGGAATGGACATATGCTTTTTAAGACGTTGAGATAAAATATAATCATCTTGTTCATCAATATTATCTTTAGTCCATCCACCATTCGTTTGCAAGAATGTTTTCTTTATAATAAGATTAGGTGTAAAAGTTTCATTGACAAATAATATATTGTCAGCAATATGTCTATAATAACTGTTCATAGTTCCTATCCAACTTGTCCCTTTTAGATACCGAACAGATCCCCTAATTACTTCGTGATGGTTTAGATGTGGTTTTAAAAAATTATAGTATTCTGAATCAAATACACAGTCACTATCTACAAAGCATACATAATCTGCCAATGAGTTAGCTACACCTATGTCTTTCCTCTCGCACCTAGTCTTACCTTTAGCCAGAATTATTTTAAACTTACCTTTAGCCTTCTCAATCAAATTATTTATAGCCTTAAAATAATTTTCAGACTGGATATCTAAAACTATAATACACTCTAGGTATTCTACACCTTGCATTTGTTCTATACTATGAATCAAGTTAAACAGACGTTCATCCTCATTCGATGTTACTACTATAGATAGCTTTATTTTTCTTCTCAATCCTAATCAACCTTTTAATTTTTATATTTGTAGCATTTTTTTATACAAATCTTCTACAAAGCCTATTATTTCTTTGTAGTTATAGTCTGTAAATATTTCAATAATTTCTTTAGATTTACATATGTGAAGCCGTGTTAAAGTAGGTACTAAAAAATGATGAACAAACACCCAAATATCCATCCTCTCATTAAAAACCCCATGATTATTAGGTATCATTCCTAAAAGATCAATAATTACAGGATCTTTTGTAGATCTTCGAACCATTACATTAAAATCCGTTAAATCTGTATGTATTAAGTTAAATGAATGTATTACACAAAGTGATTTAATAATGGTTTTTATAGAATTTAAAAGCTCTCTTTTACTACAAATGTCTAGGTAATCTAATTGATATGCTTTATCAAATAAAATATATGATGGTTTATGAGAATTAAAAATCCATCCATCAATATACTCCACCTCAACAGAACAATTACAATAACTATAGATTCTCATAATATTTTTATGATTGATCAAAGAAATTTGATCTAGCAACCAATTATCCCGTCTTAGTTTATCCCGGTTTATAGCAACACCATAAAGATGTTCTTCTGTCCAATCCTTTGCTTCTCTTTCTATAATAAGTGAATTATCATGGACGTATCCTATATTTTTATTTTTACTACTTCCTAACTTAATAACCTTATTACAATTTTCTTCGGGAAAATATTTGTGTAAGCAAGTGGATGAACAGTATTCCATAATGTTTACCTCTAATTTCTATTCTTGTTTTAATTAAGCTTTTATAATTTCATATATGCCATAATCAAAAGAATATTTAGGAAACCAGCCTGTTAATTTTTCCATGTTATTCATGGATAAAGTTAAATTTTGGCTGGACTTTCTTGTACCTAAATTATATACAGCATGTTCATTGTGTAACTGATTATACATCGTAACGATGGTATCTATTACTTTATGAGTGGTTATACCACACCCACCCCCTAAATTTAGCACTTGACCAATTATATCTGATTTACCTAATTGTACTAATTTTATTAGGTATACTATGCATTCTATGACGTCTTCTATATATATAAAATCTAATATACCCTCTCCGTTACTTAATATTGAAGGTACTTCATTGTCATATAAAGCTGTTAATATTGAAGGTACCAACCTAGATTTATTATGATCCCCTTTGCCAAAAACATTTGCAAAACGTAGAATCACCAAAGGAATATCGTAAGTGTTATAATACCTCCTACATATATCTTCGCAGCAAACTTTATATTTACCATATAGTGTAGATGGATTAACTTGATCGTGCTCACTAACCGGACCATCTTCCCGATCATCATAAACTTTAGAACTAGATGCTAGGATTAATAACGGTTTATTAGGAACATGTTTAATAGCACTTAGTAAATTATCTAAAATCGATATACCTTCAACAAAATCTATCTCTGTTAAATTAACATTACTAGGACCAGCTAGATGAATAATCGAACTTATCTGATAATTAACAATTAAAGATACTATCTCTTCTTTATCCATTAAATTACTAACATAAGGTATTACTCCTTGGCTTGTAATACCGCCAAATCGACTTTGTCCTACTACAGTATATCCCTCTCCTACAAGATATCCCACCATTTCTTTGCCAATAAAGCCATTAGCTCCTGTTACAAGTACAGTTTTCTTCATAAGCATTATTCAACATCCGAAACAATTAAATTAGGGCTTAAATGCTTAGTATCATTAAGTTTTGAGATAAGTATAGAATTATCTTCGTAAATTCTAATATTAGTAACTCCTGTTGGATAGACACCATAGTTTATCTTTATATCATAATGTTGTTGCAATAATTGTTTTAAAATTGTTTGTATTACCCTTCCATGAGTTACTACTAATATTGTTTTATCCTTGTATGTTCTAACTAATTTATCAAATGCATTCTTAATTCGATTTTGAAAATATTGATAGCTTTCTCCTTGATCTATGCAATACTGATTATCTTCCAAGTACTTATTTATATTTAACCTCTCAGCTTCCTCTTGTGTTTTTCCTATTAGAATTCCATTGTTTATAGTTCGAAAGTCGTCCTCATAATGCAGGGGTGAATTTAAATGATCTGCAATAATTTCAGCCGTCATCGAAGCCCTTTTCAAAGTACTCGTAATAATGCTATTTATTTCTAAATTGTTTTCTAGGTCATTAGCTAGAGCTAATGATTGGTATTCTCCTATTTTTGAAATAGTTGAATCAGTCCAACCTCCTGTTAGATGTTTATCATTAAAATCAGCATGACGTATAAGGTAAATATCTGTGTAATTTAAGCCTAAATAGTTATCTAACATTTTGTTCAGATTCCTCTTTACTCACATTATAAAATTTATAAAAACCACACCTTCTACACACAGAATCTTCCGATAAATTGTTTGTAATAAAATCCTTCCGAAATTCCCTATACGTTTCACCATTCCAAATTTCATCTAAAGAATTCACGTTAACATTCCCAAGATTGATTTCACCATTGTAATCCGAGCAGCAAGGTACCACTGTCCCATCCTTCATAATAGTCATAGATGTAAACGGGAATGTACACCCTTTAAAAAACACATCCTCATTTTCAATTTTAAATTCTTCATGATTAACATCCGGATATGGGAAAAAGTGTTTTATATAGACATTTACTCCTTTACTCTCCCAAAAGTCTTTAAATTCCTCAATACTTTCCCTAGTACGTGACATTGAAACCATTTGTAAATCAATAATAAGCGCGGGGTTAAGCTCATCACGCAATTTAATAAATGCTAAAATATTCGAAACCGCCTTTTCATAATTAACAGTTTTACCACGTATTTCTTTGTATTCTTCATCATTTGTTCCATCGAGTGCGATTAGTAGCCGCTTTATACCTGATTTTATCAAACGTTCAGATATCTTCGGTTTTAACTTAGTTGGATTTACTGAAAAATGAACATCCACATTTGAGTTTTCTCGTGAATATGTAACTCTCTCACATAACTTTGGATCTAATAATGGTTCACCAAAATGGTGTAACCTTATACCTGTAATTTCGTAATTACTACTAACCATTTCCTCTATCGGTTGAGACTGCTCCACGAATTCGGGAACATATCCATTTGGGAAAAATTCGTTCACTTCATTTATTATCTTCTCATATAGGTCCATAGACATTGGAGAAACAGCTCTATCCATTAATCCTATCCCTCTAGGACACATTACACAAGTGCAATCACAGGCATTGGTAGTCTCAATTTGTTCAACAAATGGCCTTCTAGAACGAATAGAGTCAAGATAATCAAATTGTTCTAAATGATCCATATTACTAATTTTAGATTTATCTATCTTCTTTAAAAAATCTGTATCCATCATATTTTTATTCTGTCCTCTCTAAATTCAGGTAAGTAACCTTTAATTTTTGTATATAATTCCTCGTATTGAATGTCTAACTCTCCTCTGATTTCTATAATATCTTTTATTTCAGTTACTTTCCTAGTATAGATATCCCAAAATATCTCTAACTTCTTTAAATCTAATTGCGAAAGCTTTTCAAGCCTCCACTTCTCATTAGGATTAGTATCTCCTAGAGTAATATTAGTTAACTGAACAGATATATCTAACAAATTTATACAATTTATATATGAACTATATAATTTTCTATCTAGTAAATTCCCTTTTAAATCCTCGTATGTATCTCGGTATTTAAGCTCTAAATCTTGAATCAAGAGCATTCTTAAATTTTCAAAATTTATATGGGAGATTAGAGAATTATACTGCTCAGAATTATAAAGTACATAACTATTAAGTAGACGATGTATAATACGTTTTTCTTTAATATTTAATACTCCTACAGCATTAACACGTTTTACATTTGCAATTTTTCTAATTATAGATAAAACATCATCTTTTAGCAGGTAATCTACGTCTATTAAAAAATCTTTTGATCCAATAATATCTACACATTCTTTAGGATTTGAAATGTCCATTGGAATGCTGTTGCATATTACATAGAAATCCAAATCAGATAATGAGTTTCCCACTCCTTCTATTAAAGAGCCACTTACATATACAGTGTCTTCACTTTTATATGATAAAAATTCAAGTTTTTCTTTTGCCTTCTCAATATATTTCTTATCCATTATTTTCACTAGCTCCTAACACTATGTGATCAAAATTATCAGTAATAAGTAGTTTTAACGTTTGCCTCTTTAATCATTTGCTTGATAGGATTTTCAAAGGATACGCATAATGAGCCCACAGGACAAGTTATTTTATATGAGGGTTCGAATTCTGAAATCGGACTTGCACCTTCTTTATATTGCTTTAAGCAAATACCACCCTCTTTAAAGCAATAACCCCTCCCTAAGTGCCATAGGACCTCGTTGATTTCAAATAAAGTGGCATATTCCCTCAGCTTATCACCAACTATAGCCATCTTATTTCTTATTAAATTATCTATTTCCGGGTCAATTTCTTGACCTGATTGCAACTTATCTAATAAGGATTCATCTTTAATCTCAAGTAAATTCAACCTAAACATCACACGCTCAACATGATAATCAATTGGTATTTTTACTAAAGAAAAATCTAGAAAATCAAACAAATTAGCTTGCTGTAAGTATATAGCTAATACACGTGATTTTTTTTGTTCACTATCACTAAATGAATTAATTCTCGAAAGAATATTAAACAGACCGTTATTTCCAAATATCCTAAATTCTGCGTTACATATGAGATTCCGCATACTACCACCGAAGTATTTTAGTAAATAATTTGCGGTTTCTATAAACTGACAAAACCTTTCATCAACCTTATCTAAGTTACAGTTACCTAGGTCGTCTCTAAATATTTCTTTAAAATCTTCAATCGTAATTCCACTAAGATGCAAACAATTTAATTCATCTGAATGTTTCATAAAATATAATTGCGAGGAAAGAAATAGATAATCAGTCCCTCGAACACAACGACCACTTATAGTGCCGTAAATACTTGAAGTGTTTTGACAACAAGATACCAGCAATAACCAGTACAAAGACCATTTTTCAGCATTATCTGGGTAACCTTCCTTTGGTATTATATTTAGTTTAGGTATTTTTCGATTTATATTTTTTATATTTTTACCGAATTTCCTGATTTCATATTCATTTATATGAATGGCAACATTTATACTCATAAGATAACCAGCTTACTATCAACCCATTCCAGATTAAGATCATGGTTTGGAATTAATTTTTCATGTACTTCTGAAAATATTTCTAAGGAAACGCCAAACCTTCCCACAGATGATACTCCTCCGCTTCCACCACTCATTGTAAGTCCTCTACCTTTGATTTGTTCACGTAAAAAATCTGTTTCTTTTAAAGAGTATCTAGGATGATAAACTACGCCGCCTTCCAATCCCTTTTCTTTCAGTTCTATAAAATATTCTTCATTGTAATCAAATAAATGGTTTGTTGGAGATAAAAAAGGAACACCATTTGACTCAACAATCATATCAATTAACTTGTCTACATCTTCATAAAACACATTTTGATGATTTTTTATTCCTTTTAATCTATTTTCAAGAGGATAATAACCGAGTAACTTGAAATCATAGCCCCTTAAATTAGTATAATATTCAGCTCCTAGGCATAAAAATGGACTTTCACCTTTGTTTTCTTCTGAATATTCCAATAAATAATCTTGTAGCATAAGAAAATTATCATTAGGAAGTACTAATGCCAGAGCATTACTATGACAATTACTAAAAATATGATTAACCTTTTGAACAAATTCAATTTTATTCTCCGGGAGCTGCTCTTTAACATACATATCACCAAAGAGATTAAAATTATTAACAAACATTTCAGGAAAACAAGCCTTAACTTGTAAGTCATATTCGTTTCCAGCTTCAGATGAATGAAGAATATTTTCAACGTCTTCTCCACCTAGATATTCCCTTATTAGAGGTTTTAAAACCCTTAATTTATGAAAAGCGTTATGTCCATAGAGTAACACAGCAGTTATCGGACCACGGGACATATAATTCAAAAATTCCTGATGGCTATGAATGAAAATATTCTTTACATCCAGTGGAGTAAGTTGTAAAGAGTTTCTTTTCACTTCTTTCAAACCATGATTTTCCAAAATCAACAGAATTCTTTCGAGTAATTCCCTTTGAACTCCATCTGGTTTTAGTACAAGTAGAGCATATTCGTGTGTATTTATATTTTTAAACATAATTCAACCACCTAAATCTTATATTTAGTAATAATAAGCATATCTATTTAAACATATGCCCAAATGCTTTTTTGGCTTCTAGATATTTAAAGTTATCTGAATTGGAAAACCCTTCAATCTTCTCGATAGCTGAGATTTTCAATCCATTCTCACTTAATTGTTTCATTTTATCTGGGTTATTAGTTAACAATTTAACCGAATTATAATTTCTTAAATAATTAATAACTTGAGCGGCTTCAGAAAAATCACGGACATCGTCCTTAAACCCCAAAACCCTGTTAGATGTATATGTATCTAATCCTAAGTCCTGTAACTGATTAGTCATTGCTTTTGCCAGTAATCCAATCCCTCTTCCCTCATGATTAGACATATAAACTATTGCTCCAGAACCGGAATGTGTAATTTTTTCTATAGCTATTTCTAGTTGCGGACCACAATCACAGCGACTAGATTTAAAGATATCACCAGTAAAACAACAAGAATGTACCCGGACTAACGGATCTTCAGAGGAACAGAAATTACCATAAGTTAATATACTATTGTAATTTTCGTTAATATACTCCTCTTGATATATGTTATTGATAAACTCTCTTGCATTCAGATGGTTTTCCGAAACTTTCCATACATACCAATTGTAAACATGCCTTGTTGAATCCTTATATGTAGGGAATAGAGTTGGTCCAAATAAGTACAAATATTTCCCATTACTTGTAGGTAATATATTTAAAGATTTCTCTAAGTGTTGTAAATACTTATCCGATTTTGATACTTGAATTACGTTCATCTAAATTATCCTTTCCTGCATAAAAACTATAATTAAATCTTAAAGTCTAAAACATTAAAGTCTACATTCTTTATATTAGAGTCAACGGTTATATTATTTTTTTCAAATAATAGGGAGTAGTTTAGACGATTAAATGGCTTAGTTTCTTAGTCACCATAGCAATGTAACTTTATATTGTTTATGGAATAACCTAGTTTACTATTTATTTCATATGGCTTCTCTAAAATAACTTTTGTTTTCTTTATTGCTGAAATATAATTAGGATGGTTAAGGTTAAAATTTAATTTCTCTTTAATGATAGAATATTCTTTATCGTAATAACTAGCGTTTTCATCTAACTTATTTCTGTGATTTATAAGGAGTATCACATACTTCTCATCTCTTTCAAGAACCTTATCCAACAATCTTCTTATCAACCCGAAACGTTTGAGGTCTTCAGTAATCGAGTCATCTTAAAATCTAGATAAAATAATAAAACATTTCTTATCTTATTACGTATATTACTTAATTCCTTGGACATTATTACAGAGTCAATACCCCCTGAATAATTTGAAACTTATCCTTTCCAAACCCTAATTTATTTAATCTGGCATTTTCTTGTACACCTCTTGAATACGCCCTATCGCCATAACCTAATCTATAAGAGGTCTCCATTTTTTGTAGTACATGTATAAAGAAGGTAAACTAAAATACGCAAAAGACCCAGTAACACTTACCCAATTTTATAATATTTTGTAAACTTCCCTTTTCATAGTTTCATTCTGTTCATTATTCTTAAAAAAAGTTTCCATGGATTTATCCTTTATCATCTTCATAGCACCCTTTAAATTTATTTACATCTGCCTGTTCTTCCTTATAAGCTGTCAGGTAAATTGATTGATCGAACTACGAACTTTATTTCAAGATCCCTGTAAACTTCTAAAGCCAATTCTTTTGAATCTTTCATAGTCTCACCTTTAGTTAAGATTCTAGCTATTATATCTCTGTTAGATTTTGGTAATTTTACATAAGAGTCATCATCAATATTCTTTATAATTTTAATATCCGGATTATTTACCCATTCTTTTTTTATGGATAATCCTTTAAAATACCCTTCTATAGGGGGGACAACTTCTAGACAAGTTGAATAACATTTTGGCCCTAAATTTAGTTCATTTATTTTCCCTGTAATATATAGTTCATTAATTAAGGAAAAAATATCACAGTTTAAAGTCTCATTAATCATCCAATAATTTGGCCATCCTACTAGTCTAGGATTGACTTCCAGTATATAAATTTCACCATTTTCATTGATAATATATTCTATGTGACATGGACCAAAATCATAGTTAAAGTCAGTTATAAATTTTTCAGTTGTTTCTATAACAAGTTTGTTGATATCCTTATCCATGTAAGGAAATGTATAACCTAATTCAATAAAATATGGTTTTGGACTAATAATCCTATTTGTTACACCTAATATCGTCAACTTGTCTTGATCTTTAATAAATTCACAACTATATATTTTACCCTCAATATATTCTTCGAGAATGTATGAACTACTATCAATTAGATTGTTAGTAAATCTAGATAACAGGGATAAGTTCCTATAGCTTTCTTTAAGCTCGTCTTCCGTAGAAACTAATTTTACCCCTAAAGATTCATTTCCATTAATGGGTTTGAATATATATTGTATTTCTTTGTTTTTTATAATCTCTAATCCCTGCTCCAAACCTGTTAGAACGTGGAAATCAGGATAGGGATAACCTAAATACCGCTGCTTCTCCCGAAAAACATGCTTCTTTGAAAAAGTATACGCCGATGTATCATTGAGATTATTTAAGTTGAATTCTACAGATAGTTTCGAAACATGATACACATAAAAATCACTCGTAGTAAACATAGTTAATATATTATATTTTTCAGCTATCCTTTTAACATGGTCCCGCAGTACTTCGTATCTTGTGATGTTTTTGTCCTCTATGTACTCTAATAAATTTACTTTATTATCTAAGTTAAAAGGTAAAATACCAGAACTTAAGTAAATTATCTTGTATCCTTTTTTAGCAATACTTATAATTTCTGAACCCAGGTTTCCTGATTCAATTAACAAAATCACCTCTGTTTTACTCATCCTTCAATAACCCCATAGTTTTCTAGTAATAAATTTGAAAGGCTTTCTACATTATCAAATATATCTAGCATTAAATGTTCATCATTGAAGGCTATACCTAAATCACCCTCTAAAGCTACAACCAATGATACAATCATTAAAGAGTCTAATCCATGCGAAGTAAGTTTTGTGTTCTCAGAGATATTAATCTCTCTTTCCAGTACAGAACATATCACGGACTTCAAATATTTTTTTAACAATTCTTTGTTTTCAAATCTCATTTTCACTAACACCTCTAAATTTTTTGTGATAATTTATAATTAAGATTAAATTCCATTTCCAGTAATTGATCATATATAGCTAATAGTTGTGTTATGTCACCACTATTTAATGAATACCTTATTAGGTAATTTGCTAATTTCAACCACATACCTTCCAGCTGTTTGAATTCTTCTTCTAATTGGTTAGATAGGTGATAACAAGTTTCAGACATGAGTCTTCGAGTCATGATAGTACCGTGAGGACCTCTTAATTCCCTAGATAATCCTATACATGCAATCTTCTTTATAGTTCCTTCACAACAATCTATATTCTCTAGTTCACTCCTGAAATTCTGCATATTTTTTATATCTTCTGATATGTATTTTTTAGCATTTAATAGGACTTGGCTCCTTATATTTTCTTTTAACATATCATCACTCAGAATGGCATCAGTATTTATACTAAAATATTGAAACTTACTTTGTAGAGTTTTGCTCCTAGCAAAAATTAGGTCATCCTTAGAAATTTTGCTTTTATGGATGGCATCAGAAACCCAAAAACTGTTATCAATATTATCAAATTCATGTATTATTATCATATGATTATCAGAGTTTTTTCGATAATTAACTGTATCATAGGGTAGGTGATAACAATTAGTCAAAACTAATTGATAGCCTTTTCTTGCTAGCTCAGAAAATGTATTATTTAGCGCATCTTCCTTGGTTTGTTCTTCAACTCTTCTAACGTCTACTCCCGTATTCTTGAAAAAAATATCAAAATTTATTGTATTGCCTCTAATAGCATAACTTGGGACAAAACTTTCATATTTAAAGAATTTAAAACCATATCCCCCAAGGCCATGAAAAATATAACATTCAGGTATACAATAATTTGTTTCAATATTAAATATCTCACTTAGACAGTAATATAAACAGTGTTTATTATTATCTATACCCATATATTAAACCTTACTCCTTAATAATTCTGGCCAATTATTATAATCTTTTCCAAACGTACTAATGATTAAATTTATCCAGCGATCCAATCCAAATGCTGTGCATCCTGAGAAAAGATACTCTCCTTGCAAACCTCTAATGTTATAATTCTCACATAATTTATCGCTACAAAAATTAAATGAAGCAATTGAAACTTCTTCTCCTCTTGGGGCTGATGCTACTAGTTCATACTTTGCATCTGTCATTAATTGGTAGGTTGATTTCTTCATATCATCATAAAAGAAGAAAGGATCATTGGCCGTTATAATTTTACCTGCCAATTTAATCTCTGTGAAGAAATCCCATATTTTTTTCATTAGTTTATCACGTACTGCTAGCACATACTCCTTCTCTCCAAAACATACTATTTCCCGCATATAAAATTCATTTTTACGAAATTTATTCTTTTTCCATTCAACTTCATGCCTAAAGCATTTTCCCTTAGCAGTTAGCACTTTACTTTCTAGGGTATTATTATGCAACTCCTCATAACAATGATAACAAATGCAAGGTTGTAGAAAGTAACCACTACTTCTAAACAATTCATCTTGTGTATTAGTATTATCCTCATTTCTAATCGCTTCTATTAGTTCATAATTATGTTCAATCTCAAAGACAGAATATATATTCTGAGGGAAATTTTTATGATATTTATTCTTTTCCATATTGTAATAACTCATTAATGTAGGGTATTCTCTGACTGTTGCTTTGCATTCTTTTGCAAAATCAACTAAATAACTATCAACAATATTTAATAGAGTAAGGTCCACCTCATTAAAATAATTCGACTCCATTTTGTCGCTTGATTTATTTTCTACTTGAAATGCTATAGAATTATCATTACTAAATAATATTTTTTGTTTGATTGATCTATGATTCTTTACGTTCTTCACTAATTCCATGAATACCTTATTAAAATAATCTAAATCAGCATCTGGTTTAAAAGACATTATTATTTTATCATTATTTAATGAGACAGATAAAATATCTTCACAAAGATACGGTATTCTGCTAATAAGTTCATCCAAGTTTTCTTCTTTTAGATTAATAGGCACTGTTAATTCTTTTATCATAAAAAACTCCTTACTACCATCTATTTCTTAATGAAATGATACCAAAATGTTGCTTAGCAATTATTTCGTATATAACATCCCTTTGAGGAGGATGAAATTCACCAGCTTTGACATCAGAGTACAAATTAGCTAGTAAATTATCCTTATCTAAACTTCTTATCCCTTGTATCTTCATAGCTGCATTAACAACTTCTTGAGCACTTTTTACTACATAATCCTTAGTTATTAAACTAGATATGTTTAACTCATTATTTTTATATAAATCCCCTTTATCTAAATATTCTTCTAATTTGGTACAATAATAATCAATTTGAGAATAAGAAGTATTTAGATTTATAAGCATTTCTGCTAATGAATATTGTACTCCTGGAAAAAATGCTAGTGGTTTATTAGTGTGAGGTACTTTGGCTGTCTTAGAATAATCCGTTATATAACTTAATGCTTTATGTGCCATGCCATAGGATACAGAACTTACACTTAATCTAAATAAATAACCTAATATCTCTGTTTGTTCGAGGCCCTTTCCCTCAGGACAAATCCTGCTCGCTTTGTCGACAAAAACATCTTTTAGTAAAATACTATTACTACTAGTATCAGCCATAGATATACTATTCCAATCATCTTCAACTATCACACCAGGAGAGTTTTTATCAACTATTACAACCGCTATTCCATTAGGTTCATTATTTTCAGATTCCACTAATACATACACCGGCAAAAAAGTAACATACGGTTCAAAGGAAACGAATTTTTTTCTTCCATTCAATATATAACCTTCATGAGTTTTTTTAGCAGTTATCGGAAAATCACTAGGATTGATTTGTTTAGGATTGACAAAATACAATCCAGGTTCATTCAGCGATGCAAAAAGTGCATTTTCATTACGAACACGGTTAAAATAAATATTTTTTTGCTCTTCACTCATTAAGTAATTTAATCCCCAAGTTGTATACAAATGCATTGAGATTCCAAGTGAAACAGAGGGATATTCTAATGCTAACTCTTTTAGTAAACTAAAATAATCCTTTGGCTTAAAACCTTTCCCCCCATACTTTTTTGGTAGAGTAGTTAAATGTATCTCTCTACTTATAATATCGCTTATAATATCCATTCCTATTTTTTTCTTCATTATATTGTCTCCTAAAATTAAGATCCTTAGAAAGTGTTGCTAGAGAAAGGTAATTTTAATATTTATTTAAAGATTCTCTTTTTTATATCTATTAATATGTTTTCATACGACGAATTTGACCAACTTTTTTAATAGTTAAACGTTTCATACAATCCCCTCCTTTATGTATGCAATCTACTCTAGTTTACGGTATCTATTAATATGTTTTCATACGACGAATCTGACCAACTTTTTTAATAGTTAAACGTTTCATACAATCCCCTCCTTTATGTATGCAATCTACTTTAGCTTACGATATCTATTAATATGTTTTCATACGACGAATTTGACCAACTTTTTTAATAGTTAAACGTTTCATACAATCCCCTCCTGTACTTCTTTCCCTAACTAACACTTTTTAAATACCCTATTATCCTTTTTTCACCAGAACATTTTTACTTATTAAATCACAAATAAATTCCTCTAATTCTTCTGATGTATATTCACCTGAATATATATTGTTAATATGTATAAACTGCTCCTTAGCACATTCAATAAGACTATATGCTTCATTATCAATGACATATCCTTCACCAGAATTCATTTCAATTAAAAGTTTTTCGTCTCCTAAATCTTCTACTACTACGTCTATATTAAAACGTACATACATATAACTCCTCCTTCAACAAATAAATCAAGTAAACTATTAATTTGATTAATCAGATTTTTTTGTACATTCTTTATTATATACAAAATTCCATTTTTTACAATCTTTTTTTGAATTATTCAGAAGTTTTTTTATATAAAGTCATTTAAGGGCAATCCCTTAAACTTGGGTACACTGATACTTCTACCTTTTATGCAGATTTCAAACAATTATAAGTCAACTCCATGTGGATAGCTGGTTGCTTTTAAATTATTCATACCTATTTTTGTGCTTAGCGATATTTATTTGTATTCTAATCACACAAGTTTTATATTTATTTTTCTCATATGTAAAGGTAACATTCTGGAAATTCTCAAAACACAAATAAAAATAATTTCAAATAACCTTATATAAATACTAAAGTCCATTTCAATTGAAATGGACTTTAGTATTTATATAAGAAATCTTCTAATCATTTTTTTGTTACAATATCTTTTGGATCGCCCTTTACTTTGTAATACTTAATGTTAAGACGAATAGCTACTACAGAGATTACAATAAACCCTATTACGTATACATGTCTCTCTTTCCCCATTTCTTATTGTTTAGCGAACTTATTATGTAAATACTTCACATGTTTCTTTTCAATATCCTTATCCATAATGTTCGCTCGTAATATTGTTTGGTAGATGTGCTGAACCTCATCATTTGTAAGTTGCGCTTCAGTATATGATTCAATACATTTTTGTAGATCGTTATAATACAGGACATGTTTATCTTTAGATTGAACATTTACTCTTTTTAGACTGCATTTTGGATGGAACGCTGCAATAGAGATGCACGGTAGCTGTTGTTCCATTACCCATTCGATTGCTTTTATATGTTTATAGTTTTGTCGAAATGGATTTTGAAAAGAGGATTTTTTTCTAAAAATACCCTGTATCCACCTTGCAGATTTCTCATTTCCATAGATCCATCCCTCGTAGTTTTTCGTCTCTATAACAAATACACCTGTTTCAGCGATAACAATATGGTCAATTTGCGTTGTATCACCGTACTCCGTATTAACCGTTACATTATGTAATACAAAGTAACTTTTTGGATCTAATTTACTTAGTATACGTTTCACCAGTTTCTCTCCAGCTTTTCCTTTCCATTTCGGTACATGTTTTTTCACAACACTATTCAACGGAATCAGGACCGCAATGAGAATTAATTCAAATATCAATATTTTCATGATAGAAGCCTCCTTTTCACACTCTTGCGTTTCTGCGCATTAGACGATAGATGTACGTTTCTAATCCTAAAATAAAATATGAGATACATAAGCCTTTTATCACCATCTCTACAAACCCTAAGGCTAATGAAACAATGAGCCCACCCCTAAACGGAAACGGTCTTGTCACTCTTCGATTTACTGGTTTTTCAATAACCCCAAAATTTGCCCAGGTAGGCAAACGTTTTTCCACATTCTTTACGGTACCCATTAATCCGTATTTTAACGATAGAATGAAACATCCGATTAATAAATAAACAACAGAAGAAAAATAGATAGATAGGCCTATTACGAAGCATGTCAGTAACCAGCCTATTAATATAGAATTTCGCAAAGCAATATATTCTCGATTTCTATTCAATACAAACAGTCCTTTCAAAATTAATAAGGTTATTTTAATTTGGAAAATATTTACATTCGTTTATAAACATGATATGATACGTCTATATTAATTTACGAATTAGCCTAAAAAGGATTGTGATAGACATGTTAAAACTTGTAATAAATAATACCGGAACAGAACCAGAAAGTGATTCAGCTTTTTCAAACTATTTCACTTGCAAAGACTGTGTATATTATCTTTCAAAATCAGATTCTTGCAGTCTGCAATTAGCAGCTGATTCAAATAATCCCCTTGTCCCTTATGAGTGTGGTAACTTTGAGGAAACCTATGAAATCGGAACGGAAGATCCATTGAATTCACACATACATCAGCAACTTCGTGAAGAGAAAGCGCAAATACTAGCTGAAAGCTATCCAGCACAACTTTCTATTGATCCAATTCATAAAGACGCTATATGGTATGGATCAGTAAACTATGGTTGTTGGATTATAAATGATTCGAAGAAACGTTTTGCACTTGCAGAACAAGTTCCTTTCGGTGATAATAATATGTCATCTAAAAAATACGCATCTCCTTTTCCTTTACATGACCATGGTGCAAAAGAAGGTATCCGACACTATATGTGTTGGTACGTAAATGAAAAAGGAATTGGCGAATACCATCTTCTTATTGGTGGTGTCATCATGAAAATTGCAGAAGGGGTTAAGAAACTTGGATTCAATTACTAATCGTATCTACAAGAAAAGAATGTTAGAACATACCATACTATTTAGTTTGGTACAGCTGGTACCACTGATCGTATCTACCGGTATCATATATATATTGCTAGAACTTACTGATACGGAGTGGAAAACCTGGTTTAGTTATGAAGGAATCTTTGTAATTATTTTTCTTATAACAAGGTTCCAGGTGTTTCCGAATAAGAAAAGTATTATCTCTTTAAATCAACACGAAAAATGGTTTTCAAAGTTAAATATCTTCTTGGTCTCTATATTTCTAGTATTATTTGCATCCATACCAACTCTATTAAAAATTGCTTTTATTCTACAAATGACTGTTATTCTATTTCTACTAGAGTACCTTTGTTTGTATATTGATCGTTTACCGATACATAATTTATATAGAGTAAAAGAGATCATTTGTGATAAAAAACAACTCAAAATTGAACGAATTATTCCAAACAATGAGGAACACGGTACTCATACAATTAAAACAAGGGATGAGCAATACTTTTTATATACCGCTGTGTATTTGAGCGGCATACTATCGCCAATTTCAGAAGAAGTATTTGAAGAATATGAAAGAAAGAACCTAATGGGTAGATAAAAGGTACTGAATGTAGATTCAGTACCTTTTCTATCTTTATATATAGTTCTTTACATATTAGCAAATAGCCATGGAGCGAGTACGGCTAACATACACAGCAAACAAGATCCTGTTATGACACGGTTAGACCAACGATAATACTCAGGCTGTTTCGTACTTTCATGAATCTTTCTTAAACGAATACCTGCAATTAACATAAATGGTGTGAAAATAAGTGCTGTTGCTTTAAACAGGTCTAAAAAATCTGTGAAGATGTTCATAAACGAAAATACATCGGAACTAAACAAGAAGTACACACTTAGTCTCATGGACATCATGCTAATAAACGAGAAAATCATACTTCCAGTTGCCCACTTCATCCATTGACCATTCTTTGTAATTAATGCCATAACCATAACAATAACGCCTAATACGAATGAAATAGAAAAGATATTTACTCCTACTTTAAAAGCCGGTGCATACATACCTTCAATCTTTTGTATGATTGATGAGCCGAATGAATCATCTTTCTCTGTTTTTTTCGCTCGATTATTCAATCCCTCTTGAAAGGATGACGAAAGGTCATTCCCGTTCGATTTATTAAAATCTACTTTTACAGAAGCCTGAGCTGCTTGTAAGGGCATAAGTAGTAAAATCATTAAAATGAGCGTACATAGGACTCCAATCATCCCTTTTTCTTGTTTCATCATACATCACCCGCTAATTTCGGTTTAACGCTTTTTAATTTGATTTGATTTCCTTCCGCAACATAATAAAGATCTGCTGCATAATAGATATTTGCCTTCGTATATGCTCCCATAATAGCATTCGCAATTTCTTCCTTCTCTACTGCAATGTATGTTTCATTTTCATTGTAAAATTCAATTTCAATTCGATTAATATTATTATTTAGTACTGTGATATGTAACTCTTTTAGGCTATCTAGACGATTTCCTAATCCACATACTAATTTAAATACTTTATTTGCAATTGTTGGTGGTTTAACATAAGTCGTATTAAAATGAAGAGTTTCATCATCTATCACACCATCTTCCTCAACTTCACACGTCATAATGAAAGAATGATTTTGCTTTTCGATTTCTTGTTGACTCAACTTACGGTCAATAACATACTTCACGCTTGTTGACAGGTTTTCTATATATTCATCCAGTTCGGCATTTGAAATTTTAACCTCTGAGAATTCCGGAAAAATCATGTAAGCATGTACATTTGAGCTACTTTTACTTACACGTAATACCTGAACTTGTTTCTTTTCATAGCGCACCGTTTGTTCTAATTTTTCTACTACATTGTTACTTAGGGAATTAATAATCATTTACATTCACCTTTCAAAATTGTTATTTTTTTAACTCATAAATATTTTTCACTTCATATAATCCTCATGTTTGGATTTAATCTATTTTAAGCATTGTAATATTGCGAAGAGTTCTCAGTTCTCCTGTATTAAGATTATAATCACTTAATCTTAATACATTTTAATATTACAATGACGTACAATGTCTCATTATAGTCGAATATTCTTATATGGTGAATCATTCTGTCCCACTCATTTGTACAAAAATAAAAAAATGTTTCATTCTTGTACAAATGAGTGAGAAAATGCTGTATATCATGCTATTTAACTAAGAAAATACAACTAGGAAATAAATTTATATATTTCCTAATTATCTATTACTCCATTCAACTAGTGTATAAGAATAAGGTGAATCGACCTCTAATTCCATATACAGTAATTGATTTTTCGGTAATATCTCTCCCTCTGTATGAATCCAATAGCGCTTCTTATTAGACATATTTATGACACGTGTCAGTCCTTGTTCTCGCCTTATTACTTTTGCAGTCCACCCGATCTAATGCATATCTTCTACCTCTGATACTCCTTGTAGAAAAGGTAGATTCTGTTCTGTTTCTAGTGGGAATGGCAACTGTTCCAGTTCCGAAAACGTCTCCTCATGTTCAAATACTTCCTCTGGTATATCCTCATCGCTCGGAAAAGGAATTTCATATTCTGCTTCAGAAGCAGGAGTATGATGAAATTCTTCAGCATACTCCACTTCTTTTGCAACTTCCTTGCTCTGTTCTAACGCTTTTTCTTCTTCACCTACATTTATTCGAATAGATGTAGCAACTAAATCGTATATATTTTCTACATCCTTTTCTAAGGTAATTTCTTTCGTTGGAACAGTAACTCGTTCTTGTTCCCTCCCAATAGGCTTATTTTCTCTCGGACACCAATAAACAGGTCTTTCCACTGGTTCTGATCTTTTTTCTTTTTTCTTCTCTTCTATCAACATGTTTCTTTTTGTTTTGCAAACTACATAAACCATATAGCAAATTAGTGCGATAAGAAGTTTCGTAAACATGACTTTCCCCTCTCGTTTAACCAAATAAAGCAAACTCAAATTGTCCTTAAATTACTTTACTTTTTCTTTTTCCTTTTCCTTTCTTTTGAGAACCATCTACTTCCACAATTAATTCATCTCAGAGTGTAATGTCTTGTTTTTGTACAAGCATACGCTTATCGGCATTCAATGTTGTTAAAGTACGTATGATATCTTCTACATTCCCGTCAATTTCAAGTTTATGTTGCTTTACTACAACGCCAGGAACTTTTTCTTCTTTGATATATTCAACGGCTTTTTGCACAAATTTTGCATCTTCCATATACGATACGTCAGATGTACTCGGTAATGTTTTCACCCAGTTTGTAAATTGGATCTCAATTGATTCAAACACTGGTGTAATTACTTTACCGATATTTGCAAGTACTCGCTTAGATTCTTCCGATGCTGCCTGTATCCACTCTTCTGTTGAACCATTTAATTGATTCCCACTTTTAATATTTTGAATTAATAACGTCTGAAGGTCTCCTGTATCACCAAGCATTGCATTAAGTCCATCACTTGTTGCATCACCATTCATTGCTTCAACAGCTGTATTCTTTTGGGCGATTAATTGCGCCATCTGCTGTTAGAACGTTTCTCGGTAGCGGAGGTAGAAGGTTCTACATTGCTTTGTTTGACCAATGCGCCAATGTCTTCTTGTAGCTTGGTTTAACGTAAATAAGCTAAATGATAGTTGGTAGAAAATTAATGTTGGCGTGGCCAGCAAGTCCAATCCTACCCTAACTAATTCTTGGGAACAGATGATCGCATTCACACCGCTACTTACTTGTTCTTCTAACCATTGACTACGTTTTGGCGTAGCAATTGTATTTGTAATAACTGTATTAAATGTGTCCCTTCTGTTAGTGGGGTTGGATAAAAAACCGCCGCTAAATCATTTCCTATACGCATAATAATTCCCTTCAAGTTCTTTTTTGCAATAAAAAAAGAAAGATCCAAGTATATGCATCACTTAGTTCTTCCTTTTACCCTCTATAAACTACCTCTTCTTTATTAAAATGGTAGCTCTTCATCTGTAATCTCCGATAGCTCATCCATCCCAGCAAAAATATCATCCAGCTCTAGGGATTGCTCCCTTATTTCCTGCTCTTTTGGCTCATCTAATACTGTCCAAATGTTATCTTTTTTCATTTTTATATCCCTCTTCCTGCTTATTTTTCATTTTCATATCTCCTCTAATTTGCAATTTGTTATGATTCATAACCCAACCTGCGAACTTGAAAACAACACAAAAAGGGCTTCTTCAAGTCGATTAAAAATGTGCATAGCAAAATAAGCTATATATACACTAATCGGCTCAAAGAAGCCCTTTCACAAATGAAACAAGACGCAACTTGCTTCTACAACTCAACCACAACACAAAAAAGGTGTGGGAATAAACGGAATCAAATAAGCTAACAATATACCTATATATTATATAATATCGTTATATATTTCAAGAAGGTTTTAATTAAAGTTAACGCATTACCAAAAGAATCCTTTTCCCACAAGATTGTGAAGGACGTTAGTCAAAAGTATTTGGGTAATGCGTTAAGGCTTAATAAAATGCTATCAAGTATCTTACCAATTTCAATCCAAACACCTACTAAAGGTGTTACGCCCATACAATTTCTTTAGATGTTTAGCACTAGTGATTTCAATTCACGCACCTATATATGGTGCGACTAAACTTCAATATTTTAAGCCACATGCTCTTAATATTTCAATCCACGCACCTACAAGAGGTGCGACCCCGATTTGTGTTCAAAATCACACACAAATACTTTAATTATTCTTCTCTTTATTTGTGTTCATCTTTTAATATATAACTTGATATTATTAAGGATTTCTTGATTTAGTATATCTATTGGCTTTTCTTCCATCTTGATGGGTAACGGTTCCATTTACTTATTTTTCTTAGTTATTAACTCTTCTTGTAATTTAACAAGTTCCCTTGCAGGAGAAATAATTACTTTTATTATTAAAGTGGCCCACCTTCAAAACCAATAGGCCATCCATCGTCTTTAAATTTTACTTTATACTGAAACTCAAAGTGACCATCATAAATAAAAGCTAAACTAAACCCAGAAAATATATAATCGTCAAAATTAACCATCTTTCCAAAACATATTGTGGATAGATAGTAGTTCTTCATTTCTTGATTAGGGAAGAATTTCTGTAAATATTTTAATGCACAGCTTATATATAGATGGAGTTCATCGAATGTTTTTTCTGCCATTTCGATAATCTCCACATCGGGATTTTCATTATTCCCTTGAATAATAATATCCACATCTTCCCATTCTCCAATATTAATACTATAAAACCACCGTTTTTGAATGAGATACTTCTCATTTTCGTATATAGGGGGATTAACTAGGTTTAATTTTTTCTCCTCATCTTTAGTTAACGGTTTATCAAGAATAAGCTTTTTATGCAAAATTTCTTTGATATTAGAGACAATATATTTAGATTTGTTTAATTCTAAAGAGTCCATTTTCCACCTCATAAATTATAGAATAAAGTAAATTCTCCCTTAAGTATATCATCTTCCTTATTCAACTATCCTGCACCGTTAGTTCAATAAGAATTAAACAACTATATTATTTTTCAATGGACTTTATTGTAAATTAAACAACTTTATTATCTCTTAACAACAACTCTATTCACATAAATTTCTTTATAAGCAAGGCTATATTCTTTGTCTGCATATACATATGATTTACAAATTTCTTACATAATGTATGTGTTCCTATTTCATCTAGTTCAAACTCTGTCGCAGTGTTACTAAGTAACTTATATGCTGTACTTCTTTCTATTCTTTCCCTACCTACTCTTAATTAGATACACATGGTCTTCCATATCTTCAATGTACCTATTTAAATCTCTTCTTAATGTCGCAGTAATCTAGATACATTACTGCTTACCGCTCTTCATTTCAAGCATTAAGATATAACTCCCTTTCAAGCTTGCAACCTTTAGTTTTAAGAGGTCACTAATACGTAAACCTATATTGTATAACAACTTTACTACATTATTTGGGACAAATTTTAATTTAAACCATATATTATCTATATTTATTAAACCTTTTCTGTTTTTGGGAAAGAGATACCAAAAACTGTTTTATTCCATGGACTACTTTCAACCCATATCCTGCCCTGGTTTTTTTCTACTAAGGATTTAGCAATAGCAAGCCCTAATCCGCTACCTCCATTAATAGAATTTCTTGATTGGTCACCACGATACATTCGTTCAAATACATGATCTAAATCATGTTCCGCGATTCCCTGTCCTTTATCCCAAACAAGCAATTGGAATTCTTGATTTGATTCCATGAGTTCTATTCCAAGTACTTTTCCTTCTTTCCCATATAAAATAGCATTTTTTATTAGGTTATCTATAATTCTTATAATACTTAGATAATCAGCCGTGATAAAACATTTTGTTTTTGGTAAACTAAGCTTTAACTCCAAATTATTCTTCTTGATTTCAGGCAAATACTCAATTAATACTTCTCTGGTAATTTCAGTTAACTCTAGAGATTCAGGATTTATTAAAACTTCATCTGCATCTAGCTTTGCCATATTAAATATTTCATTGATTAATTGCTTTAAGTTGCTGGATTTTTTTGAAATAATTTCAAGATACTCTTTTTTCTCTTCTCGAGAAACAGCTATATCATCTTTTAAAGCATCAATATATCCTATAATAGATGTAAGAGGAGTTCTGATATCATGAGAAATACTTGATAAGAGCCTTTTTCTCGCATTTTGAGCTTTAATGGATTCGATTTGAACTCTCTCTAACTGTTCAATTAATTCATTCACAGAAAATATCATTTTATTAAATACATTATCTTCATTTACAATTAACCTTGTTGTTAAATTCCCTTTAATTACACGTTGTAACTCCTCAATCATTATTTTCAAACGATTAATGAAGTGGAACCTTATAAGTAAGAGAAAAGTCGTAAAGAAAAATAGTACTATGTACAAAACAAGTTTATTTATTCCTAATAGCTGATTATTTAAATCTGTAAAAAAAAGTCCTATAATACATAATAATTGAAGAATATTAAGCAAGATAATTTTATCGCTATACATTTTGGTCACCTACAAACTTATATCCGATTCCCCAAACTGTTTGTATTAATTGAGGATTAGAGGGATCCACTTCTATTTTTTTTCTAAGTTTTCGAATATGGACCATGACAGTATTATCATCTTCTAAATAGTTGTCCCCCCAAACATTACGGAACAACTGAGATTTTGTAAACACTTGCTCCGGATTTAAAGCAAAAAACCTTAGTAGTTCCATCTCTTTTGCAGTTAAAGGAATCTCTTTCCCCTCTTTGAAAACAGTATATTTTTTCATATCAATTGAGATTTCTTTAAACTCTATACGTGTTTGTTCTCTATCCCCTGCTTCACTTCCTAAAACTAAAAATCTCCTCATAAGAGCTTTAACTCTAGCTACTACCTCATTTATACTAAAAGGTTTTGTAATATAATCATCTGCGCCCATACTTAAACCTAATATCTTATCAGTTTCATGATTTTTAGCAGTGAGCATTAGAATAGGAACATTCGTTTTTTCTCTTAATTTTCTGCAGACCTCAATCCCATCAATTTTTGGCATCATAAGATCTAATATAAACAGATCATATTTGTTTTTATTAAATAACGAAAGAGCGTGCTCGCCATCTATAGCAACATCAACCTTATATAATTCTCGCTCCATATATTTTTTTAATAAATCTCTAATTTCTTTTTCATCATCCGCTATAAGAATTCTAATTTCTCGCAAAATAACACCTGCTTTCATAACTTCTATTATACATGTCCAAAATTATTGCGCTTATTCTCTTTAATTTACAAGTCATCAAAATAAGAAAATTGGCATTTCTTTAAAGAAATGCCAATTCTCAAAAATTAAACTGTTTCAAACGCCAATATGTCGTTTATTATATTAGCATTCTTTTTAAGAATATCTAGCTTTGAATTTGATAACATTTCCATATGGGTTCCGTACCCTTGAATTATCCTGAAATTCTTCGTAGTAGCATTCTCCCACAGTAAATTATTTTCATCTTCTTTTTCTTTTACTGATTTTATATAACTTATATTTCCATCAATACTGCCATTTGTTGTTGTACTCTGTACATACATATAAGACTTCATAATTAATTCTATCAAATAATCACTAGCTAATTTTTCTAAATCTTTATATTTTTTCAGATTGAATTTTTCATGAAGTTCTCTTTTACACTCTTCCTCTGTATAAAGATTCTGTTCTACAATCGTACGGTATTTTGAATCAATAAGAATAAGATTTTCTACTTCTAAACCTTGTCTATTCAATTCTTTTGCCACATCGAAGGCAAGAATTCCACCAGCTGAATATCCCACTAATGTGTACGGTCCTTCTGATTGAATATCTTTTATTATTTTAACATATTGTGCAATTCTATTTTCAGATTTAATAAAATTAAAACTGTAAACCGAATATGACTCAATATGCTTTGCTAGCCCCATATATGCTATTCCTATTGAAGCAGCAGGTGGGAAACAAAATAGTTTTTTATTGGTGCTTGTTGAGCTACTAAGTTGAATACAATCCTCTGTATAATCCTTTAACATTTCTTTTGCGCCTTCTAAGAACGCTGAAAAACTTCGGACTGTAGGTTTATCAAATACATCTTTAAACGGTACTCTAAAGTTTAACTCTGCAACTATCCTTGAAACAAATGTCATAACGTTTAAAGAGTTCGCTCCGATATCAAATAAATTAGTATTCATACCTATTTTTTTGATATTTAAAATTTCTTCCCATATGCTAACAATTTTTTCTTCTAAATCATTTCTTGGCGGTTCGTATTCTAATTCATATTTGACATTTCCATCTGGTGCTGGTAATGAATTTACATCTATTTTACCATTTGTTGTCAACGGTAATTCCTTAAGCTGTGTAAAAAATGCCGGTATCATATAATTTGGAAGTTCTTTTGATAAATATCTTCGCATCTCTGTAACAGTAATTGCTTTTTCTTTATTCTCTAAAACAACATATGCACAAAGATACTGACTATTCTCACCGTCTATTCTTGCAACAACTTTTGTTTCTTTTATATTATCTAATTTTAGAATTTGATTCTCTATTTCTCCTAATTCAATTCTATAACCACGAATTTTTACTTGATGGTCAGTTCTTCCTATAAATTCGATATTTCCACTAGGCAACCATCTTGCAAGATCCCCTGTTCGATACATCTTTGCTCCAGGCACATATGGATTTGATATAAATTTTTCTGCTGTCAATTCAGGTCTATTTAAATAACCTGTAGCAACACCATCTCCACTTATATAAAGTTCTCCTTCTATTCCTACTGGTAATATCTTTTGATTATCATCCAATAAATAAATTTGAACATTATCAATTGGCTTCCCAATAGGTACCGATATGTGTTTATCGTCATTAAGGCTATATTTATAAATCATACAGCCAATTGTTGTTTCTGTCGGACCATACTCATTATAGATTTCAACATTATGATTGAAACTTTTTGAAATCTCTCTTGCTAACTCAGTCTTTAAATCTTCTCCACCCACTATTAATCGTTTTATACTTGAATTGCTGTTATCAATATCTCTTATCAACCTTAAATGGGATGGTGTCAATTTTACTATACCTACTCTATTATCCTTAAAAATTTTTCTTATAATTGGTTCATCCCCATCATTATTGTAAATAACTATTTTATTTCCAGAAATTAATGGTGTGAATAATGATGTAATTGTAAGGTCAAATGAGAAAGATGAATACAAGGCAAAATCTAAGGCCTCTCCTTTGACATATTCCTTATTTGCCCATGTTATATAATTGACTAGGCCTCGTTGCTTCAGCATAGTTCCCTTTGGCATACCTGTAGAACCCGAAGTATAAATCATATAAGCTAGATTGTTAGTATTACTTGTTACTTTTATATTTTCAGTAGAATAATGATTATACTCTTCATCTAAAAATACTATTTCTTTGCTTAACCTCACTGCATCTTTACCTTTTGTAAGTATTATATTTGTTCCACTATCCTCTACTATATACTTAATTCGCTCTTCAGGATATTCAGGATCTATTGGTAAATATGCTGCTCCAGATTTTAAAATCCCCATAATTCCTATAATCATCTCTAGAGAACGTTCAAGCATGATACCTACAACTGTGTCTGGTTGAACTCCTTTATTCTGGAGTATCCTAGCTATTTGGTTAGATTTTTCATTAAGTTCTTTATAAGTAAGTTGCTGCTTATCAAATACCACAGCTACCTTATTTGGAGTCCGTTCTACCTGTTCTTCAAATAAGCGATGAATTGTTTTTTCTTTTGGATACTCTGCCTTTGTTTCATTAAACTCATTCAAGAAATAATGCTTTTCTTCTTTTGAAAGGATTTCTAATTGATTCACATTTTTATGTTCATCCTGCACAACTTGGTCCGTAACATTTTTCAGATGATTTGCTATGTTCTGGATGAGTTTTTCTGAATAGAGATTTCCATCATATGATATTTTGAGAACAAGCTGTTCACCTGGAACGACAACTATTGTAAATCCATAGTTGGTTTGTTCAATCCCTTTAATATCCTTAAATACGAAACTACTCTTACTTTCTTCTTCCTGAAGTAAACGTTCATCAAGTGCATAATTCTCAAAAATCATTACATGATCAATTAAATCCCTTTTTAAATCACTAAGAGACTGTATATCTGAAAGATTCATATAGTTGTATGCTTGGCTTTCTATTGCTTGTTGCTGTACCTCTTTTAAAATATTTTTAAAGCTCTTCTGTTCTTTTATATTAATTCTCGTTGGAATTGCATTAATGAATAATCCAACCATTTTTTCAATTCCAGCTACTTTGGCATCTCTACCAGAAACGACAGAACCGAATACAACATCGTCTGTATGATTATACTTGGCTAAAATAATCCCCCATAAAGTTTGTAGCACAGTGTTTAACGTAACATTATTTTGATTAGCCAATTCAGTCATTTTTTTCGTAAGTTCCCTTGAAAATTCAATGAGCGTCTCTTGTCCATGGTACTCTCTTGTACTATCAATTTTGAACGATGGAACTTTCGCAGGTTTTTGATATCCTGCTAAATATTGTTTCCAATATTGAATTCCCTCTTCTTTTTCCTGTTCTCCTAACCATCTAATATAATCACTATATGGTCTTGGCTCTTCTAAATTAGGATACTGTCCTACTTGTTTGTTTCCATAGATATAGAACAATTCTCCCAAAATAATACCTCTGCCCCATCCATCGAACAAGATGTGATGATTACTCCATATAATTGTATAAGCCTTATCATCAGTTTGAATAAGTTCCAGTCTAATTAAGACATCTTTACTAAAATCAAAACCTTTTTCTCGATCTTGTTCAATGTAGGTTGTTATACTTTCTTTTTGCTGAACTATTCCTTGCTGTCTAATATCTCGGTATCTAAAGCCAATCTTTCGACCTTTTATAATTACATTTTTTGGTTTTTCTGTAATTTCATATTCAATTGCTGTCCGAAGGATTTCATGTCTTTTCATAATATCGTTCAAACTTTCCTCGAATAAGTTGACATCAATAAACCCTTTGACATCAATGACAAGTTGTTCAAAGTATGCACCTGATTGTGGATCTTCTAATGCATGGAATAGCATACCCTGCTGCATATTAGCTAATGGATAAATCTTTTCTATTTCTCCCCACCTATTTTTCGCCTTGATTTCCTCTAGTTGTTCGAAGCTTAATTCTTTGTCTCCATAGTCAAATGGTGTTTTTTCAGCCTGTTCCTTAGAAATGCAATGATGGATTACATCAAGAAGAGCAGCCTTGAAAGCTTCTGTAAACTCCACTACGACATCCTCTGCATATACTTTTGTATTATAAGTCGTATCAATAGTGAGCTTTCCATCTAAGACAATAGCATTCATTTCTATAGGTGTTTCTCTTGTATGTTTACCTCCAATCGACTCTCCTGTCGATATCCAAGAAGAAGAAAAGATTGTATTATTGAGATCTGCATCCATTTGACCTAAGTAATTAAACAAAATAGGTGGCTGTTCAATATTCCATAAATCTGGATCTCCACTCAATTGTTTTAAAACCCCATAGCCTATTCCCTTATTCGGAATTCTTCTAAGAGACTCTTTCACTGTTTTAATAGTCATTGAAAGGTCCTTTTCATCTCCTAAATTGATGTATACAGGATATTTGGTTGTAAACCATCCAACTGTTCGGCTAATATCTACATTTTTTATAATCCGTTCTCTACCATGGCCCTCTAGACTAATCCTAATTTTATTTTCACCAGTTACTCTCCTTGTAGCTATTAAAAGAGCACTAATCAGTAAATCATTGATTTCAGTATGATATGCTTGATTTGTTTCTCTTAACAATCGGCTTGTTTCCTCTATTCCGAGAGCGGTACTAAAAGTATCACTATCCTCATATCGGAATAGTCCAACTTCCTCTTTTTTCTCTAAAAAGTTAACATTATCCTTTAATGTGTTCACCCAATATTGCTTTTCTCTAAGGATTTTTGCACTCTTAGCATACTCGTTAAGCTGAGTAGCATACTCTTTATAAGAAGTCGTTTTTGGATAAAACGCTATTGGTTCGCCTTTCATTAGCTGGCTGTATCCAAGTGCAAAATCTTCAAATAGGATTCTCCAAGAGATTCCATCCACCACAAGGTGATGAATAATAAGTAACAGATGGTCTCCAACATTCGTCTTAAACTGTGCTACATTTACAAGAGGTCCTTCTTGTATATCAATTTTCTTCTGTAATATTGTCGCAAGTTCTTGAATTTTCACATCTGGATTATCTTCTCTCGAAACGTCATAAACATTAAAACCAAATTGATTTTTTTCCACTTCTCGATTGAATTGAAGTACTTCATTATTCTCCTCTTTATAAATCATTCGTAATGCGTCATGATGTACAAAAATTGCTTCCATAACTTCTTTTATCATTTCCTCACGGAATCCATCTTTCCTATACAACATAACTGCATGATTATAATGATTTACTTCTTCTTTTCCATTTATAAAATACGCTTTTTGAATTGGAGTGAGCAACACATCTCCTGTTTCAATTTCATAAGAGCCTTCTTGTATTGTCTCAATATTGACATAGTTGCTTAAAAACTTGATTTCCGGATAGGTAAATAGATCTTTCATCTCTAACGTGATACCTTCTCGTGATAAACGTGAGATAATTTGTAAAGCTTTAATAGAATCTCCACCCGAAGCAAAAAAGTTATGGCTAATCCCAATTGGCTTGACTCCTAATATATCTTCCCATACCTTCACAAGTTTTTCTTCCACCTGATTTCTTGGTTTTTCATAATCTACTCCCTTACTCACATCTGGCTCTGGTAAAGCTTTTTCGTCTACTTTTCCATTTGCCGTAAGTGGAATACGCTCCATCTGAACAAAATAAGATGGAATCATGTATTCAGGGATTTCTACTTTTAAGTACGCTCTTAATTCTTCAAATGATAGGTCCCTCTGGGACGTAATATATGCACATAGATATCTTCTTCCGTCCTGACCTTCTCGATCAATCACGAATGCTTCTTTAATTTGTTCGTGTTTAACTAAATGACGCTTAATCTCTTCTGTTTCAATTCGATAACCTCTTATTTTCACTTGACCGTCAATCCTACCTGCAAGCTCAATTCTACCATCTGATAGTCTTCGAGCAAGATCCCCTGTCCGATACATTTTTTTATTTGGTTCAAACGGATTTTGAACAAATTTTTCTTCTGTCAAATCTGCTCTGTTTAAATATCCACTTGCTACGCCATCTCCTGATAAGCATAATTCACCATAAACACCTTCTGGGACAAGTTTCATTTGTTGATCCACTACGTAAGCCTTCATATTCTGAATTGGTCTTCCAATCACAGGGCATTCTTTGAAAGCTGCCATTGTATCATATTCAATAACTTGATATACCGAACCAATTGTCGCCTCTGTAGGTCCATAGTGATTCATTACCGCATGATTTGGGTAATGTGTATAGAATTTTTCAACATCTATTGGATTGATTTTCTCTCCACCTAACACGACTAATCTCAAAGTTTTACAGCTCTGATTATTTGAGAAACTCGGATCATTCACCAAGACGTTAAAGAGAGACGGTGTTAATTTCAAATAAGAAATCCCTTGTTCTTCTATATACTGTAATGCCTTCTGAGCATTAGTATATACTTCTTTTGTAACGAGATGCAGTTCACATCCATTTAAAAGTGATGAATATAGACTTGTATAGCCCAAGTCAAATGCATAGGAAGATACTAACATTGCCTTATCTGTTTCTTTTAGATTCGCTTCCTTTGTAAACCAAGTCATATAGTTTACAACGTTGTTATGCTGAACACATACACCTTTAGGTGTACCAGTCGAACCTGATGTATAGATGATATACGCATTATGATTCCATTTATAATTGACTAATAAATTTGATGTATCCCTCTCTTTTATAGAATCATCTTCCATGGAGATTATTTCTCCATTAAATTGGAGAGTTTCTTTCCTTTCTCCTTTTACTATCAATAGGCTAGCATTACTATCCTTTAAAATGACATTCGTTCTTTTATCCAGTTGTTCAGGATCTATTGGTAAGTAAGTCGCTCCTGCTTTTAATACGGCCATAATTCCAATAATCATTTCAAGAGATTCTTCCACTAACATACCTACTGTTATCCCTGGCTTTGCTCCTTTTTCTTGAAGCAACCTTGCCATTTGATTCGCTCTTTCATTCAGTTCCAGATACGTAAGTTTCTGATTTTTAAATACCACGGCTACATGGTGAGGTGTTCGTTTCACCTGTTCCTCAAATAATTGTGAAATTGTTTTATCTTTCGGATAATCAGCTTTTGTATCTTTATCATCCTGCAATAGCATCTGCACTTCTTCTTCTGAAAGCAACATAATATCCTGAATGCTTTGTTCTGGCTTCTCAATAATTTCTTTAAAAACCTGGATTAAATGTTTAGCTAATCTTTCTACAGTTTCCTTCTTAAATAATTTAGTTCTGTAATTTAATACACATTTGATACTACGCTCTTCTTCAACAGCGGTAAGTGTTAAATCAAATTTAGAAACATGCGCCTTCATTTGATATGGTGAGAAAGTTAAACCTTGTATTTCAAAATCATCATAGTCAAAGTTTTGTAAGACGAGCATTGTATCAAACAAAGCACTTCTGCTCATATCTCTCTTTAAATCTAATTTTTCAACTAATTCATCAAATGGATAATCCTGATTTTCATAGGCTTTTAAAGCATTCTCTTTAACTTCTTTTAAATAATCTTGGAATGAAACGTCTCGTTTTGGATAATTTCTCATTGCAAGAGTATTAACAAAAATACCCATAATCTGTTTCAAATCATCATGAGGTCTTCCTGCGATTGGAGATCCCACTACGATTTCCTCTTGCCCCGTATATTTTGAAAGCAGTGTTGTGTATCCCGCTAACAGAAGCATATACAGCGTCACACCATGTTCCTTCGCCATCTTCTTAAGATTAACATATATGTCACTATCGATTTCAAAATGTACAAGGTCACCTTCTGTACTTTGAATTGGCGGTCTTTTATAATCTGTCGGCATATTTAGTACTGGTACTTCTTCTTTAAATACATGCATCCAATACTCTTCTTGTTTTTTCATTTCTTCTTGAGTAAACAATTCTCTTTGCCATACAGAATAATCTTTATATTGAATGCTTAATGGAGATAATTCTTTCCCGTTGTATAACTCAGCTAATTCCTGTGTAAAGATCCCCATTGATACACCATCTGATATAATATGGTGCATATCTAATACAATCACGTGCTCATCATCTGTAACATGTATGATTTCAACCCGTAAAAGAGGAGCCTTCTCCAAATCAAACGGTTTAACAAATCCATTGATCATATCATCTAGCTTATTGGTACCCATTTCTCTATACGTCACTTGGAAATCTATGTCTTTTTCAATCTTTTGAACTGGTTCACCATCTACCATTACAAAAGAAGTTCTTAAAGCTTCATGTCTTTCGATTAATTTATGGAAAGCCTTCTCAAGTTGCTGAACATCCAAATCACCTTTTATCTTCATGGCGAACGGTATATTGTAAGATACTCCGCTACCCTCTATTTTATTTAAAATATAGAGTCTTTTTTGTGCAGATGAAAGTGGATAATAATCTTGTTCTTCTACTTTTTTGATCGATGCATATACACTTTCTTTTGTAGAGTCAATAAATTCTCCAATCCCTTTTATAGTAGGTGTTTGGAAGATTTGTCGTAAAGGTATCTCCACCATAAGTTCCTTATGGATTTTAGAAACCATCGTAGTTGCTTTAAGAGAATGACCTCCTATTTCAAAAAAGTGCTGGTTGATACCGATTTTTTCTACTCCTAAAATTTCCTGCCAAATGGATACAAGTCTTTCTTCGACTTCATTCCTTGGTGCCTCATACTCTACTCCCACAACCGCACTTTCATCAGGTTCTGGTAAGGCCTTTCGGTCCACTTTTCCATTTGCTGTAAGTGGTAGTTTATCCAACTGAACGAAAAACGCAGGAATCATATACTCTGGAAGCTCTTGCGCCAAATCCTTCCGAATTTCTTGTAATTTGGATTCTTTCTTACGTGTTTCAGACGTAAAATAAGCACATAAATATGGTTGACCATTATTATCCTCTCTTGCGATGACAACGGCTTCTTTAATCTCTTTCTGTTTCAAAAGTTGATTCTCTACCTCACCAAGTTCAATCCTGAAACCTCGAATTTTCACTTGATGGTCAATTCTACCTAAAAATTCGATATTCCCATTAGGCAATAACCTTGCAAGATCTCCTGTCCGGTACATCCTTTCCCCTGGAATGAATGGATTTGGAACAAACTTCTCCGCTGTGAGCTCTGGTCTGTTTAAATAACCACGTGCCAAACCTTCCCCACTTACACAAAGTTCACCTGCAACTCCTAATGGCACTAAATTATTTTCCATATCAAGGATATAAACCCTGTTATTACTTATTGGTTTACCAATAAGTACCTTCTGATCTTCCTGTTTTAATTCACATATTGTAGAACAAACACTATTTTCTGTTGGACCATATTCATTAAACAATTTTACGTGAGGCATTTTCTGAAAATGTTTTGTAATTAGATTTTCATTAAAACCTTCACCTGCAATTGTCACAAATCTCAAATCTACTAAAGGCTTATCAATAGTGTTTAATAGATTATTATAATAACTTGGAACAGCTAACAAATTAGTTACTTTATTATTTTGAATAATATTTATAAATTTACTGAAATTCATTCTTATATCTTCTATTAAAATTAATTTACCTCCAGAAAGCAAAGTAGTAAAAATATCTTCAACAGAGCTGTCAAAAGAGAAAGAAGGCATCTGTAACGTAATATCACTTTCACTATATTGATATGATTCTATTCTCCAACATAACGTATTGAGAATAGATTTATGATTCACCATAACACCCTTTGGTTTTCCAGTTGAACCTGAAGTGTATATTATATAAGCCATGTCAGAGGACTTATTTAGACTAGGCAAGTTTTCTGTAAATCTATCCTTAATCTTTTGTACATTTATATCAATACAAGTTAAATCATAATCTACATGTTTATTTTCTTGTTTTAACAATATTTCTATACCACTGTCTTCTAACATATATCTTCTTCTATCCTCTGGATACTCAGGATCAATTGGAAGGTATGCCCCCCCGGCTTTTAATATCGCCATCATACCAACTATCATTTCAATCGAACGTTCAACCATAATACCAACCACAGTATTAGATTTCACACCTTTTTCTCTTAGCAGAGCAGCGACTTGATTAGATTTTTCGTTCAGTTCCCAATAAGTCAATTGTTTATTTTCAAACACAACTGCAATATTTTCAGGTGTCCTTTCTACCTGTTCTTGGAACAATTGATGGATCGTCTTCTCTTTTGGGTAATCTACTTTTGTATCATTAAATTCATACAATAAAGTTGTTCTTTCTTCTTCTGCAATTATGTCTATTTCATTTATTTTCTTATTCTCATCTGCAATCACTTGTTCAGTTACTTTTTTAATGTGCATTTCGATATTATCTATTATTTTGTCATCATAAATATTGCCATCATAAGTTAAAACTAAATTTAACTTCTCACCTGGAGTTGCAGCAATACTAAAACTATAATTGCTCTGCTCTTCTGCATGTATATCTTCTACCTCAAAACCTATATCCATTTTTTCATTTCCGGCAATACGTTTATCAACAGCATAGTTCTCAAACACAATTATATGATCAATAAGATCATTCTTTAATTTACTCATTGCTTGAACTTCAGCTAAATTCATATAGTTATAATTATTGCTAGCTATAGCTTCACTCTGTACAACCGTTAAAACCTCTTTAAACTTCTGATTCTTTCCAAGGTTTATTCTAGTTGGAATGGCATTAATAAATAAACCAATCATCTTTTCAATTCCGTCTACTGGTGCTTCCCTTCCCGATACAATAGTTCCAAATACTACTTCGTCTGTATTATTATACTTCGCCAAAATAATACCCCAAATACTCTGGAATACTGTATTAAAGGTTACGCTATTCCTATTAGCAAGCTGTGTAATTTTATTTGTTAGTTCGTTCGAAAATTCAATTACTTTTTCTCTTCTTAAATACTCACTATCATTCTTAGTAATCTGTAATTTTGGTATTTGCGCTTTCTCTTCATAACCATCTAAATATTGCTCCCAATAACTTTTACCTTCTTCTTTATCTTGCTCTTCCAGCCATTTTATATAATCGCTATAAGGTTTCGTTTCTTCTAACTCATATTCTTCACCATTTATTAATTTTCCATATACAGTGAATAACTCACCTAATACGATTCCAAGACACCAACCGTCCAATAAAATATGGTGATGACTCCATACCAATTTATATAAGTTTTCATCTGTTCTAATCAAACATACTCTCATTAAAGTATCTTTACTTAAGTTAAATCCCTTTTCTGTATCTTCTTCTCTATAATTTTTTATGAATAACTCTTTTTCTATAGTTCCTCTTTCACTTATATCGCAATATTGAAAACCTATTTCTCTATCAGCTATTATTATTTGTCTAGGCTCCTCAACTATTTCATATTCAAATGATGCTCTTAGTATTTCGTATCTTTGCATGATTTTATTAAAACTTGTTTTTAATATCTCTACATCAATGTATCCTGTTATATCCATGACAGTTTGTTCAAAATATGCTTTTGAATTTTTGTTTTCCAAAGCATGGAACAGCATTCCCTTTTGCATATTTGCTAACGGGTAAATCTTTTCAATTTCAAAATCTTTATACTTCTCTTTAATATCCTTAAGTTCACTTAGAGTTAATTTAGTATCCCCATAGTCATAAGGCGTCTTTTCCACCTCTATTTGACTAACACAATGATCAATTATAGTTTCAAGACTTTCTTTAAACTTATCATTTAATTTCCTGATTGTTAGTTCATCAAACTCTAGCTCATTAAAGGTAGTATTTATAACCAATTCATTATTAATAATTATCGAATTGATTTCTATCGAATTATTTCTTGAAATCTTTCCTCCAATTGTTTCCCCATAAGAAAATTTCGATTCAGAAAATTCATTTCTGTTAACATCATTATCCATTTCACCTAAATAGTTAAATGAAATTGGTGCTTTTTGTTCATTTAATAGATACTTCTCTTTTGATAAATATTTTAGTATACCAAATCCGATTCCCTTGTTAGGAATTTTCCTTAAAATTTCTTTTACCATTTTTATATTAGTAGCAAGATCGGTCTCATTGCCTAAATCTATAAGTACTGGATACATAGTTGTAAACCAACCTACAGTCCTACTAATATCTACATTTTCTAAGATATCTTCTCTTCCATGTCCCTCCATATTTATTTTTATACAATTTTCACTTGTTATCTCTCTAGCACCTAATAATAAGGAAGTTAACAATATGTCATTTATTTCTGTATTGTATGCTCTATTAGATTCTCTTAATAAACTTATAGTCTTTTCCTTATTTAAAGAAATACTAACTGTTTTACTATTTTCGAATGTGTCACTTTTGAGCTCTGTTTTTCTAGGTATAAATGCAACCTCAGTATTTGCTATTTCTTGCCAATACTCTTTTTCCTTTAATAATTTATTGCTACTAGCATACTCCCTCAGCTTAGAGGAAAATTCTTTAAAGGATTCAGTTTTGAATCCAACGTCTAACTTCTCACCTCTTAAATCCTGAGAATATAGAGTTTCAAAATCTTCTAATATTATTCTCCATGATACTCCATCTACTACAAGATGATGAATGGTAATAAGCAGATGATCACCTTGATTCGTTTTAAATAAACAAAGATTAACGAGTTTACCATTTTTGATGGAAGATTTCTTTTGGATATTTGTCGCTAATTCATATATTTTCTCTTCCTTATTCTCTACTCCCTCAACATCATGAACGTATAAATCAAAGAGGTTATCCTTATAGCCTCTATTATACTGAATGATCTCTCCATCATTTTCTCTATAAATCATTCTAAGGGCATCATGCTGCTCTAATATCTTATTAAAGACTCTCTCTATTCTCTTTCGATCAAATCCATCTTCCCTAAACAGCATAAATGATTGATTAAAATGATCTAGTTCTTCTTTATTTTTCTCAAAATACCATTTTTGAATTGGAGATAATATTACTTCTCCTGTAACTATTTCATAAGGTTTTAACTGTTTGTTTTGCTTTTTTACATACTTACTAAGATCTTTAATTTTAGGGTTTGCAAATAGATCTTTCACTTCTAACTTAAGATTTATTCTAGACAACCTGGACACAATTTGCAGAGCCTTAATAGAATCTCCACCTGATACAAAGAAATGATGATTTATCCCTATATCCTCTATGCCTAGGATATCCCTCCAAATCTCAACAAGATGTGTTTCAACTTCATTTCTTGGTGCCTCATATTCTACCCCTGATTGACTACTTCTATCTGGTTCTGGAAGTGCTTTTCGATCCACTTTATCGTTTGATGTAAGTGGTAACTGGTCAAGTTGAACAAAATAAGAGGGAATCATGTAATCAGGGAGTTCCTTTTCTAAAAATTCTCTTATCTTGGCTGAAGATATTGCTTTTTCAGACACAATATAAGCACTTATATACGTATGATTTTCCTTATCCTCTTTTGCTACTACTACGACCTCTTTTATATCTTGATGTTTTAACAACTGGCTCTCTATTTCACCAAGTTCTATTCTATACCCACGTATTTTTACTTGATGGTCAATTCTTCCTATGAATTCAACATTTCCATCAGGCATCCATCTTACAAGATCACCTGTACGATACATTTTTTCCCCACTGACGAAAGGATTTTCCACAAATTTCTCGGCAGTTAAGGCTGGATTATTTAAATAACCTCTTGCCAATCCAACTCCAGATATACATAACTCTCCTGTTACTCCAATTGGACAAAGCTGATTATACTTATTTACTATATAAACTTTAGTATTATACACCGGTTTTCCAATTGGAATATTATCATCATTTTTATTCATTAAGAAACTTGTAGTTACTACTGTATTTTCGGTTGGACCGTAGGCATTTACAAGCTGATAGCGGGTATTCTTATTTAAAATTAACTTTTCGCCACCGGATACTAACATTCTTAAAGAATGATTATCTTGTAATATAAATTGTTCACTTACCTTAGATGGGAATGTTGCAACTGTTATGTCTTTACTATTCATATATTCATTTAATTTATCTAGATCAAGCCTAATATCTTTTCCTAAAACATGCAAAGTAGCTCCGGTGATTAAACAAGGGAAAATTTCTCCAATAGATGCATCAAATGAGACTTTCAAATAGTTTGTAATTCGATCTCTTTCTGTTATTTTATGAAAATCTACATACCAATTACATAAATTGACTAAGGAATGATGTTCCACTAACACCCCTTTTGGTAAACCCGTGGAACCAGACGTATAAATGACATAGGCTAAATCATTTCTATTATTACGCTTTTCCATATTAATTTGCTCTTGATTTTTTATTGTTTCATCATTAATTGAGATTTTAGTTATACATTCATTATTGATAAAATGAAGTTTATCGTATAAATGAGTCTGCGTTAATACGAACTTTGTGTTACTATCTTCTACCATATATTTAATTCGCTCTTCAGGATATTCAGGGTCTATTGGTAAATACGCTGCCCCTGATTTTAATATCCCCATGATACCGACAATCATATCTAAAGAACGTTCCACCATAATTCCTACAATCATTTCTGGATGAACACCCTTATCATAAAGTACTCTAGCTACTTGATTGGATTTTTCATTGAGCTCCTTATAAGTAACTTGTTGCCCCTCAAATTCTACGGCAACCTTGTTTGGAGTTCTCTCTACCTGCTCCTCAAATAATTGATAAATGGTTTTATTCTTTGGATAATCCATATAAGTTTCATTAAATTCATTCAAAAGAATGTGCTTTTCTTCTCCCGAAAGCATATCTATTTGACCTAAACAAACTTCCTGATTATTAGTAATTTCTCTTAAAATACTAACAAAGTGCTCTGATATTTTAGCTATTGTCTCTTTCTTAAACAATTTTGTACAATATTCTAAATCAAATTTTATGATGTTATTAGTTTCTACTGCTGATAATGTCAAATCAAAATTTGCTATATTAAGTTCACTATCATATGTTTCAAAACTTAACCCTTTAATCTCTTCATTAGAGGTATCTAAGTTTTGTAGCACAAACATCGTATCAAATAATGCACTTCTACTCATATCTCTTTGTAAGTCCAGCTTTTCAACCAGTTCATCCAAAGGATAATCTTGATTTTCATACGCCTTTAATGCATTTTCTTTTACTTCTCTTAAATAATTACGAAATGTTTTATCTTCATTTGGATAATTTCTCATCGCAAGGGTATTCACAAACATTCCGACAATATTTTCAAAATCATGATGGCTTCTTCCTGCAATTGGAGATCCTACCACAATATCATCTTGACCCGTATATCTTGAAAGTAAAGTTGTATATCCAGCTAACAGAAGCATATACATGGTAACCCCATTTTCTTTTGCAATTCTATTAAGCTTCTTTGTCAACTCACTATCTATTTCAAAACTTCTTCGGGCCCCTTCAACACTTTGTGTCGGCGGCCTTTTATAATCTGTTGGCATATTTAAAATAGGTACTTCTTCTTTAAAAACATTTATCCAATATTCTTCTTGCTTCTTCATTTCCTCTTGAGTAAACAAGTCTTTTTGCCATACTGCATAATCTTTATACTGTAGGTCCAATGGGGATAACTCTTTCCCTTCATACAGTTTACAGAGCTCTCTATTTAAAATGTTCATTGAAACTCCATCTGAAATGATATGGTGCATATCTAGGACCATCACGTGCTCATCATCTGTGACATGTATAATTTCAACCCGTAAAAGAGGAGCTTTCTCCAAATCAAACGGTTTAACAAATCCATTAATCATATCATCTAGCTTATTGGTACCCATTTCTCTATACGTCACTTGGAAATCTATCTCTTTTTCAATCTTTTGAACTGGTTCACCATCTACCATTACGAAAGAAGTTCTTAAGGCCTCATGTCTTTCGATTAGTTTATAGAATGCATTCTCAAGCTGATGAACATCCAAATCACCTTTTATTTTCATAGCGAAAGGCATATTATAAGATACTCCGCTACCCTCTATTTTGTTTAAAATGTAGAGTCTTCTTTGGGCAGATGAGAGCGGATAATAATCCTGTTCTTCTACTTTTTTGATCGATGCATATACACTTTCTTTCGTAGAGTCAATATATTCTCCAATTCCTTTTATAGTAGGTGTTTGGAAGATTTGTCGTAAAGGTAGCTCCACCATAAGTTCCTTATGGATTCTAGAAACCATCGTAGTCGCTTTCAGTGAATGGCCTCCAATTTCAAAAAAGTTGTGTTGAATTCCTATGTTTTCTATATCTAAAATATCTTGCCAAATGGATACAAGCTTTTCTTCGACTGTATTCCTTGGTGCCTCATACTCTACTACTCCTGCAACCGAACTTTCATCAGGACTTGGTAAAGCCTTTCGATCCACTTTCCCATTTGTAGTAAGTGGTAGCTTGTCTAGCTGAACAAAAAAAGCAGGAATCATATACTCTGGTAACTCTTTTGCCAAAAACTTTCGAATTTCTTGAACCCTAGTCTCGCCCTTCGATGTTTCGGAAGTAAAGTACGCACATAAATATTGATGATTATTACTATCTTCTCTTGCGATAACAACAACTTCTTTTACTTCCTTATGTTTTAGAAGTTGACTCTCTATCTCACCCAGTTCAATCCTGAAACCACGAATTTTAACTTGATGGTCAATTCTTCCTAAAAACTCAATATTTCCATCAGGTAACATTCTCACAAGGTCTCCTGTTCGATACATTCTCTCTCCTAGAATGAACGGATTTGGAACGAATTTCTGAACTGTTAATCTCTCGTTATTTAAATACCCTTTACTTAATCCGTCTCCAGAAATACATAGTTCTCCAGGCACACCAAGTGGAAGCAGGTTAGAATTTTTATCTACTACAAAAACCGAAGTATTTGCTAACGGTTTTCCTATTGGGATAACCTCAGTTACTTCATTAACAAAATAATAAGTAGCATATACCGTGCTTTCAGTTGGACCATAAACATGAATAATTTTATCTTTGCCCAATTTCTCAAGGGCTTTGTTCACATGTGAAACTGAAACTCTTTCACCACCGAATAATATTTTTCTTATTTTATCTAAACAATCTATTTCTAAATCTACAAGCGCATTAAATAAAGCTGTGGTAATAAACATAATACTTATTTGTTCTTCCTTTATTAACTTAGCTAGTTTAACAAGACTTAATACAGTGTCCTTCTCAACCATTATTAACTTTGCACCATTTAGAAGCGCACCATAAATATCAAATATAGACCCATCAAAAGCATAATTCGAAAGTTGTAGTATCGTATCATTCTCATTAATTTCAATATAATTTGTATTCTTAACTACTCTAATTGCACTATAATGCGGAATAACTACTCCTTTTGGTGTTCCTGTTGATCCTGAAGTATAAATGATATAAGCTGTATCACTTGAATGATTTATCAAATTCAAATTATCTGTACTTAGCCTTAAAAAATTCTCTTGATCTAAATTAATTAACTCCACATTCAAATTAAGTTGACTTATACATCTATCTTGAGTCAATAAAACTTTTACATTACTATCTTGTAACATGTAGTCAATTCTCTCTTTAGGAGTCTCAGGATCAATTGGTAAATAAGCCGCTCCGGATTTTAAAATCCCCATAATTCCTATAATCATTTCTAAAGAACGATCGACCATGATTCCTACAATTGTGTTTGATTGAACACCTTTTTCTCGCAGTAGTCTAGCTATTTGATTTGATTTTTCATTTAATTCCCTATAAGTTAGGTTATTACTTTTAAAGCTAACTGCCACACGGTCAGGTGTCTTCTCAACCTGTTCCTCAAACAATTGATGTATCAACCTATCTTTAGGATATTCAACGGTTGTTTCATTAAATTTATAAAGAAGGATGTTTCTTTCCTCTTCTGAAATTAAATCTATATCGATCAATTTCTTAGCATCATTTTCGATAACTTGCTTCGTTACATTTTGAATATGACACTCTAGATTATTGATTAGTCTTTCTTCATATACATTTTCATCATATACAATTGTTAGTTTCAATTTCTCTCCTATTCCTACAGTAAGGCTTAGGCTATAATTACTTCTCTCTTCGTCGGTTACAGATACAACTTCGAACCCTAATCCACTTTCCTTTTCTTCCAATCCTTTTTCATCAATAGCATAATTTTCAAATACTAATATATGATCAATAAGATTACTTTTTAAGTTGCTAAGAGCTTGAACTTCGGCTAGATTAATATAATTATAATCATTACCCTCTATTGCATCATGTTGAGTTGCTTTTAAAACTTCTTTAAATGATTTTTCACTTTGCAGCTTTATTCTAGTTGGTATTGTATTTATAAATAAACCTAACATATTCTCTATACCTTCTACAGCTGCATCTCTGCCTGAGACAACTGTTCCAAAAACAACATCCTCACTATTGTTATACTTCGCTAGAATAAGCCCCCAAATACTCTGCATCACTGTATTTAAGGTGACGTTATTTTTATTTGCCAGTTGTGTAATCTTATCAGTTAACTCTTTTGAAAACTCTATCACTTTTTCTCTTCTCTGATACTTTCCAGCACTAGAGTTATTAAATTTAGGGAGGGTAGCATTTAACTCATACCCCTCCAGATACTTACTCCAATACTTCAATCCTTCTTCATTATCCTGATTATTTAGCCAATTTATATAATCACTATAGGGTCTAGGATCTTCTAATTGATGCTCTTCACCTTTCATTTTATGTGAATAGATAGTAAATAACTCATCTAATATAATCCCAATACACCAACCATCAAGTAATATATGATGAAAGCTCCAAATTACTTTATATGAGTTATCATTTGTTTTGATCAAACAAATTCTCATAAGGGTTTCTTTTGTTAGGTCAAAGCCCTTCACCTTATCATCTACTATATATTTTTCCACATATAAATCTTTAGTGTTTAAATCTAAATCACTTACATCATTATAGCTAAACTTAATTTTTCTATCCCTTAATATTACATGTAATGGCTCGTCCAATTTATAATTAAATGATGCTCTTAACACTTCGTGCCGTTTCATAATCTCGTTGAAACTTTCCTCAAAAATAGTTTCATCTACATAACCTTTTATATCCAATATAATTTGTTCAAAATATGCATCTGAATTTTTATCTTCAATAGCATGAAACAGTATCCCCTTTTGCATATTTGACAATGGATAGATTTTCTCAACTTTATTAACTTTCATAAATTTATCCCCCTAAATAGTTTCCGTCGGAAAAGGCACAAAAATTATAAATATGATTTGTACAATTAAGTAGTCGCTATGATTGTATTTTGCCTCCAGGCTTTAATTATCGATGAATTCATATTCACCTAGTAACTCATCAAGCTCTTCTAGTGACATTTTATTGTAACCATAATCGGAAGCTGTTTTTTCTGATTCCGTTTGATTAATACAATGATCGATTATCATTTCAAGATTCTCTTTATACTTTTGGTTAAAATCAGCGATTAAAAATTCAGAATATTCCCCTTCGTTGAAGGTAGTGTTTATTATTAATGTATCCTCTACAATTATTGAATTAATTTCTATAGAAGCATCTCTTGCATTTTCGCCACCTATACTTTCGCCAGGTGATAGCCACGATGCAGAAAATTCTTCATTGGTCGCTTTTTTACTCATTTCTCCCAAATAATTAAATAATATAGGTGCCGGCTCATCATTTAACAAATCTTGATCCTTTTTTAGGTATTTTAAAACCCCATATCCTATTCCGTTATTAGGGATTTTTCTTAAAGTCTCTTTTACCAATTTTATACTCATAGAAATTTCTTTTTCTTTACCTAAATCAAAATATACAGGGTATATTGTAGTAAACCACCCAATAGTCCTACTAACATCTATGTTTTCAATGACTTCTTCTCTTCCATGACCTTCCATGAGAATTTTCAGCCTGTTTTCTCCTGTTAAATCTCTTACTGTTACTAACAAAGCCGCTAAAAGAATATCATTTATTTGAGTATTATATGTTTTGTTTGTTTCTCCCAATAACTTTTGAGTGTTCTCCTTATTTAGTGAAATGGTTAAGGTCTTGCTATTTTTATAATCGGTCACATCTATTTCTTCATTTTTCGCTAAAAAATCTACTTTCATTTTAGATATGTCTGCCCAATATTTTTTTTCTTTTAGAAGTTTATTACCTACCGCATAATCCATTAACTTTTCTGAAAACTCCTTAAATGAATCCGTTTTAAAACCTATATCAAGTTTTTCATTGAGATATGCTTGTTTGTATAACATTTCGAAATCTTCGAATAATATTCGCCATGATACTCCATCTATTACAAGATGATGGATAGTAATAAGCAAATGATCACCCTCATTTGTTCTAAAAATGCAAAGTTTTAACATTTTACCGTCAGTAATCGAAATTTCTTTTTGTATATTTGTTGCTAGTTGACCTACTATCTCCTGTTGATTATCTTGATTCTTAATATCATGGACATATAAATCAAAGAAATCCCCATTCAAATCACGATTATATTGAATAATTTCACCATTTTCCTCTTTATAAATCATTCGTAAAGCATCGTGTTTTTCACAAATTTTACGAAACACCTTTTCTACAATCTGTTCTTCAAATCCATTTTTTCTATACAGCATAAATGATTGATTATAGTGATTTAGCTCTTTATTATTTAATGCTTCGTTTAATACAAAATGTCTTTTCTGTATTGGCATTAAAGGAACATTTCCCTGAATTATTTCATAGTTTTTCTTTACTCTCGATTCATTTTTTACATACTTACTAAGATTTTTAATTTTCGGGTTTTCAAATAAATCTTTAATTTTGAGTTTAAGATTCACTTTCGATAGTTTAGAAACTATTTGTAACGCTTTTATAGAATCTCCACCAACCTCAAAAAAACTATCGTTAATTCCAATTTCTTTAATACCCAAGACATCCTGCCAAGCTGATACAAGATGTTGTTCCACTTCATTTCGAGGCGCTTCATAATCTGTTCCCTTAGAAAGATCCCCCTCTTGTACAAGAGGCAATGCTTTTCTATCTATTTTTCCATTCGGTGTAAGAGGCATTTTATCTAATTGAATAAAAAATGAAGGGATCATATAATCTGGTAAATAATTTGACAAGTAGTCTCTTAATTCACTTGTAGTTAGCTCCTCTTTAGCTATTATGTATGCACATAAATAGGTAAAACCAGCATTATCTTTCCGATCAATTACTACCGCCTGATTTATATTTTGATTACCTAATAGTTTAGCTTCAATTTCTCCTATTTCTACCCTAAACCCTCGAACCTTTACTTGATTGTCTATTCTTCCTAAAAACTCAATATTTCCATCTGAAAGCCATCTTGCCAAATCTCCTGTTTTATACATTTTTTCACCAGGTATAAAGCCATTTGAAACAAACCTTTCATGAGTAAGGTCTGGTTTGTTTAAGTATCCTTTTGCAAGGCCTTTTCCACCAATGTACAATTCACCATACACCCCTATAGGTTGTGGTTCTAATAAAGAATTTAAAACATAATATTTTGTGTTATTTAATGGCTTTCCTATAGGAGTATTTACCATTTGTGGTATATAATCGTACTCTTCTTCATAATAGCTAGAATCAATAGTTGCTTCTGTAACTCCATAGCTATTAATTACTCTCATATTCTCCCCATATCTTTCAACCAAATTTTTGTACTCATGTATAGGGCAGCTATCAGAACCTAATATTAATAATCGTAATGTCGTGAGATCAAAATTATTTTCATATACATAATTCATAAAAGGTATAATAAGACTTGGAGTAGATTCAAAAATATTAATCTTATACTTCTTAATTGTCTTATATAATAAATCCAGTTCTAGCTTGATATGACTCGGTACTATATACATTGTCCCACCATTTAATAAACTTCTACATAAGTCCCCTGCAAATACATCAAACGACATACTAGCCATTTGTAGTAAATTGACTTCATACTTTGACAATTCATAGTGATCTCTCCAAGTGTAATGGGCATTAACCAAATTTTTATGCTCTACTAACACACCTTTAGGGTTTCCAGTTGTTCCTGATGTATATATGATATACACTAAATCATCTGGTGAATTGATATGATTTAAATTATCTTCATCAATATCATATATATCTATATGATTTATATTTACTACTTCACCGTAGGAACCATTTTTATCCATTAGATGCTCTTGGGTAATAATAATGTCCGCATTACTATCCTCAAGCATAAATTCTATTCTCTCTGTAGGGTATTCTGGATCTATCGGCAGATATGCTCCTCCAGCTTTTAGAACCCCCAATATTCCTACAATCATTTCTACTGATCTATCCACCATTATTGCAACTATGCTATTTTGTGCAACACCTTTTTCTCTCAAAGTTCTAGCTAGTTTATTTGCTTTTTTATTCAATTCCTCATAGGTCAACTGCTTTTCTTCGAACACTACAGCTATATGATTTGGTGTTTTTTTAACCTGCTCTTCAAAAAGTTCGTGTATAGTACCTACTGGATATTCAACAGCAGTATCATTAAACTTGTTTAATATCATTTCTCTTTCTTCTTGTGAAAGCAAATTTATTTCACTTAATTTTTGTTCAGGATTATTAACAATTTCTTTTAAGATATTAACTACATGATTTCCAATTCTTTCTATTGTTTCTTTTTTAAATAATTTTGTGCAATACTCTAAAATAAATTCTATATGATCTGTATTTTCAATTGCCGATAAACTTAAATCAAACTTTGCCGCTTTAAAATCAATGTCATACGGTTCGATTTTTAAGCCTTTTATATTCAACTCTAGATTATCTGAATTTTGAATAGAAAACATCGTATCAAACAATGCGTTTCTACTAATATCCCTTTTTAAGGCTAGCTTTTCAACTAACTCATCAAATTGATAATCTTGATTTTCATAAGCATTTAAGGTATTTTCTTTTACTTTCTTCAAATAATCAATGAATCTACTGTTTGCTTTAGGACGATTTCTCATTACAAGAGTATTAACAAACATACCAATAGTATTTTTTAAATCATCGTGCTGTCTTCCTGCAGTTGGCGAGCCAACTATAAGGTCTTCTTGTCCCGTATATTTTGAAAGTAGCGTTGTATATGCTGCTAAAAGTAGCATATACATAGTAACTCCATTTTCCCTTGCAAACATTTTAAGCTTGTTTGTTAGTTCAGAATCTATTTCAAAACTTAATCTATCTCCCTCGCTACTTTGTATTTGTGGTCTTGGAAAGTCAGTTGGCATATTCAGAACTGGTATCTCATCCTCAAATACTTTAAGCCAATATTCCTCCTGTTTCTTTATATTATCACCATCGCAAAACTTTTCTTTCCATTCTGAATAGTCTTTATATTGAATTTCTAATGGCGCTAATTTTTTTTCTCCAAATATATCTGTTAACTCTTTCATCAAGATGCTCATTGATACTCCGTCTGAAATAATATGATGCATATCAAGCATCATGATATGCACATCCTGACTAACTTGTACGATTTCTACCCTTAGAAGAGGAGCTACCTCTAGATTAAAGGGTCTTATGAATCGCGCCACTCGTTCTGATACATTCTCTTTCCCTAATTCACCATATTCAATTTTAAAATCTATTTCTTTTTCTATCTTTTGAACTGGTTCTCCATCAATCATTACAAAAGAAGTTCTTAATGCTTCATGTCTATCAATTAATGCTTTAAAGGCTTTTTCAAAAGTGTCCAATTGAAAGCGCCCCTTCATTTGTATAACAACTGGTAGATTGTAAGTAATTCCACTATCCTCTATTTGATTTAAAATATATAGCCTTTTTTGAGCCGATGAAAGATTATAAAATTGCTTTTCCTCAGCTTTCTTTATTTTTGAGTAAGTACTCGTTTCTTTCCCTTTTATATATTCACCAATGCCTTTGATAGTAGGAAAATTAAATATTTGTTTTAATGGTATTTCAACATTTAATTCTTTGTGTATCTTTGATACCAATGAAAAAGCTTTTAGTGAATGTCCTCCAGCTTCAAAGAAGTTATGATTTATTCCAATTTTCTCTATACCCAAAACGTCCTTCCACACTAAAGCCAACTTCTCTTCTACTAGATTTCGAGGTGCTTCATAATGATCTTCTATAAATTTATTGAAATCTGGTTCCGGTAATGCTTTCACATCCACTTTTCCATTAAGTGTAATCGGCAATTTTTCCATCTCTATGAAATGCAAAGGAATCATGTAACCAGGAAGCTCTTTGGCAAGCAACTCTCTCACTTTATCTATGTTCAGTTCTTCATTCAAATCATTAACTGTAATAAATGCGCAAAGATATCTGTTTCCATCTATCCCCTCTTTATCAATTACTTTAGCTTCTTTTATGTTCGATTGTCTTAATAAGTGATATTCAATTTCTTCCAGTTCAATTCTAAAACCGTGAATTTTCACCTGATTATCTATTCTACCTAAAAATTCAATATTTCCATCAGGTAGCCATCTTACTAAATCTCCAGTCCGATACACTCGTTCTCCAAAACTAAAAGCATTAGACTTGAATTTTTCTTCAGTTAATTCTTTTTTATTTTTGTATCCTCGTGCTACACCTTCTCCACCTATATATAATTCACCAGGTATTCCTATCGGCAGTAATTGAGCGTTATTATCCAAAACATATAATTTATAATTGCTTAGTGGTTTACCTATAGGTACACTCATTCCCATACAATCATTGAAACTGACCTTATAATATGTTGCGCAAACAGTTGTTTCTGTAGGACCATATGAATTATAAACATCGGCAATCTCAATAATATTTTTTATATATTCATACTTTAAAACATCTCCACCACTAATAAATTTCATATTTTTATTAAGTATTAAATGCTTATTTTTATCAATTTCATTGAGTAACAGTGGTGAACAGCTTACTAAAGTCACATTATATTTTTCAATATTTCTAACTAACTCATCTATGTTCAGATCACCAATTTTTTTACCAATGATTAATTTCCCTGAATTAGCCAAAATAGGAAATATTTCTTCCGTAAAAGCATCAAATGAAAATGAAACTACTTGTAATATAGAATCTTCTTCATTTAAAGGAATTTGTTTTGAAAATGCATAAATATAGTTAATAACGTTACGATGTGTAGTCATAACCCCTTTAGGCTTTCCACTAGAACCTGACGTATATATTAAATAAGCTAAATCAGATGAATGATTTAAATTTTCTAGGTTGTCCTTATTTAAAGAACTAATTTCTTCATCATTAAATAAAATACTTGGAACTGTTCTTACTTTGAATTGTAAGTGCTCCTGAGTAACAACTAATTTTGCTTCACTATCTTTTAGCATATATTCAATTCTTTCTTCAGGATACTCAGGGTCAATTGGTAAATATGCTGCTCCAGCTTTTAAAATCGCCAATATGCCTATTATCATTTCTGGGGATTTATCCGCCATAATTCCTATTACAGTATCCGGCTTTGCACCATTTTTTCTAAGCAACCTTGCCAGTCGATTTGCTTTTTCATTTAGTTGTGTATATGTTAATTGTTCCTCTTCAAATATAACTGCAATATGATTTGGTGTTTTTAGAACCTGCTCTTCAAATACATGGTTTAAGGTCTTATTTTTAGGAAATTCAGCCATAGTATCATTAAATTTGTGTAATATGATTTCCGTTTCTTCTTCTGAAAGTAAATTTATTTCTCCTAATTTAAGCCCCGGATTATCGGTAATTTCCTTTATTACATTTACTAAATGACCTGCAAGTCTTTTGATTGTTTCTTTTTTAAATAATTTTGTGCAATATTGCAAATCAAATTTCAAATGATCTGTATATTCTATCGCCGTAAGACTTAAATCAAATTTCGCCACATTAAAATCAATATCGCAAACCTCAGTGGTTACTCCATTTATATTAAACTCAAAATTATTTTGAGTTTGTATATCAAACATCGTATCAAACAATGCGCTTCTACTTGTTTCTTTTCTTAAATTTAGTTTCTCTACTAATGTATCAAATTGATATTCTTGATTCTCATAAGCATTTAATGTGTTTTCTTTTACTTGTTTTAAATAATCAATGAATTTAGTATCTGCTTTTGGATGACTTCTCATTGCAAGGGTATTGACAAACATGCCAATTGTATTTTTTAAATCATCATGTGTTCTTCCCGCAATTGGTGAACCAACTATTATGTCCTCTTGCCTTGTATATTTAGAAAGAAGCGTTTTATATACTGCTAAAAGAAGCATATACATAGTAACTCCATTTTCCCTTGCAAGAAATTTAAGTTTATTTGTTAGTTCAGAATCTATTTCAAAACCAAGCCTATCTCCCTCACTACTTTGTATTTGTGGTCTTGGAAAATCAGTTGGCATATTCAGAACTGGAATGTCACCCTCAAATACCTTGAGCCAATATTCCTCCTGCTGCTTTATGTTATCTCCTTTATAGTATTCTTTTTGCCATTCCGAATAGTCTTTATATTGAACTTTTAATGGTGCTAATTCTTTTTCTCTAACTAAATCAGCTAACTCCTTCATCAAAATGCCCATTGATACTCCATCTGAAATAATATGATGCATATCAAGCATCATGATATGCTCATTCTGATTAACACGTAAAATCTCTACCCTTAGAAGCGGCGCTATCTCTAAATCAAAAGGTCTTATAAATCGTGCCACTCGTTCTGATACGCTATCTTCTCCTAATTCACTATATTCAATTTTAAAATCTATTTCTTTTTCTATCTTTTGAACTGGTTCTCCATCAATCATTACAAAGGATGTTCTTAATGCTTCATGTCTATCAATTAGTACCTTAAAAGCATTCTCAAAAACTTGCATTTGGAAATCGCCCACGATTTTGATAACTAAAGGAATATTATATGTCGTACCTTTAGATTCCAAATTATTTAAAATAAGCATCCTTTTTTGTGCCATTGATAAGGTATAACAATCATTTTCTGATTGTTTCGCTTTTGGAATTTCATTCTTTTTTTCTATATCTTCATTTTTTAAAGCTATAATAATTTTTTCTTTATATAACTTTATTTTTCCCTTTAATTCAGCTGTTATTAGTTCACGAGGTCCAATAATTTTTATCTTCCCTTGATTCTGATATAAGAAAATGTTTGATTTTTTCAAATCATTTATAAACCCTTTAATATCCATAACTAGAATCATTCCCTTCGCGGTGCCCATTCAATTTCTCACACTGTTAGTAAATAACTAAAACAACTATCAAATTTCATATACATCTTTGAAATTTAAACCATTGGGCCTAGTTTAACTGCACAATCTATTCCTTTTTCTCTGCTGAGAAGAAGTATAGATTGTACAGTTTTCCTAGGATAAATCCCCTTTTCTTATAATTGAATCTTAAATCTCAAAACAATCAACATTATAGAAAATGTGCCTTTTTACACCTAGTACTAATATCTTTTACCTCCAAAAGAAATGAATTTCATTTTAAACCGTTATACCTCTTCCTCAACATAATCATAAGAACTATTTTGACGATCATGTTCAGTTGATAGGATATAATTTGCTAAACCCATTACACTTGGATTCTCAAAGAAATTGTGAATGCTTATATCTGTATTTAAAACTTTATTAATAGCAGCAACAGCACTCATTAACTTCAGTGAATTTCCTCCTATTTCAAAGAAGTTATGAGAAATTCCAATAGATTTGATGCCTAGGATTTCTTCCCAAATTGAAATAATAGTCTCTTCTACAAAATTACTTGGTGCCACGTACTCTACCTCAGTTGTTACGTTCCCATCAGGCTTTGGTAATGACTTTCGGTCTACTTTCCCATTTGTAGTTAGCGGTAGCTTATCAAGTTGAACAAAAAATGCAGGAATCATATACTCTGGAAGCTTTTTAGTTAGATACTTTCTAATTTCTTGAATTATTAATTCATCTTTCCATGTTTCAGAAGTAAAGTAAGCGCATATATATTTTTCACCATGAATATCATCTCTTACGATAACAATAGCTTCTTTTACTTTTTTATATTTAAGTAGCTGACTCTCTATCTCACCAAGTTCAATCCTGAAACCACGAACTTTCACTTGATGATCTATTCTACCTAAGAACTCAATATTTCCATCAGGCAACATCCTAACAAGATCCCCTGTTCGATACATTTTTTCTTCTGGTATAAATGGATTTGAGACAAACTTTTCTGCTGTCAAATCTGGTCGGTTTAAATATCCTTGAGCCAATCCTGCTCCACTTAAACAAAGTTCTCCAGCTACGCCGATTGGAAGTAGTCTCTGATTTCCATCTACTATAAATGCTGAAGTATTTGCTAATGGCTTCCCAATTGGTATTGTGTCGAATTCTTCCTTGATTTCATTTATACAATAATACGTAGCAAAAACAGTACTTTCTGTCGGACCGTATACATGAATCAGCTTATCTTTCCCTAGATACTCCAATGCTCGTTTTGTATGTGATACTGAAATTCTTTCACCACCAAAAAGGATTTTTCTTATATTAGATAAACACTCTATTTCTAAATCAACCACCGTATTAAATAAGGCTGTAGTTATAAACATAACACTAATTTTTTCTTCTTTTATTAATTTTGTTAGCTTACTTAAATTCAATACTGTATCTATTGATACCATCACTAATTTTGCACCATTTAACAATGCACCGTAGATGTCAAATACGGATCCATCAAAAGAATAATTTGAAAGCTGTAAAATAATATCATCTGCATCAATCTTAATATAGTTTGTGTCACGAACAACTCTTACTGCATTAGAGTGTGATGTAACCACACCTTTTGGTATTCCAGTAGAGCCCGATGTATATATGATATAAGCTATGTTCCCAGAATCATTGATAGGAGCTAAATTCTCTTTACTCAATTGAAAATTCTCACTCTTATCTAAACTAACCATCTCTACATCCAATGAGGAATCATTAATGAACTTCTCCTGCGTTAATAGAATTTGAATATCACTATCTTGTATCATAAATTTGATTCTATCCTGCGGAGATTTAGGATCTATCGGCAAATAAGCTGAACCTGATTTTAAGATACCCATTATTCCAATTATCATCTCAGGGGATCTCTCAACCATAATTCCCACAATTGTATTTGCAGTAATCCCTTTATCTCGTAACCATCTAGCAACTTGATTAGACTTTTCATTTAATTCTTGATACGTCATTTTAGTGCCTTCAAATTCAACGGCAATATGATTAGGCGTTTTCTCTACCTGTTCCTCAAACAACTGATGTATAGTCTTATCCTTCGGATAATTCGTCTTTGTATCATTAAATCCATACAATAATGCATTTCGCTCTTTCTCTGGGATTATATCTATCTCATTTAATTTCTTATCCTCATTTATAACAACTTGTTCGGTTACTTTTTTAAGATGCATTTCTATATTGTCTATTATTTTCTGTGGATAAATCTTTTCGTTATAAGTTAATTTTAATACTAACTGTTCTCCAGGAATTGCTACAATGTTGAATCCATAATTGGTTTGCTCTTCTCCCCTTATATTTTGACACATAAAACCTGTATTACTTTCTGCATGATTAAAACTACTATCATCCAGTGAATAATTTTGAAATACCATTACATGATCAATTAGATTTCTTTTTAGATCATGTAAAGATTGAATTTCAGCTAAATTTATATAGTTATATTTATTATTTTCTATTGATTCATCCTGGACATTTCTTAAAACCTCTTTAAAACTACTATCTTTTTCCAGTTTAACTCGAGTCGGAATTGTATTAATGAATAATCCTACCATCGCTTCAATTCCTTCTACTTTTGCCTCTCTTCCTGATACGACTGTTCCAAATACAACATCTTCTATATTATTGTACCTCGCTAAAAGAATGCCCCAAATTGTCTGCAGTACGGTATTAAAAGTAACTTGATTTCTATTTGCGAGTTGAATAATGTTACGAGTCATTTCTTTTGAAAATTCTATCATTTTTTCTTTTCTTTTATACTCATTAACTTTATTCAAGATTTTAGGAACCTGTGCTTGTTCTTCATATCCATCCAAATAGCTCTTCCAATGTGCTAATCCTTCTTCTTTATCCTGTTCTTCCAACCATCTTATATAATCACTATATGGTGTTGGCTCCGCTAAATGGCTATCTTCACCTTTCATCTTTCTTCCATAAATATCAAATAACTCACCTAATATAATCCCAAGACACCATCCATCTAACAATATGTGATGATGACTCCATACCAATTTATATGAATCCTGATTCATTTGAATTAAGCTAATTCTCATTAATGTGTCTACACTTAAATTAAAGCCTTTTTGTTTATCATTTTGTAAATAATTCTCTATAAACTTTGTTTTCTGCTCAATGCTTTCGTCTTGAATATCATAATATTTGAAACCTACTTTTCTATCTTGAAGTATGACGTGTCTTGGTTCCTCCACTAATTCATACTCAAATGCTGCTCTTAATATTTCGTGTCTCCTCATTATTGTATTAAATGATTTTTCTAAAATATCTACATCTACAGTCCCTTTTATATCCATTACAATTTGTTCGAAATACATACTTGAATTTTTATCTTCTAATGCGTGGAATAACATCCCTTTTTGCATATTTGCTAACGGATATATTTTCTCAATAATAAAACCATTGTATTTTTCTTTTATTTCTTCAAGTTCTTCTAATGTTATATTTATATCTCCATAATCAAAAGGTGTTTGATCTGGTTCTACTTTATTCGCACAGTGATTAATTATCATTTCAAGACTTTCTTTATATTTCTGATTTAAGTCCTTTATCATTTTTTCACTGTATTCTAATTTATTAAATGTTGTATGAATAACCAATTCACCATTTAAAACCATTGAATTCATTTCTATAGATGTATTCCTATTAATTTTCTTACCCACTGTTTCACCTATAGACCATTTCGATGCAGAGAATTCTCTCCTGTTAATATCTTGATCCAATTCACCTAAATAGTTAAATGAAATTGGTGCCTTTTCTTCATTCATAAATCCCTTATCTTTTGCTAAATGTTTTAATACTCCATAACCTATTCCTTTATTTGGTATTTTCCTCAAAATTTCTTTAACTGTCTTTATGTTGGTCGAAAGTTCATTTTCATTCCCTATATCTAAAAGCACTGGATACATCGTCGTGAACCATCCAACAGTCCTATTGATTTCGAAATTCTCTATTACGTCCTCTCTTCCATGCCCTTCCATATTTACTTTTAGCTTGTATTTCCCCGTCAATTCTCTGGTTCCAACTGCTAAAGCTGTTAATAAAATATCATTTATTTCTGTGTTATATGCCCTATTTGTATTTCTAAGTAAAGATGTAGTGAGTTCTTTATCTAATGTAATACTTACTGTACTACTATTTTCAAAGTTGTTTTTTGTGATTTCTTTCTTTTTAGGGATAAACTGTACATTCTCTTTTGATATACTTGTCCAATATTCCCTTTCTTTCATTAATTCCCTACTCACGCTATAAGCTTTTAACTTTGATGCAAATTCTTTATAGGAATCTGTTTTGAATCCTATTTCTAGCTTTTCACCCTTTTCTAGTTGTGAATATAAAGTCTCCAAATCTTCGAGTAGGATTCTCCATGATACTCCATCCACTACAAGGTGATGAATCGCAATCAGAAGATGATCTCCTTCATCCGATTTAAATAAACAAAGCTTTACAAGTTTACCTTCTTTAATATCCATCTCTTTTTGAATATTTGTAGCAATTTCATATACCTTCTCTTCCTTATTCTCAATGCCCTTAACATCATGAATATATAAATCAAATAGGTTCTTGTCATAACCCCTATTATATTGAATTATTTCTCCCTCTTTTTCTTTATATATCATGCGTAAAGCATCATGATGTTCCATAATTTTATTAAATACTTCTTCTATCTGTTTTTCATCAAATCCATTTTCTCTAAATAGCATGAACGATTGATTAAAATGATGTATCTCTTCTTGGTTTTTCTCAAAATACCAGCTTTGTATCGGGGTTAATTCTACTTCCCCCTTTACTATTTCATGAACCTTTTGTTCTTTCTTTTCTCGTTTTATATATTTTCCAAGATTTTTAATTTTTGGATTTGCAAATAAATCTTTCATTTCTAGTTTAAGACCAATTTTAGATAATCTAGATATAATTTGGATTGCCTTAATGGAATCTCCTCCAGATACAAAGAAATTATGATTAATCCCTATATCCTCTATCCCAATAATACTTCTCCAAATTTCAACGAGCTTTTCTTCCACTTCATTTCTCGGTTCCTCATACTCTACCCCAGTATTAATACTTCCATCTGGTTCAGGAAGTGCTTTTCTGTCTACTTTCCCGTTCGTTGTCAACGGAAGTTTATCTAATTTCACAAAATATCCAGGAATCATATAATCCGGAAGTTTCTGTTCTAAATATTCTCGAATTTCCCTTGCATGTAATTCTTTTTGTGAAACAATATACGCACATAAATATTGATTACTTTCCTTATCTTCTCTAGCTATAACAATCGTTTCTTCGATATCTTGATGAGTTGACAGTTGACTTTCTATTTCTCCAAGTTCAATTCGATAACCACGTATTTTCACCTGATGATCTATCCGTCCTAAAAATTCTATATTCCCATCAGGTAACCACCTTGCAAGATCTCCAGTTCGATACATAGATTTACCGTTATTAAATGGATTTTCAATAAACCTTTCAGCTGTTAATTCTAGATTATTCAAATATCCTCTTGCTATCCCCTCACCTGATACACACAGTTCTCCAGCTACTCCAATTGGCTGAAGATTATTTCCCTTGTCTAATATATATATATTAGTGTTTAAAATTGGTTTTCCAATCGGAATTACCTTATCACCGCTTATTTGATCAAACTCAATTCTATAACTTGTGGAATCTACACAACACTCTGTAGGCCCATAAACATTTGTGATATTAGGTTTAAAATCAGCAAATTTTTCAAATAAACCTTTGATTAAATAAGGCGTTAATGCCTCTCCTCCTACAATAAATTCTTTAATTTCTAATTCTTGTTCTATTTTATTTACATAGCTAAGCGTTGTTAAATGTGCCGGAGTAGCATCGGATACATGTATTTTATTTGCTGCATAATACTCAATTAAACTCATTGCATTCCAACTTACTTCCTTTGGCACAACAAATAAGGTATGTCCTAAAAGTAATGTTGCAAATATTTGTTTCACCGATGCATCAAATATAAATGGTGCTAGCAACGCGACATTAACATTAGTATTGAATCTTTTATAAATTACATCATTTAACCCATTGACTAAGTTATTTACACTATTTTGTTCTATCATTACACCTTTAGGATTCCCTGTAGAACCCGATGTATATATTACATAAGCTAAATTTCGGGGACTATTTATTTTACTGATATTCGTTCTATTTTCTTTATATTTTAATTTATCTAATTGTATAATTTGTCCATGAAAAGATATATCGCTATGAACCTCATTCGTTACGCATAGTATCTCTATATGGCTATTACGTAACATATATTCTTTTCTTGTCCTAGGATAAGTTGGATCAATCGGTAAATAAGCTCCTCCAGCTTTTAAAATCCCCATTATACCTACTATCATTTCAATAGAGCGTTCCACCATTATTCCCGTTACTACGTCAGGACCAACTCCTTTTTCGCGAAGTATATGCGCAAGGCTATTTGCCCTTTCGTTTAGCTCTTTATATGTTATACTTTGATTTTCAAAAACAAGTGCCACATTATTAGGTGTCTTCTCTACCTGTTCTTCAAAAAGCTCTGGAAGTGTTTTTTCTTTATCATATTTTCCTTTTGTATTATTAAATTCGTTTAATAACTTACTTTTTTCTTTCTCTGTTAATATATCTATTTCACTTAATTTCTGTTCTGGATTTTCTACTACTTCTCTTAAGATATTTATAAAATGCTCTAAAAACCTCTCTATTGTTTCCTTTTTATAGAGAGCCGTACAGTATTCAATTTCTAATCCTAATCCGTCCTCTAACTCACTTACATGTATAGTAATATCAAACTTAACTATTTTCCTCTGATCTTCTAACATGCTAACCTTTAGTCCATCCAAATTTAATAGCATATTATCAGTGTGTTGAAATACAAGCATCGTATCAAATAGTGGATTTCGTGAAATGTCTCTTCTCACATTTACCTTTTCTACCAATTCTTCAAATTGATAATCCTGATTTTCATATGCTTTCAATGTATTTTCTTTTACTTCTTTTAAGTACTCTCTAAAAGATCTATTGCCCTTTGGATAATTTCTCATCGCAAGGGTATTCACAAACATTCCCATTACATTATTTAAATCTACATGTTTTCTTCCTGCAATTGGTGATCCTACTACTATATCCTCTTGCCCTGAATATTTAGAAAGCAAAGTCGTGTATCCTGCTAACATCAGCATATACATAGTAACTTCATTTTCTGTAGCCAACTTGTTTAACTGATTATAAGTTTCACTATTGATTTTTAAATTGATTCTATCTCCAGCAAAACTTCTTCTTTTTGGCCTTTTATAGTCCGTTGGCATATTTAGTACGGGTACTTCTTCATTGAACACATTCATCCAATACTTTTCTTGCTTTGTGATTTCTTCTTGGGTAAACAAGCCTCTTTGCCACGCAGAATAATCTTTATATTGAATGCTTAATGGAGATAATTTTTGACCATTATATAATTCAGCTAATTCCTGCATGAAAATCCCCATTGATACACCATCTGATATGATATGATGCATATCTAATACCACCACGTGCTCATCATCTGTAACATGTATGATTTCAACCCGTAAAAGAGGAGCTTTCTCCAAATCAAACGGTTTAACAAATCCATTTATTATATCATCTAGCTTATTGGTACCCATTTCTCTATACGTCACTTGGAAATCTATCTCTTTTTCAATCTTTTGAACTGGTTCACCATCTACCATTACAAAAGAAGTTCTTAAAGCTTCATGTCTTTCGATTAATTTATGGAAAGCCTGTTCAAGCTGATGAACATCCAAATCACCTTTTATTTTCATAGCGAAAGGCATATTATAAGATACTCCGCTACCCTCTATTTTGTTTAAAATGTAGAGTCTTCTTTGGGCAGATGAAAGTGGATAATAATCTTGTTCTTCTACTTTTTTGATCGATGCATATACACTTTCTTTTGTAGAGTCAATAAATTCTCCAATCCCTTTTATAGTAGGTGTTTGGAAGACTTGTCCTAAAGGTATCTCCACCATAAGTTCCTTATGGATTCTAGAAACCATCGTAGTCGCTTTCAGTGAATGGCCTCCAATTTCAAAAAAGTTGTGTTGAATTCCTATGTTTTCTATATCTAAAATATCTTGCCAAATGGATACAAGCTTTTCTTCGACTGTATTCCTTGGTGCCTCATACTCTACTACTCCTGCAACCGAACTTTCATCAGGACTTGGTAAAGCCTTTCGATCCACTTTCCCATTTGTAGTAAGTGGTAGCTTGTCTAGCTGAACAAAAAAAGCAGGAATCATATACTCTGGTAACTCTTTTGCCAAAAACTTTCGAATTTCTTGAACCCTAGTCTCACCCTTCGATGTTTCGGAAGTAAAGTACGCACATAAATATTGATGATTATTACTATCTTCTCTTGCGATAACAACAGCTTCTTTTACTTCCTTATGTTTTAGAAGTTGACTCTCTATCTCACCCAGTTCAATCCTGAAACCACGAATTTTCACTTGATGGTCAATTCTTCCTAAAAACTCAATATTTCCATCAGGTAACATTCTCACAAGGTCTCCTGTTCGATACATTCTCTCTCCTGGAATGAACGGATTTGGAATGAATTTTTCTGCTGTGAGCTCTGGTCTATTTAAATAACCACGGGCCAAACCTTCTCCGCTGATACAAAGCTCGCCTGGCACTCCCAATGGACAAAGCCCATTAGATTCGTTTAAAATAAAGACTTTTGTATTACATATTGGTTTTCCTATCGGTATATTGTCATAAGAATTTTCTATAATAAAGCTTGTTGTTACTACTGAATTCTCTGTAGGACCATAGTTATTAACAATCTGGTAACTTTTATTTTCAAAATAATTTAGTTTATCTCCACCTGTTAATAATCTCCTTAAAGATGTATTCTCAAGCATTAAAAATTGTTCACATACTTGTGTAGGTAAAAAGCTTATTGAAATCTCTTTTTCAATAAAATATTTGTTTAATTTTGTAATATCTAATTTTAAATTATCATTTATAATATGAATCTCTGAACCCGCTATGATATAAGGAAATACTTCCCAAGCAAATGCATCAAAACTTATACTTGCATAACTAGCATTTTTATCAGTTTCACTTATTTTATTGAAGGAATTATGCCAATTACATAAGTTCACCAATGAATGATGCTCCACCATAACTCCTTTTGGCTTTCCAGTAGAACCAGATGTATAAATGACATAGACTAAATCTTTACTGCTGCTATCAATACGTAAGTTCTCGGTTCCGTATTTAAACAAATGCTCATTATGAATATTAATAATGCTAATATCATCAACTTCTGTACAATCAACCAAATTAATTAATTTATCCTGGGTCAATAATATTTCAGTTTGACTATCTTGAAGTATATATTTAATTCTATCTATAGGATATGTAGGATCAATTGGTAAATACGCACCACCAGCTTTTAAAATCCCCATAATTCCCACAATCACATCAACTGAACGTTCTAATAATATTCCTACTATTTTATCAGAACCAACACCATTTTCTCTTAACGCTCTTGCCAATTGATTAGATTTTTCATTTAACTCCCTATATGTCAACTTCTTATCTTCAAAAACAACTGCAATGCTATCTGGCGTTCGTTCTACTTGTTCTTCAAATAACTTGTGTATTAACTGGTTTTTAGAGAAATCTACATTTGTATCGTTATGTTCATACAATAAAAAGCGCTTTTCTTCTTGTGGGATCATATCTATTTTATTTACACTTATCGAAAGATTCCTTGATATTTCCCTCAGAATATTAATATAATTTTCTGTCATTCTTAATATTGTGTCTCTTTTGAATAATCCAGTACTATATTCGACATTTAACACGATCTCATCGTCATAATCTAAAATATTAAAAGTGATATCGAATTTTGCATTATCTAATTCAAATATTATTGGACTAAGATTTAAAGCACCTTGCTTCTTAGTAAATAATTTAGCGTCTTCCAATACAAACATGGTATCAAATAAAGGGTTTCTATTAGAGTCTCTTTCATAGTCTATACTGCGAATTAGTTCGTCAAACTGATACTCTGAGTTTTCAAATGCTGTAATTGTATTTTCTTTTACCTGTTCCAAAATTTCTTTAAAACTTTTTGTAGCATCTATATTGTTTCTTAAAGCAATAGTGTTGACGAACACACCAAAAATATTTTGTAAATCTTGATGTAACCTACCTGATGCTGCTGTTCCGACAACAATATCAGTTTTTCCAGTATATTTGTGAAGTAATATATGATAAGCGCTAAGCATAAGCATATATAAAGTTGACCCTGTATCCTTAGCTACCCTTCTTATCTGTTCAGATAACTCTTTTTCTATATGAAAGTATGCATTTTCTCCTGCAAAGGTATCAATATTTTCTTTTCTATAATCATAAGGTAATTCTAATTTAGATGGCAGATGACTGTATAAATTCAGCCAATATTGCTCTTGTTTTTTTATAGCATTAGATTGATTATACGTATTATTCCATTCTACATAATCCTTGTATTGTATATTTATCTTAGGTAGATCAAGATTGTTATATAAATCGAGTATTTCATTCATAAATATTCCTTGTGATACCCCATCTGCTATTATGTGATGGAAGTTAACAACCAATATATGCTTCTCTACTCCGATTTTAATTAGTTTAGCTCTCATTAATGATGGTTTACTTAAATCAAAAGGCTTTGTTGATTCCTTACACATTTTGCTAGTTAAATCTCTTAAACCTTCATCATCTGTTACGACTATATCTAAACATTGGTATTCCAAATCAAAATCAACTTTATCATAAACCCTTTGAACTAATTCATTATCTAATACTTCAAATCCTGTTCTCAGGATTTCATGTCTATCTATAAATTTTCTAAATGCATTTTCAAGTCTATTACATTCGATTTCACCTTCGACAAGTAACGCCATAGGAATATGATATGCTCCTCTATTATTTTCCATCATAGAAAGCATGTACATTCGTTTTTGAGAAGGTGATGTAGCATAATAATCCTTTTTCGATACCCTTTCAATCATATTTTCCCTATGATTGTCTTGGCTATTTTTCAAATATTGATCTAATACCTTTATAGTGTCATTTTTAAATATTTCTCCTATCGGCACCTCTATATTCATTCTCTTTTTAATTTCAGTAACAATCGATATCGCTTTTAATGAATCTCCGCCTATTTCATAGTAATTAGTATCTATTCCTATGTTTTCTATTCCAAATACGTCTTTCCATATATCTAATATTTGGGCTTGAGTTTCATTTTCTGCTTCTTCACATGTAGTTGCTGCAACTTCATCTAGTTCATGATTTTTTATTAATTCCCCCAAAATACTCTTATTTACTTTCCCATTTACAGTCAATGGTATTTCATCTATTTTGAAAAATCTTGATGGAATCATATAATTCGGGAGCTGATTTTGCAAATATTGTTTTAGTTCATTTGGGTTTATGTCTTCATCTGAAACTACAAAAGCATATAGGCTTTTCATTTTATTATCGTTTGTATAGTCAATTACTACTGTTTTATTTACACCTTTATATTTGATTATGCAATTTTCAATTTCCCCTAATTCTACCCTATATCCCCTTATCTTAACTTGACTGTCTTTTCTTCCTAAAAATTCGACATATCCGTCCTCTTTTAACACGCCATAATCACCAGTTTTGTAAATATATCCTAATTCATCGTGCAAAATAAATGACATCTTAGTTTTTTCAATATCATTTATATACCCACTTGCTACTCCCACTCCACCAATGTACAATTCTCCCTCTACATCTACGGGACACAATTGCTTATTTTGATTTAATACATAAATTTTCTGGTTAGCCAACGGCATTCCATATGGTATACTTTTCCAATCATCCTTAATTTCCTTAATAGGGTAATATATGGACCATATTGACCCCTCAGTTGCTCCACCTAAGCTAATAACTTCCGCATTTTTGAAAGTTTTCTTTATCTTCTGAGGAAGTTCCAGCGGTATCCAGTCCCCACTAAGCAATACAAGCCTTAGACTATCATCCTGTTCACTATCATTATATAAGTCCACTGTCAGTTCCATAATTGCTGGAACTGAGTTCCAAATTGTGATTCCTTCTTTCTTTACAACTTTTTTTAGGTTATATGCATCCCTTTGATCATCTATAATTACAAGGGCCGCTCCACAGCTCAATGCACCAAAAACATCATAAACTGACAAATCAAAGCACAGTGAAGAAATCCCCATAATTTTATCATTTTCTGTCACACAGAATTTTTCGTTAATATCTATAATTGTATTTGTTGCTGCACCATGAGTTATTTGAACTCCTTTAGGTTTTCCTGTACTACCAGAAGTAAAAATAACATATGCCATATCTGTTTCATCTACTTTAATATTGACTTCATCATCAGAATATTCCCTAATATTTTCATCTTTATAGGTAGAAGGTGTTATAAAGAACTTACAATTACTTTTCTTTTTTATATATTCTTTTCTTTCTTCAGGATAATCAGGATCAAGCGGTATATATGCTGCTCCAGCCTTTAAAACAGCAAACAAATTTATAATGGTATCTATACATCGCTTACCTATCACACCAATGTAATCACCTTTTCTAACTCCCTTATCCATTAAGTATCTTGCAATTTGATTTGATTTTTCATTTAGTTCTTTATAAGTTATCGAATCATCATGATGAATTACAGCTACCTTATCTGGTACTAGTTTTGCTCGATTCACAAACATTTCATGTAAAGTACACTTATCAAACTTTTTGTTTGTATCATTATAGGTTTCAATAACTTTTATGCTATTCTCACTAAGGTTAATACCTGACACTTGATCATTAAATATAACCTGATTTAATACATTTATATATTGTTCAAACATTGATTTAATAACATTGATCTCAAATAATTGTTCAACGTAATCCCATGTAATATATAAACCTCCATTTAATTCATAAACTTGGTTATCTATATAAACTTGGGATGTTCTTGTACTAAAAAATTTAATTTTTTCAAAATCTATCAAATGATTAAATGAATCATCTGAGTCCTCACTCAATACACTTGTAAATACAATAGGCATTATAGCTTGATTAACCATTCTATGTTTTTTCCCAATAGCTCTTATAAAATCCACACCATCATAATGTCTATGTTCAAGGGCTTCTAACAATGTATCCTGTACCTTCGTAGCAAATTTCCAAAATGACTCAATACTATCTTTCGCATTAATATCTAATAACATTAGAGTTGTGAAATCCCCAATGATTTTTTTTACGTCTTGATGGAACGGTATCCGATTAAAAACAGTTAAATTTACTGCAAATTGACTCTGATTACTCCAATATGCTAAGACGTAAGCATATGCAGCACATAAAACCGATGTAGGGGTAAGATTTTTTTCTCTTGCTTTTTGTTTTAATCTATTCCACGTTTCACGTTCTAAAAATTCCGAACATTTATTAAATGTAGGTTTTTCAATTTCTAATGGGTTGCATTTTAAAGGCAATGCTGGTGCACTTGGGAAATTATCCAATTTATTTAACCAGTACTTCTCATCTTTTTTATATCGATTAGATTGCCTAAATTCATTGGTTGCTAAAACATAGTCTCTAAAATTATACTCCAGCTCAGGCAGCTGCAGACTTGGCTGATTGTAAAACATTTTAAATTCCTTGATTAATATTTTCATGCTACTGTCATCACAAATTAGCGGATCTATATTTAAACAAAAATATTTTTGATTATTGGGTAATATAAATGCTTTTATCTCAAATAATGGCCAAGTACTTGGATCTATGATTTTAGCTATCATTTTTTGTCTTTGTTCCAATATACGTATCATTATATCTTCTTGATTTAAATGCCTTACATCTACTGTGTCTACAGAATAAAGAAGTTCTCCTTCTAAGATTCTTTGTGTTCCATTTTCAAAAACTATTGTTCTTAGTATTGGATGTCTATTAATTAATTTTTGTAATGCACTATTAAACCTATCTATATTAATATCTATTTCAAATTCAACCGTTAAATTTGTAGCTGCTCCACCAATTTCAAAAGCCGGATCTCTACCTATTAAATAGGCTAATTGTATACCTGTAAGTGGGAAAGGTTCATGTAAATTCTTTAAATCTGTAGTTTTTGTAAATTGTCGGTTCTCAATAATTTCTCCCTTGTTTGTTTCGATGTAAGCACTTATTTTCTTTATTGTGGATAATCTAAACAGTTCCTTTAATGGTAAATCAACACTTAACCTATCATTCATTTTAGATAAAAGCTCCATTGCGTTTATCGAATGTCCACCAAGAACTGCAAAACTGTCATTAATACCAACTTTATTTATATTCAAAGTTTCCTGCCACATTAAAACGAGCTGTTTTTCAATCTCATTTCTTGGTTCCTCATATTCAACCTCGGTATTAAAACTTCGATCTGGTTCAGGTAAAGACTTTTTATCTATTTTTCCATTTGCTGTTAACGGCATTTTATCTAACTTAAGAAAATAAGTAGGAATCATATAATCAGGTAACTTTTCACCTAAAAATTTTCTTAATTCTTCAACAGTAACTTCTCCTACTAATGTTAGATATGCACAAATATAATTGCTCTTGTCCTTTTCTTCTCTTGCTACAACTACAGTTTCTTTTACATTTGGATGCTTTAATAACTGACTCTCTATCTCTCCAAGTTCAATCCTAAATCCCCGAACCTTTACTTGATGGTCAATTCTTCCTATAAATTCAATATTCCCATCAGGTAACCACCTAGCCAAATCTCCTGTGTGGTATAAACGCTCTCCTTCTGCAAATGGGTTTTTAACGAATTTCTCTAATGTTAGCTGCTCATTATTTAAGTACCCTTTAGTTAATCCATCACCAGAAATACAAAGTTCTCCAGGTTCACCAATAGGAAGTAAATTTTTCTTTTCATCTACTATGTAAACTGAAGTATTTGCTAACGGTTTACCTATAGGTAGAGTGTCAACATCCTCATCTATTTCATTTATAAAGTAATATGTGGCAAAAACAGTACTTTCCGTTGGTCCGTATACATGAATGAGTTTATCTTTCCCCAGAAATTCTAATGCTTTTCTTGCATGGGAGACTGAAATTCTTTCTCCACCAAATAATATTTTTCTTATATTGATTAAACAATCTATTTTCATACCTACAAGCGCATTAAATAAAGCAGTTGTAATAAACATTACGTTTATGTTTTCTTGCTTAATTATATTTCCAAGCTTATTTATATCCGTGACTGTATCTTTTTCTATCACTACTAATTTCGCCCCATTTAACAGAGCTCCATATATATCAAAAATTGATCCATCAAAAGAATAATTCGAAAGCTGTAGAATGGTATCATTATTTTTTATTTCTATGTAATTTGTATTTCGAACGACTCTGATAGCACTATAATGCGAAATGATAACTCCCTTTGGTATTCCAGTAGAACCCGATGTATAAATAATATAAGCTGTATCATCAGAACGATTTACATGTTTCAGATTATCTGTACTTAAGTCACTTGAATCTAGCTCGTCCAAATTGATTATTTCTAAATCATATTCGATTTTCTTAATGAATTTCTCTTGAGTCAATAAAATCATGGTATGACTATCCCGTAACATATAATCAATTCTTGCTTTTGGAGTATCAGGATCAATTGGGAGGTAAGCTGCTCCAGATTTTAAAATACCCATTATTCCAATTATCATTTCAAGTGATCTATCAATCATTAATCCTATAATAGCATCTGTATTAACACCCTTATTCCTTAACATCCTTGCTAATTGATTGGATTTCTCGTTAAGTTCCCTGTATGTGAGTTGTTTATCTTTAAACACAACTGCAATATTTTCAGGTGTTCTCTCCACTTGTTCTTCAAATAGCTGGTTTATGGTCTTATTTCTTGGATATTCGGTTTTTGTGGAATTGAATTTATTTAATATCATATCTTGCTCTGCTACTGTAATCTCATCGTAAGTTCTTGTCCCATCCTTGTTTATTTCACCAGAATTCTTAATAGACATGTTGGATTTCCCCTTTTTTAGTAATTATCCATTACCAAAATTATTTATTATTTTATTACTGTTAAAAATATAGAGAATGAATTAAATAAAAAATTCATCGTTCATAACAAGGTATACAATCCCCCCTATTTAGAAGTTACTAAAAGGAATTCTATAAAAAAATTTAACTTACTACGAGAAAAATTTCCTTATTTTCATACAAAAAACATATGATAAAAATTTATCAAAAAAGTTAAAATAATCAGAAATTTTTACGGTAATTTAATTAAAGACAAATATTAAAACTCATATCAAGTTACAGATAACGCTACTACAGCACATAATTAAGAAAATGAGTAAGTAAGGATAACTATTGGTATATATCTGAGGAATCTAATTTAAAACCCCAGTTAACGTATCATTTATTATTGTTGTAATTTTTTCCACATTGTTATTTATAAAGAAATGATTTCCTTCCAAATTATAAATCTTAAAATTTCCACAAGTATGCTTCTTCCAACCAATTATGCCTTTTAGACTAATTAAATCTTCTGTTCCGTTTAATACAGTAATATCGCATGTGATTTTATCCGTTTTTTCTTTATATTCATATGTTTCAACTATTTTAAAATCATGTTTTAGTAAAGGGATGAAAAATTCGAACAATTCTTCGTTATGAATTAATTCTTCTGGTGTTCCCCCTAATTCTATAACTCTATTTTTAAACTCGTTATTTGGTAAATTATAAGTTATCTCCTTCTTTTCCCTTTCACTCGGTGCTTTGTATCCAGAAAAAAAGATATGCTTGGGTTTCTTGAATCCCATTTCTATTATTTTATAGTATAATTCATACGCTAATAGGCTCCCCATACTATGTCCATAAATTGCATAATCTTCCTCACCTATTTTATCCCGAATATTATCAAAGATGTCATCTACCGCTTCTTCTAAGCTATTATAAAATGGTTCATTGAATCTTTTCCCTCTTCCCTTTAACAGTACTGGACATAGATTTATAGATGGGGTTAGATAATCACCCCATTTATAATATAACGCTTCGGACCCTCCTGCATAAGGCAAACAAAATAACATCATTAAAATGCACCTCTATCTGATAAAAGTTTGTAAAAATCATTAATAATAATATCTTGGTTAATCACTGTTATATTACTAGAAATTTCTTCATTTAATGAACATACAGCCATTTTGTATTCTAACTCTATATCAAAAATCGCCATTGAATAAGAATTACTCTTTTCTCTATTATCGGAAAGTATACGAACAGCGTTGTGACTATCTATATTAATAGAAAATGATTTTAGTGACATTGATAATCCGCTTCCATAGCATTTAATATAACTCTCTTTCAATGTCCATACCTCATAAAACTTTCTCAATTGATAATTAACATCACCTTTTTGTATATAAGCATATTCACTATCACAGAAAAAACTTTTTGCTATTTCTTCGTATTCAATATGTTTTATTTGTTCAATGTCAATTCCAACAGGGTTATTACTAATTGCACATACTACAAATTCTCCCGAATGTGAAATGTTAAAGTAATAATTCGGATACCCCTTTAAATAAGGTTTTCCATAATGATTTTTCCCCCATACTATTCTTTCATTACCGATTTTAAGCTTTTTATTTGTTAGAGTCCTTACTAGTAATTCACCAATCAAGGTTCTAATTTTATCTTTTTTATTAATAAATTTTTTTATTCTATATCTTTTCTCTTCATCTATCCACGAACAAATTTTTTCTAATTTTCGATCATTTATATCTTTAATTTTGGTAACAAAAATTTCCATAAAACCCCTCACAAATCCTAGTTAAATTAATTGATCAACTACAATTATTCGAGCGTTATGCTAGCTGATTTTTCTACTTTCATTAATCGTGGAATGCTAATCATGTAAAAAACTCCTACAAATATTAAACATCCGCCAACTATCCAAAAAAGAGTTTCAACTGCAAGAATACCTGGGTAAAATCCAGCAATAAAAAGTAAGGTTAGTGACTGTGAGAGCATCATCAAAGGATTAATACACCCGTGTACTCTTCCCATCATTTTTGGATTTACTATTTTCGGAATCCAACCTCCAATAGCTACATTAATCATCGGAAGTGCTAGGGCAACTATGCCCGTACAAATAACATACAGCCAAACTGTATTGACTAATGAGCTCAAAATAGTCGCTCCTCCTCCAATAAACAAAGCTAAAATTAGTAAATGATAAAGCTTTATTTTTTGAGAAAGTATAGATGCTATAACACTACCAAGTAAAATCCCGATACCAAAGACTATACTTAATATAATTGAAACTTCTTCATAGTTTCTTGGGGCTAGTTTGTATTTTAAAATAAATACCTGCATCACTGAGAGCCCTCCATTTAAAATTCCGAAAACTATAAATCCGGAGATAAGTGTAAGTAACAAGTTGTGGTTCAAAATATAACGTATTCCCTTCACAAAATCCTTCATTACAATTGAAATGTTCAAATCCTTGATAGTATGTTTTCCGTTTGGCATACGAATTTCTTCTGACATTCTACAAGATTTTATAAGAAGAGCACTAATAAAAAAACTAATTGCATCAATTAAGATTGCACCATAAATACCGATTACCCAATAACAATAAATCCCGATACCACTACCAAAAAGCATAAACAAACTTGTAACCATCTGATTCAAACCAACTGCAGTAGCATAATCATCTCTTGTTAAAACACCTTGTACAAGGGATGATTGCGCGGGTGTAAAAAAGCTCTTTACCATACTTCTTAAAAATAACAGCGCAAATGCTACTGGCATCCAGTTTAGAAAAAGAGACCACAATAATAAAAGCGATAATATAGAACAAATCCAATCACAATTTTGAGCTATTTTTTGTCGATCAATCCTATCAGTAACTACACCAACAAGAAAAAATACTACTAATGTGGGCAAAGACAACATCAACTCCGTAATAGTAGCATATGCAGGTTGGTGCGAAAAACGATTTAAAAAATAAAACATAAGTGCAGTTAAACCAATTGTACTACCCATTTGTGAAGTAAAAGATGCAAAAAATAGCCTCGAGTAATTCCCATTTTGAAATATAACTAAAATTTTCTTCATAAGGACTCCCCATTTAATTTGACTTAATTCTAATTATTCAGATTTTAACACCTTTGCTATGTTTGAAACGTAGAATATCTAAATCCCTAACGTTCATGGCAGTTCCTGTGGTTAGAGCCTAACACACTACTTTAAGAAATAATTTGCCACTAGGATTTCTATCGCGAATTACACGTCCAAATGTACACTACCACTCATTAAATTGTATAGTTTTTTATTCTGATATTCATAATCCAAACATAACTATCCAAAATCATCCTCCTTTTGATATGCAGTTTATTTTCTCTAACTTTCCACGCTGCATTCTAATACTACCTTATATTGTAATCAAAATAATAAACGAATTATTTTCTCAAGTTGTCAAAATCACTAATAAATCATATTTATTAGTGATTTTGACAACTTGATTTCTCCTCTAAAAAACGTAATATTACTGTAAATTGTTTTCAAAAAAATAATTATGTATATCCACAATTATTACAAAAAGGAATGAACACCAATGTTATCCTATCCCTTATAACTGTTTTAACTTAAGTATGAAATTCATTTTTGGAGTGAAAATGATGTGGGGTATGTCTATGAGGTTTAGTCTTCCAAAAAAAATTGTAATGAGTAAATTCTTACCAAGAAAACGTTATTCGTATTTATGATACATATATAAACCATATTTTTACTCAGTTATTCTAGGGCAATTGAAGTGGCAAGTTTAAGCCACTTCAATTGTCCTAGAAATGTTACATTTTTATCTAACATCAAATTAACAATATAAGCAAAAAGCTACTTATAATTCAGATGTTTTTCCTTAAAAATTTTTTGATTTATCTTTTGCAGGTAAAATGTAGTTTTCCCCTTTTTCATATATAGAAAGTATTCTTTTCAAGAAAGTAACTTTTGGTACTAACCAATAAGCAATTATCGCTGAAACAATCCCTAATATAGCACCTGTTATAACATCGAAAGGATAATGAACTCCTACCCAAATACGAGAAATGGCTACACAGAATGCAAGTGTAATCCATAGCCAACCAATCTTTTTATGAACAAGCCAAAATGAAAAACAAATTGAAAAGAATAAAATTGTATGGTCACTTGGAAATGAATTATCAACAGCATGCTCTACCAATTTATTAACATTGGGTAACTCTGCAAATGGTTGATAATTTGAATGTAACTTTCCTGCTATTTTCCCGATAACCTCAGCAATCACAAAAGCAATCATCGCTTGAACAACCATCATTCGATTTTGGTTAGATCGAGTAAACCAATACACTACAATAATTAAAGCTAAGAAATATACCATATATTCTGCCACGAACGTCATAGTAGAATTGAGAAATGGGTACTGTTTACCTAAATCGTTAACGGCTCGAAAAGCATCAATATTGAACTGAGAAAAAGACATTTTCAAACTCCTCCTTACCATATATATAAATCAAACGCTAATTAAAATTTTTTAATCTACTTTTTGTTACTACCTAATAGTTTTAGATGGTCCCATTTTATTATTCTTAATGAATATCTACCTTTTTAAAATATGAAATCAATAATACTAATCCAATAATAGATGTTCCGAATATACCTATATAGGAGTACTCGGGAGGATAAGTGGGCTGAAGCGTATTTCTTGAGATATCACCTGCTGCTGCCCATGGAAACAATCCTCTATGTTCTGAATTTGCTGTCATTAAATTAATCATGGTTATTACAACTGTAAATACAATGGTCGGTACGTAATTCTTAAGTACAATTGTTAAAAGTATGATTGGTGTTGATAAAATAAAAAGCAATAATCCACCTATCAAAAACTGTACAAAAGATTCCCTTATTAAGGATGAACTTAGTCCATCAAATTGAAATATTATCCCTAATAATAATGTTAATCCCCATGCTACAAAAGTTAACATCATAATCCACGAAAATAGAAGTAGGAATTTACTTATAAGAAAATTCATACGTGATACAGGTATAGTTAATAAATTCTTTAATGTATCTTCTGTATATTCCCGAATAAATAGGTAGGCGGTTACTACCCCATATAGTGGTACTCCTATTATTAGAACAGTATATAAATTTACTTCACCAAACAATTGACTAAATACAATAGTAGGAGTAGGATGTTTAGTTTTTAAGCTTACAAATGATGCTACTACTACCATAAAAGGTACTACCGATGCACCGAGAATACTAATTAAGAACATATGGGATCGTTTTAACTTTAATAATTCTGTATATAACAGATTAACCAATTGTTCCACCTCCAACTAATTTTGTGAAGTAATCTTCTAATCTGTCTTCACTCATCAAGATTTTCAAAACCTGAATATCATTTTGTACAAATATTTTATTAATATCTCCTTGTTGCCCAAGTTTAGAATAAACGCGAATAATCCCCTCATTATGAACTTCATAATCAAAAATACCAAAGTTTTTCTCTAAGATTTTTGTAGCTTTATTGTCATTCGATACTTGAAACTCAATATATTTGCGATTCTTTTTTCTAAGGCTGTTAAATTCGATTTCCTCTAAGAGCTTACCTTCATGAATGATCCCCATATGATCTACTAACTGTTCTATTTCCGATAAAATGTGGCTGGATATTAATAAAGTAATTTTTCTTTCTTTAGCTAAATTTTGTATCAATCTTCTAATTTCCTTAATTCCTATTGGGTCCAAACCATTAGTAGGCTCATCTAATATTAATAATTCTGGGTAATGAAGAAGAGATCTAGCAATCCCTAATCTTTGCTTCATCCCTAAAGAATATTTACCCACAAGCTTTTTAGTTTCATGTTGCAATCCCACGATTTCTAACGCTTCATCAATTGCATTTTTTTTGTGTATCCCAATAATTTTTGCATTAATTAGTAGATTTTCCCGTGCTGTAAGATTCTCATAAAATCCAGGAACTTCAACAATAGACCCAATTCTTTTAAGGATTTCTTTTTGATTTTTTAATAAATCTTCTCCAAATATTTCAATCTTTCCATGGGTGGGCTTTATCAATCCTAATAACATCCTAATTGTAGTCGTCTTCCCTGCACCATTTCGACCTAAAAAGCCGTAAATTTCTCCTTGATTTACGGTTATATTAAGATTATCCACTGATTTCTGATTGCCATAAATCTTTGTTAAATTTGTAGTCTTTATTATTGCGCTCATGTAAGAACACCAACTTTCTTGTATGCTTATGTTTTTAGTATAGAAAGCAAATTTTAAACCGGGCTTAACTATTTCTTAACTATTTCTTAATTATGAAATTAACTATTCATCATTAACTCCATCTTGCTCCCTTGTACAATAAAGATAACCCCACTCTCCTTTGACTTTGATATAAGTCTCATCTATATGCCAAGTATAGTGTGCAAATTTGTTTTTCTTTTTCCAAATCTGATTAACATCAGGGTATGTTACAATTACTTGACCTTTATGTAATAAGTCTTCAAACACTACTATTTCTCTTTCTTGCTGTTTAGTACCAATGAAAGTAATAGCTAGCTTTACAAAACCTTTTTTCTTTTTCTTTTTCAGTAAACTTAGTCTCAACAGTTACTTCTTTACCCTCAATTAATAATTGAGGGTAATTAGTATACAATTGATAAATAGAAAAAAGAAGACGTGAAATTCAAAATTTAATGAATAAACTATTTGAATATTAATTCTTTAAACGAGAAGAGCCCTCCAAATAGGACGGCCCTTCTTTATTTCACATATAAATAGGCTTGCTTACAGTAATTTTTTGTATAGGACTTTTTCTTAACACATATACTATTTTTGAACCTGTTTACCAATACGCGTCCTGTTGGTATCTTGAATTCCTCCTAAAAGGGCGGCAGTTACGACTGCATGTCCTTTTTATTTATATTGGTGGCTTTTATCTACCAATATAGATACAGACTAACAAATGCAATATTACATATTAATCTCTTTCCAGATGATGTTAGAATTTCTTATGTTGTTTATTCCATAGTAGAGTTATGGTTTCTGATCTAATTCATCAATATGTGAGTGAGCTTTTTACCAACAAGAAAAGACACTCTGAAAAATTGACCTATAATCCTAAAATTTCTACAATCTGACGAGCTTTAGCATTCTCAATATAATAGTGCATCTCTAAACCTCTTCTATCTGCACGGAGTACGATTCCTTTTAATTTTGCTAAATGTTGTGAAACAGTGGACTGTGGAAGTCCTAATATTTCTGTTAACTGTGTAACATTACACATTTTATGATGCATTAATTCACTTATGATTTTTAATCGAACCGGATGCGACATTACCTTTAATACATCTACATCTTCTTCACGGATTTTAGCTAGATCACTATTAGATATTACTGTTAACATTTCGCATTCTCCTTTATCATTAATTTCTATTCTCCTATTATCCCTATAAGTAACACTTATAGATAATTACTATTTGTCCTGTTGAGAAAATATATTCTTTTTTTAATACAAAAAGGACATCTATCCTGAAAACATTTTTTCTGCTTCAATGAATGGATGTCCTCTAATTTTTAGCTAGAATATTTTTTGTTAATTTTATTAATGTTTATGATATTATTCTTTTACATAACTTTGAATAAGGCTTAATAAGCTTCATTAAGCAATTGTCTCCTTCTTTAAAGACAATTTTAAATTCAATATTTAACTTTTTATATTGAACACGTATAAGAATCTCTGTTCATCTCACCTTTTATAGATTTTCCGAACGAGAAAGCCCACTACGGTATGATAGCACCTTGAATGAGAGTGAGGTCAAATACGATGTACAAATAAAAAACCGAAGGTACATTCCGTACATCAAGAATTTGAAATGGTATCATTTTCATAATAGACAAGTAAAAGTGTCTAAAACAATCTTGTTCTCTGAAAACAGAATACATAGGAGGTTGGAGTAACAAATTCTTCTACTCCGTAAAAATGTATTGAGCCGTCAAGCACGAGACGCTAAAACACATTTGAGAACTTACAATCTGACTCGTTTGGTAATAGAATGAGTGCCGTATCTGCTATATGCACTGGATACGGAGTGGTGATGGCACACCGCAATCTTGCACGTCAGCGATACTAGAAATAGACTTCGCCTTTGGTAGCAAGAATCCCACTGACGTTAGTCAGCTTGTGTCTTTAGCCGCGGGAGTGTCAAAACATATATTATTTCTCAACATAACTAAATAGAATTAAAATTTCACGTTCGATTGTACAGTTCAAATTCCTTTTCTAACGAATACAAAATTTGTCAGGCATACAGCTAACAATCAATGTTCTTTTTTATTCGTATAGTAAATTCTTTGTAAATCCTCAATTTCATTTCACATCAGTATTAAGGTGAAATAAAATTGGAATAAAGAAAAAACCTTGCATTCCGACAAAATTGCAAGGTTTTTCGCTAAGTTCCAGTGCAGTCTTTCTATTAACCACCAGTGTTTCCATTTGAGTATTGCGTCACTTCTTGTGTTACTATTGAAGTTTCTTTTTGAATATTTGCACTCGCTAAACTAAAAATAGGAGTGCTCGTATTTATTTTCGTCTATTCCTTTTCTGGCCAAATTTTCGCGTTTGGTTCTAATAACCACTTGTGGTCTTCCTCCATGATACGATCATTCCATGGGTTATTCTCAAGGTGCCGAATCATCCAACAAAAATACATTGCATATCCAGGTGCAGTTGCTTGTGGGTGGTCTAGCTCACCTGGAATTGTAATAAAGCTATTATGTACAACGCGATAAGCGTCCTCACCTACCATTGCACATCCAAATCCCTGTGGCTTGTTAAAGCGATAATAATATACCTCTGGTTGGTCATGATGATGCGGTGGGTAACTGGACCATCGCCCTGGATAAGAAATAACTTCTCCTACTACCAGATTAGAATATGCTGCATTGTTATAGTCAAAAATCGTACGAATAACACGCTGCGCTGTTCCCTCCCATACGCCTTCTCCAGCTACAACACTTTGACACTCATTTGGATTATACAACTTGGACGCAAATTCTTGGTCATTATCTGTTTTTTGGACAAGCACTTCACTATCTGAAAGAGCAGTAATTGTAACCTTCACATTTTTAGCCACATGTAAACACCAAGGATTTTCTTCAAAAACAGACTGCCTTTGAATAACTTGTTCCATTCCATCCCACTCTAAACGTATTGCCCCTTCTAGTAAAAGTACTGCCGTTTCATTCTTATTATCAAATAACAGCTCTTCTTTTCCATTAGACATCTTATATATACCTATATCCATTAACATATCACTGCATTGACCGTTCATTTCTGTTAATACATTATACCCTTCATTTAATTTACCTAATTTACCTAACATGATGTTCTCCCCCTTTTTTTTATGGCTAATCTATCATTCTCTACCTTTGTCAGCTAACTAAATAATGAAGAAAGCTTTTCTGGTTGTGCTTTGTTTTCACTTCCGAAAATGAGCATATGATTTTTAACGTTTTCGTATGCGGACTCAATTACATCTTGATGATACGTAAAGTAATCTAAATAAGGAGTATTTAGGACAGCAGTGTTAACCGCAGAAACTATATTCTGAAACGTCGCTGTTGCTACATTAATTTTTCGAACACCATGTTGAATACATTGCTTGAAATCCTCTGGGCTAATGCCAGACCCACCATGTAATACTAAAGGAATATCGACTATCCCATTAATCTCCTGCAAGCGGTCTAATCGTAAATCAGGGTCTCCATTGTACATCCCGTGCGCATTTCCAATCGCAACAGCTAACGCATCAACATCTGTTTCTTCTGCAAATCTTTTTGCTTCTTTAGTACTTGTCAGCATCATTTCAATATCTTCTGATCCGTCCTCACTACCACCTACTCTGCCAATCTCAGCCTCTACTGTCGCTCCGTACTGTTTCGCAAGCTCCACAACTTCTTTTGTCCTTTGGATATTCTCTTCTAACGGATAGTGAGAGCCATCAAACATAACCGAACTAAAACCAATTTCTAATGTCTCTTTAATTTTTTCAAACGTCATACCGTGATCAAAGTGAACTGCTACTGGAACAGTTGCTTTTTTCGCTGCAGCTACCATCAAAGGGCCAATCATATGAATTGGCGAATGATTCAAACGAACTTCCGCAATTTGTAGAATAAGCGGCGAATGTAACTCTTCTGCTGCTTGAATAGCTCCCATTACCATTTCCATATTAGCGACACTGAAAGCTCCAACCCCATATTTCTCTTGATTTGCCTTTATTAAAATATCTTTCATTTGAACTAATGGCATTACATACTCACCTATTTCAATATTATTTATTAAATGTAAAATCAACCTTCTCGTCTTTTTATTCCTTTTGTAAAAAAGACCTGTTGATTGTCATATCATTAACTTAGGGATAATCTCAAAATGCGGAAATTAAAGACGTGCTTTTTCTTGTATAAATTTTCGGGCTTTTAATGCGTATTCAAAAGGATTCGCTAAAGCTGGGTCTTGCTCTGCTTCTACCACAAACCATCCTTTATACTCAGAGTTCGCAAGGGTAGTAAACACTTCATCAAATACAATTACGCCATCTCCAGGAACTGTAAATGCACCATTCTTCACTGCCTGCAAGAAGCTTAAATTGTTTTCCTTTACAGCATCTACTACTTCCTGGCGAATATCTTTTAAATGTACATGTTTAATACGAGGTAAATATTTTTTCAAAACATAAAGTGGCTCTTCTCCTGAAAAAACAAGATGACCTGTATCAAAAAGTAGGGATACAAGCTCTGGATTCGTCATATCCATTAACTTTTCAATTTCTGCCGTTGTTTGAACACCCGTACCCATATGGTGATGGTATACAATATGCAGCCCCTTTTCCTGAGCTAATTTACCGAGATGATGTAACCCATCCGCTAGCTTTTCCCACTCTTCTTCTGTAAAAACAGGCTTATTTTTAAATAGTGGTACATCTATTAAACCTTGAATACTATGCCCTTGCTCTGAAACAACGATGACTTTTGCACCCATGTCATGCAAGAAATCCCTATGCTTAATAAATTCTTCTACCGTCTCTTCAATCGGCTTCGTTGTTAAAAACGTACTAAACCATGCACTAGCAATCTCCAAGTTTCGTAATTCCAAAGATTTTTTTAATACAACTGTATTTCTCGGGTATTTATTCCCTACTTCACTTCCATTAAATCCAGCTAGTGCCATCTCACTAATACATTGTTCAAACGTATTTTCTGCTCCTAGCTCCGGCATATCATCATTTGTCCAAGCAATTGGTGCAATTCCAAGCTTAATTGTATTTTCTTTGAACATCCCCTTGTCTCTCCTCTTTACAAAATGTGATAGAAACTTGCCAACTTCTCTTATCTGATTGTTAAAAAGAGAGCTTCCTAGACAATATGCATGTAGATAAAAGCTCTCTTTGTGTCCTAATCTAATATGACCTTGCCTGTTGCAAGTTACTTACTTTACTCTCGTACGCAGCTTGTACACTATGACTTTTAGATACTTCTGCAACACCTACATGCCACCATGACTCGTATCCATTTGTCATTGTTTTTGGTAATACTTTAATATCAATTAATGTAGAAATTGTTTGTTTTTTCGCATCTATAAGTGCTTCCCGTAATTGTTCTATTGATGTAACATGATACGTTTTTACACCATATCCAGCCGCGCTAGCTGCAAAATCAATTTTCATAATAGCCCCGTTTAATTTACTAGTTTCCTGGTTTCGGTAGCGAAATTCTGTTCCAAAGCTGCCCATACCGTTTCCCATTTGTAAGTTATTAATGCAGCCAAATCCGGAGTTATCAAACAATAAGACGTTAATTTTTTTATTTTCTTGAAGACTTGTGACAAGCTCAGAATGAAGCATCTGGTAACTACCATCCCCTACCATTGCATATACTTCCTTCGATGGTTCAGCTATCTTTGCACCTAGTGCGCCCGCAACCTCATAACCCATGCAAGAGTATCCATACTCCATGTGATATGTATTTGGTTTTCTTGATGCCCACATTCTTTGTAAATCACCCGGAAGACTTCCTGCCGCGCCAACAATAATTGCATCTTCATCAAGTAATGTATTGATTTGTCCAATGACCGTAGTCTGTGTTAATTCTGTACCAAGTGCGTCTACATACTCATTTAAATTCTCATCGAAATGACCTTCAACTTCCGGCGTGAAACCTTGACCTGTAAAGCGAATATTATGTAGACGTGCTAATTCTGTTTCCCAAGCCTCTTTTGCATCAGTGATTTCTACTGTGTAACTAGATTGATACTCAATCGATTGCAGTTCATCTATTAGAGCAAGAAGTGTTTCTTTTGCATCTGCTATCACCTTCAATGCATCAAGCTTATTCGCATGGAATTCCGAAATGTTGATGTTTAAAAACTCAACCTCTTTATTCTGGAACAATTGCTTAGATGCCGTTGTAAAATCAGTAAATCTTGTCCCGATTCCAATAACAAGATCCGCTTCCTTTGCAATTGTATTAGCTGCTAAATTCCCAGTTACCCCAATGCCGCCAAGATTATATGGATGACAACTTTCAATCGCGCTTTTCCCTGCTTGCGTTTCTCCAAATGGAATGCGGAATGCCTCAGCAAACTGTTTCAGTTCCTCTGCCGCTTCTGCGTATCTTACTCCACCACCGCAAATCATAATTGGCTTTTTCTTTCTCTTAATCATTTCAACCGCATCCACTAAACTGGCTTTTGTAGGTAGACGACGCTCAATACGGTGAACGCGCTTTTGGAAGAAGTAACTTGGAAAATCCCACGCTTCCCCTTGGACATCTTGTGGTAAGCAAATTGTTACAGCTCCTGTATCTGCCGGATTCGTTAAAACACGCATGGCTTGAATCATAGCCGTCATCAATTGTTCAGGACGATTTACCCGGTCCCAGTACTTACTTACCGCACGAAAAGCATCATTTGTAGAAATAGATAAGTCATGTGTTTGTTCAATTTGTTGAAGAACAGGATCAGGTTGTCTTGTTGCAAATACATCACCTGGAAGTAGTAAAACGGGAATATTATTTGCAGAAGCTGTTGCAGCAGAGGTAATCATATTTGCTGATCCAGGACCAACAGAAGAAGTACATGCCATAATTTGTTTTCTGTGTTTTTGTTTTGCAAACGCCATCGCAGCATTTGCCATTCCTTGCTCATTTCTCCCTTGATATACTTCTAATTCCCCAGCGTCTTCTTCTAAAGCTTGACCAAGGCCTACTACATTCCCATGACCAAAAATCGTAAAGATTCCCTTAATAAACTTTTGTTGTTCTCCATCAAACTCTACGTATTGCTGATTCAAAAATTTCACCAAAGCTTGTGCCGTCGTCATTCTAACAGTTTGCATATTGTTTGCTCCTTTCTATCTCTATCAGTCATTCTACATATGAAAAAGGAGTATCAGGAATTTGATAGACTCCTAATACTTCCTTCTTATGTTTTACTACCTTCCTTACTTTCGCTTCCAAGCACCTAGAGAGATTCTACTTCTCTCTTCATGATTACTTTTCCCAACGAGATGTAAGCATTTTCTTTCTAGTATAAAACTCAACGCCGTCAGTACCGTTCGCATGAAGATCTCCATAGAAAGAATCTTTCCAGCCAGAGAACGGGAAGAATGCCATCGGTGCTGGAACCCCAACATTCACACCTAACATACCTGATTCAATTGTTTCACGGAATTGACGTACACTTGCCCCGCTATCGGTATAAATGCAAGCTCCATTTGCAAAACGAGACTCATTGGCAATTTCAATCGCTTCATCCAATGATTTCACACGAACAATAGATAAAACAGGAGCAAAAATCTCATCTTGCCAGATTTTCATTTCTTTTGTAACATGGTCAAAAATTGTTGGGCCAACGAAGTAGCCAGCTCCTTTTACAGCCGTATCTTCGCGTCCATCACGAACTAATGTAGCGCCCTGTTCTACACCTGAATCGATGTAACCAATTGTACGCTCTTTATGGTTATCACGAATAACTGGTCCTAAAAATACATCTTCATCAAGACCATTTCCGATGACAATTTTATTTGCTTCTTCTACGAGTCTTTCAACTAATTGATCTGCAATTTCTTCTTCTACTGTTACAACAGAAGCAGCCATACAACGCTCACCAGCTGAACCAAATGCAGCACTAATAATTTGCTTTGTTGCTAGTTCAAGATTCGCATCATTTAATACAATGGAATGGTTTTTCGCACCTGCTAATGCTTGCACGCGTTTTAAGTTTTCTGTTCCTTTTTTGTATACATATTCTGCCACAGGCTGAGAACCTACAAATGAAATTGCCTTCACTAATTTATGTTCCAGAAGACCGTTTACTACATCGTGAGCGCCATTTACGATATTTAATACACCTTTTGGTAAGCCTGCTTCTTCAGCTAATTCTGCTAATCTTGCTGCTAGAAGTGGTGTACGCTCTGAAGGTTTTAATACAAATGTATTACCACAAGCAATTGCAAGTGGGAACATCCAGCACGGAACCATCATTGGGAAGTTAAAAGGTGTAATCCCGCCTATAACACCAATTGGGTAACGATACATGCCAGACTCAATACCTGTTGCAATATCAGGAAGCTGTTTTCCCATCATTAATGTCGGAGCGCCTGCAGCAAACTCCACGCACTCAATACCACGAAGAACTTCACCGTAAGCCTCGTTATAGCTTTTTCCGTTTTCAATCGTAATTAGTTTCGCTAACTCTTCCCAGTTATCTACTAGTAATTGTTGATATTTAAATAGAATACGAGCGCGTTTTGGTACAGCAGTTTTAGACCAAGATTTGAACGCTTCGTTTGCTGCTAATACAGCTTGTTCAACATCTACTTTTGTTGAAAGTGGTACCTGGGCGATTACTTCCCCTGTTGCTGGATTGTATACAGCTTCCATCTTAGTTGAAATAGATTCTACCCATTCGCCGCCAATGTAGTTTTTTACAATTTGTGCTGTTTGTACTGTCATATTCATTCTCTCCCTTTTATGTAATGTAGAAGCGTCCAATAGGATACGCCCTTACTTAATTATTGGTTTATGATGTTTCTATACAATTTCTTCAGCCGTTTCCATGAATGCGGAAATCTCTGCCCTTGTTGGCATTGCATCCGAACAGCTATGTTTGGAAATAACAATGGAAGCAGAAGCGCCTCCTAATCGCATCGCTTGAGGAATCTCAAGCCCTTGCATTAAGCCGTAAATAAACGCAGAAGCATACGAGTCGCCCGCGCCAAACGTCTTTAATACCTTTGTTTTAAAGATACCGCCTCTGTGAGATTGACCGTCTCTCGTATAAGCGATTGACCCATCCCCGCCATGTTTAATTACAACGATTTTCGCATGATGAGAAAACCATCTTTCAGCCGTAACTTGGTCATTAGATTGTTCATAGTTTAATAGTTTTTCCATCATATCGAATTCTTCACGCGTTCCAATAATGACATCAGATTTTTCAGCTGCTAGATTGTAATACACAGCCGTTTCAGCTTCTGACTGCCATGTATAAGGGCGGTAATCCACATCAAAAAATACGACTACATCATGCTTACGCGCATATTCTAGCGCTAAAAATACCGCTTCGCGAGAAGGACTTTTCGCTAAAGCCGTTCCTGAAATTAAGAGAGCTTTTGATTGTTTAATATAGTCCTCAGAAACTTCTGTTGGATCAAGATTTAAATCTGCGACATTGTCGCGGTACATTAAAATACTGCAATCTTCAGGGCTTTTAATTTCTGTAAAAGCTAGACCTGTCACCGCACCTGTACGATCGATACGTATCCGATCTGTATTAATATTGTTATCCTTTAAGTATCCTGTAATAAAGCGGCCCATTTGATCATCGGAAACTTTACCGATAAATCCTGTCTGTAAGCCAAGACGCGCCGCACCAATTGCGATATTCGCAGGAGAACCTCCCACATACTTAGTAAATGTTCTTGTTTCTTCCATAGGACGTTGTGTTTCGTTGGCATTTAAATCAACGCATAAACGCCCAACTGCAATTAGGTCTAATGGACAATCTTCTTTAAAAATAAGTGGATTCATTGTTTCTACCTCCCATGCTTTATGAAAGAGTGAATGACATAGTTCATATTTTTATAAACTTACTATTCATTACTCTTTATCTATCTAGAAGTAAGCGTTCTCTTTATTGATTTAATACAGGCTGTTTATGTTCAATTTGAACAGGTTTTCCAGTTAGTAATGATTCCTTCGCAGCTTTCGCAATTCGTTCTGCTTGTAACCCATCATTACCACTGCAAATAACAGCTTGTCCTTCTATAATTGACTTTGTAAATTGCGTTACTTCCTCAATGTAAGCTTGCGTGTAGCGCTCTAAGAAGAAATAAAGCGGCTTGTCTTTTACAACACCTTCTGTTTTTGAAACTTGTACTGTTGTCGGACAGCAATTATCCGCAGCAACCGCGCCTTTTTCACCAAACACTTCAACACGCTGGTCATATCCATAAACAGCTTGGCGGCTATTATCAATGACCCCCAAAGCTCCATTCGCAAATTTTAATGTGACAATTGCTGTATCAACATCATTTACTTCCTGAATGGACGGATCAATTAATGTTGTGCCATATGCAAATACTTCAATGACTTCACTATTCATCACATAACGAGCCATATCAAAATCATGAATCATCATATCCATAAACAATCCACCTGAAGAGCGAACATACTCTATACTTGGTGGTTGTGGATCTCTAGACGTAATTTTTAAAATATGTGGGTGTCCCACTTCTCCTTGTTGAATAAGATCATAGACTTTCCTGAAGTTAGGATCGAAACGACGATTAAAACCTACTTGAAGAGATACCCCTTGTTCTTTTACTACTTCTAATGCATCTAATGTTTCTTCTACTGAGAAACTAACAGGCTTTTCGCAGAAAATATGTTTTTTCGCAAGAGCCGCTTCTTTTATAATTTGCGCATGTGTATTTGTTGGTGAACAAATAAAGACAGCATCAATTTCTGGATCTGCTAATAAATCCTGATAGTTTGTAGTCAGAGTGGAAATCCCTTTATCCTCGGCCCACTTTTCTAGATGACTAATCACAACATCTGAAACCGCTTTAATTTTTACTTGTGGCATCAGCTGCAAGTTATCTACATGCAGTTTCCCTATTCGTCCAGCACCAATAATTCCAATCGTTAAAACATTCATATGATTTCTCCCTCTTTATTTAAATTTAAGAAAAAAATGAAAGTCTATAAGGTTTAGCACATCAAATTTAGTTAAGCGCTTTCCCTATTTTTCTTCATTATACACACTTGATTCTAAATTGAAAACATTTTTATTTTTTTGAATACTCTTCTTTTCATCCGAATTTCAAATTTCGTAAGTAAACGTACTACGTCTATATACAAATTAATAATTAGAAACAAATAATCTAAACAACTACAAAAATAATCTTTTAAAATACTGATATAACAAAGAAAACGAAGCCTTTTAAAGGCCAAACTCCCATCTATAAGGTATTCCTTTCTTTTCATACTCACTATTATTTTATTGTCCGATAAGTAAATAGAATGCTCCTATAAAAGAAAGTTGTAAATTGTCAAAAAATTTCATTGACGGTCTTAAAATGTAAGCGTATACTTTTTTTATCAAAAATAATTAAGCGCTTAACCAAAAAATAACTTATCGGTGGTGGGAGAATGAACGCTATTAGTTCAAGCAAAACATTTATGGACAGGATTGGTATCCCCTCTAATTTAACTTGGGGATACATAGGAATTATTGTTTTTATGATTGGGGATGGTTTAGAACAAGGATGGTTATCCCCTTATCTCGTTGAGAGAGGCCTAACGCTAGAACATGCTGCATTTTTATTTACTATTTACGGTATTACTGTATCTGCTTCTTCTTGGTTTTCAGGGGTATTTGTACAAATGTGGGGACCAAGAAAAGTAATGACATTTGGTTTAGTATCATTTATTTTAGGATCAATCGGTTTTATCGGTATAGGAATTCAACATATGAATTATCCTGTAATATTACTTTGCTATGCCCTACGAGGGTTTGGTTATCCCTTATTTGCTTATTCTTTCCTAGTTTGGGTATCTTACAGTACACCTCAACAAATGCTTTCAAGAGCAGTTGGCTGGTTCTGGTTCGTATTCCAGCTTGGACTTAGTGTTATCGGAGCCTTCTATTCTAGCTATATGGTTCCTAAAATCGGGGAAATCGCTACTTTATGGAGTGCTTTAATTTTTGTTGTCGTCGGGGGATTGTTCTCAATTGTTGTAAATAAGGACAGATTTAAAGCACAAACCGTAAGCGCTAACAAATCAAGCGAATTACTAAAAGGCATTACCATCGCATTTGAAAATCCTAAAGTTGGTATAGGTGGTATTGTTAAAATTATAAACTCGGCCGCTCAGTTTGGATTTGTTGTTTTCCTGCCTACTTATATGATGAAATATAATTTTACGATGACTGAATGGCTTCAAATTTGGGGTACTCTATTCTTTGTAAATATGGTGTTTAATATTATTTTTGGTATTGTTGGAGACAAGTTTGGCTGGGTAAATACGATTAAATGGTTCGGAGGAGTCGGTTGCGGAATTGTAACTCTTGCACTCTATTATGTACCACAAATGGTAGGGCATAATTATTGGGCTATATTATTCGTTGCATGTTGCTACGGAGCAACACTTGCCGGTTATGTACCTCTTACAGCATTAGTCCCATCTTTATCTCCTGAAAACAAAGGAGCGGCAATGTCTGTCTTAAATTTAGGTTCAGGATTATCAGCATTTGTTGGACCATTAGTAGTAACTGCTTTCATCGGTCCATTAGGTGTAGGCGGCGTGATGTGGATCTTTGCTGGTTTGTATTTCTTTGGTGCATTTTTAACTCATTTCCTTACTATTCCAAAGGAAAATGAGATGGAACAGGATTTAAATACGAAAAGCGGTGAGCAATACTCTGTATAAACCCTATATACAAAAGAAGGTCATCCTAACTATACCTAGTTACGATGACCTTCTTTTGTTACATTCAAGTAACCTACAAAAATTATCATGTAATATTCTTTACTGAGGATCGTTCTACTAACTGTGGAATAATTGTAATTTTTTGTTTAGCATGCTCCTTCGTTTCCATCGTTTTTAAGAGTTGTTCAAACGTACAGGCTGCCATTTGTTTAATTGGCTGTTCAATCGTCGTTAACCCTGGATCTGCAATCTCAGCATAGATTGTATTATCAAATCCGATAATTGATACATCTTCCGGAATTGAAAGTCCTTGTTTTCTTGCTTCATTCATAAGGCATATAGCAATTAAATCAGTACAAGCGAAAACAGCTGTAGGTCTGTTAGGCAAATTAAGTAGTTCTTTACTTGCACGTTTGCTATCTTCCACTGTCGAATAGCAACTAATAATAGCATCGTCATCTAACGAAATTCCTGAATCCGTTAGAGCTTGTTTGAAACCAGTCAATCTCCCTAAGCTACTTTTTCTATCCTTCTCCATCATAATCGTTAAAGATGTATGGCCTTTCTGCGTTAGATAACTTCCAGCTAGATAGCCTCCCCTCATATCATCTGTTGTCACAACATGAGTCGTAATAGAAGGATGATCTACAGTGAATAATACAAGTGGCAAATCTCGATTCACGATTTTTTTTACAAGCTTATAATCATTTAGCTCCGTTGCAATAATAATACCATCTACTTGCTTCTTAAATAGTAAATCAATGTATTCATGCTCACGTTTTGTTTGATGGTCCGTACTACATAAAATGAGTGTATACCCTGATTCTCGTGCACTATTTTCAAAAGCTCTTGCTACTTCTGCAAAAAATGGATTTGAGATATCTGGGACAAGTACCCCAATCGTATATGTTTTTTTACCTGTTAACGCTGCTGCTACACTACTTGGCTGATAATCTAATTCGTCCATTACCTGATTTACTTTGTTTATTGTTTTTTCACTAATACGCCCTGTTTGATTAATTACCTTAGATACAGTCGCTATTGATACACCTGCTTTTTCCGCAACATCATAAATTGTTGGTTTCACTTTAATTGTCCCTTCTTAATCATCTTTTTCTATATTTTATCATAAATATATTTTGCTTCTTGGTACACAAATGGAATTCTTTTAAAATTTGTAAGTATTTCTATCTTATAGCGTAATGCTTCATATTTACGAATTAATCTACCTTTATGAAACACCTGTAGAAAAAATTTGACCAATTTACTTAATAGACATTTAATATCCACATGCAAGGCTCATTACAACCAGAGCATGCAGTAATACTTATGGTTCTTTCTCCTATTTACACCACCTCACGGTAATCTTTACTTCTTTATTGTAATTCCTAATATTAAGATGTAAAATAACATTATCTTATATGCGCTTAAGATAGATCGGAATAAGAAAAGGAGCCCTTCTGGGTTCCTTTTTCTATGCAAAATAAAAAAGCATCCCATTTAGATGCCCTCTGTACTTATTTTTCTATATAACACTAATTCCTATTGCCCTAAGGATACCTCATACAATACATACTAACCCTACTCATATATAAAACTCTAGTAACTCAAAATGTCCAAGTATCATACATAGAATTAAGCCTATAGGATATACAAAGACTTCTTTCCAATTTATCCATTCATATAGGGGAGATAGTTATACGATGATTAAAACTCCTAATACAATTAAAACAACACACTTTCTTCAAATTCAATCCTTTTTGCTTATCCTTTTATTGTCTCGATAATTGAAACTATTCATTTCCCCTAGAGCTAAGCAGTTAGTTCATTCTAACTGCTCTTTTTATTTTTTATCGTCACCCTTCCATTGTACCTCCATATGTTGTATAGAAATATCTCCTTCTAAATTGTCATTGATGCCTCTTTCAAGTCCTAATGCACATCTTAAAAAGAGCACTTTTAAAAAGTGCTCTTTTTACTTTGCATGTCACTCATCCTACAATGAATTAAGATTTTAACCTACGAATATTTTATGTAATTATTTCCAATACTAAGAGTAGATTGGTAACAGCCAATCTGTATCCATAATGAATCTCTAATTTTCTTGAAATCTCCCTGGGCAAGGCGGCTATTTTTAATAGCCGTCTTTCTTGTATAAATTATAAATATTTGCACATACTATTAGGGGAATGGTTGAATCATTGTCATTGAAAATGTTCAGCACTTCCGCTCCTTAAGAGAACAGTCTACGCAACTGTTCTCTTTCCTATTTCCTTTTTTCACGCATATAATCTGACAAGCATTATTAACTCTAACTCCCCTACAATCAATCGCATTGCAACATTCTCAATATTTCCTCAACAAATTCACAATATTTTTCATGGACAACAGCACACTTTCTCAACAGTTTTAATATCTTAATATTAAATACTGAAAGGAGATGTTGAAAAATGACTTGGTTCATTATTTTAGGGTTTATGCTTATTTTAATAATAAGCGGTTTTCATGCACATAGTATTCATATCATTTTCAAAATAGGTTCAGATACAAAAGCTGTGCCAAGTTGGTCTTTCGTTAATAAAATAAATTTCCAAACATTAAAAGAATTAATAAAAGGACTAAATAAGGATAAACTTAAAATCCTTACAATAGGAGAACTTGTTATTCCTTTAAGTTTCTTTAATAGATTATTTAGCAAAACATTAATTTTTCTATTCCTATTCTTTTACTCTCAATACTTAAACTAATGTAATATAAGATGAGTTAAAGAATAACAATTACTGAGCGTAGCAAGCCAACAATCGATCGCCTATGATGAACTGGACCTGAAGAATTAAACAAAAAATTAAGCGGCTGTTTGAATGTGAGTCCAGTATTATACTGGACTCATTCTTTTTAAATGAACTTTGATTTTTTTGCGATTGTAATGAACATTATACTTATCTAATACTATCTTAATAAGTTCCATACCTTCGAATTTTGTAAGATAAGTTACTTTTTCTTTGTCTTGTTCCGTAATTCCATCTCTTTTTGAACGAAGTCCTTTAACTTCTTTAAATAATCGACTTCCATACGTAAACATTCATTTTCATCTTTTAATGCCTCTATCATCCCTTCAATAGCTGCATTATCTAACTTTAATCTTGTATTTTTATTTCCCATAACTGGATCCCTTTCTTCTTTTATATAGGAAATCCATGTCTTTTAAAATCATATCTTTCCCTTCATCTACGAACTATTTCAATGAATTCCTTAACAAAAATTATTCATTTATTTCCTTTGTTTTTAATCCATTTCTAAACATTTCAGATATCCCCTTTGCCCCCCCCCTATTTTCATTCCATATTTCTCTCCTAAATGAATCGTAGTACATATTATCACCAACACATTTATAGGTTTTAATAGTATTCTTAACAAAATCTTCTTACATTTAAATAGACATACCACTTTATTCTGTCAACTCCATCTATATTGATAAATATAAAAGAATAAATTTATTTGACATTTCAATGACTTATAACAGGAAAATATATACATCAAATGAAACCTGATATATCTTTAATTTGTAAGTTGTAGTTAGTTGGCCAACTTTCCATACAATTTAATAATTTAAAATATGGGGGATCTAAAATGAATCAAGTATTTAGAAAAAGTAAGAAAAAAATGATGTATCTAGTTGGTTCACTTCTAATTTCTCTATCAATGTTTTCAACTACTAGTTTTGCAGCTACAGAAGGTGCTGTAAAAAGTGTTACAAATAGTAGTTATACCGGGATTGCAGCTGATATAAATCTACCAAAATCAGTTGTTGTTAAAGATGGATATGTGAATTGGTATTTAGGTATTGGAGCATCTAAAGTTGAGGGTGGTATTTCAAAAACACCAAGTGGATATAAAGTATTTCTTAATTCAGGATATAATGAATCAGGTCAAAACAGTAAGTATTGGAACACACAATATGATACATCAATTAAAGATGGTGATCGGGTAAACCTTAAAATAATTAATAACGGAAATGGTACGGTTACTATGTATGTAAATGGAAGCCCTAGATATGCAAATCAGCCTGTATATGGCTCATTTTCTCAATGCGAACCAGTAAAAATGGTTCAGGGTGTTGAAGATGCTGGACGTAATTCTTTTAGCCAGGCTAGCTTTTCAAATGTACTTCTAAGAGCAGATACATCTGGATCTACCTACAAAAGTTGGAACGGTTTAATTTCTTCCTCATTTTCAAGACACGGTACTTATGGTAACAATTTCACAGTTTATTCCCAAGTACCATTAAGCGCAAGTCTACGCTAAAGGTGTTATGTGCATAATAATGTTTTTGTGAAAAAAGTAGTTGCACTTGCAGCTACTTTTTTCTATAGAGTACATTGTATTAGATATCTGCGCCAATATAAATGACATCTTTAAACTTTTTCAAAAATAAGCTGTTTATTTAAATGTTATGTATCAAAAAGCGTAGAAATATTTCATTTCTACGCTTTCTATAGGCTAATCAATTCATTCACTTACTATTACAATGCCTCAAATTCATCAATTTCAGCTTTACGCTTTAAAAATAGTTCCATATCTTTACTCTCTCTTTCTATTAAACCAAGAGCATGTGTATCATCCAAGGCTAACTCTTTATATCCCCATATATAATCTATAGTAGTATCTTTGACATGTCTGTGTTCTGCACAATACCATTCTATAGGTTGTAACGCATCGGATATTTCAAATAATTCTGCTGGATACCAAGATGGCATATTTTCACGTTCTCCTAAAATTAAATATGTCAACTCACCACTTTATAACTTACATATGCCATAAACAATATACTCCTTCTTAATAACTAAGTTAAATATTTCCTCGGTTGCCTTTGTTAGATAATCTCCAGTGTTGTACAAACAAGTTACTTTCATAATAAACGCCCCTTATTTATTTTTTATCTCTAAATTTAAAATCATCAAATTCACCAGTTTTTCTATTTTTAACATAATTTAATTCCACACCATTTACACTATGGACCATTTTGACCTATCCATCTTCATTAGGCCATCTAGAATCGTTCATAGTTACAGTTACCCTTATTTTCTAATACTCTCTGGTGATTAAATTTTTACTTAATACTAAACAAACGTAGGAATCAATGATCCTACGTTTGTTTATAAAAATCTATTTATTTAACAATATTTTTTACGTCTCCAATACGTATATCACCATCATGATGATACTCAATGACATACCCCATATCTGGTGAATATATCCAGGTATCAAAACTAACAGCTGTAACATCATATATTACATTTAAAACTTGATGTAAATTTGTTTTGATTACTGGTACTCTAGCATTATCCCAAATAATATATACTGTCTGAGAATATGTTCCAAAACAGTTCTGTAGATATAATTTTATTTCATCCTCATTATATAAATCACCATAGTTTTCAATGTTGGACCAATCTACTCTCCCCCATTGTGTAATAGGGAATGCATTTTCAAAACTTTTTACTACCATTTTTCCTTGAGTATTCTCTAAAATTTCAATGTCTTCACCTAATGCTTCAATACACTCTTCCAACAATGTTGCCATTTTATTACCTCATTTATTTAGATATTTTAATAATGATTTAAAGGTTTCTTCGTCTCCTTCAAAAGGAATTGCATATTTAATTGCTTTATCTTTTTTTCCATTTCTAAAATCTTCTACATTTATATGCATCCCTTTACTAGGGTCATAATCTAATCGCCATCTTGCTTTATGATCAGCTGTCTCTCTGCCAACAATTTTACCATAACCAGCGCTTTTTTCCATTGTTCCTATAAATGGTTGTGAATCTGCCCCAAAATCCCCCAATAAGCTCATTGCTTTATTTCTTGCTTGTTCATATGATTGAACCTTATCAAGAACAATCTCTCCTGAACGACCACCTTTAGCAGCTGCTTCTAGTGCCTTTCCTTTCTTTTCAAGATCGCCAATCTTCCCTATAACTTTACCAACAACTCGTGTTGTACCACCAGATACGACGGCCAAGGTCCCCCATGCATAATCGTCTGGACTGTATTTTTGACCTGTTACTAAGTCTTCACCTTTGATAAGTTGTCCAATTTCTTTTCCTGTACCAATTATTGGTGTAATACCCAATACGAATGATAAATCTCCATCATTTGCACGATTATAAATGCGAGATGGATCTCCACCCAAATCATACAATGCACTGCTTAAATCAATATTACCAATATTTCTAGCTGCAGCAGATACATCAACTTTATGTCTTGCTATTTTATTGGCCGAGTCCATAAAGATATTTGCAAGATCTATTCCCATATTGAAATCTGTGTAGAATCCTGGGACTTTGGCATCTAATGCTTGTAAATCTTGCGCAATGATTGGAGCGTTTTTTCGTGTTACTTGTACAAGTTCCTCCATAGCAGGTTTCGCTATATCTACAGAATGTTTTAAGCGAATAGAACTATCTACAACTGGTCCTAAATCTTTAACAACACCAGAAAGCCCTTCAGCTAACTTACGATGATTTTCCTCGATTTGACGAAGTCCTTTATTAATCTCATTTTGTGTTTCAATTGCTTTTACTGCAACCACATCTAATGCTTGATAGTAACCAGCATAGACTTCTAAAAGTGATTCATAATGTTGAAGAATAGATACATATACATCAGCACTAAATACCATCCATTCTTTTCCGTAGGCTAGAGCATCTTTTCCCGTATTTCCAAGCAGTTTAAATAGCTCTTTTCTTTGAGTGACCGTTAAATTTTTAATGTCACCTTTCATTGCATTTACTAGTTCTTGCAATTTATCATGTGATTCTTTCATCAATTGCATTTTATACTGTGCATCTTGCTTTGCATTGTTTATGTTACTAGAAATACTTTCCCAGGTCTCTGCATCATCTAACCAACGCTGTTCTTCTTCTTCTAAAATTTTGATCGCGTTATTTATGACTGGTTCGTCACTTTTTAAATAATCTAATACTCCTTCAAATATCTTTACTTTTCCATCAAGCAAAGTAAGTGGACTTTTAGCCTCCTGATCGAAAATAATGGCATCATGAATACGTACATACCCTTTTTCTCCTTGATAATTAACCTCATACCAAGAGCCAATTTTCCCAGTTACTTCTATCACTTCACCATTATTTACACGTTTTGCACGCAATACTTTTCTTAAATCTGGCTCTGGATATACTTTTTTAACAAGGGATTCTAATGTAACCCACCCTTTAATCATTTCTCCGTCTTGATTAAAGGAAAATTTCTTGTCTTTATATGTAAAATCTCCTGTTTGTAATGCACCTGAAGGCTGTAGTAAGTACCAACTAAATTCTTGCTTCATCCAACCATTTTTTGACTCATGAGAAGCATCAAAATAATATGGTTTCCCATCAACATTTGTAAAACCTGATTGTACAGAACCTAATGGACTAAAGTAATAGATTTTCCCATCAATATGTTGGATACCGGTTTGTACTACACCATCTGTCCCCAGATAATAATCTGATCCATTTGTATGTACCCATCCCGTTTGCATATAACCATCGGTACCAAAATAATAACGTCTCCCATCAATCGCTTGGAAACCAGTTATTCTTTGCCCGTCTTTTTTATAATACGTCCATTTTCCTTCTTCTTGTACCCACCCTTGCTTATTATCTAAATAAAGTGCTTCTTTTAATTGATCAATCCATTTTAATCCATTCGCAAGAAGAGCTAAATCACTATCTAGTTGTTTATCAAATTTCTTTTGAATATTGGGCGGAAAGTATTTTTCAGGATCTTTATGATACTCAGTTATAATAAAATGAGACAAATTCGTTGCTTCCTTTGTTACATCCCATGAACGAACTGGTGATTCACCAATTACAACAGATTCAAATATCCGAACATAACCAACTTCTCCTTGATATTTTACCTGATACCATAAGCCCTGCTTTGAAATAACTTCTAAGACGTCCCCATCCTTTACAGGTTTAGATTTAAATAGAAATTTTGTTTCTGGCTTTGGATAGATTCTTTTAACAGCAGAACGAAGGGTAACCCATCCCTTTTCCATATCTCCGTACTTATTTATTTCAAATGGTTTTCCTTGGTAGGTAAATGTTCCTGTCACATACTTTCCATCTTTTAAATAGCTCCATGAGGTTGCAGAAAAACTCCATCCGGTCTTTAGTTTACCAGGTTCACTATAATATAAAGTGTCTTTCCCTGCTTGCTTTCTCCCTTCCACTAGCCTTCCATCTTTAAAAAAGGAGTACTCAACTCCATCTAAAGTAATGTTATCTCTTTGCTTACTTCCATCTTTTTGATAATAGTACCAATTCTCATTCTCTTTGACCCAGCCTACTTTATTTAAAACTTCGGCTGCTTCTGTAAATGTTGGTGCATAGGTAGAAAATAATAAAAATAATGAAACTATAAGTCCTATGACTTTCTTCATACTCGCATCTCCCTAACAATTTATTAAAAACTTTTTAATTATATATTAGATTTTATTACTATAAAAATAATAAATACGGATATGCATAATTGCATATCCGTATTCTCAACAGGACGTACGTTATTAAAAAGCAATCTTTTCCTTATTATTCTTAGTCTCATAAGCTCTCAATAATACTTATCAAAAATACTTATAGAAAGAGGATTAAATAATTCTAATTTATATCTCGAAAACAAATTCAAGAATATTCCAACTGGTCGCTATATATATTTCTAATAATATAAACTGAAAAGGAGGAGTCCGTACATAATGGAATATAGGTTATTAGGTAACACGGGATTAATAGTTTCAGAGATAGGATTTGGTTCTTGGGCGATTGGTGGAGATGAATGGGGCGCAGTAAAAGATAATGAATCAATTGATGCAATAAATAAAGCGATTGACCTAGGGGTTAATTTTATTGACACTGCTGATGTTTATGGACTAGGTCATAGTGAAACACTCGTTGCAAAAGCTATAAATAAACGTAGGCAGGATATCATTCTTTCTACAAAAGGTGGATTAATTGGTCATCATTATAATCCCAATCAACCAGCCGTTTATGGGGACCCTCAAAAAATCATTGATGCATTTGATGCTAGTTTACTGCGGCTTAAAACTGATTATATAGATGTGTACTTTTGTCATATTTGGTGGGATAAACCTGAAGAAACAGAAGCCTTTCTACAAGCTTTCCAAACCTTAAAACAGTCTGGTAAAGTGAGAGCTGTTGGTGTTTCTACTAATGATTTAGATTATATAAAACATTTTAATCAGAATAATGATTTAGATGTCGTACAATTCGATTATAGTATTTTGAATAAAGAACCTGAAAAAGACATCCTTCCTTATATTGAAAAACATAATTTAGGTGCTGTAATAAGAGGTCCACTTAAAATGGGAATTTTAACTGGGAAATTTAATCATGAAACTCAATTTTCAGACGATGATTTAAGAAAAGATTGGCCAAAAGAAAAATGGTTTAAAGATAGCTTAAACACAGTAGAGAAATTACGTTCACTTGTACGTTCAAATCGAAGTTTAGCGCAAGTTGCTTTACGTTATGTTTTAGGTCACCCAGCAGTTTCAGTTGCGATTCCTGGTGCAAAAAATTCTACTCAGGTTGAAGAAAATTCTTCACACTTAACTCGTCCATTATTATTAGATAATGAAATTGAATTCATTAAAAAACTTTAACAAGTCTTTTATTCTTCCATAAAAATCATACTAATTTAACTGCTAATTCATCCTCTATTCCATATGTCTATCTACTCTTTGTCAAAGAATCTAATATAAAATTTATAATATAAGTAAATAACCTTTTCATATGAAGATTTCTTAAGTGAAAGGAGTGTAATTTACTGGATTCTCCTTTCTTCTCATTATCTTTAAGGGATTTTTCAAGTATATTTCTACTACATTCCTGCTAGATAACATGTCCATTAATCATTAACAATTTATATAACTGTATAAAGACTCTACCAAATTACTAAAGGAATCTCCTTTCCCCTATCGAATTATTTGTAGAGGAAAGGAGAGGAATACATGGAAATTCTAGGATTAGATCCTCGCGCATTAGCGACTTTAGGTGCACTTGAATACACCAACCGTCGTAATAAATTAGTTGAAGACTCGGAGAATAACATATACGAGTGTAAAGAGATAAAAGAAATACTTCAATCACTCCCTAAAGAGAAGCAGATTGAGGTTCTTGAGAATCAAGCTTACTTTGAAGCAGTGGCAAAGATGATTGAACAAAACAATTTAATTCTTTTAGAACAGATGAAAGCTCTACAGCTAATTCAGAAATAACAAACTTATGATTAATTAATTCTACATATGCTTCCATATATAATGTCTTTTTATCTATACCATTAGCCTCTGTTTTGATAGGTGCTTTTATTATGCTTTGATTCATATTTTGAATTGTTTCTTTCACATGTATGAATAGATCTTCTAATAAACCTGGTGTAGACTCTACTATAAAGATAGCTCCATAAATAATACAGTAATCACATAATATCCCCTCATACATGTCTTTTTTTATTTTTTTGAGAAATGCTGCAACAAAATCTTTTAAACACTCAGGAATTAATGTTTTTTAAAAATTCATTTTCTAATTCTACTATCTTTTGTTTACGGGCTTTTATTTTTCTTACAGGCACCCCAGCATACATATACCAATCATCTAAACTTTCTTTTACCATACTCATCGCACCAACTGCCGCTCCTTCTCCTATTACTACATTTGGAAAGATAATAGAATGCGCACCAACAATGGCATGCTTTTTTAAAATAACTTTTCCAGCTTTCACATTTTTATATTGATGTGGAATAGTCGGTCCCATTAATGTATTTCCGCTAAAATCATCAATTGCTGCATATACAATTGTTTTTGATGAAATATTTGCAAAATCATGCATTTCAATCCCCATTTCTCCTCCAAATAACGCTGTATATGCCGCTATATGCGAATAACTTCCAATTGTAATTTTGCCGCTTAAAATGCAAAAGTCATCGATTCTTACATTATTTCCAACAGATATAGCACCTGGATTATATATGCTGGTTTTTTTACTTATTAATACATTTTCCCCGACAGATAGAAAGCCAATTTCGCTCAACTCTTCTTGACTATAAAAACTATTCATCTGTGAACACCACCTTCTGTATTAAACACATTATAATTTTCTCTACGATTTCTTTTGTCATTCCTTCCCATAAAGGTAGACTAATTATTCGTTTTTCTATTTTATTTGTATTTGTTAAATCTGTAGACTTATATTTTTTAAAAAAATCTTGTTGATGACAAGATGGTGAAAAATATGATCTAGCTTCTATCTTTTGCTTTTTCAACTCTTCTATTATCTGCATATTGTTAATTTTTTCTGAACAGAGGATAGGCATAAATTGATGAATAACTGCTTTTGTCTTTTGAACTTGCCAGCCTTTTTTTATTAATCCCGTACTTTGTAATAACTGTTTATACCATTCAGAGATACGAGTTCGTTCTTGCATTTTTTGATTCCATTTATTTATCGTTGTAATCCCAATAGCTGCTGCATATTCAGTCATTTTACAGTTAAACCCCATCATCGTACATTCACGATTATGATCAAATCCAAAATTACCCATTCTTTTAATTTGATTTATCTCTTCCTCATTATGGCTATATATCATACCACCTTCACCAATTCCGAAAGGCTTTGTTGCATGAAAGCTATATACAATCATACCACTAAAATTTTGACCGTAATGTACACCCTCATGCATTAATCCAAACCCTGGTGCCGCATCTACAACAACCGGAATACCCTTTTTCTCTAATTCTTCATAGTCTTTCAAGTCCATCCATGATCCGAATGTTGCATATGGAACAACAACTGCAACCTCTTCTTTTAATTCATCAATCTTATCCAAAAGTACCGTTTTATCCATACACCAATCATCTAATGAAATATCAATAAAATAAGGCTCCAAGCCACACCAAATAGCTGCCAATGGAGTAGCAGGGAATGTAAAACTAGGCATAAGAGCATACTTTCCTTTTTTTCTTTTCTTACATTGAATTGCCGCCATTAACCCTAGCGTTGCGTTTGCTACTGTTGTAACTGCTCCCCTGTTCTGAAAAAATTCCGACATAATTGTTTCTTCAAAACGTTGATTTATAGGTCCATAATTTGTATATATGTGGGATATATCAATTTGCTCTAATTTATCTAAGTACTCGTTTGCAGGTACAATTGACGCACGTAAAAAAGGAATATTCTCCATATGCATCTATTCCTTTCTATCATTTTCGGACAATATAGAGCATATCCGTTTCAGATAATCCGAATTTCCTAGCAATTTCTATTCCTTGTTTCTCAGCTATGTTATACAATTCTACTTTAAAGCCCGCATCTGTTAATCGTTGAATAAATCCCGATCGATTATAAATCCTAACATGATCTTCTTGACCAAAGGCTAATTTTCTCAATAATGGCGTTACAATAGATTTATCCTCTATAATAAAATCTACATTCATTACGATTGGCACTTGAATAATTCCCCATCCATTTGGCTTTAGTACCCTATATAATTCTCGCATTGCTTTTTCATCGTCAGGCACGTGTTCTAATACATGACTACATAAAATAACATCAAAGGTATTATCTTCGTATGCAATTCTCGTAATATCAATTTCCTCCATTAAAGAATCCTTTGGTTCTAAATCCCCACATGTATAAGTAATGTTTTTAAACTGGTTAAGCCACCCTCTTACCTTCTCTTCAGGTGCAATATGAAGCATAGTATAATTCCTACTTAACAAATCCGTCTCTGTTTCAATGTACGCACGATACAACCTGTCACGATCCATCGAATAGCAAACTGGACAGATACCTGTATCTTTATTCCACATCTCAAATTCATATTTTTGAAAATCATAATGTGCTGGCCAAGGAGAAAATTTTTCAAATTCTTGATTGCAATATTGGCAATAACAAATATTTTTCTCAAATATATGAGTAACTAGTTTAATTAACCCGTTTTTTATTTTTTCATTATAAATTTGATCTAGTTCTCCACTTCTTACTGCATCCTTAAGTATAAATCCCGCATTCTCCAAACAATAAGATAAGCTTTCTTTATAATCTTGTTCAGTTTTTAAAAACCCACTATTATGTGCATCTGTAATTAATTCAATCCATTCTTCAATTGTCATTAATATAAAGTACATTTGTTTTTGATTTTGTCCACTATGTTGTCTAAAGTAGCTAAGAGGTTCCTCTATATAAACTACTTTTCCTTTCCTCATCATATCTAACCAAGTTGCAATGTCATTAATAGAAGAATACGCTTTCCCCTTAAAATAACCAAATTTCCCTCCAAAAAAATTGCGATTAAACAAAACTGTTGTCGGTTCTCCAACTACGTTTTTCAAGTTTTTCAACATATAATTCCCTAGTGTTTCCCCTTCAAAAATTGTAGTTTCTATGGCAATTTTCATATTCAATGTCGAGGGGGGTAATACCTCTCCATTCTCATCAATCAGTTCACGGTACGACGTCACAAATGCAATGTTTTCTAATTCAAAAAAGTATTTCATCATTCTCTCAATCTTTTCAAGATGAAATAAATCATCATCTAATAAAAAATTTATATATTCACCAGTAGCAAGCTCTATACATTGATTAAAATTTTCAGCCACCAATGGATTTTCATTTTTAACATATGTTATACATTCATGTTCTTTTAAGTATGGCTGGATCATTGTTTTTACTTCATCATTTGTACTATCGTCAGAAATTATAATTTCAATATTTTCATAGGTTTGATTCAAAGCACTTTTGAGGGCTAATTCTAAGTAATGAGGTCTATTGTAGGCAGGAATTAGTATACTGACTTTTGGGAGGTGCGAGTTGATATTCATACGCTGTTTTTTCTTTTCAATATTTATTTTCTTTAGCTTGATTTGTTGATAGTAATCCAATGAATATAATATGGATGATGGAACAATTCTTCTTGCATAGTCTAGAAAATTTGTAATAGCTCTGTCTAACTCCTCTTCGGAGGATAAGAAACCATATTTTTCTCCAGCTATAATAATACTATGAGAAAAATCCTCTAACCCATCCATCATTTTATTAGATTCATTTAACTGCTGATTTGAATGTAATCGAAAGTAACTGAGTGTCTCCGCTATATATACTGCTTTCCCTTTACTCAGTAAGGATAACCATGAAGCTACATCTACGTTGCAAAGATACCGCCTTTTATCAAATACACCATACGGTTCTGTTAAATCACTTTTACGAAATAAAACCGTTGTCGGTTCTCCTATATAATTCTTTTGATTCATAATCACCATTTTTCCTAATTGTAGCCCATCTATAATCGTATCTGTAAAAAATAAACGCATCGTTGCATAAACATCTGGCAATAGGTTTCCTTCTGCATCCATTACTTGGCGATGGGATGTTACAAGCTTAATTTCATTATCTAGGTCATTTAAAAAGTATTTCATCATTTTTTCAATTTTATTTACATGAAATAAATCATCATCCATTAAGAAGTTTATATACTCACCTTTCGCTTTATGAAATAACATACGTGAGTTCTCAAATTGTCCAAGAGTTGACTTATTTTTTATATAAATAATATTTGAATGATCATACAAGTACTTTTGTAACACTTTCTCTGTTTCGTCGTTTGTACTATCATCCCCTATTATAATTTCTATATTAGGATACGTTTGTTCTAATACACTACATAAAGCTTTTTCAAAGTAGTGTGGACGATTATACGTAGGAATTAATACACTTACTAAAGGCGTTTGATTTATTTCCTTTTCATTTGTACCATTTTCCATTCTATTCCTCCGCCTTTTTATTTATTTTCACTTTTGAAATAGACATGCTACTACAAATCTACTTATTAGACGAACTAGATCTGAAAGGTGTTGCGAAAAACAAATAAATAGCTTTAAAAACAGCAGCTATGTTGACATAGTGTAGAATAAACCTGGATAACTTTTTTCGTCCCATTCTATTTATTTGTAAAATGCGGCATTCTTTTTTCAATAAATGCCTTTACCCCTTCCTTCACATCTTCTGTTTGAAATACTTTTCCAAAGTAACGCGCTTCAATCTCAAGCCCTTCTTGTAAAGGTACTGCTGCCCCTTCGCGAATTGCCAACTTCATATAGGCGAGAGCTGGAAGAGAAAATTTACTTATATCCCTTGCAATCTCTTTTGCTTTATTTAACGCCTCTCCTCGAGGGGTAATGTAGTTAACCAAGCCTATTTCTTTTGCTTCTTTAGCTGTAATCGATTTCCCTGTGAACATCATCTCTTTTGCTTTCCCTTCTCCAATTAATCTAGGTAAGCGTTGGGTTCCTCCAGCCCCAGGAAATAAACCTAACGTAATTTCCGGTAATCCAATTAAAGATTGTTCTTCTATTATCCTTAAGTCACAAGCAAGTGCTAATTCACATCCACCACCTAGTGCTAACCCATTAACAGCAGCTATAGTCGGTTTAGACAGATTCTCTAGTTGATTAAGAGGTTGTTGCAATTCTAATGATTTCATCTCGGCATATTTTTCACCTTTGCCCATCCAATCTGGAAATTCTTTTATATTCCCTCCTGCTACAAAGGCCTTTTCTCCACTTCCAGTTATAATTACGACTGAAATATCATTATCAATTTCTATTTCCTCTAATACATCTACTAATTGTTGAACTACTTCTAAACTTAAAGTGTTGACTGGTGGATTTTTAATTGTAACGACAGCAATACTTCCTTTTTTATTACAAGTTACTACTCGTTCATTCTTCATAAAAAATCCCCTTTTAAACTACCTAATTTTTCACAACACCAAGTATCTTTACTTCACTCACCATCAGCCTAAATTTCCGAATATGGTTCCGCTTTTAGAAATTCATCAATTTATTGTATGAACTGTAGAAGCATAAAATGAGCAATCCTTTCTTGGCATCACTTTATAATCTAAACATATTTTTAAATTATTCTTTTACTATATTAATTAGCTTCATGTTTCTTTGGTTTCCGTTACACAGTTTCTAAAGCTGGGATGACTATTAGAAAAAATGAGATAAGAAGACTGTTACATGAGGTACATTAAATGCGAACAATTTAAGAAAGGCACTATTTTAGTAACCACTTGTATTTAAGTCTTTCTTAACTAATTTGTTGTAATTACAATTGAATTACCCCCACTTTCACTTCGTTTAGAAGTGGGGGAATTCCTAAGTTAAGAGTTCTATCGAACTCTAAATAAAAAAGCTTATCCTTCAACACGTAATGATAAGCTTTTTATTATTCTTTTCATTTTTTGTTTTCGGAAGTATTTCTTTAAGTTGATAGCAATGCGGTGCTATCCCATCACTATAAAGCTAAAACTTTATAGTGCCCCCAAAACGGAAGCAACGGATTGCATTTATATAAATAGCTTTTGGAAAATTGATAATTTTGTTCAGGGATACTTTAAGTTTTTAGCTTGAAGGGCATATAGTGCTACCTCATACAGAGTAATTAGGATATTAAACTTAAACGTGTTATTTTTAGCATTCTAAATAATCGGGTTCAATGTATTTTTCTGTTTCAGGAGAGCTTTTAATTTCTATAGGATATTTCTTAAAAGCTACAACAGTAATCCTATCTTCTTGAACTAAACTTCTGGATTCATTTATAGAAGAGAAACCTGTACGCGTTAAAAAATTGTATAAAGAGGATTTTGTCATCCAAAAACTAGTAACGTTATCTAATGATGCCCATTTTGCTTTTAAACGTTCTTCTATTGATGAATTAGCAGAGTGTTCTAGCATTGTGTGTCCCTTATATTCATAATTTTTATAAAGTACTGATACATTAGGAGTAGAAGTGATATGAGTATCAATTATTACAAACCTTTTGCACACTTCATACACTTTTTCTAAAAAGGGGAATACATCTGAGCAGTCTAAATGATATAAAATACCCGAGCATAAAACAATATCAAATTGACCATATTTGTCAGCACTTAAATTTCTTACATCATCTTGATAAAAGGTTAAGTTTTCCAACCTTAATAAATCTTTAGCGAATATGGCTTTTTGTATGTTTGATTCTCTTCCTTCTATCCCTACAACAGTTGCTCCTTGCATAGCAAACTCAATAGCGTAATGCCCCTCTAAACAAGCTAAATCTAAGATTCGAAGATTTTTAAAATCACATTGTGTGATATCTTGAATCATTGTCACAATTTTTTTTAACGCAGGATTTGGTTGTCGAATATCTCTTGTATATAGAGTATCCGTTAATTTAATATCATAAGCGGTCCATTCACCATATTTACGAATAATGTTTTCTTTTTCGAGAACAAAATCTTTCATGATACAATTCGCCACCTTTAACATAATATTATGTGTAATATATACCTTTATAAGATCAATATATGTGTGTATAACTTGTATTTAGACGACGGTAAACATTTTAAGTCTAATTCTATTGTATTCCTGCTAAATAACATTCTTACTAATAAAAAATATGTTATATAACTATAAAAACTCTACCAAATTATTAAAGGAATCTCCTTCCCCCTATCGAATTATTGTAGAGGAAAGGAGAGGAATACATGGAAATTCTAGGATTAGACCCTCGCGCATTAGCGACTTTAGGTGCACTTGAATACACCAATCGTCGCAATAAATTAATCGAAAACTCGGAGAATAACATATACGAGTGTAAAGAAATAAAAGAAATACTTCAATCACTCCCTAAAGAGAAGCAGATTGAGGTTCTTGAGAATCAAGCTCATTTTGAAGCTGTGGCAAAGATGATTGAACAAAACAATTTAATTCTTTTAGAACAGATGAAAGCTCTACAGCTAATTCAGAAATAACAAACTTATGATTAATTAATTCTACATACGCTTCCATAAATAATGTATCTTTATCTTTATCTATACCATTAGCCTCTGTTTTTACAGGGGCTTTTGTTATGTGTTGATTCATATTTTGAATTTGGATGGTTTCTTTCACATGTATGAATAGATCTTCTAACAAACCTGGTGTAGACCCTAATTCCTGCTTTTCAATTTCCTCTGTGACGGCACTGATAAATTCCCATAGTACTTTTGCACCTAGTAATTCTGCTAATCGTTTTTCACGCATTTCAAATGTTTTCATGTTCATATTTAAACACTTCCCTTATTTCATATTTTCTTAAAAATAATTAATAAATTATTTCGTTTTAGGAAAACAATATAGAGATGAAATCCCCTTATTAATTACACGTATTGTGACATTACTCTTCAAAAAAAAGAGTCCAATCAAAATTTAGTACCTTAGCTATATTCTTTGCGACAGGAACACTTGGATTTCTTTCACCACTTTCAATCATTGCATACATACTTCTAGATATTCTTGCCTTATATGCAACATAATCTTGTGTTTTCTCTTTAATTTTACGTTTTTTCAATAACCAAAACCTCATTATTCCCCCTCTTCCTTTGTCACAAAATGTGTAACTAATGATTATATTACATAATAATAATTATGAAATCAATGTTTTTTACACATTTCGTGTACTTTGTTAAATGTTACAAATTGTGACGTTATAATTGATATAGAAAACACCTAAAAGGAGGTAGCATATGTTTGGCACTAGACTACACACTCTTCGAAAAGAACGCAAACTGCGTCAAGAAGACATGGCAAATCAACTAGGGATTGCTCGAACTACATATGCAATGTATGAACAAGGAAATCGAGAACCTGATTATAATACATTGATAAAATTAGCTGCTTTCTTTGAAGTATCAATTGATTACCTCCTCGGTACAACTGAAATAAGGGAAGTTACAGACTTACAAGACCCTGAGCTTCATCAATGGTTTAAAGATATCAAAAATGCTACTCCTCAAAAACGTGAGGAATTAAAAAAGTTTTGGGAGTTTATAATACAAAGAAAAGACTAGATTATTTAAAAGACCTCCACCTTGACAGGGTGGAGGTCGTGAGTTCGAGCCTCTCCGGGGTCATAATTGTAAAAACCGTGTCAAATTAACGTTTGATGCGGTTTTTATTTATTTACTTTCATACTTTAAAAAGCCATTGGTCACAGAATTGGTCACATTACCTACAAAATCTCTTCTATTTTGTTAACTGCATCTTCTTGCATCGTTGGCAATACATGCGAATAAGTATCTAATGTGATTTTGATATTACTATGTCCTAACCTCTCAGAAATCACCTTCACATTCACACCTTTCGCCAATAACAAAGTTGCATGTGTATGACGTAAATCGTGAAACCGAATCTTTGGTACAGCCGTTTTCTGAATCAAAGCGTTTAAACTTCGTCTAACATTAGCAGGATTAATCGGTGTTCCAGAAGGAGTACACATCACCAAGTCATTGTCTTGGTATTCCTCACCTTGACTCAACTTCTCTTTTAATACGACTGCTCTGTGTTTCTTTAGCTTTGCTATTGTGGATGCAGGTAATAGTATCTTTCTTAAACTTGATTTCGTCTTGCCTCCAAGCAAGAACGTCTTTCCATCATGGCTTAATGTTTGGCTAATGGTTAAATGTCCCTTTTCTAAATCAATATCTTTCCATCCCAAGCCTAACAATTCACCCTGCCTCATTCCAGTTACAAGAGCCATATGAAAGACGATAGAATGCCTACTATCTTGTGCAGATTTCAAAAATAACTGTACTTCCTGCTCGTTCCACACCGTTAACTCTTCCTTATCAGCTTTAGGCAATTTAGTCTTCGCTGCAACATTTTTAGTAATTAACTCCAAATCAATCGCATGTTCAAGAGAGTTCCTAATGATTTTGATTATCTTCTCAATTGTTCCTCTCTTTAAACCTTCGTCTCGCAGCGAATTGACGTAGTTTTGCATATGTAATGATGTTAACTTGGCTAATTTGATATTGCCTAGAGGCGGGATGATACGACTGTTCAAATAACCTTTCAGTACCTTCGCTGTTTGAATCCCAACACTATGCTTTTTTGTATTGAACCAGCTCTCAAGATATTCACCATAAGAGAGCTTGCTAGGCTCTACGTATGTTTCAGTATGAACTTCTGAAAGCAGCTTTGTTAAAGCATTTTCTGCCTCTTTCTTACTAGTAAATCCCCTCTTCTTCTTTTGCTTTCTTTTACCTGTTAAAGGGTCAATACCAATGTCTACAATATAAAAATACTTTCCTGTTTTCTTATCTTTTTTGACGCTTCCTTTCATTGTTAAGAGCCTCCTTAGAGTCCTTAACTGTTCTATATATGGTAATTTTATTATAGCGGGTAATTTAAGTATTATGGGATAGAAATTTGCGTTATATCAGCATAAAGACAACTGAATGTAACTTGGGTATGTTTTCTAACAAGTTAAAGAAAAATAACGAGAGATTTAATCCGCTGAATAAGTTATTAACCATGTAAGAGAAGCATCTCTCTAGATGAGTTTTTTGAGGCTAATAAACAAAGAAGACCCTATTTCTGTAAAGGCATTGCTTGCGGATTTTGGAGACCAAATTCATATTGCGAAAGTTATAGAAAAGACAGAGAGATTGTATGCTGCTCCCTGTCTTTTATTTAAAAACTCAACACCCAAGTTTAGGTGAAGATAGTTTAAGATTTTATGATTGGGAAGTAAACAAGTTTGGCAACGGAAGACCAGGGGCATATTTTTTTCTTTCACGGTATGTATTATATTTATGAGCCAATTCTAATCCTTCAGTAATAAGCTGCTCCCTCTGTACATCATAATTTTCTAGTTCATCTATCTTTAACCTTATTCGAATTATCGTTCCCGAATTCATACAGATAGAATGGTTCTCACTATCCCTTGCAAACATTAGCGATTCTCCATTAGAAGCGATTATAAAGTCTCCATTCCTTCTTCCCATCTCACTAATCATGTACAAGCCAAACCCAGAGTTATCTGCATGTTCTATATAATGAGTAGTAGGTTTACTACTACAACCAGGGACTATTGAGAATTTAAGTATATTCTCTTCATCTTCTCCCAGTTCTTGCCTTAAGGAGTCTTGAATTCCAATCCCCTCATCCATAATACATACTTCTACACAATTGTCCGAAGACCAGTACTGGGCAGCATACCATAGATAATTAGACTCACTATGCTCAGTGACGTTACGCAGAATCTCAATGACACAGTAGTTTATGTATTCAAACAATTGACCATTCCCTCTTGAGGCTACAGTTGCGATTTGTCTAGAGATATACTTAATATCCCTATATTCATCTACAGATTTCTTTACGGGAGAAATATCCATTTTCATTATTGGTATAAAGTTGGCCCCTGCAGAACCTATATAATCCATGTCTGGAGTTTGACCTATCGGTATTCCAAGGCTGCTATAGAACCTCAAACTCCTAGCATATGTGTTCCTTATTTCTTGCTCACTTAGATAATTAATACTAACTGTTCCACCACTTTGATGCATTTCACTAATAAATCCTCTAATACAGTTTATTATGAACAGTGCTCCAAATGGTTCTAGGCGTCCATTTCCCCTTGCAAAGTTTCGGAAATCTATCACTACTCTTCTATCTTCTGATAAACTAACTTGCTTTAGTTCATTGGAAAATTCTAAAGCTGTTGTATATGTTATATTTACTGGAACAAAAACTTCTCTCAAATTTGTCACCTACCTGTAATTTCTTAAATAACTAGATATGAAATTCACCTGGTATAGCTGTTTAATTCCCTAATCTCCTTCATACGACTTCAATATTAGTAACTGTGCTCCAATTTTACCTGGGTCACTACCAGAGAATTTCTACAATTGTTCACATGGTACTTATCATCAGAAGACTATACCAAAATATACTACGAATAGTCATATTCATTGGATTTCGGATGCATTGTTCGCTCAATCCCCTTAGTCACTAACTCTTCTTTTATCGCTCTATAAATTCTTGTAAAACTTGGAATTTCAATAAGACCTTTTTTACCATTAATTTTCTTATTTTTACACTCTTCTAGTAAGGTACTATCGTTTAGATTAAATGGGAATTGTCCAGAACGGTTATGTCCATGTCTTAACAGTAATCTATTTCTCTTCTTCAAGACATTTAGAATTGTAGACAATAACCATCTATTTAACTGTTCCATTTGCTTCTCATCATCAATCAGAGGATAGAAGTTCATAACACCTTTAAAATTCAAACGTTTATAAGAGCCACTTAAATAATTTCTTAACATCTGCTCATTTAAATTCCCATACAAATACCGTCTTATTTGCATAATGGCAGTAACAAAATCACTATCATTATTATTCGCTGGGATGCTCACAGACTGAAGAGGTACTTTATTTAAAGGCTGTATTAAATTTCTATAGAGGATATAACTGATGTGTTTTTTGATTTTACGTACTGTATCATCCTTAATACTGACATTGTCTCCTGATAATTCATATCCAAGAAATTCTATTGAAGTTTTATCTTCGCTAAATTCAGAAGGCATACCTTGTTTCGACAGAAGACTACTACCATTAGATTTATCAAAATTTATTTCAACTCCTGTTTCTCTTGAAAAATTTTGAATGATATCAAAAGAAGTACAAATCTTTAAGTAACTGTTTGTCCAAATAACTGTATCATCCGCATATCTTGCAAACCTAAGTCCCTCTGTTTCTATCTGTTTATCTAATTTCCAACATGCAACATTTGCCAAAAACAAAGAGAGAGATGTTCCTTGAGGAATCCCTTTTTCAAAGTGACTAAGGAAAGCAGAGATAATCCCCTTCTCAAAGTCACTTACTAGAAAACCATTTAAATTAAGTTGATTTATTAGATATTCATGTTGAATTGAACCGAAAAAGTCACGGAAATCAAATTCCGCTACAAACAGCCTTGGATTCTGCTTAACGTCAAGTGCAATGTCTTGTATGGCAAAGTGAACGTTCCTATCATTCCTATAGGCGTAAGAGAAAGAACTGAACCTATGCTTATTTTTATCTAACAATTTATTATAAAGATAATTAGATACTGCTTCATCTGGAATTTGAAACAGGTATACAGGTCTTGTTTTAGAACTATTTTTCTTTGGAATTCTTTTTAGATATGGTTCAAAAGGTCTATAACTTCCATTAATTAATTTGTTGAAGATAGACCTTGCAATCTGTTTCTGATGCTTAAGTACGTAGAATGGATTATGCTTCTTATCAGCTAACCATTCCTCAGGTATTTTAATTTCTTTTTTAGGAGGATTCTTTACTCTCCTTTTCTCACGCTGATACATGAGTTCTATCTGATTATGATATCTCTGAAATTCATATGCCTTTCTCTGAGCAACTTGATTTATATGCTTTTCAATTTCATGCAACAGCATCCTGGCTATCCCTCCCAAATAAAAAAGTCCTGCTTGAGCAGCAAGACCTTCACGCGGAAGCTATAAATAAAAGTAAGTTCTCAATTCGAACAACAGCTGGAGTAGAGTTGTTCTCCATCTTCGGATACCTTTGTACCCGAAATATATAGCTTCCACTCGTCACCTTATGACATAAATCTAGTTTATAATAACATTTCTTTCCTGTAAATACGTTTCATCTCATATTTATGATTTTTCAAGTCAATTCTTGTATTCTCTTAATATTTAAAGGGAAAAGACGACCTCCTTTATGTGCGAGGTTACGTAATAAAATCAATATAACAGTATCCTTAATTGTTCTTTAAAAAATCATTTTTTTCATAAGTCCTAAGTACCATGCTATCAATTAAATGAATAATTTTATGTAAATCATTTTCATTATTTTTAGAAACAATCTCATCCGTAAGCTTTTTATACTCGATTAATAATTGATTGTTTGTATTCGGTACACTAATATAATTGCAAAATTCGTTTATTTCACATCTCCCCCCATCTTTTAGCAATATTGCTCGATACTCACCCACCCCCCATATATTAACATATACTCCATATCTGTAATTTAATGGCTTCTTCATCCATTCCTCTATTATCTTATCTATATCGGATTGACTATCGTTTCTCGATTTTTTCAGTTCCACTACTAAAAAATTTAAAGCATTTGTCTTTCTCTTATGAAAAATAATATCTGGTCTCCTATTCCGATAATTACGTTTCGTAACATCTAAATCAACATTTAACCAAAAAATATACTTTGCAATTTCATTAGACAAATGATAATTAAGATTCCATTCGGTAAAATTCGTCTGGTCAGTATTTTCAAAGATATCAGGTTGATTTTGAAATAGATTTATAATAGCAGAGTACACTATATCCCTTATTAAATTATTCATATAAAAGTAATCCCCCCTTCACATCAAATTTATTGCAACAAACTGTACAAAAAAATAAAAAAAGATAAATAATTTGTCTGTTCATTTCTAAAACTTAATTTTGCATAACCTTGCTCTCAGATAAATCCACTACCCTATCTCTATGACACCTAACCCTTCAATTATTTTTTATCGAAATAAATTTTGAGTTGTGCATTTGAATTTTGAACGGCACTCCACGTTGACATAAGTAAATAATCTATTTGAATAATTTCTGGTTTTTGATTACTTCCTCTTTGTTTCTCATTTAAATATTTTTGTTTTGAAAACATGTTGCCCAGTAGTGCCCATACATATATATTTGCATTTTGTTTTATTGAAACCCTCTTAATTTTCTCCCAGATTTCTTGTGGACTTAAACTATCCTTATTCCTAATCATCCTATTCTTAACAACATTGTATTTCGAAACGTCCCATTCCCCATTCCATTTTTCAATATCCTTTGGAATTCTTGTACCTAATGGATTTACATAATCCAAGTTTTTAATAATTTGTCCACACACATCTTGAAATGCAGAAGCAGATAAAGATGTGTCGCTAGCTTTACAGTGAATGAAATATACACAATTGTTTTCTTCATCCAATCCAATGAAATCAGCTATTTCCTTCCCTAAATCGGTACAAATTAAATAATCCATTTGTTTAAGGGCTTTATAAATTTCTGCTGAGCCACTATTTTCCTTATCTAAATTCCCACCTAAACTTGATAATATATAGAATAACGAATTATCATCCCAATTGTCTTTCTGATTTTCAGGCTTATCAGCTTTTCCCTTTTCATTAATAATCTCTTTCAAAGACTTATACTCTATTAAAATTTCATCTAATCTATCGTCAAACGTGTCTATTCCTAATTTATAGAAATTACCTTTCAGATATACAGAGTCACAGTTTTTTGTTAACACTTGAAAATTTTGTTCTTGATTTAGATATTCCATTAAATCTTTGGTTCCAGATATACTCTCAATACCTAAGTACCTCTCATCAACTTTTTGTAAATTATACTTACCATTTACCGAATCATACGAAATTTTTATTTTATAGACTTGTTCATTAAAAGAAATTTCAAATTGGTTTTCTTTGATATCGTAAACAAGCTTCTCCCAATACATTCGTTCCCTTAAAGAACCAACAATGGATTCCCGTTGTTTCTTGTCTATATTAAATAATATGTTTATCGGGTCTGTCTCTGTTGGAACATTTGTTACAGGGGCATATCTATCAAAAATTCTATTCTTAGCATTTCCATTATTAAGCTGAAGAGATAAACGATTTAACCAAGACATGTAAGTGTTTAGCGTAAATAAATGTGATGAATCCGAAACCCTAGAATTAGAAAAGCCAACATACCTAGTCCTCTGAGGATTCTTATCCTCTTTAACAGTTCCATAAATTGTAGTACAAAATTTATATTTATCAGTAATTGAAGGTGCTACATTATTCATATCCTCAGTAAATACAACTTGCCTTCTAATATTATTATCAACTACATACCCACTATTAATGGTTAATTGCTTGAATTCACTTTTATCATCAAACAATTTTTGCAAAAATTCCGAGGAGATTTTCTCAGTATAAGCTGTGATTTCACTGCATACTATATTATTACTATCATAGTAAAAAAGAAAATCCCCCTCCAACTTTACAACTGTAATACCTAGCTTAGGCTCTATAAAATAATTATTTATTAAATAAGGTGAATTTTTATATATAGAATATATAACCACTAGATTAAATTCTTCATTACTTTGTAATTCATATATAATTTTTCCTTTTTCATTAACAATAATATTGTCAATAATATTTTTGCAAATCCTTTCAAATTCACGTAAACTAAATGTTACTTTAGTTGAATAAATATTTGTTTTTAGAGGTAACTGAAAACTATTTAATAATTCAACATCCAGCTCTTTTTTTAAATAGTCTACTCTCTCCAAGAACCTTTTATTTATATGTAATACAGGTGGGTGATTTGAGAGGACTTTGTTAAAAAATTCATCAAAATTAAATGTTATCAGATTAAGATTACCTTCTAACCTTTTTTCATAATATAGAAACTCTTTAAACATTTTTTCTTGGTCAATTCCATTCTTCCTATAGACAACTAAACTTTCATTAATTATTGAATTCTTTCTAACTATTCGTCCCACTTGTTGTACTAATGACCTTACATCAGAAAATGAGTTATATATAGCCAGTATAGAAAACTTTGTATCATCGATACCTTCTATTAATTTATTCTGATGCAACCAAAAAACAGCTGATATTTCTTGAGTATTTGGTACATTTTTGTATTTTTTCTGATTTATATCTGTTTTAAAAGTCTCATGTATTGCAACAACTTTATCTGTAAAAGCCTCTAGTATTTTTTTTGCCTCAATAATATCCTCGGCATTGTCAAATCTTATTATCACTCTAATCTCATCACTATACTTTTTTAAAAATTGATTATATACACAATATATAAATTGAATAAAATCTTCTAAATTGCCTTCACCATCATACACCTTGAAAGTAACTTCTCTTATCGCTTTATCCTCAATTGCTTTATGAAATGCATAATTATATATATATTTCTTTTCTAAGTTAAAATTGTTATCATCATTTCTAACAGGGGTAGCTGTGAGTAAGACAACTTTTTTATCAAAATCCCTAATCGTTTTTTGCCAAACTTTTGCTGGTTCCCTATGGCCTTCATCAAATATTAGAATATCAATTTTGTTTTTTAGTTTTTCAAAATAGATAGGCTTATTTTCTCTTATATCATTAATTGATTTGATTGTAGTTACAAATACTGTATTACCTTTAGTTTTTACTAAATCCTCAATATTACTTGGATAAATATGTTCAACCTCTTTAAATTGCATAGATAACTCTAACTTCTCTTTAATTCCTATATCTAGTTCTCTCTTTAATTGTTCCGTCACTCCTTTTGAAGGAGAAACAACTAAAATGTTCTTTAATTTCTTAAAGCAATTACAAATATAACTTATAACTACAGTTTTTCCAGTACCAGTAGGCAACTTTACTAATGCATGTTTTTTAGAAGTACTCTTAATATATTTTTCTAACATCTCTATCGCTTCAATTTGGTGCGGAAATAATTTACTGGTAAATTCCTTATGATTATCTATTCTCATTTTCATGCCACCCAATATCAATTATTTTTCTATAAAATATGACATTTCAATCTCTACTCTACATTAGTTAAAGATTCTTTATCCTCATTAACATTATCACTGCTATACTCCGACAGATTGAAATTCACTTAACTCTTACTCTACTTTTTAGCCATTCCCTTCAGTCTATTAATACTTTCTTAATCTGTATCTCATTACCCGTTATTATTTAATAACATATTCTAATCCTTTATAAAATAACGACTTAATACTATAACGCTTTACATCCAAAATTCCTTATCAATCATATATTTCTGGTTCAAAGTCATACTAATTAAGGCTGAAACTTCTTTTCTTATAAGAGTTCTTTAATGTTCATCATATAACATCTCTTTTATTTGCAATTGGACTTTATTGAATCCTAAAAGAAAATGAATATAAAGCGTTAATTGTATGTTCCTACATACGCACAATTCACTTCTACTTAAACCTAAATGAAAATAAATTCAAATACACTAGCAATAAAAAAACAGCCTAGGCTGTCTTTTTTTATTCCCATATCTATAAAGATATATCCATATCCTTATTTAAATCCACCCAAAACTGTTCTATGCACCTATCAAATGTTACCCTTACTTATCTTTAAATAGTAAAGAATAATTTGTATAATTATTAAATAACGAAAGCAGTTCCTCTACAAATTCAGAGTTAACATCGTAAAAATCAAGTATGCTATATCTTTCAACATTAGACATAGAGTCTTTAATTATTCTTTCTTCATTTTCTTCTATAACAAAGGAATTAGTGATGTATTCCAAACCTAAATCATCCATTATTTCCATATTGATTGATTCCACCACATGCATAGTCATGTACATAAATATATTAAATTCATCTCCTCTAAAATATTTACGTACAATGTTTTCGAAACTTGTTTTTTTCCCAGTCCAACAAATCATCCCATTATAGATATGTGTTTGTGAGTATTCATCATCAGTAATATCTACTATTAATTCATAATATGGTAGAGTCGCACCTTCAGTATAAATCGCAGTGTACAAACTTTCTAATATATTATGTGGGTTATTTATAAATAAACTTATTTTTGCATTTTCACTCTCATAAGTTCTTAATATTTTTATTATATCTTCTTCCCATTTCTCGTTAAATTTTAATGTATAACTAACATTTTCCATAATTTCTTTGTACTTTGCTTTAAATTTAGTTTCACAAATATCAAAAAACAAGTTACTATTTCCACCATCTACACCCATTATTTCTTTTATAATTTGATTGTCACTTAACCTTATGTCATCTTTTATGAAACCAAATCTATTTATCCTCACTATATCCCAATCATCAATAGAAGCTGCAAATCCTTCAGGTTTTCCAAATTCAATAAAATAGCCATTTTTCTCTTTAATTATTTCCTTAAGTGCCTCTGAAATAATTTCCTGCTCTAAATAATAAGCTTCACTTCCTTTGTCACCAAACTCAATATCCTCCTCTATTTTTTCTACTAGATGAGGTTCATCATAAGCAGTATCCATATGATTTAAAATTTCCCAGTACCGTTCCTTACTTTCTTTTAAAAGAACACAATATGCACAATAGGGATTGGGATATTTATCAGCAATAGATGCTTTCATTTCTAATAATAAAAAATTCTCAATACCACTTTTACTTAATTTCCTAGGTAAAGAATTAACTAGCGAATTAAGTACTTGTTTATCTTGACAATAAAATCCAATATGCTGTCGGAAAAATCCCCTTTTTTCCGACTTACTAACTGGAACAATTTTAGTTTTTGATACAGGGCGATAGTTATTATCAATTTCTATTTGGTATCCTTCAATATAATATGTAGTCTGTGCAATTAATTCAGAGAAAGGAACTAGTAATTCTTCCCAATGAGTCGAAATAATCATTATCCTTATTTCACTATCTTTAATTTTATGTTTTTGTTTTAACAGTGCCGTATATTTAATTATTTCATGAATAGCTTGTCTAGAAGCTTGAACAGACCTTTTTATTTCAATAACAACATAATTTTCGTAATTATCCTTCGCTAAAATATCTATGTATCCTTTTGACCCATGCAAATTATTTAATTTATACTCTTTTTCTATTAATTGTAACCCATTCTCAATAAAACTTAAATTATCTGCTAAATAGTCTCTTATTTTCTCCTCTACTCTCCCCAAAAAAAACACCTCTCTCGAAACTATAATATGGATTGAAGAACTAATTTTTAAAAGAATTTTTTATTAATATGTTTTGGTTCTTATCTCTTTCCAATTTATAGTACCACTAACCTTTTCCGTTGTTTCAAGTTAATTCTATATAGTACTTGATAAAACATAATACCATTCAAATCCCTTTAAATATTAAACATTTAAAATCTAAATATACTTTTTCAACTCTTACTAAGACACGAAATATGTCTACTTTGGTAACTTAAACACTATTACCCTTTACTTTTAATGTTATTTGATGACATTTCTTATATATACATATACAGACTTCCTTATATCTCCATTATAGTTTGGTTTTATTAATGGATTAATTGATAAAATTTTCAAGCATATCAACAATGCTTTTCTTATCACTGGTTTCAGTATTATTAATTTTTTCTTTTTCCCTTTGAATTACTAACTGAATTGGGATTGGTAGTTCATTTATTCCTATTTCACTCTCTACTTGTTTAATAATTCTACTTTTTAATTCATTAAAAATTGATACCGGTGCTGGCGAGTTTATATCGTTCTTTAAGTTGAAAATTTCACTCAATATTAAATTTTGTTTAACTTTTTCTATGCCCTTCCATATGCTAGGCTTAATAAACCAATAGTCAGAACCATACAACATCCATTGTTCAATCATGCATAAAATGAATAAATCATTTTGCAAATTAAATTCCATGTATTCCTCAACGTTACGTTTATATCTAATTGGGCATGAAATTATTAAGATAGTATTATCCTCCGATGGTATTACATTAAGGATTAAAGGTACATAATCTATTGCATTTCCTTTTTTTACATAAAAGTTTCCAAATCCAGATAAAGCAACTGGATAGGCTTTAGTTAGTTTAACTGAATAATTATATATTCTATTACTTTGTTTTTTATCTATATCTATTATAATTTTTTCATATAAACTTTTAGCTTGACCTAGTGCCTCTTTAGCAGTTTGAATCATGGAGTTTGTGAGATTAATTCTTATATCTATGCTTGAATTCATTAAAGTTTGAACATAGTGTTCAATGTTACTTTCAATTCATTTTTTTATAAGTTTATCCCTAAAATAGGCTCTTTTGATATCATTATAATTATCCAACATGTCGGTGTAATTTTTCATACCATGCTCTAAAGAATAAATTTGACGGCATATTGTTCTAAATACTTGCAGTCTTACATGTTCTTCCTTTCAAAGGTATCAAAAATTTTCTCATGCTTTTCACAAAATCCAGGAAAAGTAGAAGCAGTTTCTATATGCTTTTTCTCCATTTTCATCTCGTCTTTATAGCTATTAGGATGATAAACAAAATTATTATCCGCTATGACTTTTAGAGGACCTGATTTTTGTATTGTATGTGAGCCAGTAATTGTTTTAGATTTACACCCTTTATACATACATCTTTTAGTATCATTCCAACTTTTGATTCTCTCACTATTAAATGTGTAATAATGACTAGAAAAGTGAGGTACATTTTCAATTAAAACATTAATATCATTCTTAAAATCTTCTAAAATACTTTCTATTATTTTTTTAAGCATTTCCCTTACTGTTCGATTCAAAGATAAATAGTCAAAATATTAAAATATTTACCATTATACTATCTTCTTTTTATTCTTAATAATTATTGGAAATTACTCTTATTTCTCAAAAATATTTTCTTTCTGTTTGCTTTTACTTTATTGCAACTAAATAAAGCAGCACTCATAAATAACCTGTTCTCCTGTAAATTAACACATAGGAAAATCATACCATGCTGATACAAAAAAAGCAGTGTCTTTTTAACGCTACTCTAAAAATTCAGAATGCGTGACTATACCTACTATAGAAGCGTAGAAAATGCTAAAAATCTCCCTCTCGTATAAACATACCGATAATATTGTATCCAACAATATAAAAGACGGGTTTTATTAGTTATTGTGTAACCAATGTAGTGAATTTCAATGCCATGTTCAATCATCTATTCCAATATAAAAAAGAGCCTCAATTAAGAGACTCCTTCAAAGTGTCATATATTACTATATTCTTTTAAGGTTATATAAATCGAATAACTGTTCCATACGCTCCATATACAGCTTCTTAAGATGTAACTGCTTGTATTCTAGGTCAAATCCTGCAAGAATACCCTCAAGTTCTTGCTGTGTGTAAAAATGTCTAATTATCTCTTCTTCTGCATCTACAAACTCAATCTTTTTGCTGTATTTCTTAAGCATCTGCAAATGGCATTTTTCAGCTTTCTTCATAATGTTAACTTTACGCTTAACCTTGTATTCCACTCCACTTTCATTTATGAAAACGTCTTTATTATTCATATAGGCTTCTAATGCGTCAACACAATACGTTTCAAGGTATCGATGCACTGCTTTACTGGTAGCTTTCAATATCACAGCGTGTTCTTTCCAGTAATACTTAATTCCCAGGCTATTACCATCTTCATCCTTAACTTCTGCCAACATCTGTTTCCATTCACACTTGAAGCTTTTAACCTTTTTAGCATTACGATGGGCAACTAGATTGAACTCAACAACATCATACTTTTTCATCAATTCACGTCTAGTCTTTTGAATCTGCTTCATTATTCCAGGACTTATACTAATCTTTCCACCTTCGCCATATCCCATCCAGTTCTCATAGAATAAGATTATACCGCATTTCTTCATATGCTCTAAGGTTCTAGCTAATTGTCTATATATCTCTAAACAGTGAGCCATGAATTCATCTAGTAGCTTAGTTTGTCCTTCTTTAATGATGCCACGTTCGATTACCATATTAATATGCTTTTGATATTCCTTACTGCTGTGCCTAGAACGCAATAGGTCATATTCAAGCCTAGTGATGAGTCCAAATTCAACTGCCCATTTTCCTAGGCTCATACTTGCTTGTTCGGTCATATTATTTTCCAAGTGAGCAGCAACAATTACATCCATTGGCATACGATGCTCAACCTGTTCTCTACCGCTTCTAACACGTCCATCCTTTTTCACAGCTTTAACTTCACGTTTTCCACTGCAAATAATTTTACGTTTTGAGCCTCTTCCTTCAACTTTGATGAATTCCCAATCTTGCTCAACTGATTTGATTATTGAATCAAATGAACGTTTATTTAGATTCCCATTCTTCTTGAATGATTGCTTTTGAACAATTGTTCCGTACTCCTTAACCAATCCTGCTAATGTAAATACTTTTTCCACTATACATCTTCCTTTTCAATAGAGGTGGTGCATCAGATACACCACATTTAATTCACTCCTTTCATACTTTAGTTAGATTGTTACTAATGATTTAAACCGATTAAAAACGTGCAACTTTTATCATAATATAATTAATTTCATATAAATATATTATACCAAAAGTTGCACGTTTTTCCCAACCCTTAATAACCTTTATATTACACGTGTTTCAATTCTTTTAACGTCTAAAAGTTTGAGACTAATAGGGGCGACACCTTTAGGTGGCGAAGTGACCACAGGGAGTGCCCCACCAACAACCGTAGGGAGGCGGTAGCAGTGAGCGAAGCGAATCCCCTTTGTTTCAATTCTTTCACAAATAAAATAGAAATTTTAAAAAATCAAACTGAACAAATATATACGCTTCGAAATTCATATTATAAATACTTGCAGATGAGGGGTTTGTGGCAAACAAAAAGTACCAAATATCCGTCTCGTCTCGAAAATTTTCTGCACACCGTATCGTGTGAGATGAGGTATTGCTTAGGCTCTCTATGATAAGGAGACTGAAAAATCCGGGAAATTACCCTCATTTTAATTTCCAATCTTATATGGTACAAATCCCATCCTGTCAGCATCCTCAGTTGCCATAATACATACACAGCGTCTAGTAAAAATTACAATTGCAGTTACCACGATACACTTCCTTAAAATTATGAAATACATATCTATTATTGTTAAGTAGATGAAAAGCACTCGGCTCATAGCCTTTAAAGATATTACTGACGAGAAAATCGAGGGGAGGTGTACGAAAGAACGCACCTACTATCCTACAGAACTTAAAAGAGATTAACGAGATAAAAACAAATGCACCTTTGCCAAAAGAATTAATTAACGATGGAAAATTTGCACATTTAGGACTGAACTACCCATTAAAAGTATATAGAGAAAATGACTGGTTTAGCTTTGATAAGATTAGAAAGGCAGTAATTGATGAAGCTGTTCAAGACTTGACATCTTGAACACGGAAAAGTGAAAGTACAGTCATGTTTAAAAACTGGATTGTACTAAGATGGATGTTACACCCAAGTGCAACTGAATAGGTAAAAAATGCGTTGGAGTACTTGCAAACTTAAAGGCAATATCTATTTAAATTGGCTAATTATCATGTTACTAATGTTTATTGTAGGCTATATACTCGTGCATGAGCTGGAACATTTAAAGTATATGAGTCCTAGTAATAATCATTGGAAGTTTGCGAGCTCTATCTTGCTCGACTACGAACAACATAAAAAGTGGTTACGAAGAAACATACTAAAATTATCTCTGTAAATAAGACATACAAGCATAGAAATATACTTCACTAACCTTTGTAGAGAGCGTGACTTTTAGATACCCTAACATTAATTAATATTAGGGTATCATATTCTTTTTTAGAATCATAAAAATTGATTAAACTACGAAATTTCCATTCGTAAATTTCAGAAAAAACATAACATTCCTTAAAAAGGCTAATTCAATATTTTTGTTATAGACTTCTTGTATAGCAAAATACATCTGAACTCAATCTATGATTCCCTGTTCTCTTAGGTACTCTGTCTTGGGCCAATTATTTTTAGCATTAATAAGCTGGTCTTTTTCACGGGAAGACCATTGAGACATTTTAGGTGAATTAGATAGAATTTCAATATAATCATCTGCCGTTATAATTCCTTGTGTATACAAATTATGTGCAGGTTTTAATAAAGAAATTAAACACTGTTCAAGAAATAATCTATTATGTACGTCCGCTATGTCTAACTGATAAACTTCAACTGTACGAAAACGAAGGTAGAGTCCAAATATCCTTTTCTTTCCCATTGAATCTTCTAACTTAACTTTTGATGTATTTGTCCTCAAATTATAGTTATGTTGAGAAAAGCGTTCCCAAAATGTCTTTGATTGTCCTACGTAAAGAATTTCTCCATTAGTATCACGAAATACATAGCAACATGGAAGTTTACTAAACTTCACAATTTCTTCTACTTCCCAAACGTCAAACTTTATAATATCTTTTATAAGTAAAGAGCCTGTCATGATTGATGGTCGACCGCTTTTCTGTCCATCATGCTCAACACTCCTATTTAAAGAAACCGTCAGACTATCACTCCATGATTTTGTTATTAATTGTTCAAGTGCTCCAAATATTTTATCCATCATTAATATTTCCTCTTTTCTTTATTAATTACGAGTTAAATGTCAACAAATTTAGTTAATCCTAACAACAAAGAGCAGTACACTATCAACTATTCCCAGTAATCAATTGTTGTATCAGACTCTCCAGTCGGTCTTTTGGACAAGAATTTACACCCAACTGCTTTTCACATATCCCATTTACATCTTCTGCATCACTATATGGAGTGATTTCCCCCCATAACATCTAATAAAAAGAGTACTTGCTCACAAGAAAAGCTGTCCTATTAACACTTTTTTGCTCTATATTTTGCATGTTATTCACCACATCATTTTGCAATAGATAACAAATATTCTCTATCATAGATATTGGTATCTTTCCTTGACTTAGCACTACATTGTATTCTCCTAAAAATCTCTTTCAATAAAATGCATTAAATTACTACTCTTTCATTTCTTCATAATCAATTTCTTGAACGTCATCAAGAGTAAGCTGATAGACGTCTTGTCTCATTTTTTGTATTCGCTTAATTTTATCCGCATAAACAAGTTTAAATTTATCCTTAAAATCATCTTTATTAGAGGAAAGCTTCATGACAGAAACAAGTCCTTCTAAATGACTTCGAAGATATTGAATCCCTTCATTCGACAGATGTTGAAATAAGCGATGTTTTCTGTCAGCACGGCCTTTCTGACTATTGTAGATAAGAGGATTCATTTCATCTAACTTCTCAAAAACATTTGGCGGAAGCATATCATACACATATGTCCTAGTAAACCATGCAAAAAATTTAGGTCTTTTCTGTGTAGTTGGGTCATATTGCCAACCATAAATGCGAAAAATTTGTTCGAAATACTCACTATGAAATTCTTTAGAATAAGCTCTTAATTCTTCAGATATAAATTCCTCTAATAAAATTTGCAGTTCATCTTTTCCTCTGACACTCTGATAGTTTGTCGCCTCATCAATAAGAGCAGTAATGCCCACCCTTGCAAGAGAACGAAGTAATATTTTGGCTTTATCTAATACATGTTGTTGCGATGCAGTGATTATTCCTCTTTTCTCTGCCTCCATATATATATCACAGATAATTGGAATAGTATTTGCGTCGTACCACTTGCCAGTCTTACCATTAAATTGAGCAACTTCAAATGGTGTAATGGTAGATAGATGCTCTGGATACATATCTATTAAAAGTGCTGCTAATGATTTAGAACCAATAATCGGAGGAAATCCCTCTATTCTTGTTTCCCCTTTTCTTTTACGGTCAAGGGCTGCAAACAAACTAGTATCTTTAATAACACGTCGACCATCATTTAATACCGAGCACTGCAGTTTCGTTTCACCAATATACAAATCTGATTCAACAACCACAGCCCTTGAGAGTTCAACAAAATTATTAAAATTCAAATTGCTAATATATCGCTCGACAACATCCTGTTGCTCCCTATTGAAATAGCAATCTCCATTCTCATGAATAGCAACATAAAGTTTTTCATCATTCGCCACGAAATAACCCACTGATTTGGCATGAGGCATCTTTAAACATTTTTCAACATAACTATACTTTATCAAGCCCACACTAATTCCTCCTTTTTAAGCCTATTTTTTCAAATAACTCTACCTACAGACCATATTACTCAATCTGATAAATTAAATCAATATTCAGATAATTAAACTTGCATAACAGATATCACTTGCAAGATTGAGCGTGTTTCTATATATTTCTCAATTTCTAACGCCCCTAAATATTCCTCATTACTTTTTGACATAAGAATCACCTCCTAAATTCATGGTAATATCAAGATATATCACTGATGACAATTAGATTCTTTATCAATATGTAAATGTTTTAATAGTTCCTCCACATTACTGAAGTTTTTTGTGCACCCTTCTTTAATATCCCCTTCACTTCTCTTAATCGCTTCTTGGCACTCTTTTGTCCAAATGTAATCTTGACTCAAAAAATTACCTTCTTAGGTTTTATTTTCATACTTCTGCTTTTAATAATATCTTTAACTTGTATCCATTCTACTTTTGAGAACGAATCTGTCGTTTGGTCATTATAACTCAACGAATTTTCATTTCCCAGTAATTAGGTGACACACCATCACACTAGTTAGCTATATTGATATGATTAAAATACAAATCAACCATTAAAAATTCCATATAAATAAGAAACAAACCCAAAACTAAGTTATTTAAAAATAATTTAAAAATATTTTCCGACAAACATCTTATTATAAGTGGATAAAAAATCCGTATCGATATATCCTTTATTTTGATGTTCTGCGTATAATACCCATATCTTTCCGACTTTACGCTGTACGGCTAATCGATGTAGTAGGGAATTTTACTTACGCGCTGTCATTCCTAAATCATTGGCAATTTCAGTGATAGTGAATGAATTCGTACTATCCAACACATCATCATGATATTGTGCTTTTGGTTCAAGTACCGCAATCTTTTCGTTTTGTTTACGTACAGTTTCTAATGTTGATTTAAATAACATCTTCGTAGTGTCATCTGCATGAGCAAGATAAGTATCAACAAATAATTCTTCGCTATTTACGTAACCGCCAGTCTTTCTAATCATCGGTAGAACCTCGTCAAACACCCATGCCTCGAATTGCTCCGCTTGCGGTAGTTTTGATTTAACGATTAATCGATACAAGTTACCTTCATTAATAAACTTCTTTTCTTGCTTTCTTCCTAGTGAATCGATGACTCCGTAAAACGTGGTACCCATCACTGTACAGTGTCTTGTAATCGCATCGTGCGGTTTTGAGTATCCTAAAGCTTTTGCAACTTCTGTTGCAGGAAAGTATTCCTTCCCATCTTTAATAAGAATTTCTAAGCTCCCAAACATGCTGTGGGAAAAGTTTTGTAATTCGTTCATATAGAACCTCCTGTGTTTTTTGATAGAAAGTAGCACCTCATTTATAACCCACTTCTGAAACGCTTTTATTTGAGGATTCTTCGATATAAAGACTACCCTGTACTGAACGTACTCGTTAATGTGTAACAATTTCTACCTTCCTCCAAGGATATCATTTGAAATGACACCCTTTTCGTTACTGTCCAGTTTTGTAACTCCTCGGCAATACTTCTGAAGTTACCCATTTCTTAAATGCTCTTAGCTCTTAGCGCTTTGCAATTTACCTTCCAAGATTAAAGCATATACACCAGACTCATTAATTAATGTAATCTCACAATTTTGAACTGCTACGTCTAATGTGTGCTGCAGGTCAAATCTATTAAATCATTACCTATCCAAAGTTGGTTTCTTCTATACTTTGCACTTTCCATCATCAGTGAGTACAGACCACTCTCGTTAACGATAGGTATACCTTGATTTCTAACCCGTAGTATCTGTGACTTTACTATTAGAAAACTCATCCTTTTCCAATATAGAAAATGACTTTATAATCTCTCCAATCCCGTACTTTAAGCAGAATTGGTTACCGCCATTAATAGTGACATCAACTTTTTTGTTACCATCTAAACTAGTCAGTTCTTGTCTTTAATTAGTCCAACTCTGTCTTTTTAATCCCTATCACTAGTAGATAAAAGCAATCTCATTAATAATATCGTTGATTTCTTCCAAGGGTGTCGATTAAAACTACCCCCTTATAGTATGAAGTTCCTCCCTAATCAAGTCATTTCCTATCTTGAGTTGTTTTCCACATCATCAGTTGCTAGGAATCACTCTCATTAATACTAGACATTTTCTATGTCTCCACCAAGGGTATTTATTAAACAAATATCCTTTTCACTCTCCTCTAACTTGCTTGTTCGTAACATCTCAACTATTCTTGACGACCTAAGTTCAACTTAGTCACCTCATCTGCATCTAATTTTTAATAGCAACAGTTGTAGTTTTGATTCCCAACACTTCACAGATATCTTTTGTTATAATCTAAAGTACTCTATTAGTAATCCACTTCTTAAATGTTTTTGTTTGTGGTTATTGGTTTGTCAGTATTTACGAGTAAAAACCGCTTTCGTTAACAACTGCTACATTTTGGTTTCCTCTTTTTCCGTCGGTTAAAATGACACTATTCTTTTCATAGCTTTCCAGAATACTCGTAATTAATTTATTAAAATAAACATCCATCAAAATACACCAAGAATATTCTATGCAGTATGAACCAAGACACTTTGCCATATGTTTTTCTTCAAAGCAAAAAAGAGCCGCTATATACAGTTGTTGAAAAATTGAATACCTATGTTTCAAAGCACATAATACAGTAAATAAAAAGAAGACAGATGCTCATCTTATAGGCATTTGTCTTCCTTTGTGAAAATAAGTGTTTGTCAATGTCTCTATTATTACCTTACTTCTAATTACAAACGTATAACTTTAAAAGAATGTGACTGCAAGTACTCCATCATCCCTGCAATGTCAATTTCATTAGCGATATGTAATTCACTCTGTAAATCCCGAGGCAGATACGGAGAATATTTTGATACAAAGAACTCTTGTTCAAGTGTAGCATCCATCAATTTTTTAGCAGTCCATTTCATTTCCTTAACTTGATTGATTACCTCATTAAAATCACCAAAAAACCCTTCAATGGTGATTCTTCCCACTCCATCCATTGATTTAACAGGCAGACCTAACGAACGAAGTGCCCAAACTAAGTTTCGAGAAATATTAGAACTTGTATAAGTTTCAAACACAATTTCCCCGCTACTATCCCAAATTACTCGCTCGTTTGGATGAATTTTATATGCATGATAAGGCTTTCTGACATCAGAAATCGTCTCATATGCATCTTCATTTACATAACTAAATTCATTATTGGCACATAAAATCTCCATCATTTTTTCGCCAATCCGTTTATGTATTTTAATCCCTCCGCCCGAATATCTAGGAGGTTTCCCGTTTACAGCCTTTTGTACATATATCTTATTTTTATCAAAATCAACATCTTTAATAGTCCATAACTTACCTGCCAGTATAATATTATCTCCTACATTTACCACCATCATTTTATCTAGCATACCTATTTTTTTAATTCCTTCTAAAACAGTAAATTCTTCTGGAGTCAAAAATACAGCGTAAAAGTCTTTACTTCTAAGAATTCTCTCTCCTTCAATTCCAACAATTAGTTCATTTCTTCCTTTTATCCTTTCAAGATACTCATGCTCAATCATATGAAGAATGATTTTTTCTGTTATATATTCCTCAATACTGTGAAATACATGGTTTGCTTTAATCTTGGCAATGAGGCTTTCTAACGTAATTCCATTGGTCTCTTGGCAAATAGAGATAATTTGATGAAACAAAATATCATACAAGGCTGAGTATCCTTTGGCTGGTTCAATCCATTTATCCAATATAAGTTCCATTACGGCTAGGGATTGAATTAAACTATCCGTTTCAGTAGAATACAGTTGAAGCATTTGATTGGCATCTTTTTTTCTACCAGAACGACCTAATCGTTGTTTTAAGGAGGATACCGTAAATGTGCTATCAATCTGAATGACTATATCTACATCACCAATATCAATTCCAAGTTCAAGTGAGCTTGTTGCAATTATGCTTTTCGGTATGTTTGATTCAATCATTTTTTTTTCAACATATTCCCGCTCTTTTTTATCAATTGATGAGTGATGAGCATAATAGGTTTCCCCCATGCCGTCTCTCTCAGCTAAACGATTTAGAAAAACAGTTGCTTCTTCTACCTCTCCCCTACTATTACAAAATATAATTGCTTTTTGGTTTTTCGTTAACTCTCTTATATCTTCAAACAATTCAACAGGTTTCTTGCGGTCCTCCTCTGTTTGAAAGTGCATTAGATAATAGAGAAGCTCCTTACTATTCCCCTTTACCTCAATAATTTCTACATTATCACTATCCTTATAATTCACCCACTGTTTAACTAAATTGAAATTATCTATTGTAGCTGACAGTCCAATGATTCTCGGTCTTTGTTCTGTGTATTGTTCTATACGAGACATTAGTGAACGTAGTTGAACTCCCCGCTCCGTATCTATAAATGAATGAATCTCATCAATTACAATGAATTCCAGTCCTTTGAACAAATGTCTGATATGTTCAGTACGATTAATAAATAAACTTTCAACCGATTCTGGCGTAATTTGCAAGATGCCCCCAGGGTTCTTAATAAATTTTTTTTTTCGACTTTGACTAACATCTCCATGCCACTTGTGGATTGGAATATGGCTATGTTCACACAGCTTTTCAATACGTTCAAATTGATTATTAATAAGAGCTTTTAAGGGTGAGATATAAAGCACCTTCAACTGCGTCTCTGCCCCTTCTTCTATTAAAGAAAGAATAGGTAAAAAAGCTGCTTCTGTTTTACCAGAAGCAGTCCCAGATGAAACAATTACATCTTTTGTACTTTCCATAATGGCAGGAATAGTTTTGTTTTGAACAGGTGTGAACTTTTCCCATTTCATGTCCCAAATTTTTTTTTGCATGGTTTTAGAAAGCATTTGAAATGAACTACTCATTCCCTTTACCTACCCTTCCACTCTAGAAAATCGAGAACGAACATCTGTTAATGGCTTTTCTGCTTCCTTTTCACCGAATAATTCTGCTCGATTGAATCCCGGATTTTGATGAAGAATATTTAGGGCACTAATAAAGTTCTTAATGACATCACCAACAGTCAGATGTTCTTCCGCACCAGGTCTAGCGTACTCTTCCCGAATAAAATTCATGATTTCATTATCTGTTATATCACTCTCATACCCATAATGAACAGCATGTATATCCCTCGTTTTTTGCAGTAATACAAACGTTTCATCATGCTTTAATGGTGTTAATCTAATTACAGGTTGTGATAAATCACGGTGCTCTATTGTTTCAAAACGATTTGGTTGGAGTCTCCGTTTCAATGCACCATAACTAAATAACCCCCGACGCTCATCCTCTAGAAACTCGGGTGTTCCACCAAGAGTAATATATAATCCTTCCACATTTCCTTGTAACGTGTCATTGTAAATTTTTAAAATAGTTTCATAGTTTTTATCTCTTGTTTGAGGATGTGTAATTTTGTATAAATTAATAGCCTCATCCAGATTAATAACTAGGCCAGCATAGCCAATTTGCTTTACAAATTGCGACAACACTTTAATATATTCGTAGTAATTGCTATCGGATATGATATCACGAACCCCTAAATCAGAACGAGCCTCTGTTTTTGTATTGTATTCACCTCGAAGCCAGCGCAGGGCACAACGTTGAAGCTCGCTATTATCTTCAACGAATCCTTTGAAGTATAACGATAACACCCTAGCGAAATCGTAACCTCCCACTAATTCATCCATTTTTGAAACAACACTTGTAATTTTTTTTTCTACATCTTTGATGAAGCTTGGATTATCAAATTCAATAGAGCCATAACCGTTCTCTTTTACTACACTCATTTGAACCTCACTAATCCACTTATCTAAAATAGTTGGTAAAGCTCCGCCCTCTGGAACAGTGGAAGTAGCTAAATTCTTCATCAATTCGGTGTAAGTTGCTACTGCTTTTCCTTCACTTCCATATAACCTTCTTTCTGGTGTGAAATCTGCTTTCGCTACAACAAACTTTTCATTAAAAGCAATTTGTTGAATGAGCGCTTGAATAAAGCTTTTCCCACTTCCGAACGGTCCAATAAATATTTTCATGAAAGATGACCCTTTTTTTATATTATCTAAATCACTAAGGATTTGTTTCGCTTCATCAGAGCGCCCTACCATAATATATTGTAATCCCCGACTTGGAACAACCCCGCCTGCAAGAGAGTTTAGAATTGCCGAGGAGTCTCTTTTTTTAATATTCATGTACTTGTAACTCCTTTACCTTTTCCATAATATGCTCGTATTCTTCGTAAACAACAATTTCATCACCTTGATTTTCAAGAAAATTGTCACCTAAATATTCATTTGCTTTTTCGTTAAGTTCGTTTAGGAACATTCCAATCATGATACCTCTTTGCTTTAGAAACTGTATCGCTTCTTCATGTCGATATTGACCATTTTCAAACCGACTTAAAAACTCAATTTCAATATCCGTTAGGGATTCGATGAATTCATCTTCCCCCTCAACATCAATGTTTCCTCCTAGTGCCGACAATAAATTTGTCTCCAAACTAGATTCATCCTTCTCTGCAATTACCTGTACATCCAAATCACATTCCGTGTCCAAACGAACCGCTTCTTTCGTTTCAGATTCCATAACCCCTTTTATTGGCTCATCCTCTGTTTCATTTCTTGAATCGATTGTATTAATAAGTTCGTCTGTTTCATTTTGTAGTTGTATAATTTTCTCTACATTAAATTCTATTGTAGGTTTAGTCGATTCTACTTGTTTTTCAACCGTCTCTTGAGGGGATAATGGTATCTCACCATCTTTCTCTTGATGTTCGGCATTTTGAACCACCTTGAATCTCTTATTAGTCTCTTTAGCTGCTCTAGAAAAATGCTCCATCATCATATTTTTAAACCCTTCCGGCAGAAATCCCTCTTCAACTTTTATCTCCCGCTTCTCGCCATTCAAAATTCTCGCTACATTTTCAGATAGACGGAACAAAGCCGTTACTTCATTATATAGTTCTTCAGTTGGTCTTATTCGCTCCACACCAATATGAATTTCATTATAGCCACGTCCTACTACAGCAGAAGAAAATAAACGTCTAATTTCTCTTTCCTTTTTTGTTTGAAACCATCGGCTAATTAAATCGTTCCTTTCTTCTTTATATATTCGTTGAAGTAAAGGTATACTTTCTTTAAATATCTTGAATACTTTATTTTTATGTTCTTTATAAAAGACAGTTTCTCTATAGTTTCTAACATACGGCTTCCATGATGTAATCGATATTTTTGAAAGTTGGTCTACTTTTTCTTTTAATTGGTTATATAACGGGGGAATATCCCCTCTTTCTACAGACCACTCTTCAGCTAATGCTTGTTCTCCCAACTCATATAACATGTCTGCTATCCACTGTTTTAAATAACGTTCTAATTTCGGAAGTCTTTCTACATAATTTTCATAAAGCCTCACCAACATACTGACATTAAATGACGCATTTGGGTTAAATGAATAGTTTAATAATTCATAGGTAAACAAAAACACATAACTTAAGTCAACCTCTATGTAATTCCCTTTTAATACTTGGTCCCTCCAGTAAAAATACCAGTCTCTTTGTTTTGAATTTAGCATATCAAATGTCGTCCAATACGCTTGCAATGGGACTTCCTGACATATCCCCCCACTCTCTCCTGCATATCTTAATGAATCCTGCACAAAACTTTCACGAGAATGAGAAAAAGTGACTTCGATAGAAATTCCATTTCTTGAATGAACCTCTCTCTTTGGATGTTTTATCCGTTCGATATCCGCCAAAATTTCTTTTGAGGTCAGCAGGTGCCCATATTTAGGGAGTACAATATCTTCTTCATTGTAAAATATTAAATTATTTCTAGCATTATCAATCACTGGTTTTATTGCTTGTGTCACCTCTTGTTCTATCACTTCTGATAAAGTTGGCGAAAGCTCTGTGTTACTACTTATATCTTGATTATCTTCTAGTTGTTTATGCCATTTTTTTATAAAAAACATATCAAACCACCCTAAGAAAACAGGGATATACGTCCAACAAAAAAGGAGATATAAAGTTCCTCTGATATATTTCTTGTAATAAAATGCATGCGCACCCAGTCCCCCTAGAAAGAAAGCTAACATATAACCGACTGATTTTGATTTATGCTTCACTTCTTCCCCTCCTTTTCTTTTTAATTATGAAATTTATGTTTATATCCTTATTATATAATGCTTAAGAGTTCAAAAGAAGAATAGAGAATTATTTTATCTTCTTTTAGATTTCATTAAAGACTTTTTATAACAAGCTCCCAATCCCAAAATTCATTCGTATCGAATATGAATTATACATAATATCGTGTGAATTAGGGAGCTATGTATCCCTTCTTTAATAAGAGGGCTGTAAAATGTGAAAAATAGCCCCCACTACACAAAAAAAGGAATGAGTTACCTCATTCCCTTTACCATTATACAGACAGTTAAGGACATAAATTTTGTGGTCACAAATGGTCACATAACGTGCAATAACCATTTCTTTTTTAATAGAATTTCGTTTATATAAAATAACGAGAATACCTCTACATGCATAATTTCTCTGTAGCTCAGCAGGGAGAGCGCCACCTTGACAGGGTGGAGGTCGTGAGTTCGAGCCTCTCCGGGGTCATACTGATAGAAACCGTGTCAAATTAACGTTTGATGCGGTTTTTTATTTTCCGGTGACTTAACGGTGACTTGACACAGGGTGGCGGTCAGCTACAACGGGTAGTTATACGCCTTTTGTCTTGTTTTCAATAACGACATAGGAGGCGTTTTTTTATGACATCTAATATGGAACATTATCTCTTATATTTTTCATTCCTACTACTACTTATGTTATTTCTAAATTAATATGGTCATAATTAAAAAAGAGGGTGCTCGCAGCTCCCTCTTTTTTTAGATAATTAAATATGCTCTCCATGATCCATAAACACTTCAATAGTTTCATTTTTTGATACGTCTTTTACATTAGTAAGACCAAAAGTAAAAACAGCGGATAACATCATCATTAATAAGATTGCTTTTTTCATTTTAGCGCCCTTCTTTCTATACTCTTTTTGTCTGCATCTAAAGCGATGTGTAAATACTTGCTGGCTTTTTCGTGATTTTCTGAACCATAGAATATATTACCTAAAAGATAAGCATATTCTTTTACCCAATCATATAATTCTTCTTTTTCAAAATACGAAATACCTTCCATGACCACCTTTTCTAATTCTTCTTGTGGTGCACAGTTATGTAATGCTTTTAAAATTTGAAAATGATGACGATAACATAAGTCACTAATCTTATAGCCATTCTCAATATATTCATTAGCATTATGATTGTGACCTAACTTAAAATGTTCTCTTGCTAAAAGAAACATCGTTTTAGCGTTGTTTTCTAGTGATTCCTCTAAATGTTTAATTGCTAACTCTGACATGTTTTGACTTGCATATAAAAGTCCTAAATTGTGCTTTACACGTTTAGTAAGACTTTCGTCATGAGATTTTTGGAAAGTACCCAATGCTGAAAGTAAATATTCTTCTGCACTTTCGAAATCACTTAAGCGAGTGTGTGCCATCCCTAAAGTATTCAAACAAGCAGCAGTTTTTAATTCATACCCTGGACTAATTGAAAATACTTCAATTGCCTTCGTAGCAAATTGAACTGCTAGGATTGGTTTCAATATGTGATAGTAATGAACTGCAAGCCAATAATTAAATTCAGCTTTTTCGATTTCATCATGCATGTACTCTAAATACTTTTCAGCTTCTTCAAATTGCATTCTTGCTTCACTATGGTTTGCTGTATTAGTAGCATAAATTGCTTTAAATAAATGATGATAGTACTCTAAAAATGTTTCTGTAGGCTCTTGTAATGGCTCAATTTTATCCAAAATATCTTTTGAACTATCCATATCACGAATTAGCAGATTATACCGTGCATTCAATAATGCATAGTATACTAATATTGTTTGGTCTTCCTTAATATTATTGATTTTATCTGCAATCTCTTCTTTTATTTTATTAGACTGTAATACACGTTGTGAAATTATAGCTTGATACCAGTCGTTTAATAATTTTGTGATTTCTTCTTTAGAAATAATTTCAACATTCATATACGTTACCCCCTTTTGTTAAATGTTACCACAACATACTTGTTTATATAAATGATTTTTTGAATATTAAAACTTGATAAACTTTTTTGAACACTTATATTAAACAATGTTAATTTCAGATTTATTGAACTACCCCCACTTTAAATAATTATCTGTTAATCTTATCAATCCAATTAGTACAACAGTTAACATGATACACAGGGAAGCTTTAATTGAATAGAAAATATATTTCGAATAACTTTCCTTAAGTTTAGTATCAGTATCCCTCATTCCCTCGTCTACCGATTTTAATATCCATATTTCTTTAAGTGCACGTATATTTGATTTGATTTTATACGAAAAACCATGAATTATTAAAAATTTAGTTTCAGATAGAATACGTAGACCATAGGAGTTGGTGTTTCTTAATCCAGAATACATTACTGGGTCTTTTTTTATTAGTACAAGATATAAATCGTCAGTTTGAATTATATAGTTGAGAAGGAATGCTTAATAAAGAAGGAGGATCATGATGAAATATCAAACAATATTTCTCTCATTAAAAAAATCGCTTTTTATCTTTATCCTTTCTTTCAGTATGTTAATTTTCACACTCCCTGCCTCTACCTTTGCACAATCCAATAGCAATGCAAATCCTGTTACAAATTACTATGTATCTCCAGCAGGAAATGACCTCAATCCCGGTACATTAGATCAACCTTTCGCTACCATTCAAAAAGCTGCTAATGTCGCAAAAGAAGGAAGTACAATCTACATAAGAGGCGGAGTTTATAACCAAAAAGTTCGTGTCGCTCATTCTGGTGCCTCAGGCGCACCCATTACTTTTCAAAATTATCAAGATGAAAAAGTCATTCTCGATGGTTCTAAAGTCAAGTTAGAAGATGATGGGTTATTTACAATAGAAGACAAAAACTATATTCAAGTAAAAGGATTAGAATTTCGTAACTTAAAGTCAACGAAAGTTAACGAAACCCCTATTGGTATTTATATCAATGGAACAGGAAGTTACATTGATATTAGAAATAATTATATTCACCACATTGAAGCAAATGTTAAGGATGGAAATGCACACGGTATTGCTGTATACGGTACTTCATCTAGTGCTCAAAATAATTTAAATCATATTGTCATCGATAATAACGAAGTAGCAAATTTGAAGTTAGGACTGAGTGAAGCAATTGCTGTGAATGGAAATGTAGATTCCTTTGAAGTTATCAATAATAAAGTACATGATAACAACAACATCGGAATTGTCCTGATTGGACATGAAGGCGTATCACCAGTAGCTTCTTTAGATCAGGCACGAAATGGAGTTGTTCGTAATAACATTGTCCATCACAATTCATCCATCAATAATACTAGTTATAATGAATATTCAGCTGATGGTATTTACGTGGATGGTGGGAAGGAAATTGTCATTGAGCAAAATCAAAGCTATGAAAATGATCTCGGTATTGAAGTAGCTAGCGAACATGCAGGAAAAAGTGCAAGCCAAATTACCGTTAGAGACAATACGATATCCAATAATATTATGAGTGGCATTGCAATTGGTGGATATGATAGTCAGCAAGGGTATGCGGAAAATAATACGATTACGAACAATGTGATTTATAAAAATGATACAAAAGATCAAGAGAGTGGCCAAATCGAATTAAATTACGATACCCGGAACAATGTAATTACCAATAACCAAATCTATGCTAGTAACAGCCGTATTTTTATCAGCAATAATTTTAATAAAAACACTGGGAACAAATTGGATTACAATCATTACTATGGTGAATTTGATCAAAGTAATGGCTTATGGCAATGGAAAAGAAAAACGTATAAAGGATTTACATCTTATCAGACAGGTATGAATCAAGAAGGAAATGAACAACATAGTGTATTTAGCAAATTGTCTCCTTCATTCAAACTTATTTTAAAATGAAGCAAATTTACTAAAATGACTTTGTCTTAGCACACCTCAAATCCCCTCCCCTATATTGGCAAGGAAGAATTAAAAATTGCAGTTTCAATTGAAACTGCAATTTTTCCATGCTTATAAAAACTCTGTATTTATTCTTTAAGTACATAGGCGTATCTATAATTCTATTTGTAGGCTGCGGCTAATTTCTCTTAATATTAAGTACTAATACCTCCGCAGAAATTGATCTATTATTAATTGAGGAACAAGTATATTAAAAATATGAACCTTATTTTTAGTATTTCTTTTTATATTTAATAGCTCCTTCTCCAATATGAATAAACAACTTTTATTATCCCTAAAGAAATAAAGAAATATAAGAGGATATTCACAAATTGTTCTGCTGTAATATACTGAAGTATGTTAAGGAAAAATAATATAAATATTCCTAGATAAAGAGTATTATATAAAAAATTAGTAGTTTTATACTGAATTTCTAAACCTCTCTCATCTCTTGCCTCTGGGCTTTTTTGAAATTTAAACATATATAATTCACTTAAGCATGATAAAACTATAATAATAATTACAGCATACTTTATAAATTCCATTTGTTTATTCCTCCTTAAATTCAAAAACTTCCTCTAATGGTTTTCCAAAAGCTTGGGCTATTTTAAATGCAAGAATTAAAGAGGGATTATATTTATTCCTTTCCATAGAAGCGATAGTCTGTCTACTAGCACCTACTCTCTCTCCTAAATCTTGCTGTGTCCAACCTTTTTCGGCACGACAAACAACTATCCGGTTGTTTAACAACTACCTCCACCTCCCATAAATATTTTATCCTATTTTTAACATTTTGCATATAATCTTTAACATATTGTGTACTATTTTTTACATTTTATTAAAAATACCATATGAGGAACATTGAATATTCGCAAGAATTTGTCTCTTCAAACAACTAATATTCTAGGAAATTGCAACTAAAGAAGTTGCTGTTTCTTTTATTCCCCTAAAAACTTAATCGCTTTGCGGTACTTCTCCAATCGTTTTAGGTCTCTCTCTGTTATCCTAGCAAGTCTTGAGCGATCAGAATTATGTTTTAAGTCTGCAAGTTTAACTGTACGGGCAAGAGAATTTTCTTTCACTCTGCTCAGATACTCAAAATAAGGTGTGTATTTCTCTTTTGTCAGTACCTGCACTGCCTCAACTACGTTATGAGGTATACCAGCATTTAATAAATCAGCAGCTGATATCTCAGTATCTTCAAGAACATCATGCAAATAAGCAGTAGCCTTCTCTTCGGTCGTATTTACAAAGCTAGCAACTGCCTCAGGGTGTTTGATATAATCCATACCTGCTTTATCTACTTGCCCAGCATGGGCTTTTTTGGCTATCTCGTGAGCTATTTTTATATAATTAGGTAACATCGCAAAGGCTCCCTTTCTTTAAACAAAATCCCCCCTCTAGCAATCTGTTCTAAAAGTGAAGGAGGAAAATATTGATATAATCCCTCAGCAAATCATTTTAGTTCATCTTGAAACAAAAAATTCATAAAAAATGCCATCCTCTCTGTATATTTCTACAAAAAGAATAGCGTTTTTTCGGTTATATGGATACAATTTTATTTTAATTTGAATTACGCCCTTTTCCCTTACGAGTATTCACTATATTAATGAGGAAAATTAGTCCGAAGATAAGGAATAAAAATGGGTGCACCCATGTTCTAAAATTAACTAGACTTATAATAAGCATTATAATGCAAAGGATACAACCTATAATATCAATGCTAAAAGATAACTTCCCCTTTATTGTTTTCATTTATAACTATTCCCTTCCAGATGACACCTTTAATTTATAATTCTCAATATAATAATAACATACGTTTCGACTTTTAACTTTTTTACATTTAATTACTTTTTTAGTTATAGTGCAACAAATACCTGTATTGTGTGCACCAAGGTAGCAAGATAGCAATAACCCCTGAAATTAAAATTAAATCTGAACAGATTGAAGAATTCACTACAAAAAAGCTAACGAAGCAAAAATAAACAAAATATAGATTTGAATTATATTTCTCAACAACCAAAATTACTTAATGTGGTAAAAAATAATCAGGTTGGCACCCAATACCATATTACGATGGTTCCAGTCGCAGGAAGGCACCTTTGGGTGTCTTTTCTTTTGTTTGAAACATATTCTGGCAAAATACCTGTATCTTTGTTAATTTACGACTCACATAAAACAACAAACTTCGTATATATAATTTGTTACCCTAAATGGGTTGAAAATACGAACAGTTATAGGAGGATTTTGTGAATGGTAAAAACAGCTTGTGTAAGTATTATTACTGGAATTCTTTTAATATGTTCAACAGGATGTGCCAATCAAACTGATTCTATTATAGCTAAAACTCAATCAATAGATGATGGCACATATACAACAAAAGAGATCACAGACGCATTTCCTGTAGGAACACCCATAACTACTTACATTCAAAAAGAAGAAAAACTGAACGTAAAACATCTCACCAATATTTCACTTACAGATGGTGGCGTCGGTAGAGTTCTGGAAGCAACAGATGGTTTTGTTGTCGTATGTGGGAATGAAAAAGGAGTTTTTGATGTGTTAATATTTAAAACCATGGAAGATGTAAAGAAATATGAACAGAGTTTAAAGCGATAATTAATATTCTTCTTATGCCTTTTACACAGACATTGTCCTCTTGCTCTTGCTATGGCTTTTTCTAAGTACAGTATAATTGCGTCATGAATACACACACGTTATAATGGTCACCTAATTACATATGAAGAGGTACAGAAAATGAATAAAACAGAATTAACAAAAGTAGTAGCTGAAAAAGCTGAACTTACACAAAAAGATGCTGCAGCAGCAACACAAGCTTTATTAGATACAATAACAAATGCACTAGCAAATGGAGAGAAAGTACAGATTCTTGGTTTTGGTACATTTGAAGTACGCGAAAGATCTGCACGTACAGGACGTAACCCACAAACAGGTGAAGAAATGCAAATCGCAGCTTCAAAAGCACCTGCTTTTAAAGCTGGAAAAGAATTAAAAGAGGCAGTAAAATAATTTTACATATTGAAAAGATCTTGATATGAATATCAAGATCTTTTCAATATCCTTTTTGTTTTATTCTAAGGACACATCTTGCAAAGTCTATATAAAATAGATCCCAAAAAGAATGTAACCAACTTGTGTTATGATGAACATTTTAAGTTCGAAACCAGTGAGTGTTCTTTCCCTTTTTATTTTTCGAAAATATAGAAGCATTATATATTCTCTTTATTTATATACAGCTAGCTTTTGTAAAAGTTGTTCTTTTATAACCGGCCATTCGCTTGCAATAATACTATATACAACTGCATCCCGTACATAACCATTTGGCAATTGTCTTTCGTTTCGCAATACACCTTCTTTTACAGCACCTAGCCTTTCAATTGCGCTTTGTGCTTTTTCATTTCGTAAATCCGTTTTTATTTGCACACGTAACATGTGTAACTCTTCAAAAGCATATTGCAATAACATATACTTACACTCAGTATTTATACTTGTACGATGTACACTTGGATGATACCACGTTTGCCCAAGTTCAACCGTTTTGTTCTCTTTTGAAATACTGTACAAACGTGTACTGCCTACATTTTCATTCGTTTTCTGATCTACAACAACAAATGGTAAATCAGTTTCCCCTTCAAAACCTTTTATTGCTACTTGAACGTACTGCTCCATATCTTGATAGCTATCCATTTTAGCTATTAAATACTTCCATATTTCTTTATTTCCTTCCACTATGGTAAATAAGCTTTCGATATCATTTACATGCATTAATCGTAACATGGCTCTATCATTTACTAATTCCATAAACTATTCCCCTTTTCAATAGATGCTCCAATAGTTGGCATTTCATAATCATTTCTTCAAATGGTTATGAAATTGGATATAAATCAGATTATTTGCTACAAGCTTATAATCATTAAACATTTCCTTGCCCTTCTTACTATAATTTTCACGGAATTATATCTATTTTAAAAGGTCCGCCATATATATATTCTCTTTAACTAGTGGTATGGTTTTACACACCATTCCAACAGTTTTTTATAAACAGCATAATGTTATTTTAAACCTACATTGCTGGCTGTACTCCATCACTATCAAGCTAACAAAAATGAGAGTTATCCCAAAACAATAAATACGAACAACACACAAAAAATTTTCGTTCTGGGGGTATTATAATTTCTTAACTTGATGGGCATGTGTGGTAGGCACCCTATTTTGAAAACCAACGCTTATAATCAAAAAAAGCGCATAAGTATTTATTATTGGAAAGTGGTATACTTCACCACCGGATGGTATTACAATATTGTTGGAAAGTCCTTCTTGGCTAAAATGATAAACAGAAATACCTCAAAACCGATAAAATACCTACACATTCAATTTAGGCAAAGAAATACAAAAATTTGTATGTTTCTTTGCACTCTCTAAACTGATCTTCCCTCCATGTTTCTCCACTATATGCTTAGCAATAGTTAATCCAAGACCTGATCCCCCATTATTTTCTCGAGAATCATCTACTCGAACAAATGCATCAAAAATACTTTGTTTCATATCCTCAGGTATTCCAATTCCATTATCTATGATGTTTATATAGACTTTGCTTTCATCCTCAATTAACGAAACAAACACGGTCGTACCTGCCGTATTATACTGTAGAGCATTAGATATTATGTTAGAGATAGCACGGGATAGTAACCTGTTGTTAATTGGAGCAATCACTTCTTTAAAGGGAATTTGATATTGAAGGATTAAGCGCTTCGCTTGAAATAAATCATAATATTCTACAAGCAATTCACGAATAAACTCAGATACATCAGTTGGATGTATTTCAAAAGGGTAATCAGAATGCTCTAATTTAGACAGTTCAAAAATATCTTCAGTTAATACCGCAATGATTCGAATCTTATTATATATTACATTCAAAGTTCTTTCTCTTTCACTTTTTTCAGTAATGATCCCTAGTTGTAATGCTTCAACATAACCTTGAACGGTTGTAATTGGTGTCCTTAAATCATGAGACAAATCTACAAGCATCTTCTGCTTGGTTTCTTCCAACCTCTTCTTCTCTTTCTCTATTTTATCGAGTTTTTCCGACATAACATTAAACGAATGTTGTATTTGCATTAACTCAAAATATGTTTCATAGTTTAACCTTTTGTCATATTTCCCACTAGCAATTTCCTCAAATCCAGTTGCTAGCTTATCCAATGGCCTAGTTATTTTCCTAGCAATTTGCCTACTAAATATATATACATTCATAGAGAAAAATATAAAAAATAAAACAATTGTAGAAAAAAATATCCTATAAAAAACATATACGTATTCCTCATTTTTATCAGAAAACGTATATTCATACTTTATTGCTTTTTTAGGAACCTTAACAAGGCAATATAATGTTTCACCTTTTTTCGTTACAAATGTTGCTACAGATGAATAATAAGGGAGCTTATCATTATCAAAAAATAAAGTAGCAAATTCTCTTTGTGGATATGATAAAAGCTGATCCTTCTTTTCCCCTTTGGTATAGATAACTTGTAAATTTTCATTAAGAATTTCTACCCAACCACCAAATGATTCTATTGATTCTGAATTAATAGTTTCAAAGTTTTCACGCACTACTTCACTTGCTTTTAAATTATTTAGCTTTCCTAGTTGCTTCTCTGTTTGGTACATCAAAAATATAAATAAAATTATCACCGTGAAACCTATTGCTAGTGCAAATATAACGTAATTTTTAATTAAGATATATAAAACTTTATTTTTCATAAAGTTCTTCCTTCCTAGCAAATCTATACCCAAGCCCCCGGATCGTTTTTATATAAACTGGATTCTTAGGAGAATCCTCTAATTTTTCTCGTAGTCTACTAATATGAACCATAATTGTATTATCATCTGCACAGTAATAATCAGACCATACACTTTCAAAAATTTGTTTTTTAGTAAATATTCTCCCTGGATCCCCCATAAAAAGTGTTAAGATTTTATATTCCGTAGCACTGAGAGTAATGGTTTCGCTTGATTTATAGAGTGTACAAGAATGATGATCTAATATTAAATCACCCATATGAATTTGCTTCTCCTTACCTTCCACAGCCTTATCATTAAATTCATAGGACCTTCTAAGGTGAGCTTGAACTCTAGCTATAATTTCTAAAGCACTAAATGGCTTTGTAATGAAGTCATCTGCTCCAATCCCTAAACCTATAATTTTATCTACTTCTTGAGATTTAGCTGACAATATAAGTATTGGGAATTGTAGCGTTTCACGAATCTTTTTAATTAATTGATAACCATCCATTTTAGGCATCATAATATCAACAATAGCTAAATCAATATGATTTTCTTCTAGACACTTTAAAGCACCTTCACCATTTGAAGCCTCTACAACAAAAAAATTCTCCATTTCTAAAAAAAGCTTTAAAAGATCAACAATATCTTTGTCATCATCAACAATTAATATATTTTTTTTCATACTCTCCCTCGCATCAGTCAGAATTTTCAAAAATACATTTAAGGTTATTGTAAGGTAAATGAAAGTGACATGAAAGACTAACCGTTTAATATACAGGTATGAATTAAAAAAGGAGGTATTATCACATGAAAAAATTTGTTGGAATTGCGTTAGCTACTACCATTGGAATTGGAAGCTTAGGAACTTTTGCTACTACTAAAACTTACGCTGCAGTAAACAATCCAGAATCAACAAAATTGGTTTATCAAGTATCTGATGTGCAAGGTGAATTTATGCACATTAAAGTGGGGAAACCTTGGTCAATGACGCCAAGCGGAAATCAATACAAATATGTCTTATTTAGTAAAAATAAAATTTATGTCAACCCTAAAACTGGTGTTGTAACAGCATATGAAGAAGGAGCAGCTGAAGGCAGAGTACTCGATAAAAATGGAAATGTAATTGCTATTTGGTATATTACAGCTTTTAAATGATGAAAGGAAACTTTCACAAAATTAAAAAGGCGTTTTTAAGAGTAGTTAACAATTTAATATGTTAGTTTTTTGTTTTATTTATAGAAAAAACAAGTTAATTTTAAAATTTTTTTAAATCAAAGGAGATGTAAATATGTTCAAAAAAATAGTAGTCGGTGTATTAACCACAGGCATTTTATTCTCTGGATCAGTTGGAGTATTTGCAGCAGATAATAGCCAACAATTACCCACAAGTAAATTAGCTAAAAAAGAAGCATGTCCAAATAATACCGTTTGTTATCGAATAAAGGAATTTCAGTATTATAATTTACCTGTAAAATATAATAAAAATACAGGTAGTAACGAATATTACTATAAATTATCTGGTGAAACCGGACATTGGGAAGTTGATTCTCATAAAGGGAGATTAACTAATTTAAGTGCTGGAAAAATAAAAGTTAAAGTGTATGAAGGCGGTGTATTATTAAAAGAGTTTATGGTAATAGCTGATAGCTATAATTAATTTAAAAGGAATAATATAACTAGATGGAACGCTGCTAAATAGCAGCGTTCCATCTAGTTATATTATTAAAGTAAGGAATTGATAAATTATAAAAGGACAGCTATCCTTAGATAACTGTCCTTTTATTAAATATGCAATAAATATATTATTCTTATCGTATATTAATTATTCAAACTTAATGTTTATTAAAATGGTAAATATGGTTTTGGATCTACTTGTCCACCTATATACTGATTCTTAATTTCGAAGTGCAAATGGTTCCCAGTAGAGTCACCTGTACTACCTACTTTTCCTATTACTTGACCTTGTTGTACATGTGCCCCTACAGTAGTTAAAATTGAGTCCATATGACCGTATAATGTCCAAAGTCCGTCTTCATGCCTAATAACCACCGCATTTCCATATCCACCAAATCCTTGACCTCTTACACCAAAACCAGCAAGTTCTACAGTTCCCGATTTAGATGCCATTATTGGTGTACCCTTTGCCGCTGATAAATCAATACCTTTATGCACTGTCCCCCAACGACTTCCATACCATGAGCTAACATTTGGATTTTGGATAGGCATTTGATATTTAGAAGAACCCGAATCTGTTTCATGCGGATTCATCCACTTGTCGCCTTCCCACGTCTTAATTTTCAGCCAACCATCTGTTGTTCCATCTACTATTCTAAAAGATTGTCTTCCATACTTCGCTCCAGCATTCGCAACCTTTGATGAGAAAGAAGGTTCATCATATGCATAGAAATCTCCCATGACACGTTCTTCCCCATTTAAGTTAATCTAAACTGGACCTTCCCATGTTTCAATCTTCCACCAACCATTATCTCTTTTTTCCACGACCCCTACATTTTGACCACCATACTCTGATCCGCTATTTGTTTTAGCTGAAGTAAATGACGGTTCTTTATACCCATAGAATGATTGATTCACGTACTCAGAACTATTAGCAACGTGAGTTACCATACTAAATGTCGAGATAGATAGAATAAAGAATAATAACATTACACCCTTCTTTAACATATACTCCCCTCACTCCTTTTCGAATAATAATATATCGCGGTTATTACATTAACATATTTTTCTTTTTTCTATATTTTTACTAATAAAGACCTATTTGATATTTCTATAATAAGAAAATAGTTTTTTACTTTAATATAAATATTTAAATTTTAATAAAAATAAAAAATCCCCGATTTAACAAAAGGGATTTTGATATTATTTCCAATTTACATATTTAAAACTCCGACGATTTAACGGGCTTTAGAATTCTCAATATAATAATGTATTTCTAATCCTTTTCTTTCTGCACGAAGTACGGTTCCTCTCAATTTTGATAAATGTTGTGAGACCGTAGATTGCGGAAGATTTAAAATCTCTATTAACTGTGTAATATTACATGTCTTATGGTACATTAACTCATTAACAATTTGTAACCGTATTGGATGTACCTTCGCCTTTAATACCTCTACATCTTCTTCCAAGATTTCTTTTCTCTCTTGATTTTCTTTTAACTCTAACAATTCAAATTCCCCTTTATTATTTATTTCTATTTTTCTATTATCGCTATACATAATTAATTAGGTATGGTTCCCTTTTCGCCTGTTGAGGAAATATATTTTGATTAAATCTTTAAATGAAAAAAGGTTATTTTTACAGGAATTACAATAATACATACTACTTGAATCTCAATAAATATAAATTAATAGAATATTCCGCCTTATATTGATAAATGCTATTAAGTAGATTTTGATAGAGGAAAATTCTGATATGATACTAATTGCTGAATAATATCTTTGGAGAGGATGAAATTGAACAATGAATGTTCATATACAGGGGAACGAGCAAATAACTCATTTATTAAATGAATGGTATCAAGAAATTAGGGCTAGGCATGTAGACGCCGCTCAATTACTTAAACAAGAAATTGAAAACAGAATCCATAATATAGAAGAAAATCAAACGATATTATTATACTACTCACTACTAGATTTTAGACATCAATATTTAATTGATAGCTTAAGTATTTCTAAAGATAGCTTTAAACAAAGTGATGCTTACAAAACTCCTACAGACGATTTCCTTTCATACTATTATCACTTCTTTAAAGCCATTCATTCCAATGTTACCGGCAATCATAGCCTTGCAAAAATACATTACGATAAAGCTGAATACCTATTAGAAACAATTCCTGATGAGATTGAACATGCTGAATTCCATTATGAGTTGGCCATTTTCTATTGTCATACACATAAATCGATTTTATGTATTAATCATGTAATGAAGGCGAAAGATATATTTTCAAAACATCCTGGGTATGAATTGAAAGTTGCCTTCTGTAATAACCTATATGGATTAGCCTGTACTCATTTAAAGGAGTGGGAATTAGCTGAGGAACACTTTATCTCGGCCATGAATACATTCCAAAAAGAAAATTTAGAATACAATATTTTGATTGTTCGTCACAATCTAGGATTTATGTATGCTACACAGAATTTATCCGAGGTAGCATTACGTTATTTATCTGAAGTTAATCAGAAGCTACCTAGCGATTATAAAGCTGTTTTTATTGAAGCTAGGGAACATTATAAATTAGGAGAACATCAAATTGCTCAAGAATTAATAAAAAAAGGCCTGCAGCTTTCTACTCAATTGGGAATTGAAGGCTATATACATCACTTTAAGATTTTAGAAAAAATGAATCTAAATAGTTGTGCTACTGATATAGAAAAAACTGTTTTAGAAGGAATTTCCTATTTTGAACACGAAGAACTATATGAGTATATAAATGAATATACCGAAAAGCTAGCAACCCAATTTTACAAAGAAAATAATCATAAAAAAGCCAGCTATTACTTTTATGAAGCTAGTAAAGCCAGTGAAAAAAACTTTAAAAAAGGAGCATTAAAATGAAAAAATTAGCGGTTAGCTTACTGGGTATCTTAATTGTTGTAACAGTAACTTTTGGATCAAATTCTTCAACAGGCTCTCAAAGTACCATAAATGTTATTAAATATTCACATGGACATACTGGATGATGAAAGGAAGGATTATACCTTCCTTTTTCTTATATTTTAGAATTCAATACGTATCTCCTCCTACATTTATCTATACAAATTTAAGAATAAATAATTCAAAAGATAAAATAAAAATACTATAATTAAAAACTTCCATTTGTTTCTTTTCGTTGGTTTTCCAGCATGTTGTATATAAAAAAATAAAGAAATACCTGCCATGGTAATTAAAAATATCTGATAGTAATCAATCATCTGTAATAACCCCTCCATACAAAAATAAGAAGTCTCTTTTTAAGAGACTTCTTATTTCTAATACAAACGACATACATAGGATAAATATACACAATATTATCAGGATGGTTTGCTTTGTAGCTCTTTTAGCATAACACACAATATCTCATTTTTGTTCAATAATCCCAATTCGTAAAACTTTATCAACATGAAAATATTTCATTTAAAGTAAACGAACAAAAATAAACTCAACGAAATATTCACTTATAAAACCAACGTATATAAAAAAACAGCTACAATTCCATTCATAGTTTTAAAAATTTGTCCTCCTCTTCTTCTAAGAATATTCTAAATCTCAGATAGATTATCTTATAGCGCCACCTTATGTATGCAGAATTACATATCAAACCATATTGAAAATCATTCTCATTGTAACTATAATGGTTTCAAGAAGTGGTATTTTCACTTCCTTTTCAAATCTCAAAATATATTAAAGGAGGAACTAGCATTATGAAAAAAGTTATTTTAGCAGGGGCACTAGGAATTGCAGTACTATCAGGTATGAATTTACCAGGAGTAGAGGCACCAAAAGCGAGTGCGGCAACTACGAATTTAGAAATTCAAGAAGTTACAAAATATTACTCTATGAATTCCTATGAAGTTTCTCAAAAAGAATCATTTAATCTTAGTAAAGGGGAAGAACTTACAGTCTTTGTACAAAATTCCGGGTTCCCAATTTCTTATACAGTCTTTGATGCAGATAATCAAGTAATTGGCACATACAATGCTAATTCACCATATGGTCGCGTATTCAAAGCACAAAAAGACGGTAATATTTCTGTTCAATTTCAAGCAGGAGTAAATTCTTCTTACATGAAGAAAATGAATTTCACAGCTAAATTTGCAGTTTCTAAACTTAACCAACAATAAAAAATGTAACGATTCTCTTTAAAAGCAAATTAAAAAGGTATATCCCTTCAATGGGATATACCTTTAACTTTAGTGAATTTTATATTGACCAGATAACTGCTCTTGCGCCATACGAACTAAACGTTTCGTAATCTCTCCACCTACTGAACCATTTGCTCGTGATGTTGAATCTGGTCCAAGTGTAACGCCAAACTCCTGAGCAATTTCATACTTCATTTGCTCAATTGCACTTGCTGCAGCTGCTATTAAGATTTCGTTTGAATTATTATTTTCGCGAATTTGCATTTTTTAAACACCTCCGTTGAATTTGGTAATATCATGCTCTATTTCCAACAAAATATGCAAAAAAATTATTCGTTTAGCTATTTTTCATATATACCTAAGCTTTCATCTCTGATGTGGGAATAAATAAAGGTATAGGTCATACTCTATACCTACACCTTCTCCTATCCTACTTACTATTGAATTCCCCTATTAACCCCTGTAACTCTTGCGACAGCCAATTTAAAGAATTTGCTAACTCTGCAATATCTTGTACATATAGTTCTTGCTCTTTCATACTTGTTTCCACATTACTACTGCTATTCACATATGTATTTGCAATGTGTGATAATTCATTTACAAACTGAACAATTGTTTGATTATCTTTTAGAATGTCACTTGAATTATTCGAATTCGCTTTAATTTGATTTGTAACAGATTGTGCAGATTCTGAAATCTTTTCAAAGAAAGCACCACTACTTTGAACAAGTGTTATTCCTGATTCAACTTCCTTTGAACTCTTCTGTATGGATTTTACAGCTCTCTCTGCTTCAGCCTGGGTTTCACCAATTAATTTAGCTACATCCCTTGCAGATGCCTCGGTTCTTTCCGCTAATATACGTACCTCGTCCGCAACACCTGAAAATTCTTCTCCCAACTCTCCAGCACATGAGGATTCAGTAGAAGCATTTAAAGCTAATGAATTTGTTTGATTTGAAATGGTTGTAATTACAGTAAGAATTTCATGAATTTCCTTAGATCGTACTTCTAATGCATAAATACTAGAAGATACATCCTGAACTGTATCTCTGATTCTTTTCATTTGATTCACGATTTGCTTAATCAAATCTTTTCCCTCTACAGAATGCTGGTCCATGTCTTCCAAAGCATTGCCAACTTGTTTTGCAGCTCCTTTAATTTCTTTCATCTTACTTTCCATTTCTTGAACAATCCCTAAACATTTTTGCACTACATATTCATGAGAATGTGCTCCTAAATTTAATCCTGTAATAGCACTTGCAATTTCTTTAAAGGCTATGCTATTCTCTTTTGTACTTACCGACAATTCCTGTGAAGATGTCGACACCTGTTCAGCAGTCTGCCTTACTTTATCTATAATACTATTAAACTTTTTAATAGTATTATTAAAATAGATATTAGTTATTCCTATATCATCAGATCTTTCATTCAATTTAATACTCAAATCCCCTTCACCAACTTTACGTAACCCTTCTTGTAAATCCTTTAAAGGCGATAGAGAGTTTCGTGAGATAAATATTTGAATTGTAATTGCGATTGTTAATGAAATTATAATAAATAGTAAACCTTGTATCATAAATTGTTTCTTTGTAAGAGGAATAATAGAAGCATCCAAATCCGCTGCAACAATTGCAATTATATTTTTATTTTCATCTGTAACTGGCTCTAAAATTGTTACCCAGAACCCTAATTCATCTTCATACACTTCTGTCATTTGTGCCTGTTTTGTTTGTATTACTTTATCATATGTTTTCATCCAATAAGTAGGCTGCTTATAGTATTCACCTGGTTTTACAGAAACAGTATTTGCTAATTGTGTATCCAAAGCTACTATTTGTAATTCAGCTTTATCATTTAGCTTGGCTCCTGTAACATATGTTTGCCCAACACTTTTCATATCTTTTATAGCTTTATCTAATTGCTCTGTCAATTTTTCTTTCTTCACTCTTTGTGCTGTGGGGTCTTTTGCTACATCTTTTACTATTTCTAGATCTAATTGATTTAATACCGAATCACCTGTTTCAAAAGACTGCCTCTCAAATATAGACATCATACTACTTTGAAACATATTAAAACTTAACGCTCCCATACTTCCAACAAGGGTCAGAATTACTAATACCGTTAGTAATACATTTTTTTGAAGCAACGATAGCTTATGCCAATATTTTTTCATTAACATCACCTTTCTTAATTTCTGGAATAAAGCTAAAGCAAGTAGCAATATCTTTTAAAAACTTTTTTCTTTTATCTTGATTGTTTCACTATATTCATAGCAATATTTAAGGACTCCAAACGTTTATGTACGTATAAACAAAAACATGCAATTGTTATAAGCATTAAAATACAGCTAATTTTTAGCTCTCCCTTATATAACAATACTAAAGATATGATAGCCATCACATCTATAAATAATAATGCTAAAGTTTTTATATTTCCTCTCCTTAATACAATAACACTTTATAGAATTTAATATTAAGCGGTACAATATTTCTGTAATTATTAGGTCTTCTGCTTATATTTTTTAAATCGATGACATCAAAGTTGTAGCCTACCAGAACAACTATAATAATTAATAGACTACTAAACATGATTTTTAAACTAGATTCGTTACTATTTATTTTAATGTGTTTATTGGTGAAGAATGGAGACTGGTTTTATTTAATGTTTTTCGAAATTAAAAAAGAGACCTATTTATTAGATCTCTTTTTTAATTTATCTTAACTTAATTATTCTATTCTTTTACCTAAAATTCTAATATCCCCATAACTTCTTTTGTAAATAGTTTAAAATCAGTTAAATGTTTTTCAATAATTTGCCGAACAATATCTAAATTTACACTTTGATAATCATGTACAGCAATATTACGAAATCCAACCATCGCCTTTAACTTATTTGCCAGCTCTGCGCTAAGTAGTCCTGCTGTAACTAATAAATCAAAGGCCTCTCGGCTAGATTGGGGTAGTCCTAATTTTTTCCCTGCAACAATATGCATTGCTAAATCAATACTCGCTTCACAAGCTCTTTGTATGTTCAATATTATTGAATCTTGTTTTGTAAAGTCCTCTAAATTTTCAGGGTCATTTCCATATACATCTTGGATTCTTTTTATACAACGCTCTATTGTAGAAATTTTATTTAAAATAACCTCATTCTTCATATATAGAACCTCTTTTCTTTATATCATCAAATACTATCTGTCGTTCTTCATTCAACTTTGAATACATTTTTAAGGTTTTCATTTCAAAAATAACCTTACGTTTTTCATCCGAACAAAATATTGTCTTTCCTGTATGTATAATCTGAGCTTGAAAAACTGTAGAAGCTTCGGATAAATCAACTAAATCAACATCTCTATGAACAATGTTAGCTAACTCCTGTGCTAATAAAAAACGTTCATAGTTCCCTAAAGTTGTGTCACTTAAATAAGCTATATCAATATCACTATCTTCTCGTTCTCTGTTCTCAGCCATTGATCCAAACACAATTATCCAATAGGGATTCACCGTCTCTTGTAATTTTTCTATAATAGCTGTTATCATGCTTTGAAAAATCATCTCATTAATCCCCCTTAGTATACTTGAATTTTATTATATCATAACCAATCATCAAGCCTTTAAACTAATACAAATACAAATACTTAAACAAAACTAGAAGCTTATTTCTGGCCTAAAATTATTATAGTTCAGGAATAGGTATGTTGTAGCTTTGAATCTTAAATAATCGTTTATAATCCAACACTTCGCCTGTTAAATGTCTTTTATATTTTCTTCTTGCAAAAGTAAAAGACTGACAATAACTGTCAGCCTCTTACTTTTATAACTCTGAAGAACTTTAGCCTATTTTAATATACATTCTAATAATTTGAGGATATATTGCTCTAACAAAGACTTATATATATTAATCCACCTTTAATTTTTCTTTTACTTTTGTAGGGAGTTCGTCTTTCTTAACCTCTTCCCAAGATTTCACGCCTTTTTTCTCAGAGTAATATATACGTAAAAATGCTTCTTTACGAAGGTTTTTTAACGCTGTAAACTCCATTTCTTTCTCTTTACCATCCTTATCAAATCCAGGTAATTTATATTCGTAAGTCGTATCCCCATTTACATTTTTCTCTTTTAATTTTTCACCATCTTTGGTAATTTGCACATAATATGTATCTGTACCAAGACGGTTTAGGTTACAACCTGTTAATATTACTGTAAAGAAAACAAAAACACTACACATAAGCACTATTCGTTTCATATTACTCACCTCATATCTTTTCTCACAAAAATTATATCCTAATCTATTTGCTGCCAAAATTCATTTCCATTACGCTAACATTACGTTTTTGTAAGGTAGTAAAAACAGCATAAAATTAAAAGGATATGAATTCATATTTCTACTGAATCCATATCCTTTGTTCTTATTGAGTAAACTATTTTACCTCATTCTAAATAGGAGGTATTTTTATTATTCTGGGAAAATGAAATTAGAGTTCCCTTCACTATTATCGGAATCCTCTTTCGGGAACGTAATAGTAGAACCTTGATTTCCTTTATTTATTTCTTGTTCTTCAGGAAATACAATGGAAGAATCATTGCTTAAGTTTGGTGAAAAACCAAGTTTAGATAAAATGGCTTTTAAGTCGGGTAAAACACCAATTTTATCAGAAGTTGGATCATTAGATTTCGTTCCAGTACTAGAATCACTTAAAATATCCCTCAGCTGTCTTGGTGTATATACTCTCCCCAGATTATTTTTTGCAATTCCTTGAATTGATGCAGCAGCACCAGCAATAATAGGCGATGCACTAGATGTTCCAGCAAAACTAGATGTATATAGATTTGTTATAAATTCACTTGGTTTAGCATCTGTAGTATCTACTGCATTCCCCCATCCATACACATCCACTCTACTACCGTAATTAGAGAAATATGAACGTTTATGAGGAACCCTTGCAGAAGCTGCCCCAACCATAATTGCCCCTGAATCTTTAAAATCAGGACTATTACGATTTAAAACTTGTTTACCATTACGGTCTCTAAATTGATCCAAGTCATTTCCACCGTTTGCACCTGCTTCAATAATAATAATTCCCTTATTTGTTCCCATACGAATTGCATCGAATATGTCTGGTTTTACTTCCACAGGAAAATAGTTCTTATCTCCATATCCATCGTAAGTTGCTTGTGCCTCTAGTAAAAGAATATCTCCAGCTTGCATATTGTTAACGGCACTTAAAATAGCATCAGCTGTATTATAATTTCCGTTATCCCTAATCTGGGATACAACCTTTACCTTAGCCTTTGGTGCAATCCCAATTCCACCTATGTTATTATCCTCTGCAGAAACAATTCCCAATACTGAGGTACCATGATCATGGTGTTCACTCTTATTCTGTCCGGACATCAATTCAATCTTTTGATTCACTAAATCTTCATGACTTAATAACCAACCATACTCCATATCTACAAAAGTTGTTCCTTTTCCGTCTCCACCATTTATACCCCAAGCATAAGGTGCATTAATTCCTAATGGTGCTGGTTCAAGGTAACCTTGTCTTGTAAGTCTAGGCTCATCATATGGATTAACAGATAAATTTGGTAAACGCTCTTCAGGTGGCGTTTCTTCTTCCTGTAGATATGCCGTTTCAATAAGAGATGATTTCTCAAACTTTGCAAGTAAGGCTTGTACATCCATATCACCTTGATTTTCTACAATATAATAGTTTAGCAAATTGGAAGAAATATGTTCGGAGTCGCTTATTTCTCTACCTAAATTTTTAATTTCTTTAGGATTTAAAGAACTAAAAAGTCGATTTATAGTTACATTTGGGTATTCGTTTAAAATTCCAATTAATTCAGGATCTTGTTTTTCTTCTTTAATGAATTTTTCTATTCTATCCTGATAGGGCAAATTTGCCTCATTTTTAAATTTCAAAATTAATTGTTTCGTAACTTGCTTATGTACATTAGAATTTAATTGCTTATTTGAATAATTGTAACTAGCTGCATAGGCAACTTCTGATTTATCACTTGGAAGTAGTCCACCCACCCCATTAAATGCGGTTAACGCAATTGAAGAAACTATAATTCCCTTAAAAATTTTCAAAATGTGCACCTCTTTTAATTTATATATGATTATAAAATGCTTTATATGGCCTTAATTCTTTTTATATAAGCTTCTTATATTTCCAACTCCGTTCATTTTTTAATATTTGCTTAAACATCATTAATACAACTACTTCATACCATCAAACCTATTAATTTAGCTGCATAACTGTAACCATTATAGTTACACCTATAGCAAATAGTCAATCTAATTTTTTATGCAATTTCGCATTTTAAAGAAAGAATGTCTAATTACATCCACTTAGTCTTAAATATTTTAATAGAAGTTAGGCTTCTATCATTATAGGTAATTGCATATATGTAATATAAAACATATAAAGGGGGCAAAACGTGGTAAGCTCAAGACAAGATTCCTGGACTAACGATAACGATTTACTTCTCGCATCAACAGTACTCCAGAATATTCGTAACGGTGGAACACAGTTAGCTGCATTCAAAGAAGTAGCAAAATTACTAAATCGGACACCTGCGGCTTGTGGATTTCGTTGGAATTCATACGTGAGAAAACAATACCAAGAGGAAATACAACAAGCAAAACAAAATCGAAAAGTGGGAAACAATATTTCTCTCTCTGAACAAAAAAAAGAAACAAATTCTTTATCTATGACATTAGATGATATTATTCTCTTTCTAAAAAATTATAAAAAAACAAATGAATTTACAAAGTTACAAAACCAAATAGAAAATTTAGAGGCAGAAAATCAGTCCATTCTACAACGTGTAACTATGTACGAAGAAGAGTATCGTATGTTACTTAATCATATTGATAGATCAAGGAGTTTAGTTGTAATTGATTAACAGAAGCAGTAACTTACTTTTATATACTTAGGTTGTAACCTAAAAAATTACTATATATGAATTAACTTTAAATACTAATAAGTAAAGTGCACGTTTACTATTAATAAACGTGCACTTTACTTATTTCTTAAAACATAAAATTTAATTTTCAACTCATTAATAATATTAAAATTAAGATGTTTGTTTTATAGGTATTTCTTTACTTCTATTCTCAATAAGTCTATCTAATAATAAGTAAACAAATCCAGAAATAATACAACCCACACCTAAGATTGTAAATAATATATGCCCTAAAAGCTGATCCAGTAATACACCACCTAGAAGAGGTCCAAATACATTACCTGTAATCCATTGCAAATTAGCCGCTCCCATATAAGTCCCCCTCAAATGTTCTGGAGCTATATTAGCAACAAATGTCATTTGAACAGGTGACATAATCATTTCCCCTACTGTATAAACTGTATAAGCTATTAATAATGAGCTTAGGATCCCTAAATCATTTGCGTCTATTACATGAAACCACTTTGGTAACCACCCTATTGCTAAAAGACCGACGCCAAAAAGAATGGCACCATATAGCATTGATTTACCAATTGATTTGTGAGTTAACCACTTTGAAATAGGAAATTGAAAACATACAACCAATAAGCCATTTAAAGTCATTAAATATGGAAATGGATTACTATTTCCAAAAATCATTGTATCCTCATTACTAAAATGAAGTGGTAACATACCTTCCGATTGTGAGAATCCCATAAATATAATGATTCCCGTCACTATATAAAATAGAAATATTCTATCTCTTATAACAACTCTTAACGTAAATCTTATTGACTGTTTATGTGTTTCCTCATGTATTATGATATTTTTAGGTTTTGTTTCCTTTAAAAACAATAACATTAATATTGTATAAAACAGCATGGTTCCAGAAGTAATCAAAAATATGACATCTTTTGATACAACCACAACCGCTGCACCAATTATAGGGCCTATCGCAGCTCCTATATTATGAGCCATTCTAAGTAATCCATATGCCTCAGTTCTTTTTTCGGGTTCTGTTACATCGGTAACCATTGCAGATGCCGCTGGTTCAAAGAAAGAATTACATAGTCCTAAACCAATAGATAAAATGGCATATGCTATAAAACCATCAATAAACAAAAAAACAAGCATTAGTAGCCCATTACTCGCCATAGAGAGCACCATAGTTGGTTTCCGACCATAAGTATCTGCTATATGCCCTCCAATTAATGAACCAATACTTGCTGCAATTGGAGATAAGGCTATAATTATACCTACCTCAAGTAGAGAATCCACTTTGTCCTTCAAATATAATGCAAAAAATGGCATTAACATCATCATTGCAATACCGTTTAAAGCTTCCCCGATAAAGCGGATCCAGACATTAAGGTCCATCCCCCTTAATTCTTTCCATGTACTCCTCATATAGTTACCTCGCCTATGCTCAAAGTATATTTTTATCCCAACAAAAGTTTTACTATATTATTATTAAAACCTAAATTTAGCCGGCTATGCTGAAACCTTCGAAAAACCTATCTTTTGATAAAGTAATACAAACTTGTCCCTATAATTTCTAGTGCCTCCTGCATACGTTGAGGAGAAATATTTTCTAAAACGGTATCTTGAGGTGTATGGAATACCTTTTCAACATGATAAATTAGGGGATTCCAACTCTCTACATCCATCCAAATAAATAGTGCCGAGGAAATTCCAGCTTCGTAAAATGGCACATGATCACTAGAATCAAACTTTCCAGTTAATACAACCGATTTCCCTAATGCCTTACTAGTAGCTACCGCAGTATTTGTTACTTCATTTTGAGAACCATCTAGTGTCATTGCATATAAGTCCTTAGCCTGTTTGTAACTTGTCGCTATCATATCTGCATTAAAAACCCCTAGAATATGTTTCTTATCTGTTGTAGATAATTGATTAACATAATGGTAAGCACCTAAAGATTCATTTTCTTCTGCTCCAAAGGCTATGAATTGAATTTCTTTATTAGTCTCTATATCTTTAAAATTGTATGCTAACTCTAATAAAAGTCCTACGCCGGAAGCATTGTCATTTGCTCCAGGTGCTCCGATAACACTATCATAATGAGCACTCATTATTGCTACATCCTCATTATCTGTCTTGTATTTGGGCTTTTTTGTCGCAATAACATTTAATGAACTCAAATTCATTTCGTGTTTTGCCTTTAAACTAACTATATTTTTATTATGCACTATCTTATCTTTCATTCTTATTCCCTGATTATAAGCAAGCCCAAATACAGGTATTTCTTGTTTCTTTTTTAAAACTGGGTTAAAGGCTTCTCCATAGTTGCCCCTATCCCCAATCGTACTATATAACAATACAGCTTTTGCTCCCTTTTCTGCTGCATACTCAACTTGTTCATTATATTTCTCATACGTATCAGCTTGTTCCAATAATACTATTTTCCCATGAATTGATTCAGTTGAATTTTTAATATCATTCTCTTTTCCTATAGAAACTACCTTCCCCACGACAGGATCTTTAGGTATAGATGCATTAGATGCTGCTCCAACTTGCCATTCTTTTTCTCCATACATACTAAAAGAGATACTTCCAATATATTGATCTGGTACAGGAAATGCCTGATACTCAACTTCATACCCTAATTTTTTTAATGTATCTCCAATGTATATAGCTGCTTTATGTTCTTCCTTAGTCCCGCTGGGACGTGGACCAATTTTCTCAGACAGAAAACGTGTATGTTCAATAGCTCGACTAGCACGAACTTTATCTGCCATGAGAGAACTTTGGTCGTTCTTAGTCATAGCATGTACTGGTATTACTTTTCCAGATAAATTACTAAAAAGGAAAAGCAATAAAACCCAAAAAGTTACAATAGTCTTCTTTGTCAGAATTAGTTTCTTCATTTGTCCTCCCTATAATTAAAAAAGATTAATAGTAAAACCTTCCCTCCTAACACACTTACTTAGAAGAAAAGGTTCATTAAAATAATCTCTAACTCAAATTGCATGTAAAAATAAATAAACCGATAGTGCTTTTTATATCTCCAAAAAATTCATTTTTGTTTGCATACCAACAATATTCTTTTGAAACCAATTAAGAGTCTCCCATGACCTCTTTCTATTCGTATAATCCGTTTCCTGAACCTCAAATACAATACCTATGTTTTTATCCAAAGTATTTTTCTTCAATTTTAATAAAGTTTCATGTAATATACTCTCATCAATAGATCCATTAACTGGATTCTCTCCCTCAAAGCAACGTACCTCACTATAAGGAATCGTTAAATGTTTAAAAGAACTAAAATGAAAATGTTTAATATGTTCCATTAAGCTTAAATACTTATGAAAATCCTTATATTCAATTTCCTCTTGCCTTAATAATTTAGAAATACCTAAACGTGTAAGATAGGTTATAGACCAATGACATATATCCCATGTTATTCCAACGTTAGATAACTCCAAATTAACCAAATCAGTAAAATCTTCGGGATATATAAATATAGGATCAAAATCATCGCCCAAGTTTCCAATAATGGGTAGGTTTTCAACGCCAATCCATATATCAGTTCCTTTTATTTCTTCATCTAGCATGTTAAAGAACTCTATAATCCTTTTTCTATTATCAAGAAGATTATAGTTTTGAAATTCCGCGACATTCATAAATTGATTAGCATGCACTGTTATACCTGATGCATTATACTTTATAGCAAGGTCAATAAATTCATATAGTTGCTTTTTAATAAATTCATCATTGAGATAATCTGCATTATCAGTAGGAAAATGCAGCGTTAACAAGGATGGATTAAGGGTTTGAACAAAAGAAAGGACCTCAGAAAACCTTTTTGTATATGAGTTATCAAATAAAGATTTCCCATCAAAAATATTTGCTTCTAATCCATAGCCTTTTTCAACCCATTTTAAATCAATCTGTTTACTATCTAAACCAAAGAACGGGACCTGTGGTATTAACATATTCTCTTCACCTACCATGTCCCCCTTACTAACATAAATGCCTCAGCCGCTTGGTATCCAGATTTGGCACCCCATACAAATGCGTTATGTCTCATTGCTTCTATAGAGCGTGGATGAGGAAATTCCCTTAACTCAGATTCATAATGTTTCATCGCACTTAATTTCTCCTCCAAATGATCTTCAATATTCACAAAATAATTAGGAAGAAACTTATCTTTTTCATTATAATTCCACTCTGTAGAAGATAAAGTTTCATATGCAAATACCCATTTGATATTAGTATCTGGCAGAGGGCGTGTCGCTGTCATTACTGCTCTGTAAACAACAGTATGATCAATATTTATATCTCCACCATATTGAGTATAAATAATTGTAGGATTTACTTTTTCAATGTGATTTTCAATCTCTTTCACTACATCAAGTAAGGGTAATGTATCAAGACGATTATCAGGGAAATCTAGTCTTGCAAAACTCTTTACACCAAGTGTAGTACATGCCCCCTCTGTTTCTTTATAAGATAAGTTCTTAACCTCTAAATCTAGCTCTTTATATTCTTTAGCTCTAGAAGATTTTCCCTCTGCAAGTATTACAACATGTACATCATCACCTTGTTTCACGTGTTTCGCTATTGTTCCACCAACACCAATTATTTCATCATCCGGATGAGCGGCAAATACAAGTACATTCATAGAATTTTAGACTCCTTTAATTAATTTTTCTGTTTCCTTTGGCCCACAATTTAGTAAAATATCTAAAATAGATAAATGTGGTATAAATTCTCCAAATAATTGCTTGTAGGAATAATCTCTTATTCTTTGGTAGATAATTTCTATATTCTCATTCTCAAAGTCATTTTCGTTTAAATAATCTTGCCCTAAACTTCCAGAATAATAAGTACTGGCATTAAATTTCTGACACAATTCTAATACAAAATCACTTTTCTTACCTGTAATCCCTTCTAGATCTGATACATAATATAGCTCCGTATCAATGTTTAATTCACGGATAATAAAATGAATAAAATTCATGTTCATATCATTTAAATTAATCCAATCTTCTGAATAAAAACCCTCTAAATAATCCTTATATACATTAAAATAAGGTGCATTAGAATAATTAATTCTTATCGTTTTCCAATGCTTCCGTTCCCAATCTTGAGTATTGTCTATCTTTAACTCATTAAATGGAATTTCTTTATAATTCTTCGTTTGTATTGGAACCGTTAGCCAAGACGCTCCTTGTGAAGTCTTAATACGATTCCTATTTAAAAAACCTTTTTTTTCAAATTGTGCTATATCATGAAATACAAACACATCTGATTTATGAATTTTTTCAAAAAAACCATACCAAGGTAAATAACTTGGTTGGTGGCCACTAATAATCATAGTTTAAATCCTTTCTTTTAAACAAAAACATTTTTTCAAAGCTGCCCCCCAGTATACCTTAGGTCTAGCAATCCCTTTATTATGTGAATATCCTAAATCCGCATACTTTAATTTATTATGAATTGCTAATTCAAACGCATCATTTAGTAGTAAATATGAAGATTGTGAATTTTTCCCTTCAGTATTATTAATATTAATCCAATAATATAAAACCTTTTTATCCATTATAAAAATGCTGGAACTAATTAATTCTTCTTCTAAGAATGCCCCTAAGAAAAGGATTTTTTCTTGTAAATTAAGCACTAAATGATAAAAAAACTCTCTACTAAATGAATAACTCGCCCCTATACTTGTATTATGTTCTTGATATAATTGGTAAAACTCATCTAATTCCGCTACAGTTATAGGGCGAACTTCAACATTCTGTTTACGTGCATATCTAACACTTGTCCTAGCTTTCCCAGAACACGATGTCCATAAATCCTCAAACCTATTTGGTAGGTCTAACATATAAGTTTCTTTATAATCCCACTTTTCTTTACAATAACTTTGAAAAGGATTTATCGTTATAGGTAATAAAAGCTTTTGAATTTTATTTTCAAACTTCTTATTTATTATGGATTCATAAACTGAAAAATCTATTTTATCTTGGCCAATTATTATTGGACCTCCATAACCAATTAAACTTCCCAAAAGCCTACCATTCTGTACATACATAGGAGTTAAAACTACTGTATCCCGTGTTTCTATTAGTACTGGGAAAAATTGAACACCAGGTAATAATTCCATTAACTTTCCCCATTCGTAACTATGAAATACAGAACCATTGTATTCTTCCATACAGGCATCCCAATATTGGGCGTCAGTACATATTTCGATTTCCATATAATCACCTTTTAATTCTTATTATCTAAATATTTCAGAATTTGACTACATATATACTTAAGGTCCTTATTCACTAAAGGATATTTAAAAGGTATTGATAATACCCTTGGCCATAAATAATCTATATTTTCTGACTCAGTTGCGTACTTCGAAAAAATAGGGATCTCACTCAGGGGTAAGTAATTCCAACAAGTTTGTATACCTTTTTCCGCTAAATGTACAGAACACTCATATCTATCAGATGATTCTTTGAATATAATGGTAAAATAGTTTAAATAAACATTCTGAGCTGAAAATATAATCTTAACGCCATACTTTGCTTCAATTTCCTGCAGCATTGTATAACACAGACTAGCGTTGTATATATTTATTTCTAAAATCTTCTTTGTTTTCTGTAGGTGTTTATCAATTAACAATGAACGTACTATAGACATTCTTTTTGGATTTATAACTTCCGTTTTCTCCGGTAGAGAATCTAATTTACTATTATTATAGGAGGGCAGAATCTCTAATTTTCTCCAATAATTAGTAAATAAACTCAGTACTCTACTCTTTTTTATTTTTATAGCTAATTGTGTTTTTAAATGATTCTTATAATCTAAAATCACTTCTTCCTTCTTTTCTTCATCCATGTCACATAATTCACTTATTGTACGATTAAGAAGTAACGCTCCTCCCCCAATACTTGGGATTGGTTTCGTTCCCCCAAAACTTAAAATACCAATGTCGCCTAAACTACCAACTGGCTTTCCATTTTGATAAGAAAACATTGCTTGTGCAGCATCATCGATGATATAAATATTATTTTCTCTAGCCCAGTCAATAATTTCTAAATCGTCATGACATCCATACAAGTGCGTAAGAATAATTGCCTTTGTATTAGCATTCAAATGTTTTTTTATTTTATTAAGAGAAATTGAATGATTAGTGTTTAAATCAATTAATACAGGTTTTGCTCCCACCGTTAATATTGCTTCTATCACATTAGGACAATTAAAGTTTGATAGAATTACTTCATCTCCCTTTGCCACTTTTAGGTACTTTAAACCAACTACTAATGCAGATGTACCGCTATTAGTTAATACAATTTCTGCATCCGGATAAAGAGCTTGAAGACTTTTTTTAAGTTTAGAATCATTAGGTCTATATACACTTTTCAAAAAAAATACATGATCAGATATACTCCAAAGAGAAGAATATATGGGATACTTAATTTTCTTTGGATTCTTAGGATATAGATACTGTGTTTCCATACTTCTCCCCTATTATTATCTCTAGTCCTTTATCTAATGAAATAATTGGTTGATAGTTTAAAAATAATTTAGCTTTCTCTATTGAAGGGATTCTTCTAAAGATTTCAATGCTAGAATTTCGGACTCCCTCTTCACCTAAATCAAGAAATTTAATTTTACTTTTATTGCCCATTAATTCATTAATTTTTATTGCTAGTTCTTCCATAGATATAGGTTTATTATTGCCAATATTAAAATCTGCAAAGTTTTCTCCTTCATATTCAAAGGCTAGTATAGTTCCGTTAACAATATCACTTATATAACTAAAACATCTAATTTGCTGTCCATCTCCATAAATAGTAATATCTTCACCACTATGAGCTTGTTTTAAAAACTTAGAAATTACAAAGTTATCATTTTGTTGTGAACCGTATACATTAAAATAACGTACCACTCTAATTTTCAAACTATTACTAGCGTATTCTTTCAAATAATCTTCGGACATTAATTTAGCTTTTCCATAAGCTGATTTTGGGATTTTAATATCATTTTCTTTAAACGGAACACTCACTCCATCCCCATATACCTCCGAACTGGAAGAAAACAATAATTTTTCTATGCCATTTTCGTTGCAAACCTGTACAATATTTTTCGTACCTTCAAAGTTCACCCTCACTACATCTTCTTCATTTAAACGACAATTATCAACACCCACTAATGCAGCTAAATGGATTACCCCATCGACATTAATAAGATTTTCTCTTAATGTTGCAATATCTAAAATATCAATTTCCTTAAAAGGAACATCAATACTCGGTTTAAATTTATCAAATATAACTACTTCATACCCCCTTGCTAGTAACTCCTTTGTAACATGCTTACCAATAAATCCGCTGCCACCAATAACCCCAATTTTCATAAATATTTACCTCCCTATTTTTAATTGATATAGACTTTTTAAAGACGTTATAATATGTTCAACTTCATTGTCTGTAAGAGCACTATACAGTGGTAATGAAATAATTTGATTAAATATCTCTTCCGTTTTAGGTAAATATACGTTAAATCTCTCTTCATAATACGGATGCATATGAACAGGAATAAAGTGAACACTAAGCCCAATATTTCTCTTTTTCATTTCTTGAATTACCTGATCTCTACTAACAGGAGAATTAGAATTAATTTTTATAACAAATAAATGCCATGCATGTTTTACACTTGGATCGTTAGTATAATTAGGTAACGTTATATACTCTTGAACCTCTTTTAATTCCTCTTGGTACCTTTCAGCTATTCTCTTACGTTTTTCAATCATTTCATCAGCTCTTTTTAACTGACTAATACCCAAGCTAGCTTGTAGATCCATCATGTTATATTTAAACCCAGGTAATAGAACATCATAACGCCAGCTTCCTTCTTCGCCATAACGATTCCATGCATTTTTGGTGATACCATGCCAACCATATAATCTAGCTTTTTCAGCAATCGATTCATTTTTAGTGACTAACGCTCCACCTTCACCTGTTGTTATATTTTTTGTGGCATAAAAACTGAAACAAATAACATCTCCATGTGTACCAATTAAAGTATTATCATATTTTGTTCCTAATGCATGCGCTGCATCCTCTATCAAAAACAGTCCATATTCTTTACATAATTTTTGAAGTTCTTTTAATTTAGCCGGATATCCAGCAAAGTGAACTGCAATAATTGCTTTCGTTTTTTTAGTAATTTTTCTTTTAACATCTTGAAGATCAAGACATAAATTCTCTTCATCTATGTCTACAAATACAGGTTTTGCACCTACATGCATAATAACGTTTACACTTGAACAAAAAGTAAAACTTGGAACTATTACTTCGTCTTCTAATCCAACTCCCAGAGACAGTAATGCTAAATGTAATGCGGCAGTCCCTGAATTACAACTTACTACATGTTCAGTATTCAGATATTCTTTTAAATTCTCTTCAAACTCTATCACTTTTGGCCCCTTTGAAAGCCATCCAGATTTAAGGGCAGAAACTACCCTCTCTATATCTTCATCATTGATTTCCGGTCGATAAAAAGGAATAAACTCTACCATGTAATCACCTACAAACTTATAATATTTTTTTTATATACTGATTCATCTTTAAATATGTTTCTTGTGTCTAAAATTAAACAATTTACCTCATTAAGCAATTTAAAATTAATGCAATCATGATCCGTATGAACAATAATTAAAGTGTATTTGTCTAATTGACTTAGGTTTAAATCTATAGATTTTTTCAATGTGTTATCGCCCACAATGAGTTCCTCTATAAACGGATCGTAATAATCCACGTTATAGTCTTCTATCATTAAATCATTCATAATATCCAAAGCTGGCGATTCCCTAGCATCATTAACATTCTTTTTATATGCAACACCAACCATAAGAATATCCTTACCATCTTTATCATCTAGTAACTGTAGTGCTCTATTAAGAACGTACTTAGGCATGTTTTCATTAATTTCTCTTGCCACATCAATCATTTTTGTTGCTAAATCCTTATTATTTGCAATCCACTTAAAATAAATAGGATCAATCGGAATACAGTGTCCTCCTACGCCAGGGCCAGGATAGAATTTTTGAAATCCAAATGGCTTAGTTCCTGAGGCATCAATTACTTCCCAGATATTTATGTTTAACTCATTACAAATTTGTGTCATTTCATTAATAAAAGCGATATTTATAAAACGATACGTATTTTCTAATAACTTAGCTGTCTCTGCTACTTCTGGACTGCTTACCTTATGAATATCCTTAATTAAGTTACTATAGAAAGCTGCTGCACAATCGGTACAATTAGATGTAACTCCACCTACGATTTTTATAATATCTTGAATTGAAAACGATTGATTTGCAGGATCGATTCGCTCTGGAGAGTATGCTACAAATATATCTACACCAATTTTAAAATTAGTTTTCTGTTCTAATTTGTATAAAACTTCTTCTCTTGTAGTACCTGGATAAGTAGTACTTTCTAAGATAATTAATGTACCTTTTTTAATGTATTTAACTATTTCATCAACTGCTGAATGAATATATGTTAAATCTGGTTGTTTACTAGTTCTTTCTAATGGTGTAGGAACACATATAACTACAACATCACATTCGTTTATATCATTCATTTCTGTACTAACAAAAAATTTGTTTGTATGTAAAGCATCTTGGATTTCAGTATCTTGAATATCACTGATATAACTTATTCCACGTTCTAGTTTTCTTATTTTTGCTGAATTTTTATCAAAACCTCTTACCGCATAACCTACTTCTAAACATTTAAGAGCCGATGGTAGTCCAACATAACCTAGGCCTACATATCCAATACACGCATTTTTATTTGCAATTTTTTCAACTAATAAACTTTTAGTTTCATTATTTAATACTGTGACCATTACTTATCACTTCCCCAAAAGATTTGATATTAAAATGCATACTAGCAAATAATAACTGTGCGTTCTAAAATCCCATGGATGCATATAAAATACTGAATTAGCAACAAACTACATTTTTAGCACTATCAATCCTCCTAATTCAATAAACATCTAAATTTGTAGAAAACTCATCTGAAATATCAAGGTGTTATTTATATCTATAATATTCACACGTAATTTTTTGGGATTCAATTGATATTTTTCTATTTTTTTACTTTCTCAATATATAATAATATTTATTATTCCGAAAATTCTCTCTTTGAAAAATCAAATATTTTTATATCATTAAAACAACATAATAGTTGTTATATCTACATTTAGTACAATTTTCATCCTTAAATAAAGAAAAAATCACGCATATAATCATCCGGTAAATTCCATTTGTTGGATATTTAAATGAACATTTAACCATAACTAAAATGGATAAATTTTATGTTTTTTACTTTTCATTAAAATTAATGGAAAAAGATCTATCTGAATTATAAAAAACAATTTGAAATATATTCAAATTGTTGACATAACAGATAAATATATTAACACTTGTTGATTTTGTAATAATTCTTAAATACATATACTCACTAATGCTACCCACAAAGCATAATGACGCATTACATCAAAAAAAATCGCAACTCTCCATATTTAATGGGTGTTGCGATTTTTATGTACAGATAATTTTTATAAATTTTGCGTTAACCTAATCATATCCATACATTGAATACCATTTTCATATATTTCTTCATTGTAATTTCGTAAGAAAAAATCCTTATCCACACTGGTTATTCTAAAACCACATTTTTGATAAAGGCCTAATTGCATTAAACTAGAATTTCCCGTGCCTATTTCTATAGTTTTATATTCTTCTTTTTTAGCATAGTCTATAGCAAATTTAAGTAAATATTTCCCATATCCTTTTCCTTGCTCTTTTTCGGAAACTGCTATATTTATAATCTCAATTGTTTCAGGGCAAGTAGGAATTAAAATCATAATACCTACAGTAACCGTATCTTTTTTTAAAACAAAGCATTCTCCCTTTTTTAGGTATCCATTAACTACTTCTATTGAAGGATCAGCTAGTAATAACAACTCCATTTCTTCCTTGTTAACATTTGTACTTTTTTCAATACTAATTCCATCCCAATTATTTAATTCCATCTCTAACATCCTCCCAATTAATATTTTCAATTAATATCTTAATTGAATTCATTCTCACAAAACAATATTAATAACAATTTTAATATTTAGTAGGTAGTTACTATTCTTTATTAGAAAAAAACACATACAAATTGTATGTGTTTTTTCTAATAGAGATTTTTAGCTCATGTTACATCTTCTCTAATATTTCTTGTCTTTCACACCATTTCGTTAGCTTTTCTAATGCCTTTTTAGATAAACGTTTTGTTTTATAATTACAAAACCTAGATAATGTAGACGGAGAAATACTAATTTCATCTGCTATTTCACGTATGCTTACTTTTTTTTCATTGTGTACCTTCAGTATTTGGTCACGGATCTTCTTCTCTATTTGTTCAACTGATTCTACAGTCTTCTTTACCTCTTTAACAACTGTTACTTCAGGTAATTGTTCTTGAGGTTCTTCTATACTTTTCTTTTCAATTACCCTATCCATTGATTGTAGCATTTCCTCAGGTGGTAAAATCGTTATTCCTAAGTTTGCATAATAATTTTTAAACCAGTTACGTTTTCCAATTTGTTGTTCATCAAGCGGATCACTATACTCCCAATGAGAGATTACTTTTTCATTTTCTAAATCCATTAGAACATTTTCTAATTGTTCTCTAATACGATTTGGCTTCCAATCTTTTGGGATATCCATTACTGATAGTAATCCCTTATCCCCTCCTATAGAATATGGCTTTTTCAATGATGAATACATTTGTCTAATTCTCCACTGCCATGTTAAGTATCGAATTAACCTTTTATGATATTTGTGTCTATAACTATTGTATTCAAGTGCTTTTTTAGACAATAATGCCGTTGTATTATTTGATCCGTATAAATAATTGGTTAAAAAGCTACCTGGTTTAATACGACAAGATTCAATGCCCATATATTCATTTGTAACACTATGCCTCCACAATACAACCGAATCTAATACAAATAATCGTTTAACAACCTCACGCTTTAATTCTAGTCGCTCCCCATCGTCTTCACGGTCATTTAATACTACGACTTCATTATCATCATTTAAATAGATAAAAATACTTGCTAAAGCCGCAATTCTCTTTGCTATTTTAATTTTATCTTCCGCTCTGTAGTATTCTTTATTTTTAACTACTGTTTTTGGAATGTTACACATCTCTAAAACTTGCTCATAAGAAAAATCAATGAATTCGTCTGGAGATTTTGCTTCGTTTATCCATTGTATTGTAATTGCATCTAAACAATCTGCCGTTAAATCATCCATATTACTCATTACATCATCGACAAGAGTATTCCACCGAGCAGCTTCTTCTATATTTGTAAGTCTTAAATCTTCATCTTTGTGTGAAGAAAGCTGTGCTACACCATTAGAAGATTTTGTATCAATAGGATATTGTAAAACCTTACTTAACTCATCTTCTTCAAATTGATTTTTTGCAATCCCATCTCTTAGCTTATAATAAACAGCAGAGTTATTTACCTCATAATAATCCTCATGGTTTACTACGTTTGTCTTGTCTATATTTTGATCATTTTCTAATATTTTTGAACTTGAAGGTGCTACATTTTGAAATTCTTTTTCTATAAATCCTTCAATTTCTTTATATATTTCTTCCTTATAGGAATCAATTTTCGCATAAATTTGTACTAATGTAATACCGGATTCTTGCTTTTTTTCTAACCAAGACACTAATGCAGTAAATGATGAAGAAGCATGGGGTGAGGTTAATACTTTATTATTGTTGTTTTCAACATCTTTAAAGTATGCATTCCACTTCTCCCATACTAGCTCATTCGTTTTATAAATTGGCTCAGAGATTAGTAATGCATCTCGAAACATTTGTATTAAGTTATCCACTTTATATTCCTCCCTAAACCATGGATCACAACAAAGTAGTTTTCATTATAAGGTTTCTTACTACTATTATATTTAATTTATTGTAACAGATATTTACAAGATTTTGCGTCTTTCTTTCCTTAACCCCTTAACTTGCAACAGATTGCTCTTTCTTTTACCTATTTTTCTTTACTTGCATTCCTTTTGCGCTTTGCTTTCCTTAAATCCTTAACTTGCAACACGTTGCTCTTTCTTTTACCTATTTTTCTTTACTTGCATTCTTTTTGCGCTTTGCTTTCCTTAAATCCTCAACTTGCAACACGTTGCTCTTTCTTTTACCTATTTTTCTTTACTTGCATTCCTTTTGCGCTTTACTTTCCTTAAATCCTTAACTTGCAACACGTTGCTCTTTCTTTTACCTATTCTTCTTTACTTGCATTCTTTTTGCGCTTTGCTTTCCTTAAATCCTCAACTTGCAACAGATTACTCTTTCTTTTACCTATTCTTCTTTACTTGCATTCCTTTTGCGCTTTACTTTCCTTAAATCCTTAACTTGCAACACGTTGCTCTTTCTCTTACCTATTTCTTCTTTACTTGCATTTCTTTTGCGCTTTACTTTCCTTAAATCCTTAACTTGCAACACGTTGCTCTTTCTTTTACCTATTCTTCTTTACTTGCATTTCTTTTGCGCTTTGCTTTCCTTAAATCCTCAACTTGCAACACGTTGCTCTTTCTCTTACCTATTTCTTCTTTACTTGCATTTCTTTTGCGCTTTACTTTCCTTAAATCCTCAACTTGCAACATGGTTGCTCTTTCTTTTACCTATTTCATTCAACTTGCAACACGTTTGCGGTATCCTTTACCTATTTCATTCAACTTGCAACAGTATATTTTATTTCTCAACCTAGTAATTTTAAAATTTTTAAGCCACTTTTCTTATATTTTGAGTAAGTTACATACATAAAATGCAACATGTTTGCGGTATCCTTTCCCTAACTCCCTACCACTTTTCACTCCAACCCCATATATATCAAGCTTTTAAAGGTTTTTTATTTAATTCTTTATGTATCATTTAACTTGCAACACGTTTGCGGTATTCTTTCCCTTATTTTTCACCCAAGATGCAACACTGTTTGCGGTATCTTTCCCCTATTTCCAATCTATAAATACCAACAAATCCTTTTACATCAAGGATAATCATTGTAATTTATTTTAAATGATTATCCTCACCAACTTGCAACATGTTTGCGGTATCCTTTCCCTAACTCCACTACCATTTCTACTCTAATCCTTTATATATCAAGGGCTTAAGTGTTTTTCTGCTCATTCATATACATATCATCAAACTTGCAACACGTTTGCGGTATCCTTAACACAAAAAAAAATTAAGAAATTCTCTTAACCCTTGATACGACTAGCTTCATAAGCTGTTGCAAGTTGCTATTTTTCTTCTTAAAGGAGCACGTTTCAGCATTTTTCATTTTGCTATAATCAAAATTGGTATATTTTATAGTATTTTGACATATATTTCTGAATTTGTAGAACGGAGGTGAAAAAGATGGGGAAATCATTTGTGATACGTAATCAACGTAGCTTAAATGGGAAAACAACAAACGCAGTTTTAGTAACACTAAAATCTTGGCAAAAGTTTGTGGAAACATTTGAGGAGAAGTACTACAGCTATAAAGATACATATTTAGAAGATATTCTGCAGCACATGACATACGAAGAACGTATTGCTGACGAAGAAGGCTTTGTCGAAAAAGCCAAACCATCTTTTTCACGTCGCGCATTGTCTGCACTTGCAGAAAAAACGGGAAGAAAACATAAATTATACGGCATTACGAATGCTGATCTCGAAGTTTTCTTATATCTACATAAGAAATGCTTTACTAATGGTGTCATTCCAAATGTAACAATACATATGATGTGGGAAGATTACAAGCAATACAAAGAAGAATTTGCTTATATCCAACACTCTCAATTCTATATTGCATTAAAGAAATTAAACTTACATAACATTATCTCCATTGAAAACGGAGTAGATGGCCGATATACAATCAAGCTGACTCATTTTATGAATGAGGAATCAGAAAAAGCAAATCCATACGTATATATTAGTCCTGTTGTATTTACCAAGGCTTTCTTTAAGTTATCTGTAGCGTCTAAGAAACTATTCTTAGACATCGCCATGCAACAACATACAGAAACAACGTTAAAGCGTTCATTAGACAAGCAGGACGAAAGAGGCAACAAAACTCACTTCGGTGGGATGTATCGTTTCTTACATAAAAAATATCCACATCAAATCCGTGCCGTTATCGACGAATTAACAACGGCATTACCATGTACGGGGAATCCCCTGTTCAAAATTTGCAAAATGCAAAAAGGTGTAAAGCATACAAAACGATATACGACATTATATCTGTCTATCCATTCAGACTTCTTATGTTCGAAAGAAGCTGGAGAAGAACAACATAGGGATCCATTTACACCAAAAACTACCTATGCTCGTAAAGCGAAATTTATCGAAGCAGTTCTACAAGAAATGAATATCGGTGAACTGTCTGCAGACATGAATAAATTCATTCATGTATTAAAACATACTTGTCATCGTCAAATCCGCAGTGTAATTCGCGGACTTCGTGACATGATTGATCGAAAAGAAGGATATCCAACGAAAATTGTATATACATTGAAAAAACTATTACATCAAACATCTCAATATCAAATTCTTGATGCAGCTGCGAAAGAAGGTATCTATCCTCTTATTGCGCAACATATACCAAAAGAGAGAAATAGTGACCGTGAACAAGCTGTCTTTAATTTCGGTTTACATTATTCTATGTACTCTCTTCACAATATTAAGAAGATGTTTAAGAATGTGCATGCACTACTGAAGCAGAAGTTTGCGGTACCAGTGACGGAAGAGTCTTATCACCGTAATTATCTAAAATACCAGGAAGAAACGTTATTTAGAAAATATGCGTATGATCAGGGTGTTAATCTCCATGCATATATCGCTTTAGAAATTGAAATGCGTGAAAAATTAAAAGTACGTGGCCATAAAGAACGCATAATTCCAAGTGATGTACGTGAATGGTTTATTGAAGAAATTGATAAGTTACCACAAGAGCAGCTGCGTGTGATTGAGCTACCAAAACAGTTTAATTTACTAGAGTTTATGCGTAACTTCGAACGTTTAGCACGTGCTGGTGTAACAATAACATCTCCAGATCAGGTACTAACCGCAATGGAAATAAAATAATAGCAACGAGCTCTCTATTTTTGAAAAAAACAAAAGTGGAGGGCTATTCGTGTTTATTTGATTAGTAACACCTTCCTAATAATCTATTTATAAATACTAATTCGAAAGAACTTCATGTAAAATGGAGTCTTTTTTTATGCACTTCTATACAAATTTGATTCTATCAATACATAACTCTCCACATAATACGAGAGTGTATTCCTCTAATGTATTAAAACCTATCTCATAATACCTACAAAAAATCAAAAGGAAAATTATAAAAATAGTGGATATGAGGACAAAAAGGATCCAATGTGGATATAATTTTTCTAAAATCATTGTAATTACTAATGTTGTTGTATTTATCTAATAAAAATCATCAATAATAATGTGAGTTATGTGTAAATACTGAGTAATGTTAACAAATAGCTCCCTAATCTGAATGAAATGTGGATAATTAGAGGATTAATACCAACTTGATCACCAAAATAAGTAAAACAACTTCTATTTACAAGGTTGAATATATATAATGCGATTGGTATCAAATTCTTTCCGATTTCATGTAGAAATATAGTATTTTCTTTCTGCTTTTTTGTAGAATTAAAAGTCTAATAATCCTTGAATCTATGGATACTTTTTCTGTCATTTATGATTTTTTATGTTCTTATATCAAATTTCCCCTTGTAGGAGTAAGTCTACCCTCTATTTTGACTAACCTATAAAAGTTTTATCTTTATTTCTTTTTAATATATAAGATATATATTTATAATAGATTTTTAATATAACTAGTGTGCTTGTTAATAAGATGTCTGACCTAATTGAAAATATTTGTAAATCGCGTTATAATAATGGCAATTAAACATATCATTACCCACATAAAAAAAAGGCAAACCTAAGTATCCCTATCAGGATGAGGTTTGTCCTTTTTTCATTTCTTCTTTAATTTGTGTATAAATGTTCGTCATTATATTATTAGCTCCTCTTTTTTAGATAGAAAAAGAGAGTCCCTCTTTATAGGCACTCTCTCTTATGTATACCCTCTATTTTTAATCAATTACGATTTCATGTATATTTAGCTTGTTTAATTTTTCGTTATAGAAATTCATTACCTTTTTAGCATGTTGTATAGCCATTAACCCATCTTGAACGGTAAGAGCTTCGAAATACGGATAACGAATGTCTGTAGCATAACCATTCAGCTGCACGCATTGTTCTAAAATCAATGAGAACTCCTCATCTAATCTACAACAAGATTTGTGCAGCATTAAAAGGTTATGAGTTTTTGGGACTGTCCTATCGTTTAGTGCAAGAAATCCTTTTAGAAGTTTTTCCACACATTGTTGACTATGATAACAAATAATTGCAGTGGGGAAAGGTTTCATATGAGATAAGTAACTAGCAGAATCTAAATCAGATTTTGCGATAATTACCCACTCTTTTAGATCCTCAGTATTTCTCATATAGGACCTTCCCTTCTAGTGCAATCTTATGTTCCATAGTTACGGTACGGTTAGCACGTTCTAGAAACTCTTCTGGCCCATACACTAAAATATCAACTGGTGTTTCCATAACATCGTAAATACCCCAATTGATACAATTAATGACTTCCCTTTTTCTTTCTCCTACACCTTCCACAACAATACAGAGATCAAAATCACTATCTTCATTTGGTGTGCCATATGCATGAGAGCCAAAAAGGATGATTTTTTGGACAGAAGACACAGTTTCACGAATCTTTTGCACCAATAGATCCAATTCCCTTTGTACCTCTTCGTTAATCCGAATCACCCCTCGGATAATGTAATTAAATAGACGTTTAAGTATATTATACATGCGTTTCTCTTCTCCTTGCTATTACATATTTATTTTTATATTTTTCTCTTGTTTCCCAACGTTCTGCAATGCTTGATAACATTCGTATATCTGCTTGAAATCTTGTAAAAATCCATGGTCAGAGATACTATGAAATCCTTTAAAGTTCTTTCTACACCAATATAAGATGCTAGATTCATCCTTCGCTAAAAAAGAATCCGGATTGAAATAAATCAAAGTCTCTGCTAAACAAGCCAGAAGCAATGGTATCATTTCGGAATCTTTCTTTGATAAATCAAGTACAGATACAACGGTATATTGCTTATATTGGTAGTATTGTAGAACACCATTACACATGTTTGTTGGTGTTAAACTGTGTTGTAATTGAGTGGAATCTAATTGATACACTCTCATCTTGTCCCCTCCTACATCATTACTCCTCAATTGGTGCAGCTTTCATAAAAGCCTTTTGAGCTTGGAAAATGATATAGTGATTCGATACGGTACCTTTATCAAAGAGTTCGTTGACGAATTGAGCAACTGTCATGGCAGCGAACTTATTGGTAATAACGCGCTGTGGTTCTGAAGCAGCTGACGGATTATAATTTCATAATAAGAAAGTACCCATTCATCAAATGAGTACTGTTCATAACCATCTTCTAGAAATTCAATCAAAATATGACTGGGATACGCTTCACTTTGATAGGTGTTAAACGAAAATTCATGTAACACGAATTGAAAATCAGATTGTGTTATATGTTCCGAGCCTATACATAAATAGTAACCAGCTGTATCGAAGTAACATCCTTCCGCAACCATAGAACTAATATCCGAAGCAAAATTCGAATACATGTCTTCTGAGCTAAATAACGTGCCATCTAACAGGTCTTCTTCAGTTCCAAAGGCAAAGTGACAAAATATACGTGTTTGCTCGTTAAAACGCGCAAGCGACTCGAATAATAGTTCACTTGTGATATGCAACTTGTCCCTGTGAAAATCATTGATATTGATTAAGAATGGGATGTTATATTTACGAATTAATTTTTGTATGCGTAGTATCCGAATGTATACTTTCATCTCATTTCCTTGATTAAATAAATATCTCATCTTCTAGCCCCTGCTTTTCTACATTTTCTAGTTGTTCAGTGAAAAGATGTAAATGTAGCATTTCTTTTAATTCACAATCTGGACCATTTATACGAAATGAATTACCACTATAAAACGTGACATAATGTTGTAGCTGCTCAAATTGCTTTTCAAATTCATCTATATGTTCTAATGGTATGTTTTCTAAATCAGGCATTTCGTTCGCAATAAATCCATTTATAATCGATTCAAAGAATTGACGAAGTTCATGATTATTAGGAAGGACTTCTTTTGACTGTAAAAAGTCAAAGAAGTCACTGTGATTCATATTCATTTGGATACCCCCTTACACGAGAACCGGTAGAATTAACTGCAGATTAGAGTGAGTTGTATCCTCTGCTCCCACTACCACGATAGGTCTCTGATTACTAATCATTTTTATCGCGATTGTTTCAGAAGTTATCGTTTGTAGTGCTTGTAGCAGATATTCCACATTACAAGCCAATGTAAATGCTTCTACTTGATTACATGGAATTTCTACACTTGCAGTACCTACTTGAGAATTTTGTGGTTTAAGATGGATGCTTTCTTTTCCTTCTGACGTAAGCACGATTAAAGAGCTTAAGAGCTGTTTTAAGAGACTTAATTGGTAACACGACTTCACCATCTTTTGCGATAGTGATCTGCGTACAATCAAAATGTAAACGGGCTAAACGGTGAGCATCAGTTGCTATACTAAAGAACTTATCATCAACTGATTTTAAGTTCACACCTGTTAGGATCTTACGTGTATCCATTGCGGGAATAGCATGTAATGTTCCGTTGGCCATCGATACAAATTGTTCTTGTGAAAGTGAAATCCAATCTTCCCCTGCTTCAATTTTAATTTTAGGATATTCTTCATGATCCATGGTACAACAGCTAAATTGTTTCTTCTTACTTTCTACGATTTTTAGCTCATTATTTTTATGTTCAAGACCGATGAATTCACTTTTGAATTTCTTAATCGTTTTAAGTACCGGAGCAGCTGAAAAAAGCACCTTCCCCGGTTCAGTACAATCCCCACTGTTTACATTAAAGCGAGTTACTAATGTTACTGTTTCTGTACCGTCTGAACCCATTAAAATCATTCCCTTTGAATTACAATCTAATAAAACACCTTGTAATGCCGGCATTGGGTTTTTAACGTCTACAGTAGCACTAGCTTTCTCTAATTTTTCGATAAATAATGTACGGTTAATAGTAAATTTCATAATAAACCCTTCCAAAAAAGTAATAAAAAAAGAACAGACCTCATATCCTGTTCATTCGTTTCCCTGCTATAAAACAAAGCTTTACGCGCTTTGTTGTTTTTTTAACTGTTCTATGAGTTGATGAATGGCTTCTGTATGATCATGAAGTAACCATTCTCTAAAGGACGTAATATCTCCAGGTATAAAAGTCGATAACCAACGGCTAAGCTGTTCTTCATTCCCATGGCTTATATTTATGGCCTCATGAATCAACTGCAAACGAGTTATAATGTCCTCTAATCCACCAATTGTTGTATCTTCGAATGTTCTAACCTGTGCATTATGATTGTGATTATAGGCACGCAAAATATCCGTAGATGTAATTCCTAACGGCTTTACTAGCTTTTGTATGTCTTTAATTAATAATTCCAGACTTCGCTGTACATTCGATGGTTCCTTCTGTGAACTTCCTTGTTTATTTTTTTGCTGTAACATAGTAGGTGGTGTAAAATAATATCCATTCCTTTGATAAGAAACATAGATATCATTTTTCCCCTTACCCTGTGTAGTAAGCTCTACTTTATGTGGTTTTATATTATATAAATATCTTCCCACGCCCCAAAGGACTGCGGCCCTTTTTAAGCTATTGGAAAATCCACATTTTACAGCATTGTAATCAGATTCTTCACTGCCATCCTCTTTTGATATCCAACGTTCATTCAAAAACACTGAAATGGTACATTTTGTAGCCTTCTCACCCCATTTTTCATACGACACTTGCCAATTATCAATACCGAATACTTCATCAAATCGGTCCTGAATGGCGCGTGCGTCAACAAATGGAGCTACATACGCAAAAAAACGACCTTGGCTTTCAAATGTATGTGTAATTTTCCAACCTAATTGTTCGAACGGAAATTCAGCTTGTAAACTTTCCATTATATTCGTCATAATAATCCTCCTGTATTACTTTTTATTTCGAATCTGGGTGTTTCCACTCTTTCTTTCGAAATTCATCAATCATTTCACATATAATTCCTCTGTTTTCATGAAGCAACCAATCCTCATAGGAAGTAATATCTTTTCCTGATTGAATGGATAGACGCTTATTCAAATCCTCTATACTTTTACAACTGATATTCCTTGCTGCATAAATGAGACTTAAACTTACTTTCAAATCTCTTAAATCAGAAATGGTAATATCCTTAAATGTCGTAGCTTTCGTATTGAAGTTTTGATTGTGCGCTTGCAACATTGATACAGAACTGATCCATAAAGGATTAGCTAGTTCTTTAATTTCTTTAATAATGTCATGTAAATGAGCATCATTTTGTAATTTCCTTTGTGATTTTTCCATGACTAAATTCATGATGTTTCCCCCTAATTAATAAAATCATTGCCTAAAGTGCTGGCTATACAATAACTCCAAACTTGAAGACAACACAAAAAGGGCTTCTTCAAGTCGATTAAAAATGTGTATAGCAAAATAAGCTATAGATACACTAATCGGCTCAAAGAAGCCCTTTCATAAATGAAACAAGACGCAACTTGCTTCTACAACTCAACCACAACACAAAAAAGGTGTGGGAATAAACGGAATCAATTAAACAATAAATATATCTGTATATTAAGCTATCTTTATTTTTAATGCAAGTAAAAAAGAGTGAAACAACCGTAACACTCTTTCATCCATAGTATATTATTTGCTCCAAAACTCATTATAATACCAAGCTCGATAAGAAATATGTTCTGATACATCCATTATTTTCATACGTCTTCTATGATTTTTAGGATGAACAGGTATACTATATATCTTCGCATCGTCTGGTTTCGTCAAATCATCTACTTCAATTTTTACAACTTTTTGTCCAGTGATAATATAGATATTTAATTTCCACTGGATAAACCAGCATTTCTACACCATATAATGTTACTCAAGTGAAAATAAAGTGGTTTAAAATACTATGTTAAATCTTTACAATATATCATTAACTTATGAGATACTAAAAATAAACCGTAATAAAAGAAGTGTTAAAAATTTTGAAATCAATTAAAAGTTGGAAACTAAGAGAATTTAGACAAAGTAAATCATTAACAATACCTCAATTTTCGAACGAACTAAACTATAACCCTACTCTGATAGGAATGTATGAAAGGGGTATAAAACGTCCTGATAATTCCTTCTGGGATAAGTTGAATAACACTTATAATATGTCTCCTGATTATTTTATGCAATAATACCTGACAATAAAGTCGTTTAATTACTTCTGTAAATTAAACGACTTTATTATGTTTTAAAGAACTTTATTATTTATATACATAATGCGTCTTTTGCTTCATTATGATTATATAAATGTATATAAATTGTAAGTTATATGTCCAATTTTTTCTGTACTTATTTCGTTTTAGCTTCCATAATTTATGTATGTAGTGCATTCTTATCAATTTTCCCCATTACTTTAACTCGTAGGGGCATTAACTTTAGAACTCTACTAATGGATAAGCAAGTTAATAATTGTACTTGAAAATGGAGTGATACGATGAATAAGACGTATGATGTCATTATTACTGGTGCTAGATGTGCCGGCTCTACCCTGGCAATTTATCTTGCTAAGGCAGGTTTCCATGTGTTGTTAGTGGACCGAGCGAATTTTCCAAGAGACACATTATCAACCCATACCTTTTTCAATAATACTGTCGCTCTTCTTCGAGAAATCGGTGTCATGGACAAGTTATTGGAAACAAAAGCACCGCCGGTACGGGATATTAAATTTCAATTTGAGGATACCGTGATAGAAGGTCTCATGCCCGAGGTTTACGGAGAGGAAAGTTGTTATTGTATTAGAAGAACTTATCTCGATCATATTCTACTTGAACAAGCCAAATCCCAAATGAATGTAACTGTTTTAGAAGGATTTCGTGTGACGGATGTCATCCGTGATGACGAAACAGTGATAGGCGTGAAAGGTTTAGACGGCGACAACGAGAAACAAGAATTTTTAGCTCGCCTGGTAGTCGGGGCAGACGGCCGATCCTCTATTATTCGCAAGCTGGTAAAAAGTGAACTCAAAATAAGTATTCCGGCAACAGTCGGCATCTATTTCGGGTATTTCTCTGGATTTCGCCACGATAATGTCCCTAAATTTGAAGTATACAAGATAAAAGATAATACAGCCATTCTCTTTCCGACGAATGATGATTTATATGTAATTGTCGGCATTTTTCCATTAGAAAATAAGGAATTGATAGAACAGTTAAAATTAAATCCGGAAAGCTGTCTACTCAATTTCTTTACAGAAAACTTTCCAAATACAACAATTGGGGAGCGCTTGAAAAATGCAGAACTAGTAGAACCGGTCAAAGGCATTCTCGGATATGATAATTACTGGTATAAAGGAATGGGAAAAGGATGGGCGTTGGTTGGAGATGCAGTTTGTTTTAAAGATCCTGGCATGGTGCAGGGTATCCATGATGCTATATATGGAGCACGTATATTATCCAATATTCTATCAAAATATAAGGCACAATCCGATCAATCAAATCAAATGTCTGAAGAATATCAAAAGGCAATAGAAGATGAGTTTATGGTTCGGTTTCACATGGGATGCCAAATTTCGAAGAATGAACGCATATCTGAACAACAGGATGCTGTCAATAAGCTAATCAGTTCCCATCCAGAGGCTATAGAGAAGTTTTTAGGGATTTACAATTATGCAAACGAGCCCGCTGCTTTAGAAAAAGAACTCGCACGAATTATGCAATCGATCTAACAATGTGTTCAGTGACAATAAAGTTGTTTAATTTTAAGTCTAAGAAATGTAATAACCACCTACTAAATTAACTTGTAGGTGGTTTTAAAGTTATTTAAAATTAAATTTAATTGTTGTAGCCTGTAATTTATAAAAATAATAAAGTTGGTTAATTCTTCTTCAACTAATGCCTCTTATTGAAAAAAGTAGCTTGCTCCATTTACTAAATTTTCATCCTATTTTACATATCTTAATCTGCCTCAACATCTTTTTCACCTAAATTTTGAACAAATCTTAATAGATAACCATCAGGGTCCATAATTAAAAATTCTTTTTGCCCCTTTAATTTAGTATCAGCTCTATACCAATTCTCTTGAATACCAAATTTAATTGGATACTCGTTCTTTTTCAAACTATTATATAGTGGATCAATATCATTTATGATAATTTGAAAGTTAATTCCTCTTCCGTAGGGATAAGATAACTCCCCAGTACTCCAATGATCATTTACTTCTTCAATCATAATCTGGCAGTCATTTAAAGACAGTAAAGCAAACTTATCCTCTGGTCTTTGATATTCAATTTTAAACAGGAGAATTTCCGAATAGAAATTTAAACTTTGCTCTATATCTGAAACTGATAGCTCTGGTATTAATGCATTGAGTTTGTGCAAAAATGCTTCCCCCTTTGTTTAAGTTATTGATTATTATAACACTTACTATAAATTCTTCTTCCATTAAACTACTTCGTTAATCCTAAAAGAAGTAAACAACTTAATTATTTTTTAAAGGACTTTATTATAAATTAAACAACTTTATTATCTCTACACACTTTTAGATGGTACGGCATACGACCATTGCTAAAAATATCCCCTACACAAATTGTCCAAAGACTTGTTTCTATTTCAGTTACGATATTCATTTTATATTCTCCTCTATAAATTAATAAAAAAGACATTGAACAAATACGTCCAATGTCTTTTTTCCCTCTTATATACTAGTTAACTCAAAGTATAATTTTTCTGGTTTTCCATACATGTTAATTTCATTTTGATATACGATAGCTAATTGCTGAGACATCTCAACGCTTTCCACATAGGATAATGAAGTAGCTGCTTCTATTTTTTCTTTAATCTCATTAGGAATGGCTGAGTAAGATAAGCTATCCATTTTACTTCCTAATTTAGTATCTGTAGCAGCTTCATAATAAATTTCGGTAATTAAGACCTCATTATCATCTGGATCATACATATATCCTCGGTTAACTGTAATCATATTGTAGTACTCCTCTCAGGTTTACATTTTCTAATTCCTTGTGCTTTTAGCATTGCAACAAGTTCTTTATGTATATATAAATCTCATATTTTCTATAACTTCATTCCATTCTATCTTTACTGTACTATGTCTCTTTTATGAATTGTTCTTAAAAGTGGAGAGTTCAGAAATTCTTAACAAAATTAGGATATGATAAGGTCCTGGATTTGGTTGTAATTTCATACCGCTTTTAATATTCGATATTCTCTAAATTCTCTTTTTTACAGTGTAATAGCGTAGACCCAGGAGCCTTTTTCAAACCTGAATGTATCAAGAGCTTTATCTATACGATAGAAAACATTCGGTTCATGCTCTGAAACTACTGCAAAATACATATAAACTGTCCCTTTACCTATATATTTAATTCCCTCAATTGATAAAGAGAACATACCCCTCATAAGTTGTTTACAATATAAAATCTCTTTTAAATTTTTTTCAACATCCATAATATACACCTACTTTATTAAATTTATGGTAGTAAATTTGCTATAACACAAGGAAAATATACTATTTTTTGACGATGATAAATTCCCTCTACGGTTTCATAGATTGCCATATGCCCATAATCTACCTTTACCCGCTCACGCAAACCTAATAGTTGAATATTAACGTACTCCACTTCACCATATTCACTTTGCGCTTCCATTAAATAAAATCCTACTGCTTCATATGGACTATTTGCTGCAATAATTTTTATAGCAAGATTTAATCCATAACTAACCTGAAAAAAATTCATTTGTAATTCCACCTTCAATATAGAAAAAAGCACCTTGAAAATGTGCTTAAATTCCTCTAATTATTCTTTTATCCCAAATGGTCTAATACATATAGTTCCTAACTTAAAGACAACACAAAAAGGGCTTCTTTAAGTCGATTAAAAATGTGCATAGCAAAATAAGCTATATATACACTAATCGGCTCAAAGAAGCCCTTTCACAATTGAAACAAGACACAACTTGCTTCTACAACTCAACCACAACACAATAAGGTGTGGGAATAAACGGAATCAATTAAACAATAAATATACGTTTATATTAATCTATTTTTATATGATATTCAATTGTTTTTACTAGAATGAAGATAAGAAGGGACCTTCTATGCGGTTGTTATATGTATTAATAATAGCTCCCTTGTTTCTCCTGCTGAAAATCCCCTCTTATTTTCAGTTCTTGCTATTAGTCCATGTACTGCATTTCAAAATAAAGTTTTTCTGGCTTTTGATTTTGCTCTAAATAATAAAAAATATCTTGAATAGTTTCTTCTTTTACTTCCATACTTTCCATATAAGACATACTTGCGTTTTCTTGGATCTTTTCAAAAATAGAAGTAGGTAGCTTGTCTGCAGTAAAAACGCCCATTTTACTTCCTAGTTTTTGTTCCGATGCAGCGTTGTAGAAAATTTCGTTCACAATGACCTCATTATCATTTGGATCATACATGTACCCTCGTTGTATACGTAGCAATGTGTTACCCCTTTCAAATATATTCCTTTACACAAATAGCTATATTTTTATATATTGTTTTTTCTGTATAAAGGTGTCAAAGAATATTATTTCGTAAAATCCGTAATTTGTATAGGGGCAGATACAGGATAATTAATTTTCTAAAGTGTTTTTAATGAGAAGACTGTTTGCTACCAATTTGAAATGGTAATTATGACATTCTATTTTCTTTTTATTTGTATATGTTAAAATAATGAATATAAATAATATTTTATGTAAGTATAGGAGGATTTATGAAATTATACAAAATTATTACTGCTATTATGTGTTTTGTAGTATTAGCAGCGTGTTCAGTATCTAAAGAAGAATATATTGAAGCAATAGCAAAGGTAGGACATGAATCTGGTGAAGAGATGGAGAAGGCGAGTGACAAATCTCTATCATTTAATGAGAGAAAAGAACATGCTGAAAAAGCTATTTCCCTCATTAATAAAATTCAAAAAATAAATGCTCCTTCTGAATTTAAAGAAGCACATGAAGACTATAAAAAGTACTCTAAAATGTTAATTAATGAAATTAATAAAATGCCAGAATTAACCAGTAAATCAACCAATATGTTTGATAACACTAGCGAAAAAGATTTAGATGAAATGTCTAACTACTCAAATTCCTTCGAGGAAAAATTAGGTGAAAATGCACGAAACAAACTTCATGAAAAAAATAGAGATTATAGACGTATTACTAAAGAAGAATATATATCGATTGTCTCTAAGGAATTAAAAGCATTTCTTGCTTGCTTTAAAGATGATAAACCATTTGCGAAAGATAAAAAATCTGTACAAGCTCTTATGAGGCAAGCCCAGGAGCATCTTGATAAAGTGTTAACTGCAATTCCGCCTAAAGAATTAGAAGAAGAAGAAAAAATATTTAGAAAAGCTGGGGCGAAATTAAGGGATGCTACAGATATACTTTATTTTGATCCTACTATGGAAGAAGAAGATACACTAGATAAGTTTAATAGTCTATATCACGAGGGTATACAGTTACATAATGAATTTATGGAAAAACTACTTAAAAAGGTTTAGCCTACATTACGAAATTCTAAAGCTTATATAAGAAAACTAGCCACCCCTTAAGAGTGCAGGGGTGGCTTAGTTTGTTATGAATAACTTTGTATTTAATTGTTTAATCTCCCCTTCTGCAAGGGGCTCATAAAATGCATGTTGCAATCCTTGTATGTGCAAGGTTTCTCCTATACATAACAATACTTTACCAGGGAGCAGGTCGAGTAATAGTTCATTATTAATTTGCTTTGCTTGGTTTTCAGTAGAAACATATATAACTAACACTGTAGGGGTGTTTCCTAAATCTTGCATAATAACATCTTTTCCTGATTCTACGAAATCTTTCCATCGAGCAATAATTTGTTTTAAACGATCCTTTTTATCTGTTAGTAGAGTGGAGTATACAACGAAATTAAATATGTGATTTACTCCGCCTTGCACTGCAAAACTTAAAGGAGGGGTAAAAACCCCTTTACTAATAGAAGGATGCATGATATGACCTAAAAACGATGGAGCATAACGCAGATGGCAGATTAAATCTATATCGTGCCAATAACGTAGGTGAACATATTTACCGTGATTATCAATTCGTTCTGGAGCAAAGAAGAACATATTTCCTTGCCAGTATTTTAAGAGTTTATAACCATTACCGGATAACGTATACGTTTCTTCAAAGATCTCCATATCAAAACTCTCCACTTGCCATTTTTCAATTAAACGGTAGTAAAGTAATCCTTGAAGTGCATCATTTATTTTCTTACGTGAATATTTATTCTTAAATAAATATAATAAATGATTAAATCGAACGGATGTATGAACACCGATGAAAGCAAGTACGGTATACTGTTCTTCTGTTAAACGCTGCTTAAACTTAACCAATTCGTCAAAAGAATGGAATACATAGGTTTTATCCAGTTCATGTATTCGATATATTTTAAGTCCCTGTACATCCTCACTTGATAAATGAGGAATAGAAGGGACATAAGTAGGCAATTGTTTCTCTATTGTACGCATAGTCATCCATTAAAATTGGAAAATTGACGAATTAGTTTTTATACTTTGTCCCTGCGGATAATTTAGGATACGGACTGTACCTTTTCTATTTTTGGCGTCGATATTAAGCAGCTCACATGTAACAATCGTTTGATTTTTTGCATCTTCTACAGTTGGATTGGCAAGATTACGGCTCTTAAGTCCTTTAAACTGAATTCCTGGTGCAACCTCTACGAAAATACCCGCAATAGCGTCTACCCCTACAATTTTACCTACAAATCGGTCACGGCGTTTCTTTAGTTCTAACAATTTTTCAATTGGATCTGTTTCTAGTTTCTTTTTATTTCCTCTAAATTCATAACGGCCATTCTTTTCCCCTACTTTATCGATGATAAGTTCAACAACATCACCAATGACAATATCCTCCGGACGAACGAATGTATAGGACCAGTGTGAGTATCTTACACCTATTGTTACACCATGCACTTCAACTAAGACCGTTTGTGCAGATGGGATATGTCCTGAAACGGTTCCTGTGTATACCTTGTTGCCCTCTTGTGCTGTTACTTCTTCATATAATCTTTTTTGAAGTGCCAATTCCCCTGCTGTGATAGATACAACAGCAAAGTTGCCTTCCTCCGTTTTCTGGAAGTGTTCAATGATTAAAGGCTTTGTTCTACCAACTAGCCATTGAGGATTTTTAGGAACATTTATACCTGCCTCTGTAATGGGACAATATGCTGTTGTATGAGTACCAATTTGCATTGTAAGTACTTGTATACGCTCAGACTTTCCGTTTTTAGTTGGGAATAGCTTTTCAGATACGACTGTAATCAAGCCTTTTCCTACAGTACGCTCACGTTTCATACGGGCTAATTCCTCTAGTTCATGATCACGTACTCGCTTAAATTGATTAAAGTTTGTTTCTAACAACGTGTCACCTTGTGGATTCTCTGTTTCAAAAGCCATTCCAAGTTCTTCTACAGTTTGAGTGTTTGTCTTATCTTCTGCCATTATATTTTCCTCCTAGAACGTAAAAAAGGACACACCTGTACCGTTGGGATGGTACGTAAGGTGTGTCCTTCACGTAAATTATAATTTATTTATATAGTTAATAATACAAATATAATGGTATCGCGTGATTTTTGCAAGTATAAAATTAGTTTGAGTTTAATAGAAAAATTGTTAGCAGAAATATTATTAAATCTATAATACAAGTTACAGTTACATTAAGTGGAGAAATAAAAAACAGTAATAATCCTTGGTATCCCAATATTTGCCTTTCGATCTTTATATATAAAGTTTTAACAAAATGTTCCATTTTTGATATAAATATGTTATTTTTTGGTTGAATAATAATAAAGGAGGATGATTTATTTGTTAAAGAAAAGCGTAATAACGAGTCTATCAGCTTCATTATTGGCAATACCTATTTTAGTAGGGTTTACTCCCTCTGCTTCAGCTGAAACAAAACCTCAAAACTCATATGAAATTGAAATTTTAGATGAAAATGCTGTATTAAATCCAGCAAATTTCGGTATCCAAGATCCAAAACCTTTATGTGCTACTTGTAATCAGTATAAAAGTAGTATTGTTTCTCAATCCTTAGTTTCTAGAACGTATAAGGGAACTGTTACATTAAGTAGTACTTCGTCAGTTACAGGAGAGATATCATTTTCGTATAAAGGAGCTACAATTAAAATTGGAGGCTCTAAAGTGTATTCATCAAGTCGTCAATTCAAAGATTATACTGTAGTAAAAGATTATCGTATAAGAGTTAAAACATATAATCCAATTGGACAGCTTATTTCTGACGAAACAGTGAATAAGAGAATTACTACTCTTGATAGAGTACCAGTTTAAAAGAGAGCCCTTTGTAAAAAGGGCTCTTTCAAATAATACTGGTTAAGTTCCATAGACAGTGGATAAAAAAGGGTGCTAATAATGAATTTGTTTTTTTATATATAAAGCTAGTTACAACACTCAAGATAAATGGGAAAATACGATATTCCATTGGGATGCTATGTAATGATGCAAAAATAATGGATACTATGCAGACACTAAGCCAAAATGGTATGTAACAATCTAATGTATCTAATACGATTCTTTTAAAAAACATTTCTTCCCAAAAGGGTGTCATAATAGCCACCCCTAAAATAAATACTGCTATGTGGGACATGGATGTAATCTGTATTGTTTCGGAATCTATTGTTTGATTTATTATAGAGATCAAACTCCCTAACTGTGATAAAACAAATACAATGATATATCCCCCAAATACATATAAGTAATTTTTAAGGTCAGTAAAAAATGACCAATGAATTTTTTTTAGCATATACTGTCTTACTTTTGTAGGGAGAAAAAACATTATCAAAAAAATCAGGGTTATTATAAAAGAATCATTCATTTGAGTATATATTGTAATATTAAACAAGTATTCAAAAAATCTCAAAAGGAAAACTACGCCTATAAACATTAGGGTACAGTGCAATAAATTATTAGATTTTTTGATATTTATCAGCCTCTATTCTATTAATTTCTATTTGTGTATATTTTTTACATAACAATTGATTTTATTTTATCATATTTTAAGTAGATGGGTCTTCTAAAAATTATATAAGTTAATCGAGATGTAGGATTTGAATATTAAAGAGTTAGCTTTCGATATTACCAAATATATCATCCAGGCTTTTACTCATAACATTTGATGCCTTGGTTTTTGGTTCCTCATTTTTATTAAGTAGTGATTGTGTATTGTTGTTCTTGTTATTTTGTTGAGCTTTTAAATGCTCTTGGCGCTCTTTATAACTCATACGCTTATATTTATGCTGTTCTTCGTTACCTTCAGTGTTCTCTATTTACTCAAATGCAAGAATAATTTTTAAATCATAATTTTGCTATAGGTTAATTCAAAATCTAGAATGCAGCCTTACTAGGGGGACCGCTAGTATTTCGGAAAAAACCACGCTAAGAGTATGCAAAATTTTATACAATTTTTCGAGTAATCCAGTAACAAACGAGAAACCTAAAACCGTGCCATAATAGGAATGTATAAAAAGATGAATAGCTTTATAGAAAATAAAACAGGGGATTCCTTCTGAGAGTAAGGATTCCCCTGTTTCCTTGCTACCAATAATGAGACGTTATGTTAACCAACCATGTATAGTGTATACAACCAAAAAGGCACAATACATAGTTTCTCCTAAATGGTATAATATGGTTAAAAACTTAGAGTATCTTGAAGAAGGGATAGGAACAAATGATTACTGAAACATCTTTACGTAAAAAAGAAAAACCATTAGGTGTACATACTCTCCTGCTTTATCTTGTCTTATTTTATATTGCTTGGTCATTAAAAGAACTTTGGTTAGTACAGTATATTCAATTATTTAACGATAACATTGCTGCCTTTTTGAGTGCTTTTGTAAAAATATCAGTTTGGATTGTCCCTGTTTGGCTTTATATTAAATACTATCATTATCGGAACCCTATAAGTTACATGAAGCTAGATGTAAATCTTCGTCGGGGTGTTGTGTGGGGAATCCTCCTTTCTTTGTTAGTTGGTATACGTTTTACTATAGAGATTTATTTAATCAATCATCAATCCTTTCATTTCATTTTACCTCTGAATAGTTATTTAAATGTCTTCTTACTGGCAGGATTAACAGAGGAAATTGTATTCCGTGGTTTTATTCTAAATGAGTTACAAAAGCGTTTTTTGTTTTGGAGAGCCAATGGAATTACGGCTGTTCTTTTTTTAGTCGTTCATTATCCAGTTTGGCTTTATCGCGGGGAATTTTGGGATTTATGGTCTCATTGCTATGTGTTATTACTTGGATTGATTTTTGGTTACGTGTATAAAAAGACTAACTCTTTATGGTCCGTCATTATCTTGCATTCATTTCATAATTTATTTGTGATTATAAGTTATTGAATAACTTCCGACTTCGATAATTATGTAAAACACAAAAGTCCTCCAGTTAAACAATCCAGAGGACTTTCAATAGTTTTCTAAGTTATCTTCCAAATACACTCAATCCTAAATAAATCAAACTATAACTAATTAAAGCACTTGCAAGCATCAAACTTATTTTTAATAATTTATCTTTTATATTAGGCTTTACTTCACTTATAGGTTTTCCCTCTATAAAATCAACTATTTGACGATAAGTTTTTAAATTATGCTCTTTTTTTATGTTTTCAACTTGCTGTAATGAAAACATAAGCAAAACCGTAAGTACCACAGGTATTATAAGACCATAATAACCAAAAAAGTAAAATACAGGTGCAATAGAAATAGGAAGTATAATCATTAATGCTAACATGATGTAACTCCACTTAAAGAAAGTTGATTTTTGAAGTTCTTCTTTCATGATCTTTACATCTCCTTTAACTAAATCATCCAGGGAGACATTAAAGAGAATACTCATCATTAGTAAATTATGAATATCTGGATAGTTCCTTTCATTTTCCCAGTTAGAAATAGATTGCCTGGAAACATGAATTTTTTCTGCTAACTTCTCTTGGGACATGTTATCCCGTTTACGAAAGTATTGTATCTGTTTACCGATGTTCATTTATACATCTCCCCTAAATTTGAGGTTAAGTTAAAGGCTAATTAAATACTACCAAATATCTTTATAATAAAGGGATTTTAAGATGTAAAAATGTTTTATCATGCGAATTTCCCTTTATTTTCAGGTACAATTACTGATCCGAATTAAGAAACTGCTTAAAAAATAAGCCTCTTTTGGATAGAAAAAGTTTGCTTTTACTTCCTAAGCCAAAAATAAAATAAGCTGCCTATAGGGGTAGCTTATTTTATTTTTGGCTTAGCGTGATTTTTCTGAAATGCTGACTATACCAATACTAGATTTAATTTGAGGTTTACAAACTATTAATCAAAGAAATTATTTAATTCCTTACTCATTACGTTCGATGTTTTTTGCTTAGGTTTCTCAATTTTATTAAGTAGCGACTGCGAAGTGTTATTCTTATTTTTTTGCTGAGATTTTAAGTGCTCTTGGCGTTCTTTGTAACTCATAGGTTTATATTCGGGTTGCTTCTCATTATTTTTCGAATGATCTTCTCTATTTTTTTCTAAGTTTTCTTGAACTGTAATACTAATAGATTCGTAAACTTTTGCTACATCTTCATCTAGCTTGTTTTCTTCGGTTTGATTAAGCGTTTCTTCAATTTGAACCGTGTTGATTTCTACATGTGTTTCTTCTGGTTCTATTATTGTAACGGGAAGTCCATCAGATGGGAATTCTTCAAACAGCGGTTCAATCTCATCAGGAATCTCGGAATGAATAATAGAATCTTTATTCCAATCTTGCTCTAACATAGTAATAGATAATTCTTTTTTTAGTTCTGCTACCTCCATGTTTATTTCATAGCATTCTTCCATAGGAGGTAATTCTATATCTATGGTTTCTTTAATATCTTCTTTCACGACCGGTTCTTTTATTTCAGAGCTTATACTTTCTACATGTGTTTCTTCCGCTATTACTGGCAATTCACCATTTCGTTGTAGGGCTTCTATTAATCTCGATGCACGTGTATAACTAATTTTAAACGTGTCTTGTAGTACAGAAATAGAGATACTTCCCGATTCCTTCACAAAACTTAAAACATCGTCGTATAGAATATCCTTAAAGGAGCTAGTTTCCTCTTGTTCGATTCCTTCGCCTTCAATTGGAATTGCTACTTCCGGTGAAATAGTATTGTCAGATGAATGAGTAGTAATAACACTTGTTTCTTCTGATGTACTACTATTATTTGAAATTAATACTTTACGAGGACCATCCCCTGTGTAAGAACTTACAACTAGATTTTGTTCTAACTTCTCAATATATTGCATAGATTTCATGTAGCTAATCTTGAATTTTCTTTGCAGAAGAGATGGCGAGACTTGTTGTGATTCGATAATAAATTCCTTAATATCTTCATACAACTTATTTTCAATTTCATCACCGACATTTCCCTGCTGGCTCATTTCTGCAGGATCATTAGGTAGAGTTTCATTTTGAGACTTGTTTTCCTTATAATCTTCCAATGATACAATGTGTTGTTGCTCCCCATTTATTTCTATAGAGTTATCTTGCTCCATCATAATCTCTTGCATAGATGACAAAGGTTGTATTTTCTTCATGTTCTCTGCGTCTACATGCTTCATAGGATTTGCTTTTGCAATAGATTCATTAATAAGACGAAGACGTTCATTTTCCCAATATCGGCCCATCCCTTCATCTACCTGTGTAATAGCTTGAGCAAATTCTTCTTTTGGTACAAAGTTACTCGTAATTTGTTGTACGGGTTGGACATGATTGTCTTGTACAATACGAGCAGCACAGATGAATGCACCTTGTGCCATGATATCTCCTGGTGACATAACAACTTCTTTCGTTTTTTGATAGGTTGATCCTAATCGACTAACTGGATTCTCTTGCATAGGAGAAATGCCCTGTTCGGATTCCGCCTCTTTAAATTCCTCTTTCTCACCAAACATGTCAGAGAAGATTTTTGCATCATATGGTGTCACATCGCCAAATATCATTTTGTTACGGAATGAACCTAATAAGGTAAACATGTATTGTTCTGTGAAGTCGAGAGCTAATTGGGACAGTGTTTGGCTAGCGATTGTTAGAATTACTTTATATTTACGAGATTGGGCAGGGAATTCTTTAAACGGCCGCACAACATAATCCGGGAACTCATCAACAATTATATGATGGTAAGGTGAGACGTTTGGTTCTCTACGGAATACCGCATTCTGCATACTCAGCAATACAAATTTTCCTAATACGTTAGAAAGGTCTGCTAATTCCCCTTTTGCAGTATTAACAAGTAGAATGCCACCCTGCTCTAAATGGACATCGAAATCAAAATCAGATTTTCCAAATAAAACACGTCGTATTAAAACGTTTGAAGCTAAATCTTTTAATATGTTGCGTAAACCTTTTACATATTCTTCTTCTCTGTCATAATGCATTGGTTGTCCGCGGTATTTTCCTGATTTATAAACCGCTGCTTCACCTTGAAAATCCATTTTTTCACGAATGGTATTATCAAACCATTCATCAATACCTTTTATAATTTTATATTCATTTTTTTGGTCACGTGAAGCAGCGCCACTTTGAACAAAATCATATAACTTTTCGACCTGTACTTTTAATAGTTTTTGCATACGGTGAACACGTTCTACATCGTCATACATCTCAATCAAATCGTCGAAGGTAACATCTTTTTGTGGATTGTGAAGCTTTAATAAATAGATATGTTGTTTAAGGTGGTTACGCTGCGCTTGTTCAAAGAATGCATTATTAGATTCAGACAAACCTTGAATAACCATTGCGAAAACCTCTGCAACTTTATCAACTGGTCCCCGCAAAATGTTTATATTCTTGGTATCAGGATTAGTTGGATCAATGTAATAAACTGAGCTTGCTGGGATCTTATGTGCTTGTACTAACTTAAATACTTTTTGACATAAATCATTACTAGGTTCAATAACAGTGACACCATTTAAAAATGTTCCTTTTACTTCTTCTGTATCATAATCATTCTTTTTATACGCAGTTTTAAACTTATTTATGAAACGTACCATCCAGTGTAAATCTTGATTTATCATAGGAATAATTAAACTAGATGTTTTACCAGAACCAATTGGACCAATAATGATACCATTTAACGTTCTATCTTTTCCTTTAATCCGGACCATTTCTTTATGTTCAATATGCGGTCCAATTTCTACATCAGGATATATTTGTTCTTCTTGGTTATTAAACCATTTTTGTAATTTGTGATTCTTATATTCGTATTTTTGTAACCACTTTAATATCTCTTCTCGGTAACGAACAATATGCCCACTATACCAAAGTGTAAACAAAATCATAAATACTGTTGGTAAAAATACAAAAATCATAGTGAGTGTGTGGAAATTGCCTGTTAAGACATGACCTAAGGCTTCATACTCACCAAAATTAAGATGTTTTGATTTATCCGTTAGATAAGGAACAACCTTTGCATGGATTGGAGCAGTTGCAAACCATAAAAATTGAATATCGACCGCAATATGAGAAGCAATCAAAATTATTAATTTACCATTCTCTACATGCAAAGCTGGAATACGGCTGTAAAACCTAAAGCTAAATTCTCCTAGTAGTAAAGAGAAGAACATTAAAATAAGAGGTACATATGTAATTTCTATAGGATAAGACGGTGGTTCAAATGCATAGTAGAGTAACTTGATGTAGTTTACTAAACCGAATCCAAATGAAAGAATAAATCCGCTAAATAAGCCGATTGTAGTAAATAACGGTAATCGTTGTTTAAATGTCTCCATATAGGCTCACCTACTTCTTACAGATATAGTTGAGCTTTATGCTTAAACTGGAATCGATTATTGAATTCTGGTTGGAATAGTTCTTTTGATTTTTCGAGAAAGAATTTTGCTGCATCTTCAGTTTGTTTTAAATATAAATCAATACTCTCTCTTTCACAGAGTTGATTGTATTCTTCCTGTGAAAGTACCGCGATATTTACCTCGATTTTTTTATCAGTTGCTGTTTCAATTATGACATCGTACCAATAGAAATTTGGTTTCCCTGGAATTTGGATATCTTGTAGAGAAACACTAAACGTTGCTCCCTCTTTTGTAATATGATTAAGGACTAGTTCCGGGTTTTTAAATGCTTCTCTAGCAGAGAGCACTTCCCCAGTAGTAGTTGCATATTGTAAATCCATTTTGATTTTCCACCTTTCTCCATATAAAAAAAGGCAAGCGACACCCACTGTAAAAACAGCGTGTGTCGCTTGCCTTAATTTCATATGTTCTGATTTGATTGTAGTTTTTAGTGTTTAGTTCAAACGTAATTCTATCACCTTAAATAATAAAAATCAATAAAATTGTATAAGAGTATATAAAAAATAAACAATTAATATAATTCAACAAGTTTGCGTCTTTTCGGGTGTATGTTATTTGCAGTACGCGCCATGATCTGTTCATCCGCGTCGATAGTAACACCTTCATTTTGGAGGGATAGCAGTAATACGTTGTCATAAGTGTCCATTAAAAGTATATCTCTAGCCTTTTTGCGCTTTGGATAGATTACAACAAGTGGTACCCCTTCATCACCTTCTCTTCTTGAAAACACAACATCGTCTAATCTAGCAATCATTCGGTAATCATTTTCATTCCCAAAAATAAAGAAGAAATCTTGCATAACATCTTTATCTCTCCTATACGTTCGTCTAAGACCACCATCTATTGTTTCCGTAAATGTTTGAACTTTTTCAACAAATGCATAACGCCAATCGACATCTCCTACTGTGCGTTGAGATAAAGGCAAAAGAATATCTTGTTCAAAGTTTTGGTTATCATCTATTCCTAGAATGATATCTGAAATAACATCTCCAGCTTCTTTCAAAGAGCAGATGTGCATATTTAGGTTTGGTAGATTCATTAAATGTTCATGATATTCTCGCATAGAAAATAAGAGATTTTTCATACGTACGTATGGTGGTTCTACATCTTGCGCAAGGAACATCGACTTGTCATAAAGAACAAAAACAACCGTTACATTTTTATCAGTTTTTTGCGCGTAATCTATGTACTTCCCTACTTTTTCAACTAAGGTAGCGTTAGTTTCTTTACACATATCCATCTCTATATAAATATTTTTATTATGATATGAAATGTGTTCATCAGGAATCAAAGGTAACTGAGTCTCTTGAATTGTCATGTTTTTCTTTAGGTAATAGGAACGGATATCTAACTCATTTAATATTTCATTACTAAATGTCTTTTTAGTAATAGCTAGTAGAGTACGTACAAAAACTTCACGTGCACATAAAGTATGAAGTGTAATTACACGTGAATATCTTTTTTTAGAAACATTCGGTGGAAGTTTTCCTATTTTTTGTAAGAATTCAATAGCTTTTTCTTTTAAAGAGAATGAAGCTCGTTTTGTTATACTATCCTCTCTTTTATCAATCTTTTTAGTTAGGATAGCGCCGTATTGTGAGTATCGATCTAGCTTTGTGAATATGCTAGCTTCTGAACATTCTCTTCTCTCAAATGCACTATATAACGTTGTGATTTGTCTTGTTGTAAGAGCTCTTTTGTAATATAAAACTGTAAAAACAAATATGTCTGCTTCTTTTAGATGAAAATATTTCTGGGTACCTGCCCTTTTATATTTATACACTTTCTGCGGCACTATATACACCTCTTATTTATAATTAAATTTAAACAAAATCAGTAGTATTTTATATACTATTACATCTAAATATTGATTGTAAAATAAGAAAAAATGAATTTGAGAATTTCTTTTCTAGAGATACCTATTCTTGTACCCCAAAGTTGTGGTGGTAATGATCTTTAAAAATCTATAGTAAATCATTAGCCTCATGGGGTTTATTAGATTCCCCTCATTGTTAGGGCGAAGTACTACTAGGTAACTAACAGTTACTCAGGAAAAAGTTACTAATAAAGTGATACTATGCCGTCCTAACACGAAGCCGATTAAGATATTAAAATTTTGATGGATTACAATTATTCAAAAATTATAAAAGGATTTTGGGAATCAAGGATGATTTTCTTTATTTATTATTTGATTGGATGTTTATTTTTAATACTGGTTTATCTTGGGGATTTAGTTTTTAGTTTCCCTCACCCGTGTTGAAACGGCGATTTAGTAAGAGGAAAATTAATGTTATTTCTATCTTATCAACGGTACATTTCAAGTACATTCATAGGTTTTGTATATTAATCTAAGTTCTATAGAATTCTCATTCACTAAATTGTAAACCTATGTAACAAACTTGAGGAACCGTTTTTTGTTTATATGAAATTGATAGAGTAAGAATGTTAGAAAGATCTAAGCAAAGTTTCAATTATTCTAATCTATAAAGTATTTAACTAAATAACCTAGTGATTTTGTGGATATGAAATTAACAATCATCCTTAATAAACTTTTAAAAGTTACTGAAATTGATAAGAAATCGGGTTCGTATATAGACCGTCTTTTTTTCATTACACATATATTTAGGTGGATCAGTAACACAATTAACATAACATTAACAATCTCTAATTTAACAAGAAGTGAACTGTGTAAAAAATGTAAGCATTTATCAACATAAATACATGAGTGTAGTGCAAATTATTAAAATGCAGGCGTGTTTCATCATTTATATGTAAAGTGTATATACAAAACTTATATATAAGCTTTGTATATACACTTTATTATATTTTGTTTATATATAAATGACAATTAAGAAGGTATTAGTTATTGAAATATATAGTGTTAAATATACAGTGTATATGTAAGTCGTATATATAAGGTTTATAAAGTTATAATTAGGTGATATATAGGTTTTTTGATGATGAAATAAAAACTTTTTTTATATTTTTATTTCATGTAATCATAATGGTAAAAAAAATATTATGAAAATGTAAATTACATGAAGTGTCAAATTGACATATCATATGTACGCTTTATATATACGTCGCATAGAAGAGGCTATGGGAAATATAGATTGTTTCTATTTGATGATATATAAAACTTATATATACACATTCTATATAAGTTTTATATAGAATGACTTGATATACGGCGTATAATGATGTACTATGTTTCTAGGAATAATTAACCAATGTTTTAGGGGGGGACAACTTGAACGAAATATTAAGTGAAAAATATCAAACAATTAAGTTTACAGATGAAGTAGTAAACATGTTTGCTGATATTCTTGAACAAGACGAGATACTATATAGTGTATTTCTATACATAGGAAACGTAGTAAATAAACAATTCCAAGAGACAAAATACATGAGGGGCATATCCATTAATGAAATAGTGGAAAATGTAGTTATAGACAGGCGAGTAAAGAAAAAAAAAGGGAAATCTTATTCACTAGAGGTTGAACGTACAAATATATCAAGACGTTCAGCTGAAATAAGTGTAAGTACATTATCATCAATGTCTTTAATTTATGAAAAGACTATGCATCCATATAAATTTTTAATCTCAACTTATAGAGGACAACAAGTACTTATTGAGTTAGGGAAAAGAAAAAAAAGTGAATAAGGAGAGATAAAATAATGGCGAAAAACTTCTTGAAGAATGAAGTGGCAGTTAAAATGACGATGGTTGGTTTTGGTCAAGCTGGTACTAGAATGGTAGACAAGTTTGCGGAGTATAAGCATACAGATGGGACAGCAGTATATAACTGCTTAGCACTAAATAGTAATGATGGAGATCTAGCTGAATTAAAAAATGTGCCCAAAAGCAATCAGGTTTCACTTAAATTAGGTGGCTTAGGTAAAAACCCAGAGCGCGCGGTTAAAGTTCTAGATTCAAATGAAGAAGCAAAAGAAAAATTAAAAGACTTTATCACTGAACGTGTAAGACCATCGGATGAACTTGTTCTATTTTTTGCTGGATTAGGTGGAGGAACAGGAACTTCTACAATAATTAAGGCTATTGAAGAATTTTCGGCATTTCATAACAAGCCGATAATTAGGAAGGAGTTACAAAAGGTTGCACAACAATATCCAATGGCTGAGATTAAAGCAAATCAAGCAAAATTTGCAAGAATAGCCTTTGAAAATGCTATTGAGCGTAAAGATTTTATTAAAATGGGAATTGTGGTGACACTTCCTGTCCGAGCTGATGGGCCAGATGTACTACGACAAGTAAATAAATTTTCACAAGAGATTTGGAAACTAGCAAATGACAAATCTAAAGGTGTAGCATTTGTAGTATTTGCTGATAACCAGCACTTTTATGATGAATTTAAGGAATTAAATGAAAATGAGAAAAAAGGTATTGCTAATTCAAGAGACTATGCAAATCAACGGATTAGTGAGATTATTCATGAGTTAAACACTGCTGCTAATGGTTCTGGTACTTCTGTAATACTGGACTCTCAAGACTTTAAACGTATTTTACTTGAAAAAACGGGCTGCTTAGTAATTAATAAAGTTTCTCGTAATATGAACCAAATAGAAAATAGTCATGCGATTATAGAGATGTTCCAAGAGTCATTAAGAGGAAGTTCATTCCACCATCCAATTGATTTAATGAAAAGAAATAATGATGGTTCTGTTGAAGCATCAAAAGTACATCATTTTGGTATGTTGGCTATTTTGGATGAGCAAAAAAACATTGATGATTCCTTTATGGATGACGCTAAAGTAGAAGTTTCAAATAATCTACCTATCAATGGTACTGTATTTAATGGATATCTAATAAGTAAAAATGATTTCTTAGGAAGCGTGTATACGTTCTATAAAACTGATGCGTTACCATCAAGGTTATCTAAAGGATTAGTAGAAGAATTTAATGAGTTTAAGGAAAGACAAAGTCAAATTCAATATACAAAGTCCCAAATTAGTACAATAGAGAGTATAGATGAGGATGAAGATTTAGGGTTTGCGTTTGGAGATTTTATTGACATGGGCAATGATGAAGATGAAAATTCTGGGATAAATGAAGATAATGAATTAGCAGATTTTCTAGATCCAGATAAGATGTTTGGTACTACAAAATAATAAAAAAGTCTGGATGTTTATCCAGACTTTTTTATTATTCTACAGCATTCATAAGAGTTTTTATATAATCAATAATATTATCTTGTATGTACTGCTCAATGAAGAGTTGCTTTTTACTCAAATCTTCCTCTTTTTTAAACCAACCTGCTTTCCTAGTACGTTCCTCTTCAGGTTTACTATTCCACAGATTTTCTGCTTGTTTTCTTAATTCTTGTCGTGCTCTGTGCTCAATAATAAAGTTATCCAGTCTATCTTGGCGTTGACGCAATTTTATGGTTTCTTCATCCTCTGGCTGTGGCAATTGTTTAAGTATACTCTCCACTCTCTCTTCATAACGAGACTCAATATGTTTTATTTTCTCTTCTAACTGTTTAGATACCATTTTTTCAATGATTTCTGCAGTAGCCTGAAGGTTTAATTCAGTAGATACCTCATTTGATTGATTCTCTGGTGATACAGGTCTTAAATCAAATTGGTGTGGTAAAAGGTCAATAATTGCATCTAAAGACCATTTTTCATCCCTTTTTAGCTTAATAAATAGAGCGATTTCAAGATCTAATGTATTATAGAGTTTTTCATTGGTATTTTGGGTTCTTAACGTTTCGTGAAGTCCTTTTTCCTCTAGAATATTGAACCAATTATAAACGGTATTATGATGACGTCCAACTAGTTTAGAGAATTCAGTTATTCGCCATGCTTTTTCAAAAACATTATCAGTTAATATATCATCATCGTTAATTTGATGGTCTTGTGATTCGTTTTTTTGTTCAATCATTGTAACTACCTCCTTAAAAATCAATGCATGAACACCCAATATGAAATTAACATGTGAACTGAAATTAACATGTTAGGCAGTATTGTGGTGATATTCATACAAATCCCTGTATATCCAGTGACTCATATGAAATGTGAAATTAACATGTTAGCATGTTCTTGTTGACAGAACATTAACTATAAATGCAAGAATATACTTGGTTTATTAATGTTATTATTAACTTCAAGTATATAAATGGCAATGTGCTATCAACGGAAATCTCGATCCTTTACATTAGCGAGACCAATGATAGTTGCTATGAGATTAACAAAATACGTTACTTAATACTAATGATAAGGAAATATAGTTGTTTTGTAAACAAGTTATAAGGAGATAATCATTGATATTGAGGAAAAAAGTAGACTTAATTTAGGGGATTTAAATTATAGTGTATAATTACTAGAAATAAAGATAATAATATTACTAAATTAGTAGTATGTTATGAGGTCAAATATAGTTAGAGTATAGGATCGTCATCAACATAAATAAACTATGAGATTCAATACCCACTCCATGCTGCATGGAATATTTGAGATGGTTTTATGTGGTTACGGTAATACTGGTGTTTTATAAACGTCCTAAAGACATCATTCATCTAATTTCAAACAACATGTTCCATATTATAGTAGTGCCTTCCTGTTTAGAGGTAATTTCAACTCATTGTTGACATTAACATGAAATTTAACATTAACATAGAAAGTACAATAAGGAAATGAATTCGTTTAGGTGTTAATGTCTTGTTAACTAAAAATCATTTTAGTCCCACAATATTTGTTGTTTGTTTCACAATATGTATCCTAGCGTATTGTGTGTGTGAATAAAGGGTATGAAATTGATCTATCTATCAGCTATTAGATGATACCATTAAGAAGACTTATAGTGTTATCATTAACATAAGATTGATATTTTTAAAATTCGCTATATCTATTATCAATTTTATATCAACCGAAATTATTAAATATTAACATTATAGTTTTTAAAAAATATTAATAGATGGAACTTTGTATTTCATTAGAAGTTTTATGTTTTTTTAGTAATTCATTCGTTGTAGTTTCAAGTTGCTGGTTCTCTAGCTATTTATAATATGTTCTACTAAGAAGTATTACTTTAAAAGGATAACAATTATATCAAATGGTAGCATGCATACAAAACACCTAAAAATATTGATATGACATTAACATTTTTCTTGTGAATTCCGATGACATGTTAATGTTAATCGATATGTCAATGTGACTGACTCTTTAAAAAACCTAAATTGTTTACATAACATTAATATCGCTTTTGATATTGTTTGGTTTTGAAAATTTGATTGAACATATATATTTTAAGTTTTTTGTATAAAAATCACACGATTGTATTTAATTAACTTCTTATATAGCAATATATAGAAAACTTATTTAAATGAAGATGAGGAAAATTCGAATCTATATTTTTTAATAGGATGTTAATGATATTGAGTGAATGTATGTACTTGCTGCTTAGAAAATATTGATATGACATTGATATTTTCTGTTAAGTTTTTGATTACATGTTAATGTCAGTTGATATATTAATGTGAGTCGGCTTTATAAAACGTAATTTCGCTGTTTACATAACATTAATATGGAGGATTATATGTTAATTTTATGTGAATTCGAATGTATATAATGATTGTAAGATTTTTATGTGAAAACTTCGGATCTTTTGTAAGTAACTTTCTAGACATATTATGTTTCTGAAAATTAAGGCTATCCTAGGGGGTTATCTAAATGAAAGAGAGAAGAACTTAAATGCATATTATTAATTATAAAAGTTATCTATGGTGCAAATCCAATTGTTATTTAGAATTATTATGGGATTATTTTATAAAAATTAAACATGAAGAGGTATTGACATTTAATTTTTATAAAGATAATCTTGTACATGAATATTAATTGTAAAAGAGTTATATGCGAATAAATAAAATTAAAATTCTTGCTAAACGGACACACCGAAGGCACATAACCTGCCAATGGTGTGTCTTTTTTATTTTTGGGAGAGGAGTAAAAGGAAACTATGAATACGCACTTAAAATTTTCTGAACAAAGTCTTAATATTCATGGGGTTAAATTTTTTGATGGGCTATTAAACATCGTAAAACTAGAAAATGAAAGAAAAGAGTTACCATCTTCAGCTTTAGCTACTTACATCTTGCTTCACTTTGAATGCAATGATATAGGAATGCTACCACGTGAATTTCAAATAATGGATCTTGCTAAGAAAAGTGGGATTCCCTACACAACAATTTATACAGGTTTTCAAGTTTGTTTGGAGCGTAGACTCGTAAAAGAAACACCTGTTGGAAATCGTACTGTATATGAAATTGTAGATTATGCGTTGTATAACCACACTACTGCAGAAACTGTAAATATGACAGGTACATCGTTATCGTATTTCCGTATTCCATTTCACCTAACTCAAACAACGATAATGAGTAGTCTAGTAAAGGCTCGTGATAATAGAGGAATTATATTCCTGTTAGATTTAATCAATACATTTTCAAGAAAAGTGGGTATGGAGCATTATAAACATAAAATTGATGAGTTTCAGATTACAAGAAAGATGTCTTTCTTAAAAAAGAGATTAAATCGTAATGCAAAGAAAGTAAGACACTACATAGAAATTATTAACCCCATTGTGCAATTTACTGCAATTGATTCTAAAGAGAAGAAATCTAATAAAACAAGAATTACAAGTGTAAGAAAACAGGTAAAACAAATCATCATTGAGAAATTCAACGTGGTATTTTCTTTGAACTGCGTAATTGAGAATGATAAAAAAGAATTACATAGACCAGTAGCAAAGTGCAGAAAAGAAGCGGTGTCTCGTTTAAAACACATGGGACAGGCCTTACGAAAAAAAGATAAAGAAAATATAATGACCGCATTTAGACAAGAGATTGTTGATATTGCGATCTATTTACCAACAAAACAAAAACAAAGTGAATTACTAATTTACGCAATGACTTATGCATTAGATCAAGTTGAAAGTTGTATGAAACAGCAAGAAATATTCTCTATTCCAGCATTTATGCGTGTACAGTTTAGGGAAACCTGGATGTATTTTAAGGAAAAAAGCTTGTCTGTAGAAGAAAGGCACGATGCAATGATAACTTATTTTAAACAAAATGGTGTCTATCCGGACTTCATGTGATTTAAAAAAAATATATATAGCAACCCTTTTAAAAAATCACTTAATAACAAGGGTTATTTGGCATGTTCTTTAATTTGAAGACATGCTTTTTTATTTAGGAAAATATATCTATTAGCATTTTTACGGAAGTATATAATCGATTTATGCCATGTTTGGTTACGATTCAGCATGTTTATAATTCGATTCAATACTTGTGGTTATCTTAGTAATATTATTCTAAACTTGTGAATTCTGAGTAATATGGTATTTAACTTCTTAATTTGTGATTTCTATGATGTAGAACTTGTATGTAATGGGGATATTACGATAGTGAATTTAGCTTAATATCCAGGAACGTATGTAATACAAGGCTTTAAAGGTGTTTGCTGAATCTCTTTATAATTAATAATTGAGTTTAGTTATATATATTTCTTGTTGTTTTTATATAAAATACTTGTGATTATTTATATTTAATTACTTGTATTTTTTTAGATTAAATACATAGAAAAATAGAAAGAAGGAATAAATATAGGTTTCCAACGAGGTAATTAATCTATTGACTTTTAAAATTCATAGAGTTATTCTTGTACGTGAACAACAATTAACTAAGAGAAATATACAAATTAATAGATTTGATTTCTAGCTAAACGGACACACCGAAGGCACATAACCTGCCATCGGTGTGTCTTTTTTTTGTATAAATAACAATAAAAAGGGAGAATTTGAAACTATGAACGAAATTGTGAACATGAGTAAAGAACGATTTACAAAGTATTGTGAGGACAATGCAGCATTTGAGGAGAATATTAGTCGAATTATTAATCACTATTTTTTATTACTAGGGAATAAAGCAAATATCTTACAAGAAAGAGAATTTAATAACGAAATTGAAGAAAAAACGTTTAAAAATAATGTAAAGCGTTTTGAAACTCTATTCCCTGCAGCTGTTAAGAATGCATTTTTAAAAGGGTATCAATTATGCCTTGAATTTATACATCATCCTGAAACACAAATTCCTGAGAATCTATATACTGATCCTAATTTTATAAAAGATATTCCTTTTGCCTTAGCAAATGCATCTGAATATGAATTGTACGAAATCATTCGTACAGATGAAACACAGGAATTTAGTGTGTTTGCTATTCGAACATATGAGGGGATTCGTCCATTACTAGAACAAGTATTTTGCGAAGTTGCATTTACTGGTGCTGAATATGCTTTTGAACATGAGCGATTAGAAAAAGGACTTGAATTAAAGAAAGGTAATATTACCTCGTTAACCAAAGTTCCTGTAGATCGTCTTTTTGCAATTACGCCTTCTGTAAATGGAGTTGTTGTACATGCGGAACAACATTGCGAGATTTGGAATTTAAATTGGAATAGCAAAGTAACAATTGATAATCCTTTTATTGAGCTTGCTGAGGTTACATTTATTCATCAAACAAAAGATAGGATTCAACAAAATATTGAAGCTGGTGTTTTATACTACAGCATTCTTTATCTTGGTACACCTTTACATGAGATACAAAATCGATTAGAAATACGAGTAAAGCTAAATTCTGATTTTGGAGCTCCACGTACAATGGAACAAGTTGAAATTGAGTATATTTTGAATGAGATTATTGGGAGGGTTCATCTTGAGGCACAAATTCCAATTGAAAACATGATTTTAATTCAACGTTAGATTTTGTAGGAGGTTAACTATGGTGAAAAAAATCGTTTTAGCTATTAGCGATACTGTATATACGGCATATTTACGTGAGGATTTTATTGGTGCGGGATTTGAAGTAGCTGATAGTGATGTGATGCATATCAAGTATCTAGATGAAATTCTAGATACAGAACAGCCCGATATTCTATGTATTAATGACAAACGATTAAATATTGATGCGGGGCATGAAGAGAAACGTGAATTGATTATCTTACAGAAACTAAGAGATATTCGCTTTAATCGAGATATTCGTATTGTGGTATTTACAGAGCGCGAAAATGATGATGAGTTTTTGGCGAAACTGATTTATCTAGGTATCTATGACATTTTTAATTCTCGTAAAATTGATATTGATAATAAAGTCATCCCACAGCTGCTACAGGAGTCGGATATTAAAAATGTAGCAGAAATTGTAGGCGCAAGTCAGGCACCACAACAAACAAAGTTGACCGAAGTTCCTGTGGATGAGGAAGAAGAGGAAGTATCAAGTGAATTAGAGGAAGGTGGCAACAATGAAGCTTCCTCTAACTCCAACAAACTATTTAAAAAAAAGCAAAAGCGTAAGTTTGTTCCAGATGAGACACCAAAAGCACCTATTATAAAAAAACAATATAAATTGGCTTTTGAGCCGGTATATGAAAAACAAATAGGTATTGCTATTCCGAGAAGAACAATTGTTGTGGCCAGCATGAATAAAAGAAGTGGTGCAACTTTTGTTTCACATCTTTTAGCTGCTTACTTAAATGAACTACAGATTGATGTGAACTATATAGAGAATCTATATGATGATGGATATACGTATCCTTTATTAAAGGGATATACAGAAGCACCGGAAAACTATCGTAGTGAATTTATGTTGCAGCGATATAAGGAGATGCTACAGAAGGAATCTGATATATTATCAATTCCAAAATGGAAGCAAGGAAGAATAAATTATATCGTAAAGAATCCTATAGTGGACCAAGAGCTGAAAAACAAAACAAAGCAGGACTTTGACCATTTTATTAAGGTATTATTGGTTAACCAAGAAGCGCCTATATCTATTATTGATGCGGGGTACGATTGGGATGAAGATTTATACCATGAAATATGTGAAATGGCAGATTTTATTTTCTTTGTAGCAGAACCAGATCTGCATCAATTGCTAAAGATAGCGCATCCTCTTACACAAAAGGAGAGAAAGCTCGTTTCTTACTTAGCTTTAGAGAAAACGAGAATCATTGGGAATAAGTTTTCTCCTGCACTTTTAAAGCATGAAGTAGTAGAAGAATGTTTTGGAGATAAGGTATTAACTGCCTTATCACCATATGAGATAGAGGATGTATTTGAATCTCAATTAAAAAGTAGTACGTTACTATCTAGTCGGAACTATTATAAAGAGCTTGAAGGAATAATGAAGGAAATAGCAGATTTATTGCTGCCAAACCAATTGTTGAATCAAAAGAAAAGTTCCATTTTAAGTGGATTTCGATTTCGGAAGTCTGAAAATTAAGGAGGGGTGAAGAAGATGCAAAAATTTATTATAGGGGCCGCTTCAATATTATTATTTATTGGTTGTTTATTCTTAATAACAGATATGATTATTGGAGATACAACACACACAGATAATAAGTCTGCATTAGAACGTGCTGGAAGTACAGCAATGGATAAAGCCGTAAAAGTAGGTGTTTTACGAGCACAAGAAGAAATTGCTATTGAACCAGATATCGCAAAGAAAGAATTTGAAAAGTCTTATAAACAAAATGCAACATTTAAGGATCCTGCCTCAAAACGAGAGTTTTCTGTACATGCTGTACAAGAGCAACCTGCAATGATTGCGGTTGAAGGAGAGGCGGAAGCTGCTAGTTATACTAAACAATTTGATGAAAAGAAAGGCAACATTAAGAGTAACGCCAAACACATATTTATTTATGAAGCAGATTCTGACAACAAGAAAGCTGGAGGAAATGTGAAATAAATAAGAAAAAGTAGGTGTGTAAGAAATGCAAAATACAGTAACAACAGCGCTTTTTCTAACGCTTTCTTTATTATTGATAACTCTTATACCAGAAGGGGTACTGTATGGAATGCAGTTAGTAAAGGCACATGATTTTGCTTCCAGTACAGTAGAGTTAGCAGAACAAACAGGTGGTTTTCAGTACACATATGAAGGAAAAAACGTAAATCTAATTCCTGATATAGAAAAGAAATTGAAAGAGCAGAATATGGATGGATGGAAATATGAATATACTAAAGGGCGCGTAGATCATAATCAGCCATTAAATTTTAAGATAAAAGCTGAACATCACTTCTTTATTTTTAAAATGATAGGGATTGATAGTGTGAAAGCGCCAATATGGGCTAACAAAGATGGAATGGGACAAATCTATTTCCGTTGAAAATATCAATATGCATAAAAAAGGGGAAAAACTATACTGAAAAGTGTAGTTTTTTTACTAGAAATATATATTTATAAATAAATATATAAAAATACTTTACAAACCTATTTCTATATGGTGATATTTTCCATGTAGAAATAGGTTATAAAAAACAAATTTATAAATTTATATGTTAAATTATCTGGATTTTATATTTAAATTCGGTACAATAAAGGAATCTATGAAAAAACTAATATATTTGGAGGAACAAACAATGGCAAACAAATTTTTAAAAACAGCAACAGCATTAACAATTATGGGTACATCATTACTAGGAGCAGGAGCATTTACTGCTAAGGCTGATAACACAGACTCATTAAAATTCAATGATGTTCCAGCAAATCACTGGTCTACAAAAGCAATTTATGATTTAACAAACCGTAAAGTAGTGCAAGGGTACGGAAATAATATCTTTGGCTTTGGTGACAATGTAACTCGTGGGCAAGTTGCTCGTATGATTTATATGTACGTAAAACCAGCAGATGCAGATGCTAGCTTCAAAAATCCGTTTACTGATATTAGAGGACATTTGTTTGAAAAAGAAATCTTAGCACTTGCTAAAGCAGGACTTGTGAATGGCTTTGGTGATGGGAAGTATGGCCCAGATGATATTTTAACTCGTGAACAAATGGCACAAGTACTTACAAATGCTTTTAAATTTAAGGCAACGAAAACAACAAAATTTGCAGATGTTGATAAAAATTCATGGTCTTACGGTGCAATTAGTGCATTAGAGGAAAATGGAGTTACTATTGGTACAGGAGGTAATATGTATTCTCCAAAAATGTTTGTAACACGTGAAGCGTATAGTCAGTTCTTATATAACTCTATTAATGCAGTTGAAAAAGAAACAAAACCAGAAGTAAAACCAGACCCGAAACCTGAAACAAAACCAGAGGAAAAACCAGAAGTAAAACCAGACCCGAAACCTGAAACAAAACCAGAGGAAAAACCAGAAGTGAAGCCAGACCCAAAACCTGAAACAAAACCAGAAGAAAAACCAGATCCGAAACCTGAAACAAAACCAGAGGAAAAACCAGAAGTGAAGCCAGACCCGAAACCTGAAACAAAACCAGAAGAAAAACCAGATACAAATTTACCATCAAGTATAGATAAAGCTTTAGTTACAGAGGAAGTTACGTATAATCCAAACGCTATGAAAAATCCAATGGCTCAAAAATCAATTTCTACAGAAGCGCAAAATCTTATCAAGAGTGTGAATGCTAAATATGGCACTAACCTTAAGTATGCAGATTTAAATGGAACTATTAGAATAATTGACAAAAACATGTATTTACCAGAAGGTACAATTGGGGCACAAGTCTACGTTAATGCAACTAGTGAGAATGATTTTAAAATTATTTTCTTAGATAATAACGAAGCAACTATTGAATTAGCTAAAAAGTGGACTACGATGTTAAATTCTGATTTAGTTCTAGATAAAGAAATTCAAGAAACTGTAGATGCTCAAGAAATTAATAACTATGAAAAAGGAAACTATAAGATTCGTGTAGGGCATTCTACAGCTGACCACATGATGTACATTCAAGTGCGTGTATAATATCATTGCAATTAAATGTTTCATTTGATATATTGAAATATGTAATATAACAATTAATGAATAAATTTGATTTATTTACGTAAAGGACACACCTTACGTACCTCCCAAGGTACAGGTGTGTCCTTTTTTATGTTTAAAGGAGGGATTTTATGAAACTGAGAAAAAAAATATTATTAACCTGTACTTCTTTAATTTTGTTATTACCGTCAGTAGCAAGTGCGGGAAATAGTGATGTACCATTTTATGATGGAAATGAAACTACGATTTTAGCATCAGATGAATTACAATTAAAGGGAAAACTACTTAGGTCTGGCAGTAGCTATAAGCCAAAAGAGTTTGCATATAAAGCTGATATACATTTTCCTGCTGTTTATAATGGTTCTTTTAATTGGGGGAATCCAAGGGAAAACCTTATCCAAAATGAAGACCATTCAGACCCTTATGTGCGTATATCAAATGACGGCTACATTAATCCTTTAGTTGTAGTGGGAGATAGAATGGTAACTGAAGTGGAGAGAATTACAAATAGCATAATTACAGATAAATATTGGGGTAACTCTCAGTTTGTTTTAAAATATTTAATTCCACATAAGATTACAAATCAAGAATCCTATGAATCTTATGGTCATTTCTATTGGATTAGGGACATTGCCTATCTTTCTGGCGGATATGCAGGGGCTGGTGGTGTAAATGATGTGAATAGGTATAGCCTGTGGTATGTACGCACAAGTAAACCTCAAATAAAAGATTTTAAAGCTACGAGTGGGAAAAAAGATATGCCCGTAAAATTAACATTTAATGGTTTTGAATATGTAAGTAAAAATAAAGGATACAATGACCGGGATCCTAATGGAACAACAATAAACCCTTATCAAAAAGCTGCTGGAGAACGAAACCGAGTTAAATGGATGTTAGATATTACAAAAGATGGTGAAACTGTGTACCATCAAGAAAATTACCTGCGTTCAACTCCGCAAAAAGATAATCAAAAACCAAATGAGGGTGATGCAGGGCAATTTAAGTCAGAAGAACTCAAGTGGCAGCCACAACTGTGTGGCCGATATACTGCGAAAATTAAAGTTCTTGATGCTGTTCAGAGGGAATCAAACGAGAAAACTGTTGATTTCAATATAGATGGTAACTGTGGTACTGAAGTAACGCCTAACCCAGATCCAGGCGATGAAGATGACTTTAAATATAAAATTGACTTTTCTAGTGACAGAATCGAAGGAGAAACAGCAAGAGAAGGAAAAAATATAAAAACAAGAATAGATGTCTCGCGTGATAATTTTAAACCAGAACGTGACCAATATAGAGAAAAGGTAAATAACAATATTAATAAGTCCCAGCAAGAAGTAAATAGTTCTGAATCCGATAGAGATAGTGCGCAGTCTAGTCTTAGTTATTGCCGTCGTAATCCAATTCATGAGGTAGATGCCGACGGGAAGGATCACTACTATGATAGGGACTGCTCTTGGGAAGAAAATAGACTGGACAGTGCAGCAAGTAGGCTAGATACAGCAAGGCAGAAGTTAGAAAAAGAGAAAAACAAAATTAAAAAGTTAGATGCACTAGAAGCAAAATATGCAAATTCTGAAACAATAGTTGTGCTCAAGCATAACGGACAACAAGTAGCATCAGAAAAGGTAAGATTAACTGAGGGGGAAAAGAAAACTTTGAACCTTGGCTGGCAACATAAGGGGAAAGGAACAATTCAGGCAGAAATTAACCCTGTTGGTAATCGGCTAGATATAGAAGAAACCACATACAAAAATAATCCTATTAAAACAGCTATCTATGCACCATCTCATGAAAAAGGGATGTGCGGAGTAACGAGTGTAAAAGGTGTGGTAGAAACAGTAAGTGAACGTGTGTTTAAAGAAGATACAATTGGAGAAATGTACTATGAAACATTGAGTGGAAGTATGGATAGTTTAGCACCATCTAAGCTCCATGCTGGGTATGGTTTTTCTTATGAAGTAAACGGAAAATACAAAAATGATTGGGATGCCAATTATCCAGGTGTATTTACAAAAGCAACTACACAATATCCATTTGCAGACGAAGGACTAAAAACAACACAGGATTTAGAGAGTGTTTCTAATAATGGCTTAACATCAAAATTTCTACCTAAAAATATGTATTTGTCTGAAGTAACAGGACATGTCTTCGATAGTAAAAGACCAACTAAGTCTTTATATTGGGATGGGCAAGAAAAAATTATTGATGGCCAACGTAAATGGTATGCGCCATTAAAAACGAAAGATGGAAAATATACGTTCAATGTTGAAACAAACCCAGCAGGTGTGAATGAAATGAGTTTGTGCCTGACAAATGAAGTGGAAATTAAAGGTGTTGCGTACGATGATTTCAAAAAGAGAAGGGTACTTGCGGATCTTCCATTCCCTGTGCAAACACCAGGTTGGAATTGGGTTGGAAAGGAAAATATTATTACTGATTTGTCAAATTGGTACTATATGAAGAATAGAAATTAGTTAAATAGTATTGTATAATGACTTGAATCGACAAAAGTATATAATCCTTCTTAAACTAGTAGCTGAATGGATAAACCAAAGGCACACCCCTTAATGGGGTGTGCCTTTTTTCATAGAAAGGGGAAATTTGAGTGGATAAAAAGAAAAAGCAGTGTGTGAGACGAGTGATTTTTCTTGGAGTAATGGCAATGATAGTATCTTTATATATTGGAAATGAATTTCAGGATCGAAATGGGACAAGTTATGCTCCTGCAAAGTATTTTGAAACAGGAACAAAATTGATTTCGTTTTAATAATAATGTCTTTTTGATCAACTATCGCGGATAAATCTGCATGACATGTACAATAGTTGATGTTATAATAAGTGTAGAAGTATTATAACAATAGTTTTAGCATAAACTAAAGAAGATGAGATGCTCCAACATCTCGCCTTATGTAACTGTTACCGCAAGGTGGCTAGTTGCTAAAAAAGTTTATTTTTTCTTAGAACCGCCCTTCACACGCTTGTAGGCATTGTGGGTGGTTTTTTTCGTTTTTTGTCGCTTTTTTTGTGTTTTCTTCCAAGACTTTGAGAGGTATTTACCTACTCGTTTTGCAAAAAACACAGCGACTTCTCTAGCAATTACTTTTAAAATTTCAATTGCTATTATGAAAAGTATTTCCATGCGATCACCTCCTTTCTCCATAAAATGAAAGAGAAAGGATAGCAACCGACCACCCTGAAATATGCAGTTAAGTTAGACTAATTTCACAATATTTATGAGCTGATTAATAGCTTAAAAACCTTGATATGACAACCTTTTTAAGGTTTTTTAAGTTTTGGAATCAGAGATTTAAAATGGTAAAAATAATATTTTTTTTAGAAATGATTGACATGAAACTCTATATATCATAATATTGAAATTGTAATATTAAAGAAAACAAATCCAACATTTTCATATAGACTTTAGATTAGCTAAAAGGACACACCTAAGGCGCATTATGCCATAGGTGTGTCCTTTTTTTGCGTTTAAAGGCTACATAAGGAGGAATACAAACATTGAAGCCATCTAAGTTTCAAAAGAAGCAGATTGTTGCGGTAGGTCTAGCCGCTGCAACAGTAGCGGGTATCTATGGATACAATCATTTCGCAGTAGAAAATGCTGTAAAACCAACAAAGATTGTTGTAGCCGCAAAGGATATACCTGCGCATACAGAAATTAAAGAAGATATGCTAGTGGAACGAACTTTACCTGGTGATGCGATTCCCCCAAATGCATTACGTGTAAATAAAAAAGAGGTTGTAGGTAAGTGGACAAATGATGGGCAGCCAATTACAGAAAATAGTTATCTTTTTAAAAATAAAGTAGTAAAGAAAGAGGAGTTACCGGACTCTGCTATTTTAAATTTGAAAGATGGAGAAGTTGCTTTCCCGTTACTCGTTGATTTGGAAACAAGTTCAGGGAATAGTATTATCCCAAATACGTATGTGGACTTGTATTTCAAACAAGTTGTGAAAGAAGGAGACAATGAGAAGGTTGTCTTTGGTGGTCTGTTCCAACGTGTACGCGTGACGGCTGCAAAAGATAGCAACACAGAAGATGCATTTGTGCTAGAAAAGAAAGAGTCAAAAGAGGAACAAGAAGGAAAACAAAAGCCGAAAGTAACGCGATTATACACACTGGCGGTTTCACCTGAACAACTTCAATACTTAAATCGTGCAAAAACACTTGGAGATGTCATTCCTGTTGCAGTTGGGCAAAAGGTGGAACAAACAGGGAAAGAATTAGAACCAGCTGAAGGATTCTCACAAATATCTGATCAAAAGAACATTTTAGACTATGTAGAGAAGCATTCGACTAATCCAATTTCTAAAAATGTAAAAGAGTATGTAGCACAGTATCTGAACGAATCCAAGTAAGAAAGGGGTTATTAAGATGGAGCGGCAAGGAAGAATCATTGCCTTTTATGCAACAAACGAAAATGTAGGGAAAAGCACATTAAGTATTGCAATGGCAAATGAATTAGCTCATTTAGGGAAAAAGGTGCTTTATGTTGAAGCAGACCAAGTAAGACCAAGCTTTGCAGTTGGAACTGGTCTGAGCCACGATAGTAAAAATATCTTAGAGCTTGTGAGAAAAGAAAATGAATACAATCTCTCACAGTATATTTGTACCAAGCAAGATTTATTAGAGAAAAAAGTGAATCCAAGGTTGATGCAAAAATTGCATGATAAGATGGATTTTCTGGTGTTTCCATCAGGTTATAACTTAGCTCAATTGCCAGAGATTCAAAACAAAGAACTGTTTGTAACTACATTTATAGAATCACTTGTAGGTACAGAATACGATTTTATCATTCTATCAGTACCAACTGAATTATCTGAGGTTCTGAGTTATCCAATCCTATACCAATCAGACCTTGTTGTTCATGTGTTAAACGGCAACCCTCGTGGTGCAATAGCGATTAAAAGAGAATTACAACTACTAGAAGAAGCAAAGCTAACATTGCCTCGTATGATTCATGTTTTAAATATGGGAGATGAGGATTATGTAGAAGATATTGAAAAGCTTTCTTCACAAAAAATTGCGGTGACAATTCCGTATGACGGGGATCGTACGAGTTATGAATGGGGGATGCAGTTTGGTTCCCCGCAAATTAATACAAAGGTCCATCACATTATGGAAGCAGCTGGTCTTGATATTCCAACCAAGCATACATCCTCTATGAAAAAGGGTCTCTTTGGTTTACGAAATTAAAAAGGGAGGCAGTAGTATGTGGGGCTATTTACAGGGAAAACAAGTCGCCTTAAAGCGAAATCGAGTTGATTTATATCATTTTGGTTATATGATTCGTTCCAAATCAGCTCGAAAGTTAGGAACAACTACAGCTCAACAAATTAAAGATATAACAGATGAAATTCGTGCATTTTTAGTTAAAGAACATCGTGATATCTTAAGTGAATCTTTTATGAATAAGGAAAAAAAAGCAGCTGTAGAGCAAATCATCAAAAGTTTTTTATTAAGTAATCAAGTCGTCATTTCAGAAGTACCTTCTGAACAGTTACTGAACATGGTGTGTGACGATATTGTGGGATTTGGAATTATTCAACCTCTGATTGATGATAAAGATGTAACAGATATTTATATTAATGGCGTAAAAGAGATTATATACGAAAAAATTGGTGAGGGAGAATGCAACTACAAGTATCGATATGAAGCTGAAGAAGATGTAAAAGCCTTAGCTTATAAGATGGTAAACAGTACGTCAGAATCACTTAATACAGCAAAGCCATCTGTCGACTGCGTGTTCCCTTATATTCGTATCAATATCGCCTTAGATGAGATTGCTGGACTTGGTACAACAATTACTATTCGTAAGAATGCAGATCATCTTCGTGCCTCAGAAGAACGTATGTTATCTACAAATCAAGCATCGAAAGAGATGCTGGACTTTTTGGCAGCAGCTGTGAAAGCCAAAATGAATATTTTAATTGCTGGAGCAACAGGAACAGGGAAAACCGAGTTTATGAAGTACCTCGCTTCTCATATACCAAAGAATGAACGTACTCTTGTAGTGGAAGATAATCCTGAACTCTATTTACATCGCATATTTCCAGAGCATCATTTTGTTCCGATGCAATGTAGGGCATCCGAAGTTGAAGAAAATGCAATTGATTTTGATAGATTGTTAACAAATGCTTTACGTCAAGGACTAAAGAGATTACTTGTAGGGGAATCGAGGGGGGGAGAAGCCCTGAAAATGATTAACTTCTTCCAAACGGGACACTCTGGTTCTACCTCTGTCCATGCAAGAAGTGCAAAGGAAGCAGTAAGACGTTTAATGCTTATGTGTCTACAAAGCGGTGCGAATATTGGTGCTCAGTATTTATATGAATTAATTTCACAGACATTTGATGTGATTGTCTTTTTCGAAAAGAAAGATGATGGGAATCGTTATATTACAGAGATGATCGAATTATTGGATTATCAAGGTGATATACAATTTAATCAACTTTCTCAGTTTATTCCGACATACGAGGAACATGATGAAATGAATGAAAGAGTAGGAAAGATTCATGGCCAGCATAAAATTACAGCAAGAATGTCAGCCGAAATGGAGAGGAAATTCCGTTCTTCTTCTGTAAACCCAGCTCTTTATGCACCATTCCTTTCACAACAGGAGGTGCAGTATGCATAGTTTGTTAGCTTATGGATGTATATTATTAATCTTTATTAGTGTAGTATTGCTTGTTTTACTTTTTGCGAAATCTAAAGGTTCTGCTCTTTCACAATTTGTACAAGAAAATGAGAAAGAAGAAAGGCGCTTGGAATTAAGAAATATTAAAGGCATACGAATATATCTGCCACAATCTGTTATCCAAGAAGCCCAAAAGTACGAGTGGAAATTGACGAAAAGCATGTACTGGGTATATACGATTCTTTCCGGAATGAGTATAGCAGCAATATTCTACTTTTCCTTTGGAAGAGATTCTTTTACGCTGATTTCTGCTTTATGTGGATTTTTAGTTCCAAGATTTCTTCTCTATCGAAGAAAAAAACGTTACTACTTGGTTGTCATTGACCGTCTCTCTATTTATATGAAGGCAATAGCGAATGCGCTTCAAATTAGTAATAACGCTAAACGCGTGTTAGTACAAGTAAAGCCAATGATGCATGAGAGTATTCAAGAAGAAATAGAAAAAGTTTCTCTTTTATTAGAAGGTGGAACTACAATGCACCGTGCATTTAAAGGATTCAATGAAACTTTTAATTTTAGAGAATTGGTTTTCTTCCATGAAATGTTGGAAGTGTGTAGTCAAGAAGGCGGGGCGAATTCAGTACAAGTCTTATTAGATATTGCAGAAGATTTCGAAAAACAAAAGCTATATCTGGCAAGATTACGTTCTAGTTTGTCACAAGCACAACGTGCGTTTGTACAGAACTGCTTAATCGTGATTGCCATGCCGATTGTGATTATGTTGATGTCAAAAGAAGCATATGGATTTTTAGCAGGTTCTATGATGGGGAAAATTGCATTAGCGGTAAATATGTTCATTGTATTTTTCTTAGCAACCCGTGTAGAAAAGATTGCAAATTATAATCCAACAGAAAGAGGGGAATAAAGTGGCTACGATTTTAGCTTTAGTGGTATTCGTTGTCATGTACTGGGTATTCTCTACCTTTCTACAAAGTAAAAAAGACAGCGGTAGCCTACTTACAAACTATGTAGAAAATGCAAAACGAATTGAAAAAAAGAATTTAAATCAAATGATGCTCGCTCCCTTCCAGTCGTTATCACATAAGTATCTGACAGAAGAAAAGAAAGAGCAGATTCAGAAGAAATTAGAAGAAGCTGGTTTGGATACGAAACCAGAAGAATATTTGAAAATGAAGGTTGCGTATCCCGTCATTTTCACCTCGGTTTTCTTGATATGTACGGTATTTCATGATTACTACTTATTTAAAGTGGGTGTTTTGATTTCACCACTGCTCTATTTCTATCCTGATTATCTATTAAAGAAAAGAATCAAGCAGGCGATAGAAGCTAGGAAGTTCGAATTACCAGAGTATCTAATTCCACTGCTGCAGTTGTTAAAAACACATACAACATTAGAAGCAGTAAAAAAGGCGCAGATATATGCTGGAAGACATCTTCGACCGTATGTATCTACACTTACAGCGGAATTAGAAATGTATGCGGGTTCGGATCAACCATTTAGAAACTTTGCAGCAGCCTTAAATGGTCCAGAAGTAAATACCTTTACCATTGCATTGCAACAAGCACAAAAAACGGACAAGGTACAGAGTCTTCGTATTATGGATGCACAGATTAAAATGATGCGTGAGTTAAAACATGAGAACTATAACCGTCTCATTCAAAATAAGCCAATGGAAATGAATAAATTTAACGTAGCTGTTATTGGATGTATTGTGATTTATCCAATGGTTATTGTTATTCAATCTTTAATGCAAGGATTTGCAAGTATATAGAAAAACATTATTCAAAATGGAATAGGTAAAGGAGCAAAATATATGTTAACGAAAATGAAGAATTGGTTAAAAAATGAAGACTCACAATTATCATCAGAAAATGGTATGTTAATCGCCTTGGCGGTAATTATTGTGCTAGTAATTGGACCATTTGTATGGAAAGCAATCCAAGGTGGCTATGATACAATTCTAGCTCGATTCACAAAAGCATCAAGCAATGCAGATGTGAATACTTGGAACAAGTAATAAAAGTTTTAGGTTAATGATGTTTATTATGTATAGCTCAAATAAATGGATAAGGGAGATTCAGTCATGTTAGCAAAAATGAAAAATTGGTTAAAAAATGAAGATTCACAGTTATCATCAGAAAATGGTATGTTAATTGCCTTGGCGGTCATTATCGTATTAGTAATTGGACCGTTTGTATGGAAAGCAATCCAAGGTGGTTATGATACGATTCTGGCACGATTTACAAAAGCATCAAGCAATGCAGACGTAAATTCTTGGAATAAGTAATAAAAGATTTAAATAGTTAAGTTCTTATTTTAGTAAATTCTTAAAATTGATATATAAAGGAGACGAAATGCGATGTTAGCAAAAATGAAGAATTGGTTAAAAAATGAGGATTCACAGTTATCATCAGAAAACGGTATGTTAATCGCTTTAGCGGTAATTATTGTATTAGTAATTGGGCCATTTGTATGGAAAGCAATCCAAGGTGGTTATGATACAATTCTAGCTCGATTCACAAAAGCATCAAGCAATGCAGATATAGATTCTTGGAATAAAAAATAAATATAAAAATAAACGAGGGGGCTACTCTAAAAGTGGTTCCCTTTTTTACACAGTATTTTTATATGAAATTAAGAGGGGAGTAAAGAAAATGAGCCTGTATATCATGGGATTATTTCTAAGTTATATGGTACTTAATGTATTTACCGACTTAAAGTATAGAAAAACAAAAAATATATGGCATATTATTTTTTTAATAGTAGGTTTAGGTATCACGTATTTTGCAGGAATACGAACGGGAAAAGAGATTGTAATTGTACTAACTATGGCCTTAGTATGTGGCTTATTGTTAGAGACATTTAAATTTTCTTCACCCGGTGATACGAAAATGCTGGTGGTGGTAGCCTTATATGTTAGCAATGTAGTAGAAGAATCGGCTATGCTTACCGCAATTACATTAACAGCTTTCCATTTACTATTCTTTTGGATTGCTAGTGTTTATCGAATAATTAAAATTTTAGGGTTTGTAGGAGCGATTAAAGACCAATTGGAGCATGCTGCGTCTATATTTGGTGTGAAACTACCTAAGAAAGAAATAAAGCTAATACAGAGTTTTCCTGGGGCTTGTTCTATTTTACTAGGGGCGATGGTTTATATTGCGTTTACTATCTATCAAAATGGAGGTATCTTGGCTTGAACAGTAGAATCATTCATCAAAGAGAAACCTATATTTACTTTACAATTTTTGCGCTAATAGGCGTTATTATTTTAAACATGTTTATTAATATATTGTTTGTATTAGAATATCCTTTACTAATAGGATTAATTGTGCAGGTTATCTTGTTGCAGAAGATAAAGAAGCCATTTTATCGGAGCGGGAAAGAATTAACAGAACAGTTAAAACTAAAAAATATGTTTCTAGTAGAATCAAATATTTTAGGAGATGAAGAAGGAACAGTTTATGAGGTGCATCAAATGCCTTTTACAATCTCTAATGGATTAATTAATAAAGATAAGACTTATAAAGTGATAAAACAAGAGTATGAGAGAAAAGTAAAAGAGGATTTAACGAAAATTTCTAAATGGCAAGTTACAACAAAAGCTAGACTTGTTACGACAACTCATTTTCGTTTATATACAATTTGGCAGAAAAATAGTACAGGCTATCAGCTAAAGAAGTTAGAAGATTGTATAGATCCATATGCCAAGATGAACTTTATTCAATGGATAATTGCTTCATTCTGTACGACTGGCCGTTTAAAGTATGATAAGAAGCCTAAAGAATGGGAAAGTTACGAATGGATAACTTTAAAATAAAAAGACAAAAGTTATAATACTTTTGTCTTTTTTTCTTGTTATTTCTTCTAACAGTTTCGTGAACTATACATGATTTTTAGCGAGTTCTATAAATGCATGATATTTTGTTACATCACTAATATCAAGTCCGAAATCGAAAGCATCTATTTCTGCATGATAAGCGTAAGATACTAAACCAAAATCTTTATGTGACTCAGGGAAGTAAATAAGTACTTTTGCATTTTTATAGTCTTTTAAATTTAATAATCCATAAATTTTAATGATTAGATATTTGCCAATTCTATTAATTGCACTTGTTCCGCTTGTGACGTTAGAAATCTCATCATAAATGTGTAATGTATGATTTTCACTGTCGACGAATAATAAAAAATGATTGCAACCCATATTGTGGAATTTTTCTGTAACTAGGTGATATTGGTTTTCAAGGCTTCCCTTGCTTCTTTAACATATATGGAAGAACAGGGTTTACAATTAAGAGAAGACCTTTGGAGCAATTCACGATACTTAAATGATAAATTACAGGAGAATGGTTTCAATTTATCATTTTAGCCATGAAGACTCCTTCCTCAAGGAGCGTGAAGGATCACAGCCCAGTGAGTAGGTGGGAGATGAATTGACTTCGAACAAGAGGTGGCAGGAAGCCATCTTCATTGTTCGATATACATAAAGTGTTACTTCACTATCCACCGAATTTACGTTCGGTATATAATAGTCATATACCGAAATGGAGGTGAATCAAATGATAATTAATAAAGCCTATAAGTTTCGTATCTATCCAAATCAGGCACAAGCAATTCTAATTAACAAAACGATAGGTTGTTCTCGCTTTGTATTCAATCATTTCCTTTTCCTATGGGATCACGCATACAAAGAGACTGGAAAAGGTTTAACATATGGTACATGCTCTGCCAAACTTCCTGCCATGAAGAAAGAGTTTGTTTGGCTCAAAGAAGTGGATAGTATTGCGATTCAGTCTTCTGTTCGCAATCTTGCGGATGCGTATACACGATTTTTCAAAAAACAAAATAGTGCCCCGCGTTTCAAATCCAAGAAGAACAACGTACAATCTTACACTACAAAACAAACAAATGAAAACATTGCCATCGTAGGAAATAAAGTGAAATTGCCAAAACTAGGTCTTGTTCGATTTGCCAAAAGTCGCGAAGTAAAGGGACGTATTGTAAATGCTACGGTTAGACGCAACCCTTCTGGTAGATATTTTGTGTCACTATTAGTTGAAACAGAAGTACAAGAACTTCCGAAAACACATTCTTACATTGGGATAGATGTAGGACTAAAAGATTTCGCCATTTTGTCAGATGGAACACCCTATGAAAATCCGAAGTTTTTCCGATCATTAGAAGATAAGTTGGCGAAAGCACAGCGTATTCTTTCTAGAAGAATGAAAGGATCTTCTGGCTGGAATAAACAACGAGTAAAAGTAGCTAGAATTCATGAATACATATCAAATGCTAGAAAAGATTACTTGGACAAAATCTCAACTGAAATCATCAAAAACCACGATGTGATCGGTATAGAGGATTTGCAAGTATCAAATATGTTAAAGAATCATAAGTTAGCAAAAGCGATTAGTGAAGTATCTTGGTCACAGTTTCGAACCATGTTGGAATATAAAGCAAAATGGTATGGCAAACAAGTCATTGTCGTATCGAAAACATTTGCTTCCAGCCAATTATGTTCTTGTTGTGGATATCAAAATAAAGACGTTAAAAATCTAAACCTACGTGAATGGGACTGTCCTTCTTGTCGTACACACCATGATAGGGATATTAACGCAAGTATCAATATAAAGAATGAAGCAATAAGGCTTCTAACCGCAAGGACTGCGGGGTTAGCCTAACCAATTAGAGTTCGATAGAACTCTTTACTTAGGAATCCCTCACTTCTAAACGAAGTGAAAGTGGGGGTAGTTCAATAGATACTGTAAGCCAAATTGTCCCTGTTCTAGTTGGAGATGATAAAAAAACAGCAAGCGTCATTTCATGGTTGATGGAAAAAGGATTGTTTACCGCAGCTTTCATTTCTCCAGGTGTTCCTGTAAATAAGGGCCGATTACGTATTGGTGTTACAAGTAGCCACTCGATTGAAGAATGTCAAAAAGTAGTTGATTTATTAATAGAGGCTAAAGAAATCTTTGAATTTTAATTCCTATATTTTCTAACTATCGTTGTAAAAGATGATATACTTATACATACAGATAGTTATGATACCATCAGTAATATTAGCTCATTTACCTCAAACTGATGGTATCATTATAAATATATTAATTAAAAAGGATGCGAATCATGGAGAATTACGAATGCAAAAACAGAGAAAACATTCTCGAACAATTTAATTTGGCGACTCCCATTTTCCAAGCATTGGGCGATGTAAATCGGCAGCAAATTATTATGATTTTACTTAAAACAGATGGATTAAATGTAACTCAAATAACAGAGCAAATGTCAATTTCTAGACCTGCAGTATCTCATCATCTAAAAATACTAAAACAGGCAGAATTGGTTAGACCAAAGAAACATGGAAAAGAAGTATATTATTCTTTGACAACCAGCAATTTTGTAATTTATATGAAAGAATTAGTATCTGCGATTGAAGCAGGATATTAATTTTTTTAATTAACATGTTTATAAGTTTGAACATATGAACATGTTGTGTACGCTATTAACAAATAGGAGGTACAAAGATGCAAAACCAAAATCATTCAAACAAAATTTATTTCTTACTTTTATTAGTTCCTTTGTTTTGGGGTGGTTCATTCTCAACAGCTGAACATGTCGTAACAGAAATTCCACCTCTAGTTGCGGCTACACTTCGTTTCGGTATCGCGGGTGTCATCCTTATGGTGTATTTAACACTTAAAGCAGAATGGGGTATGGGATCTATTAAGAAAAGATGGAAAGGATTATTATTAGTCGCGTTAACTGGTATTTTCGGGTATAATGCTCTTTTCTTTTTAGGTGTACACTATACATCTGCAATCAATGGTTCATTAATCATTGCAACAATGCCAATATTCGTTACACTAGGTTCTATTCTCTTTTTAAATGAAAAATGGAACAGTAAGGTTGGAATCAGTTTATCGTTATCTTTAATCGGTGTGATTATTGTTATTACAAAAGGATCACTTGATATGTTACTTTCCTTAGCATTTAATGTGGGAGATTTACTTTTTTTAGCTGCTTTAGCATGTGGCGTTATTTATGGTTTAGTAGGTAAAGCTGTTATGAAAGATGTTTCGCCTTTATTTGCAACTACGATTATGACTGTCATGGGCTCTGTTTTTTTAGCAATCTCTTCCTTATATGAAGGTGGCTGGGACAAAGTACCAAGTATGTCTGCACAAAGCTGGTTAGAAATGTTTTATATGGTTGTATGCGGTACGCTTGTTGGATATATTATTTTTAACAAAGGTGTAGAGCAAATTGGTGCAAGTAAAGCGAGTATGTATCTAAATCTTACACCAATCGTGACGACTTTAATTTCTGTAGTGCTCTATGGATCAGTCATGAGTTGGAAAGAAGTAATTGGTATGATATTTGTACTAATTGGGGTATACATTGCTAATTCAAAACCAGCAAGTTCAAGTAAGAAAGTTGCCCTTAATGATTAAAGGGATTGGTATAGATATTACAGAGATTGAAAGATGGAAAAATAAAAAGATACTGCAAAAATTATTCACGGAACAAGAAGTAATGTGGGCAAAAGAGAGTTACATCAACTATTCAATCATGTGGTGCATCAAGGAAGCATCAGTAAAAGCACTCGGTACCGGTTTTCAAAAGAACACCATGTGGAAGGATATAGAGATAGTAAACATTGATGGGAAATACGAAATACATTTCAGCACTGCAGCAAAACAAAAATGCCATATAAAAGCAAAAGATCAATTCCATATTGATGTGACAAGAAACGATACGAGTGTGATAGCACATGTAATGTGGACTAATACTCATTTGGTATAAAGTTAATATTGGATTAGCACCACATCGCTATCAAGCTAAGATTTTAAAGTCTCCCCTAAACGGAAATCTTCTTTCTCTACAGGTAGTTACTTTGAGAAGATAGCTCATCTTTTTCGTTTTGGGGGCGCTTATTTTTTTGTTGATGGTGATTTGGCGGGCTCCTATAAAAAAAGACACCCTAAGGTGCCTTCCTCTAACTTGAACCACGTTCATTTAGTATAAACCCATCCGTATTATCCCTTTGTTATACGTGTAAACACATCCTATAAAACAGAATCGTCAATATACACCAGATTGTTAGTTCACAAAGTACAAGAGATTTGAAATCAGTATTAGAGTGACGCCACACCTTTTATAATTATCGATATGTTACGCCTTTCAAAAGAATCTGCTTTATAGAATGTATCCACAATTTATATGTTACTATATGTAATATTTATTTGGTGTAATTTTTATGAATATGTATAATTGCATAAAGTTTATGAAAAAATGAGAGTATAATTTGGTATTGTGTAATAAAGATAAGGCCCACCTACGGAAATAGGTGGGTTTTTTTATCTCATTGCACAAAAGGGAAATTCTATTAAAACCATAGCATATTTCTATAGCTATTATATTGAGAAAAAAGAAAAGACACCCAAATAAGAGTGTCTTTTTCCATAGTTTTTAGCAGAAGCAAGAAGCTCCAACAATAATTAATAAAATAAATAATACAACTAATAAAGCAAATCCTCCTGCAAAGCCACAGCCGCCACCGCAGCTACCACCAAAGCCCATAATAATTCCTCCTTTAAAGAGTAGGAGAAAAATAAGGAGTCACTCATGTATTTTAATGGATTCAAATTACTTTATGTTTTTATGGATTAAATGAGCATGGCCCTTTGAAAATAAAAAAAAGACGCCATAAAGCGCCTCCCATTTGGGTAAATAAGAAGTAAGGTTTCCATTTTAATTGAAAAAAATAGAACAGGAGCTTAGATTTTATCACGATTTTTTGCTGAATGAACATGCATTATTACATATCACTATAAATACCTCTATTTTCCATTTGATAAAATTAATTACAAATATTGACAAAATTTAAATAAATATTTCTACAAATTCAAAATATTTACAAAAATCACAAAAGTGATACATTTAAAGTGCAAGTTATAAAAAATTATTAAAGGGGGATTTATTATGTTCAAAAAATTAGTAGTTGGGGCTTTAGCGACAGGTATTGCATTAACAGGAGGAATTGGTGCTGCATCAGCAGACATAGCAACTAAACCAAATGAAACAATACAGTTCACATGTAAATATGACAAAACTACTGATGGTAAGTACAAAAAAGAAGAGAGACAAAAATCTGAATACTTCAGTAACACTAAAACTGAGCAAGCTTGTGGCGGAACAATCGTCTGGTATTTAAAAGGAATTAAGTACGTAAACGACAATGGCGGGGAGTATGTTGCTTATTATGAAGGATGGATTAAATAGTTAGTATACATTTCATTCTATAAAAGGCACTTTAAGCAAAAAAACTATAATAAGCTGTCCATATGGGCAGCTTATTTACATAGAAAAGACACCCTAAGGTGCCTTCCTCCGACTTGAACCATCTTAATTTTATTGTGTTGTTATTATATAAGAAAAGAAGACATGGATTAAGATGTCTTCTTTTACTTGTACACTTGGTGTTAAGAAGGTATTTATTGCTTAAAAACCATAAAAAATATAACAATCATCGAGTAAACCTATTATAGCATCAATAAATAGAGTTTTTATATGCATTTTTACATATATATAGATTTATTTATGTTTTATCTATATAGTTAAATTGTCTGTTTCTTGTTTTAATTCGTTTATTTATTTTGAGTGCTCCAGTAATGGAGCCTTTTTTTATGCAATAAAACATTTTCTTACCATTACTTAGTTGGTCTATATTAACTTTATCCTCTTAAATTATATCTATATTTTACCAAATGATTATATAGATAACCAGTTTTTTCTAATAATCTAGTGGATTGATAATTTTCATGTTATTTGTTAATTTTTATAGGAAAATTTATCATGCAATGAAGATTGAGAAATCAAGAATTATAAAAAACTTATAGTATCTTTAGGAAAAATATATTTCTCATTCGTATATTAATATGTTATAATTCAATCTCTAAAACTACCCAAAAAGGACTGCCAGTAATGGTGGTCTTTTTTATATTGGTGAGATTGTACTAGTATGATAGAATAGAATTAACTGTATATTGTGAGGGTGATTGGTTATCCCTTCTTTCCATTTGGAAGGAAAGGGGGTGATATACCTATGGAGTTTTTGTTTGAGCTTCTAAAAGAATTTGTGAAAGCCATTGTACGTGAAGTGTCTGCGTATGTTTTTAGGAAACAAATTTTAGAAAAAGATAACAAAAAACCCACTCCTCGTCGCCGTCGGAAGCAAAAGGGTGGGTTTCGTAAAAAATAAATGATATAACCACCACCCTGACGGTAGCAGTTATTAGAAGAGATGTTAGCGCATCTCTTCTTTTATTATATACACAAGCTATTACTGTAATACTACTACAGTAATTATATCAAACGTACATAAAAAATCAATGAGCACGTAATAGATATAATGTACAAAAGAAAAGATACGCAAAGGTGCCTTTTTTCAATTTATTACATCCCTAATTGATTGTAAATTGATTTGAATACGTGAATTCACCACGATATTTAATTGCAGCGACATAAGTACCGCTTGTATAGCTATCTGTGATAGGGGTTTGCCAAATTTCTGTTCCAGGAATAAATTCTGGTTCTATTGTTTGGAATCGTTCTAGGGTACCGTTTGTGTGGATTTTAAAAATTTTCATTTGCGCACCAAAATGTTCTCTACCGAAGTGCTGTGTTAAGTAAAATATATCACCAGTTATTAAATTCCCAATCTTCCAATCTGGTTGATATGTACTTTCCTCTGAATTTTGTAAATCCACAATGTTTTTAAATCCCCAATCATCATTAAGTGGATCTGAGTAAGCTGCAGCTGCTTGTGAGGTAGGATTACTCATTTCTATTGCAGTAAAACCGCTAAAAGTTAACGCCCCAATTAATGCTAATTTTCCTAACTTCATTATTGTTTCCCCCCTATTAATTTTTGTGATTTTTAAAACCAAAAATCATACACACATAATAATATAATCTACTGTATTATATTTCAAATATTTTCTAATAAAATCCATAAGTAAAAAGGCACTCCAAAGGTGCCTTCCTCCGACTTGAATCACTTTAATTCTAATAATATGTATTGGACTCCCATTCAAGTATCATTTTTCTCAATGAATAATTGGTATATTTTAGGGTGTTTTTTACTATTTTTATGTTAAGATATTTTGGTTGATATTCATCTTATTTTAGGAGGTTGGAAGATCTGTTACATGCTTTTCATATGGATTTTAGTTTCTATACAGAAAATATAAAAGTTTTAGGGTTATTAGGGAATTCTACGCGATTATCAATTGTTTGTAAATTGATTACATATGGATCGTTGTCAGTTTCTGATTTAAGTAAGCAAACAAGAATTACAGAGGATTTGATTGTACAACATTTGCGTAAATTAGCCTTTGGAAATATTGTAATTAGTGAACGTATAGGGAAAAGGCTTTATTTTAAAATAAAAGATAATAAAACAATTGAGATTATTAAGGTATTAGGGTTACAGAGTTAAATTTAATCATTTGTATCCTCAAAAAGGGACACCTACGGACATAGGTGTCCCTTTTTGAGGATATACGAAAATCTCTGTATCAACTTTCACTTAAAAATATAGGAATACACTTTCAATTTTCTTGCAATTTTGTATAAATATTTATAATTATAGAAATAGTTTGAAAATTTAGGATTGATATGTAAAGATTAGAGAGGTAATTTACAAAAATCGAAAGGGGATTTGATATGAATACAAAGTATGTTATTAATCCAAAATGTTTTCGGTTTAAAGTATTAAGTTTAGTTGCAGTTTTAATGATTACTATTTGTACATTTTTTGTAAGTGGAAATACAACCACTTTAGCTGCTACATCTACACCTGTATATTTAAGTGACATGTTGACTCCGATTTCTGTTGTAGGAGATATAGAGAAAATAAATCCTAATTATTCTTCGTATAATAAAAACCAATCATTTTATAAAACGAAGTTATCTATTAATGGTGTGCAATATGACAAAGGAATTGGCTCACATACAAATAGTACAATTAAGTATAATTTGAATGGACAGTATTCTAAATTTACAGTAGATGTAGGAATAGATGATCAAGTAGCAGCTGGTCATGGTTCTGTGAATTTTGTGATAATCGCTGATGGTAAAATTCTGTATATAAGTCCGGTTAAAAAATCTCACAATCCAGCTGAACATGTAGAAGTAAATATTGCAGGGAAAAATACACTTGAGTTAGTTTCGTATAATGCTAATGATAATATTGACAATGATCATGCTGACTGGGCGGATGCAAAATTGTTTACTCAATGAGTACAATATATTACTAAACTATAATTTACTAAAAAACTCCCTTAGTTATTTGAGGGAGTTTTTTAGTCAGAATATATCAATCTAAAAAGTCGAGTTCTTAGCGTATAGGAACTTGGCTTTTTCTTTATGAAATTTTGCTTAGCGTATAAAATTCGCGAAATGTTGGTACTATCCCTAATAAAGAAAATCCTCCAGCTTTCACCGTAACTACCACCATATCCTATAACAATAGTGCCTCCTTTAGATTAGAGGATAAAACTAGGGTTCATTCCATGTAATTTAATGAGTTCACATTACCTTATGTATTTAAGAATCAATTGAGCAGATCTTCTTGAAAATAAAAAAAAGACGCCATAAAGCGCCTCCCATTTGGGTAAATAAGAAGTAAGGTTTCCAAGATAACTGAAAAAATAGAACAGGTGGTTAGAGTTTATCATATTCTTTCGCCGAATGAACATGCATTATTACATATCATCACAAATCCCTCTATTTTCCATTTGATAAAATGAAATCCTAATATTGTTAATAATTAAATAAATATTTCTACAAATTGAAAATATTTACAAAATATACAAAAGTGATACATTTAAGGTGCAAGTTATAAAAAATATTTAAGGGGGATTTATTATGTTTAAGAAATTAGTAGTAGGAACATTAGCAACTGGTATCGTATTAACTGGAGGGATTGGAGCAGCATCAGCAAGTACAGAAGGTGTAGATAATACTAAAAATTCAGCACCAATTATCCAACGTACCCAAATACTTAAAGATGATTTCAGTCTGATAAATGGTGAAAGAGAAGTATCGTTCGAGCATGTAAAAAAAGCAGATATGAGAGTTCATATGACAAACAATACTAAAGGTACACTTGACTGGTCTTTAAAAGACTCAAAAGATAATGTTATTGGTTCTGGATCGTTAGCAGCAGGAAAGGGTTTTACAAATACGTACAATACTCTTTCAAAAGGTAAATATAAGCTTAAAGTTACTCACAGAAATGGTGGTTCTGGATCGTTCTATGCAGCTGCTCGTACTTTAGACTAGTATACATAGAACCATTTTAAGCGTATTGCAGAAGAACGATCAGAGAGTTTGGGGATTAAGGAGTTTTGTCATAATATCATCGTTTGCAAATACAAAGTCACAAAATGCCTACCTAGGGAAATAGGTAGGCATTTTTAATGCAGAAAAAAGACACCCAAAGGTGCCTTCATCCGACTTGAACCATCTTAATTTTATTGTGTTGTTATTATATAAGGGGTACCGCCAGCATTTTGCAAAATAACCTACGCTATGCGGAAAAATAAAATAAGCTGTCCATGTGGACAACTTATTTACATAATTATTGTCTTTGCATAACGTGATTTTTGTTTTGATGCAATTTGATTATCTCAAATGGGTATTTATCTTATTTACTTTTAGATATTGGACGCATATCTTAATTAAGAATTCTAGAGGATAGGGAGGAGGGCATACACATGGAAAGACAAACACCTATTTATGGGGCATCTCCGTATTACGGAAGTCACTATCCTTATCATCCATACCACGTAAGTTATTATCCATATCATCACCATCATTATTATCCATACCAGCATGTGGGTTATAATCCATATCATCATCATCATCATCACCATCATCATGGATATCCTAGCAGTTATTAATGTAAAAACAAAAAACATCAAAAAAGAGGGTACTTCTTGGGTCCCTCTTTAAATATTTTTAGTCTACATAACTTTCGAAAGCGGAAATTAAAAGTTTTTAGTTTCTTGCTCACTTAAATCACTCGTTACTTTAAGGGTATTTCTTTACAATCTTATTTAAAAAAAAGAGTTTACTCTTTTTTTTAAACAAGCTAGTAGTTAATCAACGAGGATTCAATCTCAATATTTTCTTGATTTAATGATAATAGAAGATGGTCTCCGTTTTTCATTTATTAATTCTGGCATTTTTTCTAATCCTGTTGGGGTTGACTCTGGCTCAATAATTTTCTCAATTACAAGACCGTTGTCTATAAGAGTATTAATTAATGTTGAAATTGTTCTGTGATATTTAACAACACCATCTATCCACCAATGTTCCTCCCTTTTTCCTTCTTTTTGGTAATTATCTAATGCCCAATGCAATTCATTTCCATTATTATCCTTGAACAATTGGGTTCCCTAATGGGATTTTCTCTAAATCTAATACCTCATGAGATGGGGATTGGTTAAATAAAGATAAATAAGCAGATGGGCCGTGAATTAATCTCCTAGTTCCTTTATCAATTAAATATATATTAATATCCCTAGGAGATTTAATTTTTAAATCATTATATATCTGTGGGTTTTGTAATAGTACGTCGCAGATTAATTGTTGTTTATAATCTTGTCCATAATTCCAATAATAAGGAAGGGAGTTTTGTGGAATGTAATACATATAAATAATTCACATACTTATTAGTATTTGTTTGTATGAAATTAAATTATGGATACTGTAATGGATGAGTATTTGTCTGGTATACCTATTTTTCAACAAAAAAAGAGAGCCGAAGCCCTCTATAATAACTTACTAATAACCATAGTCACTACTCTCATAGTAATATGAATTTGATTCTCCACAACAAATACATGTTGTTTGTTGGATAAATAATGGACTAAGTGAAGCGTTAGCTGTAGTGGCATTTGAGAAAGTAATACTTTGAACATCCTCAAATAAGAAAGTTTTTCTATCTCCCGGTGTTAATGTAATTGTTTGTGGAGTTGTGGAATTAAATGTTCTAATAGTCAATGTAACAAACGCAGCAAATACAGGGCTAAAATTAAAACGAATTAGAGTTTTATTGTGATTAGTTGTAAAATTTTCAAATAGGGTAATTGTAGAACCTGGTGGAATTTCAAGACTTGTAGGGGTAGTTTCAGAGCCGAAAATTGTAAATGTCTCTATGAAACAGTTATTGGAGTTTGAAGAGTTACATGATTTATCTTTTTTCTTGTAATATTTCTTTCCATCTTTACAGAAATAATCTGCCATATTTAATCATTCCTCTCAAAAAAGAGTTTAAGGTTGTCCCATATATATTATGAAGGTTGTATAAAAAGGTTCTAGTTTAAAAAGAGTAAATAAAAAAGAGAGCCGTAACTTTCACTGGTCAATACGATAAAATAGGCATCAGGGTACTTCATACAGAACAATGCACTATTGCATATCCTTATCCGTAAGTGTGAGAAAGCATTGATATACAGCTGTTTTTACTGAAGAACAAATTGAATGGACAAGAAAACAATACAAACCAGGCCACTCTAAGTATGGAGCTAGAGCAATGGCTAGAACATTCGGAACATCACATTCAACTATAGGGAAGGTTGTAAGAAATGAGACTTGGAAGCATGTGTAACGAGCTTCTAACGAAACGCGGAATCATTTCAGAAATGGATAGGGAGGCGGTTTAAATTATGAAAGAAAGCACATTATCAATGTTAATTGTATCAGCAGCAATATGTGTATTTGTATACCTGGTACACCGAATAGATGTCTGGGACAAAAAGATAGGATGGTCACGGAATGACAAATAAACAGCAGTGTGATGAATATAAACGTAAGAAAATCTTGTGGATTATAAAGGATTTAAGATCAAAGTGTACATAACAGCGCAGATAAGGTTGAGGAAACATACAAGAGGTATATCACACTCTAGTTAAATGATAAAAGCCCTGCAAGGGGATGCAGGGCAAGACTAAGGGTATTGAAGAATTGTCGATTCTAAAAGTAAAGGACTTCTTGGAATGTAATAAGTTTAACACATACTTCATTAAATTTTTATATAAAGATTTTAAAGATTTATGAAAGTAGACAAACCTTTACTTGTCTGAATGTTCAGGGAATTAATAGGGATTCTCCACTTTATTGAGAGATTCCTGGATATTCCGAAGTGTGAAAGCATCAAAAAAGCCCGTACAGAAGCACAGGCCAGTTGTTACACATATCGGTAACTAAATTTTAACAAACTTTCAGAAAGTTAGCTATTGAAAAATAAAAAACGCTCGATGGCAACGAGCGCTGTAGAGAAAACATTCCCTAAAATTAGCTACCTCTATTATACCATGAATTTTCTCTCAGTAAATAAGGAGTGAAAGACCTATGTTAGATAATATTCAATCTAAAGTCGTCCTTCCGAAGTGGATAGAAGACGTCATGCCGTTATTGCGGAGTTAAGAGAAATTCATCAATTACAGCTGGAGGGAAAATGGGATGCCACGAATTGGATCGGATTTGGAAAAGGAGAATTACACAATGGCGTTGCAGCAGGGAAAGTACATGAAGAAATCGCCGCATTAATTATGGATCAGGCAGATAAGAATAAAATCAAATCACGTCCAATGGGGTTAGGGGCATGAAGCAACTAACACTTGAGGATGTAGTCGGAAGTTTTGATTATACCGCAACAAGTACCGTGAACAAATTCTTGAAGCGTAATAGAATTATGACATACTCAGTAGAATTTTACGACAAAGACGAGAAGTGGAAGCTTCGTTGGTTTGAGGCGAAGTTCGAGCGCGAAGCTATAGAAATGGCTAAAAAGAAATACGGAAAGATACAGATTATCACCACGTATATTTCTGATAGAACCTTAGAAGAGATAATGAATTTGGATTAGGAGACATAGCGTTATGACGTATTTAAAGGGTAGAAACTCATTTAATTGAACAAGGCACTCGTAGGCGTCATAGGGTCAGTAGAAACGTTGGGATTATTGAAATCAGAAAGAAATATGGGCTTCAGATTTACTGGCTAGGGGCACTAAATAAAAAAAGCTAGGATTCCCCCTAGCAAAGAGTTATGTCGTACAGAAAGGTACAAACTTAATGTTTGCAATTTCATTATATAACGTTTCTGGGGTGGAAGGATTGACTCATAGCAATCTTTACGTAACTTTTACATGTGATTTAAATATTTGATAACACAGACATGGATTGATTAGAAATTGAAATTATTAAAGGAATTTATCTATATGTTAATTTTTCACAAAATACTTATTGGAATAAAAAAATGGTCCTTACTATTACGTAAGAATCCCATAACCGAAGGAGCCCTAGATTTAGGGATCTAGGGCTTCTTGTGTCGGTATAACTCACACAATTTTATGAAAAGAAAAGAACTTACTGAAGATAACATATGAATGTTTCGTAAATGTATCAAAAAAGTGAACAAAATAGTTATTTTATGATGGATAAATAAAAGAATCCGTTTGTTATAAACGGATTCTTCCCACAAGGTTTGCAAGAAATTCAAGGTAACTAGACCGGAGCACTTATTGAATTTCTTGTGATAATACTGTATGCAAAGGAATTAATAAGGTTAAAGAAATTTAAACAAAATCCTTATTTAACAACAAATAAAAAGAGCGCTAATCGAGAGCGCTCCTTATACCTAATTATAGCGAAAGTGACGAACTCACATTATACAGAAAGGCACTATTATTGTATGTCAAAGTATGAGATTAGTGAATGAATTAAGATAAAATCGTTATCTAAATAAAAGAACCCCCCGATTATCCACGGGGCTTCTAAGGGTATGTGTCAAGTAATGACGTACTCGACTAATTAACCATATCATGAATTTTTTGGTAAAAATACTGGTAAATGTGTCCAAATAAGCAGGGCATAAATTTGAATAAAAAACGCTTTTTTAGTAGAAAACGTTGAAAAAGGACCCGGAAAAGGGGTAAGGGTCCTTTTTAATGGAACAATAGAATTTTATGGAATCACCAATATATTACCATAATAGGAAAATTTTTTCTAGGATGTAGATATTGAGAAAACTTTATATAAAAACTTCATTTTAATAGAAAACGGGGGTGAATAATTGAGAGTTGATAAAACTTTTTCAGAACTATGGCATTTACATTTGAGAGGAAATTTAAACACCGAATTAATGACCACAGAAGAATATGAAGAAAACGAAAAAGAAGTTAAAGATATATCTTTGATGGCTATAAACACAATTAAAAAGCTACAAAGAAGAATAAGTGAACTTGAATTAGAAAACAATCAACTAAAAGGTATAAATAAGTTTTCTTAATAAAAATTTCATTTTGTTTTATTTTAAAACCAAAAAAGAGCACTTAGTAAAGTGCTCTCGTGACGAACCTCATTTTATAACGACTATTTTATAAAGAAAGGAACTCAGAATATTATATGTGAGTCCAGTTAATTGAGTGCTTCTTACAAATAAAGAGCAGCTAGCAAAAGCTAACTGCTAGGTTCTCCAAGGGGGAACAAGGAGAAAATCTGTTGTCATATACAGTATTGACGGAATATTGAATTTTATTCACGAGAGATTATATTCTGAAATTTGAATTATGATAGTTGATATTCTCCATATTGACCAGAAAAGAACTAAAAGTTCTAGTGAAATTCCAAGGGTTCTTTTCTTAGTTTTTTGAGATTCTTTTATCAAATAGCCAACAGCACTAATTGCTATAAGAATGAAAAGAATAAGTTCGAGTGTAACTGGCATTCTATCTACTCCTTAAAACAAGTTTGTATATAACGATTATAAGATATTTTTAATGATTGGTAGTAGAAAATTCAACAAAATAATTCTTTTAAGAGAAAGTGAAGAATAACATTGGGGCAAGGTAACCGTGGAAGGGCCTTTGAAATGCTTATCAATTTAGCGAATGAAATGTATCAAAGAGGGGGAGTGGCGCTTATTAACAAACGTCCGACTCCTGTGAAGGTGTTAAAGAGCAAAGGCGGCCGTGTACTAAATGGATTCTATGAAGCAAAGAGCACAGTAGACTATGACGGTGTATATAAGGGGAGAGCTGTAGCATTTGAAGCGAAGTCTACAGAGAAAGATACACGTTTTGATTTAAAGAACATTGCGCAGCATCAATTTGATTACCTGGAGAAAGCGGAGAAGATGGGAGCGATATGTTTTTTCCTTATTGAGTTTAGTAAGGATAAGTCAGTATTCGCAGTGCCACTATGAGTTATTCAATCTTATGTAAAGATGTCTCATCAACCAAAGGGCAAGAAGTCTATACCGAGAGCAGACTTTGATATTTATTATAAGTTTTGCGAGAGTTGAAAAATAGTATAATATCTCTTTCAATGTACATATTAAGAAAAGTTTTTAATATCATACATAAAAGGCGGGATAATATGAGTGAAAATAAGAAAAATGAAGAGTTGAATAAGATAAAGAAGTATTACTTTAATGAGGACAATCAACCAGTAGCTGGTATAGAGTTAATTTTGCCACCGGATATAGGAATCATGTTAGACCCGAAATCAGTTAATGATGAAAGTAGAGATATTGATAATGAATAGGTTTAATTTAAGCATCTATTCGGGTGCTTTTTTCTTTGTTGTATAGAAATTACACATTAAGTCCCTTTAATACATGACTTAGGCATAGTCGGGAATGAATCATTATAATGACACTGAACGGTTTCCAACATGTTCCCCTATATTTTTTCAAGAGAGAGCACTTATTGGGGGAGTGCTCTCTCTCGTTTGCACATAAGGAGGCTTTCATCATACAATATCGAATCAATGCCAACCAACTTATTCCTTTTCCGAGAGCTATATATTCCGCTATAAAGCTCTTTTAGGTTGCGCCATTAGAAATGGCAAGGCATTGTCGTATATTTTATACTCAGAAGCTTAGGACACTTTATAGTGTTCTTTTTTTATTGAACAAAATGTACATTTGGATTAAAGGATTCTATATAAATAGGTAGAATCTAATTATTTGGTTTACATTTTAATCTGAGGGGTACAAATTCGATGCGACGTGAAAAGGATTTGTTGAAGCAATGGAAGGCGGATTTGCAAGCTGTTCAAGAAGAGAAAAGGCTGAAGAAGAAGGCTAAGAAAAAGAATAAGAAATATAACATTCCGGGTAAGACAGCTGACTTCATGGATGGCAAGAATATTTATCGTAAAGAGAATGGGGTATGGAAGCAAAGAAATAAATAATGTGAGGATAAATGATTTTGATTAAGTGTATAGCAATTATCGTAGGCGCTGCCGTGATCTGGGTGGCGTCTTGTTTGCTGTTAAGGAAAGATAAGGCGTGAGATAGACTTGCAAATTGAAATATTATTAGTTTGAAACATAGGCTAGTAAACAAACTATTTCTACCTTTTAATCATAGAATATGATGAATTCTATTTTTAGAGGAGGGAATCATATCTATGGGATGGGATAATAATTTTGGACATTCTCGAGATTGTAATAGATTTTGGGATGATTTAGTCTTTTGCGGTTGCGGCCGTAGACGAAGAAGAAACGATTTTAACGACTGTCATTGTAGACGTGACTGCGATTGTGATGAGTGTCGTCGTAGACGTAATCATGAACGTGATCGTGATCATGATGATCATCGAGATTGGTAAAGTCTTTTGAAAGAGTGCATGTCTTAATCGCACTCTTTTTTTATTATGTTTTTATTAGGACTTATTAAACCTAAGGATACAGTTTCAATTTGATTGAACATCTACCAAAACAAACGAAAAGGTGCATCAATTTTGTGAAAGAGAACCTGCAAACCTGCAGATTCTCTTGATAATGATTTATGAAGTAAGACCCGAAAATATAATACAATAATTCAAAAATGAGTTCAAGAGTATTTGGTGATTTAAGCCGCTTTATAATCTTTGTTTTTAAGCTTTTTTCTAATATCCATAAATCCTATAATCATTATCGCCATGCATATTAACTTAAGCCAACGAACCTCCTGGTGGTACATTAGCCCAGAAAAGAATTCATAGGCATATAACAAACCGACAATTGGAAATAGCCAAGTCATAAATTTCAAATCTTTTAGATGAAACTTATAATTATTAATCTTTTTCCACATATGTATCAACTCCTATTATTATGAGGTCCTGTAGTTTTTCTTGATGATATCTTTTATGTTGATAATTAAGGATATAAGGAATCCAACAGCTAGGATACCGTTTAACCAATAATATGTATTTCCTGATGAAAACTTATTATAAAAGGAGATGACATTATAATATACTAGGAGCACTGAAAAGACAGTAGAGAGTACTAACATACCAAAACTTTTCATGATGTTCACCTCGATTCAAAATTTTAGAACTTATTTACAATTTTACATTCAAATAATCGGATTTACAAGAAGAGGAATAAAAAAGAACCCGTTGGAGTACGGGTTCTTTCAGAAGTGATGATGTATTCTCGGCTAGGGAACTGAGAAAAACACAAAAATATAATACATCGAGATTTAGAGAATTTCAATATTAAATGAAATATTATCGAGGAGGGAATTATATCATTTGATGAAGAAACCAAGGTAGCGTTAAAGCGTATTAATTTTTTAAAAAATGAGCTGGATATTTTAAGGACACATAAAATTATTGAAATTTTTGTATGAATTCATTAATATGGAAGTATATTTATTGTTTAATTGATTCCGTTTATTCCCACACCTTATTGTGTTGTGGTTGAGTTGTAGAAGCAAGTTGCGTCTTGTTTCATTTATGAAAGGGCTTCTTTGAGCCGATTAGTGTATATAGCTTATTTTGCTATGCACATTTTTAATCGACTTGAAGAAGCCCTTTTTGTGTTGTTTTCAAGTCTGTTTGATTAGTAGAACCCATTATTACACTGGGCAAAAATTATTATTTAGGGGGGATTTATTTATGCATATCAGTTATGAAGTATCTTTATTTTGTTCTGCACATCCAGGTGATATTATTCCAAGTTTACGTGCATTACGAATGAGAGTTACAAAAGAAGGGGCATTTTGGGAACGAGATTGTTATCAGTTTTCCATTAAACCATCAAACTTGTCACAGCGAGCAGCAAAACAAGCAGGGGAAATCTATTTGTATCATGTTCATTTTAATGGATGTGTACGGGATTTCCTTTTTTTATCATTTTAGCCAAGAAGACTCCTTCCTCAAGGAACGCGAAGTGAGTAGGTGGGAGATGAATTGGCTTCGAGCAAGGGATGGCAAGAAGCCATCTTAATTGTTCGACATACATAAAGTGTTACTTCACTATCAATCGAATGTACGTTTGGTATATAATAGTCATATACCGAAATGGAGGTGAATCAAATGATAATTAATAAAGCCTATAAGTTTCGTATCTATCCAAATCAAGCACAAGCAATTCTAATTAACAAAACGATAGGTTGTTCTCGCTTTGTATTCAATCATTTCCTATCCCTATGGGATCGCGCATATAAAGAAACTGGGAAAGGTTTAACATATGGTACATGCTCTGCCAAACTTCCTGCCATGAAGAAAGAATTTGTTTGGCTAAAAGAAGTGGATAGTATTGCGATTCAGTCGTCTGTTCGCAACCTTGCGGATGCGTATACACGCTTTTTCAAAAAACAAAACAGCGCACCGCACTTTAAATCTAAGAAGAACAACGTACAATCTTATACCACAAAACAAACAAATGAAAACATTGCTGTTGTAGGGAACAAAATAAAGTTGCCAAAACTAGGCCTTGTTCGATTTGCCAAAAGTCGCGAAGTAGAGGGGCGTATTGTAAATGCTACAGTTAGACGGAACCCTTCTGGTAGATATTTTGTGTCACTATTAGTTGAAACAGAAGTACAAGAACTTCCGAAAACACATTCTTACATTGGAATAGATGTAGGACTAAAAGATTTCGCTATTTTGTCAGATGGAACACACTATGAAAATCCGAAGTTTTTCCGATCATTAGAAGATACGTTGGCGAAAGCACAGCGTGTGCTTTCTAGAAGAATGAAAGGATCTTCTCGCTGGAATAAACAACGAGTAAAGGTAGCTAGAATTCATGAATACATATCAAATACTAGAAA
>NZ_JAKUGK010000009.1:0-240834 GCF_022663885.1 Bacillus cereus group sp. BfR-BA-01330
ATAGATATCAGTGGAATTTAAAGAAGATGACTCCTGTCGAATACAGAAATCATCTTCTTGATGCCGCCTAACTTTTTTTAAAATGTCCTTTACAAAGGGTACAGATTATTTCTCTACCTTCCTTTTCTTATATCTATTGGAGATTTAATTATATTTCAACACTTTCTTTCCCTTTTGCAACATAACTCATATCTCCAACAGACTCGACTGTGTATGTTCCATCTTGATATACAATTTTCGTCACACTAGCATTTTCCACTCCAAGTTTTGTTTTGCTACTGTCTAACATTTCTATTAAGGTAGTAATCAAAAGCCCATGAACGACAACTAAAACGTTACCGCCACCATTTCCAGCAGCTTCTTCACTAATTTTATCTATCTCTGTTTTTATACGAGTAGAAAATAAGTCCCAATCTTCCGCCTGTTTTGTAGGATCTGCTACTCTAATAAGATTAATCACTTCTTGAATAGAAAACTTCATAAGTTCTTCTGGTGATGCAACGCCTGCAGCTTTTCCAACCACATCCCACATATTCTCAAGTTTTTCACCTTCAAAAATACCGAAATTTAATTCTCGCAAATCTTTTCTTTGCTCAAGTTTTAATTTTGATTGCTCACTATATTTTAATACTAAATTAGCAGTTTCAATTGCGCGGCCGCTATCACTACTATATGCATTCATAAAATGAATATCTTTTAATCCTGTTCCTAAATTTGTGGCAACTTCAACACCTTTTTCTACTAAAGGAGAATCTGCCCAACCTTGCGCGCGATGATTCGTATTTAATATTGTTTTACCGTGTCTTGTAACATATAACGTCACTACATTCTCATTGCTATCTGTTTCTCGCTTATTCATTTCATTCTCTCCCTTTACGTTTCTATATCAATTTTACCACCTCAATTATTCATTGAGCAAAATATACGTCAGTAGATCCGCTTAATAAAAAAAGCTATCTTTCTGTATATCCATACAAAAAGATAGCACCTTTTATGATTACATTTCTTAACCGGTACTCCTACTCAGCAAAAGCACTCGAATATTGTACAATTCCTTCTACACCTCGAAGAGCATTTTCTGTTAATTCCATTATCATAAATACCTCTTCAGGCACTTCAAACGGTGCTTTTACATTCCACTCACTTGCTTTCTTAAAACCAAATTTCGGGTAGTACTCTGGATGTCCTAATACTACAACTGATCCGTATCCAAGTTCTTTCGCTTTTTCTAAAGCAGCCGTGATCAGTTTTCCGCCAATGCCTTTCTTCTGATGGCCCCTAGCAACTGAAACTGGTGCAAGCGCTAACGATTCTACAGAAGTTCCATCTTGTTCTATTGTAATTTTCGATAACATAATGTGACCAACTATATCTTCATCTACCGCAACAATTGATAACTCCGGAACAAACGCGTCACATTCTCTAATACGTTTTACAAGTTCATGTTCTGTTTTATCACTAAATTCTTCCTTTAAAAATGCTTCTTTTACGACTTCTTCTGTTTTTCTATAATCATTTTTTTGTTCTTGTCTAATCGTTACCATTTTAACTTATCCTCTATTCTTTCTTATTTCTTTTTGAATTTTACGCAGTGCTTTTTTCGATCCGCGCTCAATATCGTGTTGCATTTTTCTTTCTTTATAATCAACAAATAGTGTATTTAAATCGTATCCTTCTGGATATAACTCCTTCGCTGCTACTTCTAAAGTAATACGTTTTACATTTACTTCAACGAATTCACCGTTATAATATACAACAACGTTATAAAAATTATCTTTTTCCTTATAGATGATACCAAAATCATCATGATCCAATAAATTAACACGATCGCCGATTTTGTACTCATAATGAGATTCTCTTTTTTCTTGTACGAATTTCGGTTTTCTAATTTTACTTTCATTCACTTTTTCTAAAGCGTACTCTTTATTTCCCATGTACTCTTTCGCCCTTTTGAGTACATGTTCTTTTACGTTCATTTTATTCGCAATCCAAAGTGCATTACTTTCTCCTGATTTTCCGATAACTAATTTATAAAGCGGCTCTAACGTTTCACTATTAAACTGCATCGCTGCATTCATAAAGTCATCATGCATTTCTGAGAATCGTTTAATTTCTCCGTAATGCGTACTCGCAACGGTAATACATCCCGCAAAGTACAACTCTTCTAAAATAGAAATTGCAAGTGCTGCACCTTCATTTGGTTCTGTACCGCTCCCTATTTCATCAAATAAAAGTAACGTATTATTATTTGACATCCTCATAATCTCAGAAAGATTTTTCATATGAGATGAAAATGTACTTAGTGCGTTTTCGATACTTTGATTATCACCAATATCTACAAATACATTTTCAAAAATAGCGATTTCTGTCCCTTTATCTCCTGCAATATGAAGACCTGACATTGTAGCTAATGTTAACAATCCAATTGTTTTTAACACAATTGTCTTTCCGCCCGCATTCGGCCCTGTAATAATTAAACTACGATACTCTTGACCAATTTTAAAATTTAAGGGTACAACTTGCCCTGTTAAAAGCGGATGCTTACAATTCACTAAATGAATGTAGCCATGATCATTTAACTTCGGTTCTATTCCATCAATCGATTTACTAAACTTCGCTTTCGCAAATACCATATCATACTGACTAATTAGCTCCATGTTAATCTTTATACTATAAATATTTTCTAATACCATCCCTGATAAAGTCGCTAAAATTTGATATTCTTCAACCGCTTCTTCTGCTTTCAAACCTGCTAGTTCTGCATTCAATTTCGTAACCGTATGCGGTTCTATAAATACAGTAGAACCTTTTGCCGAGGCTTCAATAATACTTCCGGCAACTTGGTTTTTATAGGAAGATTTAATTGGAATCGTATAACGGTCATCCTTTTTACTAATAAAGAATTCCTGAATGAATTTCTTATTTGCACTACTATTTAAAAACTTCGTTAAACGTTCTTTTATTTTCCCATCTACAGAATCGATATTATTTCGAATTCGTTTTAACTCTTTACTTGCAGCTGCATCAATACTATTTCCTTTAATTGAAAAGTTAATTTCCTCTTCAATACTTTTATATTCAGTCATTGAATTTGCATAAGAAGCTAATACTGGTGCAAAAAATTCTTTATCTAACATAAACTTTTTAATCTTTCTACATCCACGTAAAAAGTCTGAAACACTCACTAATTCTTCTGGATCTAAAATCATACCTTTTTCTAATTTTTGAATTGTACTAGCAATATTAGAAATGCCGAAGAAAGGAACATGCCCTTCTGCATCTAATATAGCTCGTGCTTCTGTCGTTTCATTCAACCGATTTCTCACTACTTTTATACTCGTACTCGGCTCTAATTTGTTTAATAATTCCTTACCTAATCCACTTACACAATAAGATTTCACTATATCCTTTAATTCGTTATATTGTAACTTTTCAAAAGTCATCGTATTCATTTTGTTTCTCCTCACTATGATTGATTTTTATCATAAATGAAGATACCTACTCATTAGATTCCAATGAGTCATATATAAAATTCCATAATTATACAATAAAAACATATACAAAAAAGCTGCGGGGATACCGCAGCTTTTACATTTACAAGGCATGTGTAATAACGTATGAGGAAATAAGCCATAAAAAATAGATGGCAGTCCCTTATTACACGCTTTATAAAGTATTGTAGGTATCTTCATAGGTTTTGAAATAAATGCATGACAAAATTAGGGGTATGATGTACATAAAAATCCCCTGGTCTTATCCGATTTATTTCATTAAATTTTTCCTATTTAATACCTACCGCACTCACAAAAAGCACCTCTCATTAATTTATATTATAGTCATTGAAATCTAATTTATTGAAATCATCATACTATATGTTACGTGAGAAGTAAAGGTGTCATACTTTAGTAGTACGTAACTATAAATTTCAATATTGCTTAAATTAGGTCTATATTCGCTGAAGAGAAATTATAAGAAGCGCCTCCGCTATTGCGAATGTCATTTACTTCCCCAAATACATTTAATAATTATGACAAGCAATGATAGGAGGTTTACTATATGAATGAAGAGTATAGTATTTTACACGGACCTGCTCTGGAACCAAATTTAATCGGTCCCACACTACCATCAATTCCACCATTTACATTCCCCACCGGACCTACTGGAATCACAGGACCTACCGGCGCGACAGGTTTTACCGGAATCGGAATAACTGGTCCTACTGGGGTTACAGGTCCTACCGGAATCGGAATAACTGGTCCTACTGGGGTTACAGGTCCTACCGGAATCGGAATAACTGGTCCTACTGGGGTTACAGGTCCTACCGGAATCGGAATAACTGGTCCTACTGGCGCAACCGGTTTAGGGATTCTTCCCATATTTGGAACAATAACTTCTGAAGTAGGAATCGGTTTTTCAGCAGTAGTTAATACAAATATTAATTTTACCATTCCAGGACCTGCTAGTGGAACTACCCTAAATCCATTAAATAATTCTATTACAATTGATACCACTGGCGTGTACTCTGTATCCTTTTCAATTGTATTTGTAATACAAGCTATACCGTCTAGTATATTAAATCTTATAATAAACGATTCCATTCAATTCGCAATTGAAACGCGAGTTGGTGGTGCTTCTGGGGTGAGAGCTACATCCGCCAGAACTGATTTACTACCTTTAAATCAAGGGGATGTTCTTCGAGTACGAATAAGAGAAGCCACGGGTGACATTATATATTCCAATGCCTCTCTTGTTGTTATAAAGGTCGACTAGCTCTTTTATTACAATAAAGATTTATGAAAAATAAAGTGAAACTTTAATAAGCCCTCACCAATCGGGCTTCCCACAAATAGCGGGATAAATATGCACAATATAAAAAGAAGAGGAAAACTTATATTTCAGTCTACCTCTTCTTTTTCATCACCAAATTACTGCTGAACATATATGGAAACTGATCCTCCACTTACTTGGAATTGCCCCCACCCGTCCTTATTAATTGTTACAGTATTTGTTTGATTACCCGTAATATCGTACCATACTTCCCCTGCGTTATTCTTTCCAACATCCATCCACTTCGCCCCTCCTGGTCCATCAGAGATTAATGTTGCTAAACCAGAATTAGCATGTACACTATCACCTTCTCTTGTCCAGCCAATCACATCTGGATGATCAAAATAATCCCGCTGCGTACCATATGCAAAGTTTTTTCGTGCCGTCAAAATCGGATCAATTTTGTCCTTTAACGCTGGAATTTCATAGTTACTATTTCCTTTTGTACCATAGTAATCACCATAGAAAACAGAAGGATACCCCTCTGCACGCGTTAAAATAAATGCATATGCCAACGGTTTGAACCAAGGGCTCACTACAGATTCCAATGACTGACCAGGCTGTGAATCATGATTTTCAACTAGAGTAACCGCAAGTGTAGGATGATTCGCAACTACCGTTCCTTTTAAAATATTTCTCATATCATAATTTCCATTTCCTGTTGAAGCATAATGAAAATTATAATGAAGTGGTGCATCGAACACAGATTGATTATAATTAACCTTCGCTAAATAATTATTTAAAGTCTGGATATCATTTTGCCAATATTCAGCTACTGTAAACATTTCTTTCCCTGTTTGCTGTCTAACATGATTTACCCAATCGCGTAAATATTCATGATCAATATGTTTAACAGCATCTAAACGAAAACCATCTAAATTTAATTCATTCGCATACCACGTTCCCCATTTTTTCATTTCATTCGCAACATCTGGATGATCAAAATCAAGATCCGCATACATCAAATAATCATAATTCCCATTCTCGCTAGACACTTCCCAGTCCCATGCTTTACCTATGCCCCTAAATTTATAAATTCGGTTTAATTTCCTTCCTTCATCCCAATCCGTTCCGTCAAAATGATACCATTTCCATTTGAAATTAGAATAAGAATCTCCACGCCCTGGAAAGTTAAATCCCGTCCACGCACTAATTTCATAATCACCTGATACTTCATTATTTCGATTGCTCGGGTCTACCTCAACTGCTGTGACAGTTTCTGTATAATCAGCCCCACCTTTATGATTCATAACTACATCACCGTATACATCGATGTTTTTCTTATGTAAAGCGTCAATTGCAGATTTCAATTGTGCTTTCGTCCCATATTTCGTCCGCACTGTGCCCTTTTGATTGAATTCCCCCAGATCATATAAATCATATGCTCCATATCCTACGTCATTTTGCATAGTTCCTTTATATGCAGGTGGTATCCAAACAGATGTAATTCCTTTTTCCGCTAAATTTTCAGCATCAGTACGCAAACGATTCCAATGATTCCCATCATTCGGAGAATACCACTCAAAATACTGCATTAACGTTCCATTGTTAACTGTGTCTGCATATGCCTTACTCCCCTCATATATACTAGGTAAAAACATAACAACTGACAATCCGACTATTGTTATTCTTTTAAACATCTGTACACCATCCCCTTCCAAGAAAGCGTTTGCATAGTTTATCAGAATTATTATAATATTCGTCCCACCGTTAGTAAAGTAGCAATCTCTCACTCTCCCATATTATTTTTAATCTAATTTCAAATATTCAACGTAGTTTTCATTTCACATCCTATTCAAGATTGTTTACAATTTACCTATAAAAGCATAACGGAGGGATTTCGATGACAGACTTTCAAAAACAATTTTTCGCACGATTACATATAGAAGAAAAAGACACAGTTTCATTTGAAGATTTATCTAACATTATGTACGCAATGGCACAAACTGTTCCTTTTGAAAACTTAAATATTCTCGAAAAGAATTTTAAAGAAATATCAAAAGAAAATTTGAAAGAGAAAATTTTAGTAAATAACCGTGGCGGTCTTTGTTATGAACTCAATCCTACTATGTATTACTTCCTGAAAGATTCTGGATTCGATGTTCATCTCGTTTCAGGAACAGTTTATAACGCTGCAAACTCTATATGGGCTGTTGATTCTGGCCATATCGCAACCGTTTTAACACATCATAATGAACTTTATTTAATTGAAGTAGGATTCGGATCATACTTACCTCTTGCCCCTGTCCCTTTCTCAGGTGAAGTCATTCACTCTGCTACAGGAGATTATCGTATTCGTAAAGAAATGACCGAAAAGTGAAACTACATTTTAGAGATGCGGAAAAACAATGAGTTCTTGGATCAATCTTCTGCTGATGATTGGACGTTAGGCTATGCATTTTATATAGAAGAAGTGGATGAAGAAAAAGCAAATACAGCACAAAAAATTATCGTTGAACATGAAGGATCACCCTTTAATAAAGTACCTCTTATTGTAAAACTAACTGAAGATGGGCATGCCTCTTTAACGAAAGATAGCCTTACAGTAGCGAAAAATGGTAAAAAAACGAAAGAAACCGTTACAGACATGCAATATACAAACCTTTTACATTCAAAATTCGGAATTACACTATAAGTAAGCCTTGTTATTTTAGCAAGGCTTTTCAATTTTCAGCAGGGATTTTTTGCAATTTGTTGTATTTCATAGTTATATAGAAATATAACTACATGTTTAGAAAGGAAATGATTATGACAGAACTTAAAGATCGATTACAAGTAGCTGATATAGAAAAATGGGATTTAACAGACATTTACCATACAATTGAAGATTGGGAAAGTGATTTTCATAAAATTGAAGTATTAACGAAGGAATTACAAGAATTTAATGGCAATATTCACGATGGCAATAGTTTATTAGCTTATTTAACGAAGAGTGAAGAAATTTCTAGCATAATATCTTTAATGTTCGCTTATGCACGATTACAATCTGACCTTGATACACGCGATACTGACGCGCAATCTCTTGTCGATAAAGTATCACAATTACACGTGAAAGTAAGTGCAGCGAAATCTTTCTTTTCCCCCTTCTTACTTAGCATAGACGAAAACACATTACATTCTTACATAGAAGATACAGAAGGCTTACAATATTATAAAGAAGACTTATTTGAATTATATCGTTATAAAAAACACGTATTGAATAAGGACCAAGAAGCAATTTTATCACAAATGGGTGAAGCTCTTTCTTCTCCACAGCACACATTTGGTATGTTAAATAATGCAGATATATTATTTGGTGAAGTGACGACTGACGATGGAGAAAAAGTGAACTTAACACGCGGAATGTATGCAAAGTTAATAGAAGATACGAATCGTGAAAAGCGTAAAGAAGCTTATAAAGCATATTACAAACCATATGTTCAGTTAAAGAATTCCATCGCATCTACTTTATCCGCTGCTATTAAAAATAATGTTACTGTTTCGAAATTAAGAAACTATCCATCAGCGCTAGAGAAATCATTATTTGGCGATATGGTTCCGAAAGAAGTATACGAAAACCTAATTGATACAACGAAAAAAAACATTCAAACATTACATACATACAATGAAATTCGAAAAGAAAAATTAAACGTAGATGAACTAAGACAATACGACTTAGGCGTCGATTTAGTAGAAGGTGCAAAACAAGACATCCCATATAGTGAAGCATTTGACATTATGATTGCATCACTAGCTCCTTTAGGAGAAGAATATATTGAGACATTAAAAAGTTTTAAAGATAAAAGATATATAGACGTAAGAGAAACACCAGGAAAACGTTCTGGTGCTTATAACTTTGGTGTATACGGCGTTCATCCTTTCATTCTTTTAAATCATCACGATGATTTAAACAGCCTGTTCACTCTTACTCATGAATGCGGTCACGGTATGCATACGCACTATTCACATGGATACCAACCAAGAATTTCTGCACATTATTCTATCTTTGTCGCAGAAGTCGCTTCTACAGTAAATGAAGTGTTATTAATTCACTATTTATTAAAAGAAGCAAAAGAAACGAACGTGCGTAACCATTTAATTAACCATTTTATTGAGAAATTTAAAGGTACTTTCTTTACACAAATTATGTTTGCAGAATTTGAAAAAATCACACATGAAATGGCTGAACAAGGTAAACCATTAAATGCACAAGTCTTCAGTGAAATTTATGAAAAGCTATTTAAAGAATATAACGGTGATTCACTTGTATTTGATGAAGAAGTAAAATACGGATGGGCTAGAATCCCTCATTTCTATCGCCCGTTTTACGTATACAAATATGCAACTGGATTCGCATCTGCCATTCAAATCGCTGATAAACTATTAAGTGGTGATCCGAATGCTCAGAAAAATTATATTGAATTCCTGAAAGGTGGAAGTTCTGACTATCCACTAAACTTATTGAAAAAAGCTGGTGTTGATTTAACTACGCCAGAACCGATTGAAAGTGCATTGAAACAATTCACTCAACTTGTTGAGGAGTTTTCAACATTATAAAAAGCATGCAGAGTATATGCTCTGCATGCTTTTTATTTGAATTACTCTATTCTATATGCTGCTGCGTCACACAATGAATCATACCACCGTATGCATACAATTCGTTAACATATATACCGACAATTCTTCTCCCTGGAAATTGACCTTCAATGATTTGAAGCCCTAATTTATCATGTTCATCACCGTATATAGGTACCAATACAACTTCATTACCAATGTAAAAATTTAAGTACGATCCTTTACAATCTGCTTCTTTTACCAATTTTCTTGTTACTGGTACTGGAATGAGCTGAAATGGCTTGCCATCTATATTTCTTGCTTGTCGCAATTCTTGATAATGCTTTTCGTACGCCTCCAAAAGATATGACTCTCCTTCACCGAAAGGATCATATTCATACAATATCGTATTTTCATTTACAAACCGTGCTGCGCCATCAATATGATAATCCGTATCTTCATCATAATTATCTTCTCCACGTATACCAGTTATCCATATAAAATTTGTTACTCCTAAATATTTCGTTAACTCCATTTCAATTTCTTTCTGACTTAGTGTAGGATTTCGATTTTCATTTATAATAGACGTTTCCGCCGCCATTAAGGTCCCGTTTCCGTTTGTCTCAATTCCCCCGCCCTCTAGACAGACACTAGATTCAACTTTTGGAATGCGATACATTTCACTTATTTTATTCGGAATATTAGCGTCGTTTTCGTACGGATATTTATTTCCCCAACCATTAAATATCCAGTGCGTTAGATAGCGGTTCCCTTCTTTATCTTTTACAAAGATTGGTCCGTTATCTCTTATCCAAATATCATCAGTTTCTTGAATTAAGAAATCAATTTTATTCATATTCACGTTAGCTTCCATTAACTTCGATTGGACATGTATTTTTTCTTCTTCATCACATACAACAATATGGACATTTTCTCCATAGTGAAGCTCCTTTGCCATCGATATCCAAATATCATCTAACTTAGCTCTGTAACCTTCACCCCTATGTGTTTTATCATGTGGCCATTGGAGCCATGTACCTTCATGTTTCTCCCATTCCGCAGGCATATAATACAAACTATTTTCTATATTTCTCATACGTGTTCACCCCTTATATGAATGTACGTACAGTCTATACTTTGACATCGTGTTAAGGTCAACAGGAATATCTTCATTTACTTGTAGCAACTTTATAAGGTGACTCTTTATTTCGCCTTTTTATTATGATAAATTGCTTTCGTACGTAGAATAAGGATTGACATAATGTTAATGTCAATCCTTATTCTCATTCTATTTTCGTAACTAAAAAACAAATTTGTGTCACATACTCTTCTGCTAAACAATCACATTCAGGTCCCTTTATATAAACCTCATATGGCGAATTAACTATTACATACCCATTTTTTTCAACCCATTCTTCTAACGCTATATAAGCGTAACCTATATAGTCGTAACTTCCATAATGCATAGTAGTAACGATTTGATGTGGACTTAGTTTTTTCATTTCATATTCTTGTACTACATCTTCATCATTCCCCTGCATAACCGGGATTCTTAATTCAATATCACTGTTACTTGGAATATATTCTTCATCATAAAAGACTGCAGATGGCGAACCGACTATTTGAAAGTTATTTTTTTGTACCTCTTCATATAAGTCATAAAAATAATCATCTATATCATCTATATCTATTTTTACTCTTTGAGTAATTATCGTTACTTCGTTCCTCATTCCCATTAATATATCGTAACTTCTATGGCGAGCAATATTTAGACTACTATTCACCATTACCATTTCATTCATTTCTGAAATAACCTGTAAATTTTGCTTCACTTCATGAGACAACTCGATAATTTGTGATTGTATATGTTGAACAAACGAATCTTGATCCGATGACTGCAAAACAATTTTAATTTTTGGAAGAGGAAATTTATACTCCCTTAACTTTTTTATTTTCAATGCTACTTCCAGCTGCTCTTGTTCATAATACCTATACCCATTAACCGGATTCACATATGCCGGTTTTAATATCTCCTCTTTGTCATAATGTCTTAACATCCGCGTACTCATTTTACAAATCCGAGAAAACTCAGCGATGGTATACATATCAATACTCCTTGAATATATTTTCTTTTCATTACTTATTTATTAAAACCAATCAAAAATCTTCTTCATTGAAAAATCTTCATTCTGATTTTTCAATCTTCTCATTTTCGAAGGTAACAAATGGCTTGGACAATACCACGTTAAACAATTCATTGCACCTCCCATTGTTGATATTTCTCCTACATGAATTTGAATAACTTGCTTCTCCGTATACTGTTGAATATATCGTAAAACTTCCTCATCTTTGGCTAGTCCAAACTTAGGAACATAAAGAGCATCACATGATTCTAACATATTTATATACAACCCTTTTGCTGATGCTATCTCTTGATCATATTGTCCTTTCTCTGTATATGATGAAGGAACAACTATAAATTCAGCTTCTGGCATTTGTTCTTGAATAATCTCTTGAACACTATATCTAAATTCATGATCTCCTAAAAAATCACTAATAAACATTGTATGTTCATCAATAAATTTAACCATTCCGTCTGCGTGTGCTAGTACATCCCCTTCTTCAGCAGGAATAATAATAACTCGACTCACATCTAAATCCCATTCTAACTGCTCAATAATTTCCTCTTCTGTCCAATCATCGTTATCATCAAATATACGTTCTGTTAATATTACGGTATCTTTTTTATTCCAAATAAGATTACCACCATCTAATATTAATGGGGATTTCACATATTCAAAGTCATTCTTTTTCAACCATGTATTAAACTGTTGATCTAAATATCGCCCTTGATCATCTGGCAAATAATTTGGTCGATATTTAAATTTAACTAGATGATTTGTGACAACCGGTGCAACATCTCTTAGCCAAATATCATCATACTCAAAACAGCTCGTATGAAAGTCTTGTTCTTCAACAGATAAAGATATAAGTTGATCCGCAATTGATTTCTTTTCATTTAAACATTCATTAAAGTAAATCAAGTCTTCATAAAATGGTTGATAATATTCATTCGATTCGTCTGGTATTGCAGTAAAAATAATTCCATTATGTTTTTGTTCCATATTATTTACCTCGCTTTTTAATAGTAGTTACATAATTGATTTCACAAAGCCAACTAATCCTTAATTCATGTCTTTTTTATTCCAACTCATGCAACATGTACATTTCATGAATGGATTATAGCATGGAGAAATATTATATATTTATATAAAAAATATAAAGCTGACGTTAAGCCTTAAATTGACTCTTGACAAGTTTTTTAAATAACCTATTTTAAAACAACAATAAATGATTAAATGATTTTTGTATCAAGATTCAAACCCATTACTTCTAATAGATCGTTTTGATTATATAAATTCACTAAATGCGCTTCTACTCCTATACAAATTCCTTCTAGCGGAAGATCATTTGGATCCTGACCAAAGGGATCTTCAATTTCAACCCCTATTGCTTCAATACCTATGAATGCAAAACTTATAAACGTAGTCGCAAGTACTGTAAACCATCCAAGACTATCAACAAGACCAATCGGTAAAGTCGCACAAAATATAATCAATAAAATTTTTATATGAGCAAAATATGCAAAAGGAATAGGTGTTGTTTTGATACGATCACATCCACCCACAGATGTAAGTAACGTATTCAAATCCATTTCCATACTAATTATCGCATTTGGATGAATTTGCCCCGTTTTCAAACCTTTTGATAGTATAGTTTTCAACATAAAAACTATACTAATCGGTAAATGATTGGACTCAACCAAAAGTGCTTTTTCCTTCTCAGAACAGACAGCGAGCAATGATTTCACTTCAGATAAATCTTTTTCCTCTCTCAAGTGTCCTTTCGCTAACTTTGGAAATGCAATTAATAGATGTAAAAATTTTATTTTTTCCTGCTCCATACTCTTCCCTTTAGAATCCCAATGACACAAAAAACTAATTGCTAAATTTCTAGTACAAGCACCAATCGCGCCAAACAGCTTTCTACCTTCCCAGTACCGATCATAGGCAGTATTCGTACGAAACACTAATAGTAATCCTAAAGCTCCTCCGACGATTACCCAAGGAGTCTGATTTATATTTATTTCTGTATAGTAATAATTAATCACAGCTACTATCGTTGAAATACACGTATATAATACGATTTGTGGGAAAATATCTCTTATAATTGTCCCTTTTAATGTAAATATTTGATGTAAACTATTTTGATTATTGTAATGAACCATATTTACAAAAACCTCTTTCTCTATTAACCTTTTATTCTTTTAAATCATGAAAGTATACAATTAAATAATAGAATCATAAACCCTATCATTATGAGGCTGGTTAAGATTATTTCTTTCAATACCGTTACTCCTTTTTTGCAAAAAGATAAAATATCTTATTTAATTCAACAACAAATGCCACTATTCTAAATCCCGACGCATCATTTTAGAATTCGCAATGAACAATGCACTAATTAATACAAAGATTGCACAGGCATATAACAATAAATCTAACGGACTATCGTGATCTATAATGATGAGACGCACAATAGCTGTTATACCTATATATATAAAATATCGTAATGGAAAATGAAAATTCATTTGAAAATACTTTATAATCATTACGATGAATTCAAAGTACAAAAAGAATACAACGATACTATCAATTAAATGATAACTAGATTCATTACTATCCAATTTCATTTCTTGTATAAACTGAATGACTTCTTTCATAAGAAACACACTTAGAACAACCCCTAAGCAAATTAAAGCTACATTTAAAATGTACTGCAAAACGATAGGGAAATACGAAAACACTATTTTAAAATTCTTTAACACAAACATTTTTCTCCTTTACCATATAAAACGAAAAGCGAACATACACTACAATTCATTTATCATTATATTGAAATTTTATTATTACAAATAATAAGGAACGACAAAATAGGTAATAAGATTCCACCTATTTTGTCTATATAGCAGCACAACGAAATTAAAATTAATTACTTCAATGCAATTGGTTGTTGTTGTGTCACACAATGAATCATACCGCCGTTTTTATACAACTCTCTCACATCAATACCGACTACTTTACGATCTGGGTATAACTTCTGAATCGTATCGTTTGCAATTTTATCATTCGGATCATTATAATTAGGCACTAATACAACTGTATTTCCGATATAATAATTGATATACGATCCCTTATAATCGAGAGTTTTTCCATTTTCTAAAGCAACCTTTTCTTTACTAAGCGGCAAGTATTCATACTTATATTTCTGTCCTGAAGCATTTTTGGCATCTAACAATGTATCCATATCTTTATTAGATAAACCCCATTCAGCTAGGTCATCTTCTTTCATCGTTACAATGGTAGATTTATTATGGAATTTAGCAAATCCATCAATATGAAAGTCCGTAATATCTAAATTAGGTACTCCGTCTAACCAAATAAAGTTTGATACCCCAAGGTCACTTATATATTTTTCAATTTCCTTTTCTGATAAATCAGGATTTCTATTTTTATTCGTTACCGCACTTCGAGTTAATAAAGCAGTCCCATTGCTGTCTAATTCAATTGCGCCGCCTTCAAGGACAAATTTCCCCCAATCAATTCTTTCAATTCCTGATTGTTTACTAACATTCTTACGTATTTGAGCATCATTTTTATAAGGTGTCTTCTTCCCCCAACCATTAAATGCTGGATCTAATATTTTGAGATTTTTGTTGCTGTCATAAACAAAAATTGGTCCACTATCCCTTGCCCATACATCATCAGTAGGCGCGATAAAGAAATCAATCTTCTCCATATTTAACCCTTCATCTGTTAAAAGCTTATTGATTCTCTCCTTTTCTTCCTGGTCATATGCAACAATGTGAACTTTCTCACCCTCAGTTAAAGCACTTGCCATCTTAACCCAAATAGGTTCAACTTCCTGCTTATACTCTTCACCATATGTGTATTCATGTGGCCATTGCAGCCATGTACCTTCATGTTTATCTTTTTCATCTGGCATCGTATATTTCCCAGCATTTTTCTGTACCTCTACTTTTTCTCCTTCTTTCCCTTTAACATTTTCATTGTTACCCTCAAAAGAGCATCCACTAATAATCGTTGTAGATAATGTAGCTATTAAACAAAACTTTATTGCTTTTTTCATTTTTCCAACCTCCTGTTCTTGTCTCCAATACTGTAAAGCTTCACATAGTGTGAAGCTCAAGCTTTTTTATCAATGTAAAAATTACCAATTGTTCTTTGCATTACTTATCATTTAACTACCTATTTAGATTTATTCAAATGCCAATCACCTTTTTTACCTATTTATCCCGCCATTTGTGGGCAGTAAGACCCCCACCTCAAAATTCAGCGAAAGCAAAGAAGTTAGGTGGGGCCCTGCTGATTAAAGTTTCACTTTATTCAGTAAGTAAAACTTTACAAAATAAAAAAATCGGTATTGATAATTACATATCAATACCGATTTTTTTATAATTACTTTCCTTCTATTAAATCATTCGCCATTTTCCTAAATTCTTGATTAAATGCGTCATTCATACCATTTTGGACGTTAGAAAATAATATGACAAACGTTCGTTTATCCCAGTTAAAATTATTAAAAGTGTTCCAGCCAGCTAATACACCGTGGTTATGATAATAATCTGGGTAAATATAGAAACTAAATCCATATTTTCTTGCAGGTGATGCAGAAAACATATCTGATACACTTTGTTTAGAAAGTAGTTTACCATCCATAATAGCTTCATCTAATTTTTTCATATCTTCAACAGTCGTATACATTTCACCACAACCATACAGCCAGTTCATTTTTAAGCGCGGCGTGGCTATTAACTTATTATCTTTTTTCGTATACCCTTCTGCTAAGAAAATATCTTCTGGAAGTGTTGCGCCCATTCCAGATTCATTCATTTCAACGGGAGTCAAAATATTTTCTTTCACATATTCAGCAAGTGGTTTATTCGATATTTTTTCTACAATATATGCAAGCACCATATAATTATAATCTGTATATTTCCATCCTGTCCCTGCTGGAAATTGTAACGTTTGTGCCCCAATCCACGTTACTAATTTTAACCGTGATGCTGCGTCAACACTACCTTGTCCCTGTTCTGGTAATCCAGACGTATGTGTTAACAAGTTTCGTAACGTAATATTTTTATCTGCTGGAAACGATGGGATATATTTATTTACATTGTCTTCAATGTTCAACTTCCCTTTTTCTTTTAGTTGCATAATAGATATTGCAACAACTGTTTTCGTAATAGACCCAATGCGATATTTCGTTCTTGGCGTTGTTAATACTTGATCTTTCACATTCGCATAACCGTAGCCTTTTCGTAAAATCACATGACCTTTACTTGCTACAAGAACACTTCCATTAAATCCTTTATCTTTTAAGTACTGATCTAGTTTTCCAGCTGCAATTTCATAACGCTTTTTCTCATTCGCATCAATTTCCTGCTTAACATCTTTTTGCTTACTATTTACATTAGAAAATGCCTTTGCATCATATTTTTTTCCTTTATTTGCATGTATTAGTGTAACAATACTTCCACAAAAAACTGCAAAAATAAAGAAAACGATTAACCATTTCTTTAACATACTAGGAACCCTCTTTTATCTAGTTTCACTTAACGTACATCCATTCTATTTTATATCTTTTAATTATCAAGTATATTATAATATTATTTAATATTCACTCTGTTAAAACTAGATTCCTTTTTCTCATTTTCAATTTTGACTACTCTCTATTGTATTTCTTTCTTGCAAAATTTCCAACATACAATCGGATGCATTACACTATAATTTCAAATTCTTTTGTAACATTTGTTACATACTAAAAAGAATGGAGATGTAATATGAAAAACACCGATAAACGCAATCGTTTAGATGATAAGATGTTTCATTATCGGATAACAAAAAATAACATGGTATTAATTGAATATTACGGAAAACAGATTATGGTATTAAAAGGAAATGATGCTGAAAAATTTTTAAATAAAATAAATCATGCAAATAACGATAAAGAAAAACAGCTAATTATGGCTAAAATTACAGGTAATTTCAAAAGAGGTAATGAACGAAATTGAAAACGAATCTCATTTACATTTTGATTATACAACAAATAAAAAAAGAAATGTCGCTCATTCAACATTTCTTTAGACTTTCTTCATAAAAAATTTACATTGCTAACATTCCTTCATTTTCTATACTCCCTATATAAGCTAACCGCTGAAATAGTTAGTAATACAACTATGCATAACCACGCATACGTATATCCCTTCTTATCTACAATATAACCAAATAAAGCAGGCGCAGCAATAATGGCAATTTGATTTAATGTAAGTGCAAAACTCACTGTCATCCCTACCGATTCTTCACTTGCTGATTCCGCAACTTCAGTTATGAAAAGGCTAAACCATCCAATTGCAAAGAACCCTAACAATGCACTTACACCATACAATACATTCGTTATTGTATGTATGCTCATTACTAATATTAGAATGAAGAAAATAGAAATACAAACAGTTATAAATAAGAGGGTACGCCTATTCTCCTTATAAAATAAATCACTAGTAGCTGCTAATATAACCCTACCAACCATTCCAGAAAAGAACATAACGGAAAATACTTTTCCAGCTAAAATTGGCGTGATTGATTGTTCCAATACTAAAAATTTTATAAAGTGCGCAACTAACACCATTTGCAATGAAATCATACAAATGCCAGTTATATAAATTGCATATAACTCTTTTTTACACATCACTTCTTTTAACTGCATCCAAAAAGAAAGTTTACTACGTTCTTGTTTAACTTTCTCTTGAATATATGGTTCCTTATAAAATATAAAAAATAAAAACCCTCCAATTATACAAATACATGCAATACTATTTACCGCATAGGCCATATTATATTTTATTGTAAGAAACGGGATCAATACTCCCGCTAATGTACCACCAATCGGTATACCGGCTTGTCTAACCCCCATCGCTAACCCGCGATTTTCTTTTGAGAACCACTTCATTATCACCTTACTTCCTCCTGGCTGCGAAACACTATAAAACGTTCCTACTAATAAAAGTACAAAGAGTAACCCATTAAATCCATTGACCATATTAGTCAGTAAAAACGAACCTCCTAGTAAAAATGAACTTATCGAAATTAACAACTTTTCATTGTATTGATCAAGTAGCCGCCCGACAAAAAGCATACAAAATAGCGGTCCTATATTTACAACACTTACTAACAATCCAATCTCCGTATTCGTAAGTGCATATTCTTCTTTCCAAAATAAAGCAAACGCTCCAACACCATACGTTATAAGTGTCGCTGTTGTTTGAGCAACCGTCGCAAAAATTAACATAACCCACTTATAAGTACTATTTACCCTTTCTTCCATTAACACAATAATCCCTCCATCCCCTTCCATTGTATGAAAGTTCTGATATCATATAAAATAAAGATTTATCATGTAATTCATCAAAAAAAATGATACCTTTTCTGGAGGGATGATACTTGGATATAAAAGATTTAACTGTATTTTACGAAGTTGCGAAAGAAAAAAACATATCTCACGCAGCTAAAAATTTAAACTATGTACAGTCTGGCGTAACAATGCGTATGAAGCAACTAGAAAACGAATTAGGTGTGCCTTTATTTTACCGAAACGGAAAAGGTGTAACTTTAACTTCTAATGGTGAGATTTTATTAACATACGCCAAACAAATTATCTACTTAATGGATCAATCTGTTAAAGCAGTTCAAAGTAATGGGATCGAACCAAGAGGCACTTTAAAAATTGGATGTACAGAATCTACAACCGCTGTAAGACTTCCATCTATATTAACGGCCTATTATGAGAAATACTCAAAAGTCGAATTGATTTTAGAATCAAATACGACGGAACAATTGATTAGGCTTGTACTAGAACGAAAACTGGACGGAGCGTTTATAGCTGGCTCTACTCAGCATGCTGAACTTCATACAAATATATTTCGTGAAGAAGAATTAGTTCTCATTAGCAAAAAGCCTTTATCTTCCTTTAAAGACATAGGAGACATGAATTTACTTGCATTTAGTCATGGGTGCTATTATAGAAATTTATTAGAAGATTGGCTTCAAGAAGAAGGAATTTCACCTAAGCGAGTATTAGAGTTTGGAACAATTGAAGCGATTCTCGCATGTGTAAAATCAGGTATGGGCATAGCAATTATGATGAAGTCTATTTTAAATGGTCATCAACATGACGTATCATTCAACCCTTTACCAAATAGCTTCAAAAAAGTTCCTACTACTTTTATTACTAGAAAAGATATATATCACTCTGCTGCATTACAAAAATTTATGGAGATGACTCGCAATGCGTGAAAAGAAAATACGTGGTATGAAACGAAAAACAAACACTATGATAAAGCGAATTGAGGAACATACAAAAACATTCCCTTCTACTTTCTATAACGATGAATATTGGAATATGCTATTGCCAGTTTCGCAAGCTTTTATTGCCTCTCGTAAAACACCTAGAAAAGTAAAACGATTATGTATTCAAACCTTATTAAATCAAGCAAATCATTTAATAAATATGAAACCGAGCGATACACATACATATCGAGTTGTTGTTTTGATTCCTATAAATAATTTGTGGGATTCGCAAATCATTACATTTAAAAATGAGGACTACTTTCATAATTTCTTTAATAGAAATAGTGAATTTCAAAAATGGATTCTTCTTTCAAATGAAATTGATTTTTGGGAGACATGGGAAATTTCAGTTTGTCATACCTTCAAAACGCTTCACTTTCAAGAAATTATTTATGATGTAGATGAATGCTATGAAAAAGAGATTCTGTTTATCGGAGAGTTAAATTAAAAAGGGTATACCTAAAACACTGGTATACCCTTTTCCACTTATTTTTCCTTCAATACACTATGTAATCGATCCGGATAATTTGTAAACATTCCTGTAGCACCCCATTTGATTAACAGTCTCATATCTGGTTTCTCATTAATTGTATAAGGGTGAATTAACAGTCCATTTTTCCTAGCCATTTTCATATATGACTCATCAATAATTAGTTCCCCGTTATCATTACGTAAGTTTGGTCCAATACCAGCTGCATACTTTTTAATTTCTTGAAAATCATCATTTGTTACACTTTTCGGTTCATGTGTAATGCCAGACCATTCAACAATTTCATTGTTTTCATTTGGATAATACCAAAGCAATTGAACTAACGGAATATTTTCATTCATACTATGAATCTTTTTCAAACTATCTTTACTAAATGATTGAATCATAACACGGCTAGAAGACATGTTTTGGCCTACTAAATTATATTTTTGTAACAACGCCAACAATTTCTCTTCCATTCCTGGATACACATCTGGTGATTTTGTTTCAATATAATACTTCATACTTCTTCCATACTTTTGGAAGATTTCTTCAAGAGTTGGAACCTTTTGCCCAACATACTCTTGCTTAGCCTTTTCTGGATACGCTTTATTAAACCATGATCCAGCATCTAAACTCTTTATTTCACTTAACGTTTTATCGCGTACTTCGCCTGTTCCATTTGTAGTGCGATCAACTGCTGTATCATGCATTGCAATTAATTGGCCATCCTTTGTTAATTGAATGTCTAACTCTAAATAATCCGCTTTCATTTTTTTCACTAAATCATAAGAAGCAAAAGTATGCTCAGGTGCATGTCCACTTGCTCCGCGATGTGCAATATTTAAAAACTTATTCGTATTCCATTCATGCTTTCCTTCTGCTTTCGCATGAACAGCTCCCCCAGCAAAGATGCTCCCCGTCATAAAGAAAATAACTAAAACGCTAATAATCTTTCTCATCCTTCTAACCCTTCCTACGTTGCAAATTTCAACAAGCTAATGAGATTTACACGAAATAGAAGACACACTTTCAATATTTTTATAAACCTATATTAAAATTCCAATCTTACAAATATACTTTCTCTATATTATTAATATAGAAAACTAGTATTATCCTATTTAATTCCTATAGCCCTCCTTTTCACATGTAACTCCCTATTTTGTACGGTTCATTCAATAAAAAAAGCCATAAATTATTTAGGCTACACTCCTGTGTCCCTAAATAAATTTATGGCTTTTCTCAAATATCTCCGGCCTCTATTAACTTGTCGAATTTAATCATATCAAACCTATTGAAATTTGTGAATATTTTTTTCAGTAGAGTGAAGCACATAAAACAATATTTCTGTAGTTACTTAAAAATCACATAATAAATTTCTCATTACCTCTTCCAATACTATATCTGGATTTACTACCGTTTTTTCCGAACGCCATCCGATAAAGCCATCTGGTCTAATTAATACAGCACCTCCATTCTCTATACCATATAATTTGCTAAAAATATCTTCTGGAACAACAAAGTCTCCACTTAAGCCAACACGATACCCTTTTATATTTATTCCTAATTTAGCTGAAACAGCATGTGCTGCCTCAGCCCAAGAACTATTTTCTACTCCTGTAAGTAATACAAAACTGTTACCGAATAAGTCTAATGTAGAAACTTTCTTCCCTTCATACGTTCCCCATAAATGTGGCGCGCGCGTTCCAGGTCTTCCGTTCAACTCTATGCTATCCATTCTATGCGGAGTGACTGAATCATCTATAATTGCCTCTGAACAATACTGATATCCAACTGTAACAGCTAAACCATCCATATTATTCAAACTGCCTTCCTCTCTATTCGCAGCACGAAACAGTAAACTACTTGCATAAGCTGTCGTTAATTTTGCAACAGAGTGTCTCTCTTCATGATATGTTTCTAACAATTTTGGTTTTGCCTTCCCTTTTATAACAGCCGCTAATTTCCAAGCTAAGTTATGCGCATCTTGTATTCCTGTATTTGAACCAAATCCGCCTGTTGGCGGCATAATATGTGCTGAATCTCCAACTAGAAAGACTCGATTTCCTTGAAATTTCATTGCTGTACTTTCGGCCGCTTCCCACGGTAAAACACTTAATATTTCTGACTCAACATTTGTACTTCCAATTGCTATTTCAATAATTTGTTTACAACGTTCCATCGTGAAATCCTCTGGTCCCTCTCCTTTTAATGGATCGTAGGCTACATGGTAAATCCATTTTTTTACGTTATCTACTGGGATCAGTGCACCAAGAACCTCTGGATGAAGTACCATAGAAAAACCGAATGCGTCTCCTTGTATAAACTCACTTAAGTCTGCTTCAAAATAAATATTCATATAATAGCCACCAATGGTTCCACGCCCCTCAGTTTTAATCCCTAACTGCTCACGTATTTTACTTTTCGCTCCATCTGCTGCAATTACATAGTCACAATGTATGACACTTTCTTTTTCTGTTTCACGATTTCGAATCTTTGCTTTTACCCCGTTTTCATTTTGTTCAAATGAAACTAATTCATGATAAAAAGATAGTTGCCCGCCTAATGTTTTCGCTTCTTGTAACATCATCTCTTCTAAAATAATTTGATAACATGCAGTTTGTTTTGATGGACTAATCTTTTCTATTTTTTGAAGTAACTCTTCATCGTTTCTGTATTGCGTCGCTCTCATTTGTTCCAATTCTTCTTTATTCGCCTCAGCTATTGTATGAACCGCTATTCTTCCTCGGCAGTTCTCTAATGCTTTACCTGCCAATTTAATTCTTTTTTCCAAGCCTAATTCTCGAAATAACTCCATTGTACGTAAAGTAAGACCGCCTGCTTTCGGATGAATGGCAGTAGACGGATGCCTTTCAATAAGTAAGTACTCAATGTTATGTTTTGCAAGAAATAACGCAGACGCTAACCCAGATAATCCCCCTCCAACAATTAAAACTGGTACATAATTCGATTTCATATATTTCCCCTCCAAATCATTGTTCTGAGCTCAGTGACATAAATATAATCAAAAAAAACATTAAAATATAGACTTATATTTCATTTTGAATTATCATGTAGATAGATTACGCCCCAAAATTCCTTTTACCTTTTCATACATCTATAATCCACCTGAATTGTGTCTGTATGAAAGTGTAAAACAAAAGAACGTACTTTACGTTGAACCATGTTCTATCGTAAAATTCAAAAATAATACAAACATTATAAGCGGTCGTAACCTTATGGATTATACAAGGTTACGACCGCTTATTTTATTGTTACATCATTTTTTGTTTTTAAAACCTCATCTATTGTGTTATGTAGTCCTTCCAATCCCTTTTCTATCTCCCTATAATTTTCAACAATAAAAAATTCATTCGTCTCGATTTTCTTTCTCAATATTGCACCTCATACAACAATCATGTAGCATTACCGTATCGAAGTAATGGTTCATCATCTTAAACCTTTCGACTAATTACCTGGAGGCAAAGTGATTGAAATGAATAAACAAGAACAATTAAATATTATAAAGAAAGATTTTATTGATTCTCAAAAAGTATTATTGGCAATTGGTGATGAAACGCGTCAAGCTATTTTATTAGTGCTAATGGAAACGGAATGTCAAACAGGATTACGTGTAGGAGAAATCACGAAGCAAACACACCTTTCCCGTCCAGCAGTATCACATCACCTTAAGATTTTACGAGAAGCTGGCATTATTTTAATGAGAAAAGAAGGTACAAAGAATTTTTATTATATTGATATACGTACAAAATTAGGTTTATTAAAAAATCTTGTATTAGATATTGAGAAGCTATTGCAAAACTTTTATTAAAACTTGGAGGTATAAGAAATGAAAGCAATGATAATTGATAGATATGGAAAAGTCCCAATGCGTATGGCAGAGGTACCTACTCCTGAAATTAATGAGTATGAAGTGCTCGCAGAAATTCATGCAGCTAGTATTAACCCAATTGATTTTAAAATACGCGACGGAAAAGTAAAAATGTTACTGAAATATGAAATGCCTCTAATCCTTGGGAATGACTTTTCCGGTGTCATCACGAAGGTTGGATCAAAAGTGACTCGTTTTAAAGTCGGTGATGAAATATATGCTCGTCCAAGAAAAAATAAGATTGGTACTTTCGCGGAGTATATAGCCATTCATGAAGATGATATTGCTTTAAAACCAAAAAATCTAAGTTTTGAGGAAGCGGCTTCGATTCCACTCGTTGGCTTAACTTCCTATCAAGCTTTACATGACATCATGCAATTACAAAAAGGACAAAAGATTTTAATTCACGCTGGATCCGGTGGTGTTGGTACTTTCGCTATTCAGCTAGCAAAAATAATGGGTGCTACTGTTACAACGACTGCTAGTGAAGCTGGTGCAAATTTAGTAACGTCTCTTGGCGCAGATGAAATTATTAATTACAAAACAGAAAAATTTGAAGATATACTAAAAAATTATGATGCGGTATTTGATACAATCGGCGGTGCAACACTTGAAAAATCATTCAATATTATAAAAAGCGGAGGAAACATTGTTTCCGTTTCAGGTATGCCGAATGCTCGCTTCGGTAAAGAATTTGGTTCAGGATTCTTTAAAACTCTCTTATTTTCATTAGCCAGTAAAAAACTTACTGCACTTGAAAAAAAGCATAATGCTCAATATTCATTTTTATTTATGAAGCCAAGCGGGGATCAATTACGTACTATTGCAAACTATATTGAAGCCGGAAAAATTAAACCGGTAATCGATCGAGTTTTCCCTTTTGAAGATGCGCAAAAAGCAATGGAATATTCAGAGTCTGGAAGAGCAAAAGGAAAAATAATTGTAAAAATTAAATAATAATAAAACCTCCATTTTCTTAAAATGGAGGTTTTAAATTTGCTGTTAAATAGACATAGTGCAATGAAGTCCTTACAATAGATTGCAAGGGGAAATATTATATTATACTTTTAGTTAACTTTACAAAGAATACATACGTACAAATACATAACTTAAAATACAAAAAGGAGGAGATACAATGACTAAAAATAATGAAACAGGTTGGAATTTAGATAATAGTTATACGACTTTACCACAATCATTTTATACAGAAATCCCCCCTACTCCCGTAAGCTCACCGGAGTTAGTTAAACTAAACCATTCATTAGCGATATCTCTTGGCTTGACCCCTGAAGAACTGAAAAAGGAAGCTGAAATTGCTATTTTCGCTGGTAATGCACTCCCAGAAGGAGCTCATCCATTAGCTCAAGCATATGCTGGCCATCAATTCGGACATTTTAATATGTTAGGCGACGGTCGTGCTCTTTTAATTGGCGAACAAATTACTCCTTCAGGTGAGCGTTTCGATATTCAACTGAAAGGTTCTGGCCCTACTCCCTATTCACGCCGAGGAGATGGCCGTGCTGCACTCGGTCCGATGCTACGTGAATATATTATTAGCGAAGCAATGTATGCACTCGATATTCCAACTACCCGCAGTTTAGCAGTTGTCACAACCGGTGAACCAACCTATCGTGAAACAAAGTTACCTGGAGCAATTTTAACTAGAGTAGCTAGTAGCCATATTCGCGTCGGTACATTTCAATATGCTGCAGCTCGTGGTTCAATAGAGGACCTGAAATCACTAGCTGACTATACGATAAAAAGGCATTACCCAGAAATTGAATCTCATGAAAACCAATATACTGCATTACTACAAGAAGTCATTAAAAGACAAGCCAGTCTTATCGCAAAATGGCAACTTGTTGGATTTATTCACGGCGTAATGAACACTGACAATATAACGATCAGTGGCGAAACAATTGATTACGGTCCTTGTGCATTTATGGACAATTACGACCAAGGAACTGTATTTAGCTCTATTGACACACAAGGTCGTTATGCATATGGAAATCAACCATATATGGCCGCATGGGATCTCGCACGACTAGCTGAATCTTTAATACCAATTCTGCACGAAGATGAAGAAGAAGCATTAAAAATCGCTCAAGACGAAATTTCGAAATTTAGCGTACAGTATGAAAAACAGTGGTTCCTTGGAATGAAAAAGAAATTAGGACTATTTAGCAACGAAGAACAAGATCACTCACTTATTGAGCAACTTTTAAAAATGATGGAGAAATATAAAGCGGATTACACAAATACATTCCGTTCATTAACTCTTGATGCTATCGAAAATACAGCTCTATTTGAAAGTCCTGAATTTAAAGAATGGTACAAACTGTGGCAATCTCGATTAGACAGACAAGAACAATCGAAAGAAAACGCCTACGAGATGATGAAAAATAATAACCCATCAATCATCCCGAGGAACCACCGTGTAGAAGAAGCATTAGAAGCAGCTGTTACAAATGACGACTATAGCGTAATGGAGAAACTTCTTGAAGCTTTATCAAACCCTTATGCGTATTCTACAGATCAAGAAGAATACTGCATTCCACCTGCACCGACGAATCGCCCTTATCGTACTTTTTGTGGCACTTGATTGTTTAATATGTAAAAAGATGCGTTCATATAAATTGTGTGAACGCACCTTTTTTATATCCCCCCACTCAACTAAAACTTTAAAATGCACATCCCCCGATGCCATTTCTTTAGTTCAAAACAAATTCTACACTATTCCAATAGACTTACTCGTAAGCTTGTTAAACAAATATTGAGAAATATAAAACATCATTTCTAAATATTTTTATTTTTGATACTATATTTTATAAGAATATTCAAAAAGTGAGGGGATTTCATGAACGTTCAACTACAAGGTAATGAACAAATTACAAAATTATTTAATGACTGGTATTTAGCTATGTTAAAACAAGATGTGTCCCAAGCGGCAAACTTAAAGCATGAAATTGAGGAAAAGGAACTAAACTTTGAAGAAGATGAAAACTTAGCATTATACTATTCTCTACTAAATTTTCGTTTCAAAGTTTTAACTGATGGTTTAAGTATCACAAAAGACAGTTTTAATAAGATAGATTCTTACGCGATTTCACCTAATCACCAACTTTCTTACTACTATCATTTATTTAAAGCAATTCATGCTACTTTAACAACAAATTATAATTTAGCAAGTGAACATTATGAAAAAGCTGCGAGACTACTGGTAAATGCCATTGATGATCTAGAAAAAGGGGAATTTAATTATCGAATGGCTATTTTCTATTATCATTTTTACCAGCCAATTGAGGCTATTGAATATGCAACCAAAGCGAAAGAATTCTTCATAAAAGCTGTAGGGTATGAAAAGAATGTCGCCTCTTGTGAAAGCGTATTAGGCGCAGCATTTGTATATTTAAAACAATACGAGCAAGCAGAGGAAAAATATAATTCGGCAATCAACATTTTACAGAAACAGGATGAAGAATCATTACTGTTAAGAGTACGTAATAACTTAGGGTGGCTATATGCTAATCAAAACTTATCAACATTAGCTATTCGTCATTTATCTGAAGTGACAACAAAAATGCCTACACATTTTAAAGCAATTTTCTTACAAGCAAGAGAACATTCTAAACTCGGTGAAATAAATATCGCTTCAGAATTTATTAAAAAAGGATTAAAAATTTGTACAGAACTTAACAATGAAGAATATATGCTTCACTTTAAAATTTTAGAGTCCCTTAACAATAACGAGTCAACTGAAGACTTAGAAAAAATTATTCTTGAAGGAATTACGTATTTCGACAAAGAATCTTTATATAACTATACTCAAGAATATTCAGAAAAGTTAGCCATTAAACTTTACGATGAAAATAACCATATAAAAGCAAGTGAGTATTTTCATAAAGCGTTACAAGCAAAAGAAAAAACGTTTGAGAAAGGGGCATTAAAATGATAAAAAAAATTAGTTCTATCGTTTTAGGATTATCTGTACTAAGTATTGTATCTATTGGTCTAAATAGTTCATTTACATATCAAGCAGGTCATGCGGATTTCCCGGCACCCCAAAGACCTGACCTTGTTCAATCTATTGACGTAAGTAAAGACTACAACTCAACAACAACTGAAAAAGCACTTTAAAAAATGAAAGACCTTCAATTAAGAAGGTCTTTTTAAATACGCTTATTTAGAATATTTCCCTTTCATGTAGGCTTTATTTTCTCATCAACTCCGCAATCCTCTTACTCTCCTCACTACCAACTTTCTCAAGTTTCTCCACAACTAAATTCCGTCTCTCTACAGAATGATTTTGACTTAACTTCGCTTTTCCTTCTATTTTATTTATCTTTATTTTGAATCCAACTATTCCCTTACTTAATCCTCCCATATAATTTGGATCTACATCATTAAGTGAGTAGGTGCTCTCTGGATCTTCATATTTATTTACTAAATCTTGAAGAGAATCTACTAATGTCTTCTCATCTTCAACAATTTCTAATTCACCATATACATGCACTGCAACGTAATTCCATGTTGGTACTGCATTGTTTGTTTCATACCATGACGGAGAGATGTAACTATGTGGTCCTTGAAATATAGCTAGTACTTGCTGAGTCCCAATATCTTTCCACTGTTCATTCGGTCGTGCGAAGTGACCATGTAAAGTAAGGGTCTCCCTATTTAGCAACAACGGCAAGTGCGTTGCATATGGTTCTCCGTTATGTTGAGAAAATAATGTCGCAAAGCTATTTTGTTCCATTATTTCGTACTTCATCTCTTCATCTTGTATTGCGAAATATTTTGGTATGTACATAAGCTCCCTCTTTTCCGCTCTTTTCTATTTTATTTCCTATTATATTTAGTAACCGCATCAATCAACAGGGCCAGTTTGTATTTGTTTTATAATGGCAGCTTTCTATTTCAAAACAATAGGCAGCATGTATTCCATGCTGCCTTAGTTTATTTTTTCTAATATATTTGTAATAAATACGGTCTTACCTTCAATATAACTAGATCGATTTTTCGACTCTCTTGCTAACTCTTCCTTCAAGTTTCCATACTTATTAGCTACTTCAGTATGTTCACGAAGGTAATCTCGAAACGCTATATGCCTTCTCAACTCTTCACTATTTTTATCACACACATATAAATGATGTTCCATCCAAACTGTATTTCCCTCGTTCCATGGAACGAACATATCCTTTCTTCCAAATGCCTCTCTTCCTTTAAAGCTCCATTCTAACTGATGATAGTACCCTATCTTCTCAAGTTTTTTTACTACCTCATGAAAAATTTCGTACTCTTCTATTACAACATCAATATCTAGTATTGGTTTTGATGCAAGCCCTTTAACAGATGTACTCCCAACATGTTCAATGGATAAAATGCTGTCTTCCATCACATCGTTAATGAGAGTTTGTAGCTTATTAAATTCACTTTCCCATTTGATGTTATATTCTTCGATAGTAATTCTCTGTTTCAACGTATCCCTCTCCTCAAAAGCAATTATAATCTTTGAATATGAGTATCCTTAAAATCCGTCTCATATTTCAATCCATATCCAAACATTCGATCCATTCCAATATGTGCTGTCCATATTAAGCCAATCATTATAACGGTATCTATCTTAAAATAGACACCTATTAGAACAATTAATATGGATATGATATATGTATGACATACGTTATATATTTTCGCACCAACGTGATTATTGATCCCATACGCTAACATGGATAAATCCGGCGCAAAAAGGAATACAAAAAATATAATCCAACTAAACTCATATATTGAATACATATAAATCGTGGCTAAAAATACAACCATTCCTTCAAAATGTACAATACGTTTTTGCATTATTTATCATTCCTATTTTTCTATATTTATTGATACATTTTCATCGCTGAAAGTGTTCTTTGCATTTTTTGACCAGATGGTTGCTAATATTGGCCCTGCAATGTTATGCCATACTGCCGCTAATACACTTGGGAGTGCAGCAGCCGGTCCAAAATGCAAAATACTTTCCAGCTATATTACTTATCGCTTCTAGTACTTTCATCCACTCAGCCCCTATCTTTTAATTGAAACACCTTATTCGGATTCAAAATATTTTGCGGATCAAGAGCTTTCTTTATTTTCTCCATTACAAATAATGCCGCCCCATGTTCTTCTTCTTGATACTTTCGTTTTCCGATTCCAACGCCATGTTCTCCTGTACACGTTCCTCCTCGTTTAAGAGCATACAAAACGATACTTTCGTTTATTTCGTCTGCCTTCTTTACTTCCTCTTTATCATTTGCGTCAATCATTAAGAGTACATGGAAATTCCCATCCCCAACATGACCGAGAATACCGCCAATAAGCCCTACTTTATCTAATACCTCTTTCGCATGTTGAATCGCTCCAGCTAATTCCGAAATTGGCACACATACGTCTGTACTCATTAGCTTTTTACCAGGATAACTATGCACGTAAGAGTACGCTAAGTTATGTCTTGCATCCCACAGTTTATTTCTCGCTGCTGTTTCCATCTCAAACGCAATTTCTATACATTTATGATCAAGAACGATTTCTTTCGTAAATTCAATATCTTGCTTTAACCCTGCTTCATTGCCGTGAAACTCTAAAAACAGTGTCGGTTCTTCTCTGTAACTTGTTTCATTGTAATGATTTACTTGTTTCATAGATAATTCATCAACGAGTTCAATTCTCGCGATTGGAATACCTGCTTGTAATATGTTAATTACAGCTTCTACTGCATCATTTATAGTTGGAAACGATGCCCTCGCAGCCATAACATGTTCTGGTATACCGTATACTTTTAAAGTTAACTCCGTGAAACATCCAAGTGTTCCTTCTGAGCCTACGAAAATACCATTTAAATGATAACCTGATGATGACTTCGCCGCTAAATTCCCGGTATGTATTACTCCTCCATCAGCAAGAACAACTTCTAAATCTCGAACTTGATCACGCATTACCCCATACTTTACCGCTGTCGTTCCGCTCGCATTTGTAGCTGCCATTCCTCCTAACGTTGCATCAGCTCCTGGGTCTACACTAAAAAATAATCCATACTTTTTCAATTCTTTATTAAGCTGAGAGCGCGTCACCCCTGGCTGTACTCTCACAAGAAAATCCTTTTCTCTTATTTCAAGTATTTTATTCATAAGAGAAAAGTCCATTGTAATTCCTTTTTCGTAAGGAATTACATGTCCCTCTAAACTGGACCCTACTCCAAATGGAACGACAGCTGTCCCATACTGACTCGCTATTTTCATTATCGCGCTAACTTCTTCGGTCGTTTTTGGAAAAACAACTACATCAGGTAAACTACTACTATGGTAAGATTCATCTTTACTATGTAACTCTCTTACTGTCATATTTATTACTACTCGATCTTCAGGAAGTATGCCTTTTAATTCATTTACTACATGTTCAATTGTTATTTCCATAATCAACTCTCCTTTTTAAGTTTAAAATTAGTATACCATTTTTATACAAAATAATTAGAAAAATAAGATTATTTGACGTGAACATAAAAAAAAGAACCTGCAGCACACGCTACAAGTTCTTTTTCACTACATTTTAAACGATTTCTTTATTAACAACATAAACCAAATTAAAGTAACTGCCATCAACGAATGAGAAAACCCTACAATATAAGTTAACCCTTTAAAGTCAGCTCCATTTAACTGAAGAAGCCCTCTCGCTGCTAGCGAACCTAACATTAAAGTTAATGCAATGTTATGTAAAACAAACCACTTATTAAACCCTTTCACTTCATGAAACGCGAATACTTTTGCTAATCCTAAAGCAATTAAAAAGAAGAAAAAGCCAAGTACAAGTGTATGCGTATGCAAAAGATTTAACAAAGTAGATCCTAAAATCCCTTTATACTTACCATACTCCCTAGCAAAAATCCCTGATAATAAACCGATAATCAAATACGTAAACGATGCATTATATAATTTCTTCATTATGTACCTCCTTGAGTAGAATGTGTAGTGTGTCATATTTAGTAATAATGATAGTTATATAGTAAAAACTCCTAGTCACCTAGGAGTCATTGTATAAGCATCTCACTCTTTACAATCAATCCTAATTATAAAATATCTCTCTATACAAAACAAACGAACTTTATGTGAACAAACAAAGCCCCACTAAAATATGTTGCACTTTTGTTTTACACAATCCATACTAATTGTTATAACTTTTTAAAGGTGGTGTAATAATTGATAGTTCTTAAAACTGAACGTCTTAATCTTCGTTGGTTTGATATAAAAGACGCTCCTTTTATTCTTGATTTAGTAAACGATCCTGCATGGATTCAGTTTATCGGTGACAAAGGAGTTAGAAACTTAGAAGATGCAAAAAATTATATTGTAAACGGTCCTATCGATATGTATAACAAACTCGGATTTGGCCTTTACTTAGTAGAACGCAAAGAAGATCTCACTCCACTTGGTATGTGTGGCCTTATTAAAAGAGATTCATTAGAAGACGTTGATATCGGATTTGCCTTTTTAGAAACATTCCGTTCAAAAGGATATGGCTACGAGTCAGCTTCTGCGATAATCGAATACGGTGTACAAAAGCTCGGCATGAAACGAATTGTAGCAATTACTTCTATAGATAACATCGCCTCAGGAAAGCTTTTAGAAAAAGTAGGATTACGATTTGAGAAAATCATTTCAGATTCAGGAGAAGATTTAAAATTATTTGGATATAACGCATAGTAAAGAAGGTCGCCGTGAATGGTGACCTTCTTTACTATTTTACTGATCTCGTAATAATACTTTTAGTTCCATTATAGTTTTGCAGTAATTCTTGTGATTACTACTATGCCTTTCATATCACATTTTTTGGAAATTCATAGAAATAAAACTTTCACATTTAAATAAATTATATTAATATATCAAATAAAGGAAGTGAGAATAAATGGAACAACCTCTATTTTTATTAGTTCTTCAATTCATTGCATTCATATTAATCATTTGTATCGTATATGGAATGTTGTACAATACCGTATTAAATTTAAATATGCCTAAATGGACTGCACATATAGTAGCTACGGTCTTTTCCCTTGGTATTACCTATCAAGCTTTTATAAATTTTATTTAAAAAACTTTTGTAGCAATTACTTCTATTGTTGATGCAGTAAAGCTTTTAGAAAAAGCAGGATTGCAATTTGAGAGGGTTATTTCAAGATCAGAAAACGTAACCATTTTTTATAAAGTCTTTCCAGCGCAAAATAGTGAAGAAGTTAGTTCCGCTGAAAGTGTGTTTGCATAAAAAGAAATGAATTTAATTGATGCTACAAAAATTTTATTTTAATTCTGGTTCTATTGTTTGGAATCGTTCTAGGGTACCATTTGTGTGGACTTTAAAAATTTTCATTTGCGCACCAAAATGTTGCGTTAAGTAACATGTATCACCAGTTATTAAATTTCCAATCTTCCAATCAGGTTGATATGTACTTTCCATGGAACTTTCTAAATCCCCAATCATTATTAAATTGATATATAATGAAGATGAACTACTCAACATTTTCGTTAAAGATAGTCTATCAACCTCTAACTACCTAATGAACTCAAGTAAACACATCTTCAGTCATTTTAAGAGGTACAAAAGGCACCCTTTCGGGTGATTTTTGTATAAAAATTCTATTTTTTTATATTCGATACCAACCACGAACCTTTTTAAAATAATAATATCATTATGTCTCCTTTTTAGAGATTATTTTTAATTACCTTGAATTTTTTGCACCAGAACCGGAAAATCCCTGACTACTCGAAATATCAACTATCAGGTGCTAATATTCAATAACGCGTACTGAAAATGATTAAACATTTTTATAAACCAGTGGAACATTTAAGAAATCAATTTTTCTCTTATCGAAATTTAATTAGCTTACAGTAATACAGTGGTCATATATTTTTAAGAATAACGGAAGAATATATAGAAATTGCTACAGAAATGTGAAGTTTAATTAATTTAGGAGGAACAAACTTGTTTAATCAGCTTGTAAAAGTTATACCGAATTTATTTACGATTGGAAATTTATTGTGCGGTGTTTTCTCAATCACCTTGAATATGAGTGAATATTTAGGAGCAGCCTCCATTCTCATTTTCTTTTCAGCTGTTTTAGATTTTCTTGATGGAAGAATTGCAAGAAAATTAAAAGTGAACAGTGAGTTTGGCATAGAATTGGATTCCTTAGCTGATATTGTTAGTTTCGGCGTCGCTCCTGCGCTTTTATTTCATACGATAGCAACACCTTCTATTTTAACTTCTTTGGCATTTATCCTATTCCCAACAATGGGTGCTTTAAGATTAGCTAAATTTAGTATTAAACCAACTATTGGATATTTTAAGGGATTACCTATTCCAGCTGCAGGATTATCATTGGCTGGTATGGCATTGTTTTCATATAGTAATGCATGGATTACTTTAATCCTCGCCCTCTTAATGGTAAGTCCCATTAGGTTTAAAAAATTTTAATGAAGATCACGCCCAACGCCATTAAGGAGCATTTTAAATAGATTTAACGCGTCAATAAGTATAAAAAAGCGGGACAATAATATTAAATTAGATGCCCTTCGAAAAATTAAAACCTTGTATTTATGGCTATTGGGTTAATCCATCGATATGTTATTCTGAAACGTCAGTCCACTTTTAACAGGAGCTCCCTTTATCAAGAGAGCTCTTGTTCTTATTTCTTCTTCTTTTCTGTCGGCTGGCTTTGTTTAGCAAAATTAGATGAATCATCAAAATTCGGTTGCTTTTTACCAGCATTATTACTTCTACCTTTTCCCATATGTAATGCACCTCCCCTCCCCCTTACTATTCCCAATAAAAAAATTCTCTTGCATCCAAGAGAATTTTAAATTGGGTTCTTATTGATAATACCTAAGTACTTCCAACACTGCCATTCCATAAAAGATGGATCCAATGTTAAATTATTTAATGCTAAAACAAATATTACATTTTCATATTTAACTGGATAATCAATTAATAATCCTAATGTATTTCCTGAATCTGCGACAATTATGATTCCCTTTTCTAACACGTCATCTATAACTTCTTTTAATTATTCTTACCTAGCATATAATATTTTCCTACACATTGAGATTGCATGTTGTATAAGGAAGCCCTTCTTCTTTCCATGCAAGAAATCCTCCCTTTAAATTCACTACTTCCTTTATACCAGCTCTTTGTAAAATACTAGCTGCTATAGCGGAACGTAATCCGGTTCGACATTGCAAAACTATTGGAAAATTTTTCGGTATATAATCTAGTTGTTCAAATAGATTACCTAAAGTGATATGTATTGCATCATGAAGGTGTCCTTCCTCCCACTCTTTTTTACTACGCACATCGATAACCTTAACGCTTCCACCTTTTATATGCGGATATAATTCAATCGATGTTTTTTCTTTGTAACTTTCAAATCTATCAAGTCTTTGTATTACTTTTAAGGGTGCAAAAGCAATAATATTATCTAACCCAATAGATTCAAATTCTCTAATAACTGCCTCTACTTTAACCTTTTCCTCATCTAGAATTATTAAAGTTTCTTTTTTATAATCTAATAACCATCCACACCAAGTTGTGAAAGAATTGTTATAAGGTATGTTAATTGACTTCTCGATATGACCTGCAGCAAAACTCTCTACATCCCTTATATCAACTATTTGATAAACGCTCTTCAAAACTTCTTGAAGTTCTTCTACTGTATTAATAGCAGTACTTTTTCTCTTCTTACGAATTGGCGGACCATACTTATTTAAATTCTTCATTAATGAAAAATACTTTGGAGGCTCTGGCTGTGCCGTCAATAAAGTCGATATAAAATCACTTTCTTCATTACACCGAAATGCCCAATTGAACATCTTTTCATAACCTAATGTAGAAGTTGGAATTGCTCCTAATGCTTTTCCACATGCGCTTCCCGCACCATGTGATGGCCATATTTGCAAATAATCAGGAAGTATTTTTATTTTTTGTATAGAATCAAATAATTGTTTCGCTCCTATTTTTGCAGTATCTTTAATACCGACTGCAGTTTCTAATAAATCCGGCCTTCCTATATCTCCTACAAATATAAAATCACCTGTGAATATTCCTATCGGTTTATCATTCGTATAATTATTTTGACTTGTATCAGTTACTAAAAAAGAAATACTTTCAGGCGTATGCCCTGGGGTGTGAATTACATTAAATTTTATATGACCTACTTTAAACTCTGTGCCTTCTCTAACCAATTTGTATCGACCTTCGTTAAGATATTGATATTTCCAATCACAATCTCCTTCATCAGATACATATAAATTTGCAGGGTAAAGATTAGAAAGTTCTCTAGACCCAGAAAGAAAATCAGCATGAATATGAGTCTCAGCCGCAGCAATTACTTCCATCCCCTCTTTCTTAGCAAATTCTATATATTGTTCTATATAGCGACTAGGATCAATAACGATTGCTACGCCTTCTTTCTGACAACCGACTAAATAGGAAGCATGTGCTAATTTTTCATCATAAAAATATTTTAAAAGCATAGCTATTCCCTCCAATTAGTTATTTCAAATTAATTTTCAATTTTTGTAACCACTTTTTATCTTCTCCTATAGAATCCCTTTCAACATTAAATTCCAATACATATATGGCAACATATATCTTTTAAGTAAAAACATACTATACCGTTCTTTCGCTTGATTAAATGGAAACGTTTCTTGAGGCTCATGTTCATAGTTAAATTCAGCAAGTATAAGACTTTTATATCCTGTAACAATCGGACATGATGTATATCCATCATATTTAGCCTGTAAATCTCTTCCGCTAAGTACGTCCATAATATTTTGTTTTAAGACGGGTATTTGTTTTCGAATTGCTGCTCCAGTTTTAGAGGTAGGTAAATTGGTACAATCTCCAAGTCCAAAAATATTTTTATATTGCACATGCTGCAAAGTATAAGGGCTTATATCTACCCACCCCTGATGATCACTTATCTCACTCTCTTTAATAAAATTAGGTGGCCCCATTGGCGGAACAACATGTATCATACTATATGGTACGGTTTCTCTTTTTAGTGTTTGCGTATCTTCAAAAATTGCCTCTCTCTTTTCGGCGATAATTTCCACTAGATTTTTATTATAATTCGTTATAATTTGCTTTCTTTCTAGTACTTGTTCTAAAGTATTTGCATATCGTGGAACCTGAAATATGTTATTGTTTGCAGAATAAAATATTACTTTACTTCTGTTTCTTACACCACTATTACAAAAATACTCCTCTGCTAAGTACATAATTTTTTGTGGAGCACCACCGCATTTAATAGGAGTATTAGGGTGGGTAAAAAGCGCATTTCCTCCTTTAAATTTTTCAATTTCTCTCCAAGTAGAATCAACATATGTATAAGAATAATTGCTACATACCCCATTAGTGCCAATAGACTCTTTTAAGCCTTTAATACTGTCCCAATTTATTTGGATACCAGCTGCTACAATAAGAATTTCATACTCAAGTAGCAGTCCGTCATCTAAAAGTATCTTATTTTCAGATGGAAATAACTCAACAACACTTTTAGGGATCCACGTTGCCCCTTTTGGAATAAGCGATTCCTGATTACGCATCGTACTTTCCTTTGAAACAATTCCTCCCCCCACTAAACTCCATAGTGGCTGAAAGTAATGTTTTTTTGATGGATCAATAATTGCTATACTTTCTTTCAATAGGGGTACATTTCGTAATAAATGTGCAGTAGAAGATAGTCCTGCTGTCCCAGCACCAATTACAATAATTTTATAACTATCTCTGGTCTTCATTATCCTCTTCCTATCTAAAATTGATTTTTAAATTAACTAATTAGTAGCCATTTTTTCATCGTAGTAACATGATTATAAGTTAAAAACATCATAGTTTTATCTGATTTAAATGAAAATTTTGTTAATTTTACCATCAACATTACTATATGCGTAAATCCCCTATGTTACTTCCATATTTTAGTTTTAATATTAAAACTAAATATTATTATATAAAATAAAAATAATGCATTAAAATACTTTTCATGAATCCGGATAAGTAATGTTTAAAAAACAACATCTAACATCTTAGATGTTAAAATAAACAAATTCACATACTTCACAAATATGAAAAGTATTAAATATCGCTTAAGTTTCGTTACCTTTTTCTGTATATATTGATAAAAAATTGTGAAATTTTATCGCATTATGCAAGACATTTAATATTAAATATATTACTTTTACTATGAACTAAATGGTTTATAGGGCTTTTCTAAATAAACAAGGTGCTAAATTAATTCTTAAGAAGCCATTATCATTGCATTTATCTAAAAATTTCAAAAAATACACGCAGATGGATATCATCTTAAATACATATATAATTACCTTTAATTTTTTGACACGATTTCACATAATTCTTAAACTGATTTTTTTGCGTGCATTATGAAAAAAATGCACCGTGTCAGTCTTTAAAAGATTATATATCATAACTTTAAGAGAGGCAGGAAAACTATGAAGATGAAAAGAAAAATCTACTGGTTAAATGCTAGCCAATAGATTTTTCTTTTTTATCTAAGGATTCTTTTAAAAGAACAACAATTTTACTACAGTAATCAAGAACAGGTTTCTAAATTAAGTTACTGGAGAATATATAACTCTGGCGCAATATCCCTACCAGCTTTCATTCCAATAATAACTCCATGATATAACGTCAAAGATAAAATCCCTCAACTTAGGTATTTGACTTTTTAAATTTATACAAATGTCTTAGCTCTATGTACTGTGATATATAGGTCCACATCAATATGTTATTGCATCATATACTGAACAGATAATTTAAATTACTTTTATAAAGGATGATGAGGATGAACCTAGAAGATATACAAAAATCCTATGGCGTAATTGTAAGTTTAGGAGGATTGTGTCAAGTCACCAACCAAATCAAAAGACACAATTTAAGAACATTTTCTGGACCTTTAGATTGGTTTTATTATCCATCACTTTCAGATGTAAACAGATTACTTCAAAATCGATTTAAAAAATTCATGAAGTTGGAAAATATGGTTATAGAAGGTTCAGAAAGTTACGGTCTTATTGAATCAGAATTTGATAATCAAATTAAATGGGCAGAACGAATTACCTACTGTATAAAGGACACTTATTATAATTGTTTTTCAATGCATGATTTTCCTATTAATTCCGAAAAGGATTTGAAATCAACCTATCCTTCTTTTAAAGCTAAATTAGACACTAGAATTAATCGATTCCTTGAAAAAATAAATAGTAGTGAATCCATTTTATTCATTAGAATTTGGGGAAATCGAGATGAAGCGGTTGAATTACAAAACGTATTATCTAAAATTACAAATAAGGATTTTAATATTCTTATTGTTAATTTCAAGGAGGGTATATCTAATATTGTTGAACAAAATTGGGGAATATCGAGGGTTTGTTCAATTGAACTCCCACGTTATCAGGATAGATGGGAAGGTGATGATTCCGATTGGGATGTTATTTTAAACAAAATAACATTAACTTAATAATTTTCTTCTTACTTTTAACATGATTTGGCCCGTAAAATCAAATAGGTGTAGAAAAATAAAATTCCTGTCTAATTGATACACACTTAATTAACAAAACGTTCATATAATAATTCGTAAGTCCTTCTTTATTGAATAAATAGTTCTTTACAAAATTAGTTCCATCACTAGAGCACCTTTATGCGGTGCTCTTTTTTGAATTTATAAAATGTAAAAATAGTTGTTCCATTTTCCTTTAAATGGCTAATTCCCTTTGTTATTCTTCTATTGATTTCTGTATAATCATTTATGCGATCAGCATATTCTGCTTATGTAGTGCATTCACGACTACTTACTTCCATACTTTATCTTATATTTTGTCTTCTTGGATATTTCATTATAAGCTTCTTCAATTCCCTTGATTTCCTTCCCCTTCTTTTATCTTAAGAACAAGCAATTTCTTTCATTAATATTAAATAAACTAAAGCATAGATTTTAAAAGAACCTAATTTACATATAATTAATGATAAACTACAGTGTGTATTCTCCACGTTTAATCAGCATCTGAATTATAAATCTAACATATTTTTTTTAGTTGATTGTCATTATGGTACAACCGTGTATACATTTACCAAACAAACTACATAGTTTAAATTAGTAAAATATATAGAGAGGAAGGAAATAAATCTATGAAAGTCATAATTTTGTGTGGCGGAAAAGGGCTTCGGATGCAAGGAATTTTAGAGGACATTCCCAAACCATTAGTTCGAGTTCAAGGAAAGCCTCTCCTCTTGCATATAATGAATTGGTATAGAAAATATGGACATTCTGATTTCATTTTACCCTTAGGATATAAAGGTGAGAAAATTAAGGAATATTTTATGGACTTTAGCTGGAAAGAGAATGACTTTAGTTTGAATTTTAAAACCAGTCAATATACGCTACTTCAGAAATTAGAAAATTGGAATATACACTTTATAGATACAGGAATTGATACAATGACCGGGGCAAGACTAAAAAAACTTGAATCCTTTGTACAGGGTGAAACCTTTTTATTAACTTATGGTGACGGATTAGCCAATATAGATATTGATCAACTAATAGCATTCCATAAAGAAAAAGGAAAAATTGCTACATTAACTGGAATTAAAAAAAATAGTCAATACGGCCTATTGGCGGTCGAAGATGGAATTGCTATTGATTTTAAAGAAAAACCATTACTTGATGAAGTAATTAATGGCGGTTTTTTTGTATTTAACAAAGAAATATTCAATTATTTAAGTAATAATGATGATTGTGTTCTAGAAGAAGATCCTCTTCGAAATTTAATAAAAGACAATGAGCTCGCCGTCTATGAACACAATGACTTTTGGGCTAGTGTCGATACACCTAAAGATTTAAAAACTGTAAATGAAAGTTGGAATCCAAATAAATTTTAGTGGAGAGGACTGAATAAGCATTGAACTCTAATGATAAAAAAATAAGTTTACCTCGATTGTACATCCCCTCTAATGAGAAAATAGTTAACCCACTTTCAACAGGAATTAAAGCTTCAAATCTCTCCAAAAAAAATACTCAAAAAAGAATTAATCCCCAATTCTATAATCAACAACATGATCTAAATAATCATTTCTGCGTCATTGTAGGTAGTGAGTATGTCTTGAAAATTATTGCTTTACAGCAATCATTAATGCAGTACTCAGAAAAATTCACATTGTGGATTTGTTGTATAGATCCTTTTGCATATTCACTATTAAAAGAAATGAATTTAATTAATGTAAACCTTTTACAAGTTGAAGAATTAGAAGATCGTGAACTAAAAGCAATTAAGAGAAAAAGAAAAGTAAATGAATATTGTTGGACTTTAAAATCTGTCTTGATAGAATATTTATTGGTCAATTATGATTTACCATCTATTCTATATTGTGATGGTGATTTATGCTTTTTCTCTGACCCTAATATTATTTTTGAGGAATGGGGTGACCATTCTATTTTCCTAACCCCCCAAAGAGATCGTGATTGGGTAGAAAAAATGTATGGAAAATATCAGGCTGGTCTAATTGGATTTAAGAATGATCTCTATGGACTAAAAAGTGTAAGATGGTGGAAAAATAAATGTATAGATTGGTGCAGTGCCGAGGCTGAAGAGGGGAAATTTGGAGACCAAAAGTATTTAGATTATATCCCTATATATTTTCCAAAAGTAAAAATTTCAAATAACTTAGGTATAAATGCTGCGCCTTGGAACTGTATATATAATAACGATTATAAAATTGACAAGACTAAAAACGATATATTTATTGAAAACGACAAACTAGTTGTTTACCATTTTGCATGTATTACTATCTTTACTGAAAATGATTTTGATCTTTGGTCTTTGGGAGAAATTTCAATACCCAATAATATATTAAACCATATTTACACTCCATATTTAGAGAGAATTCAATTTGTTTTAAAGCAATTAAAGGATAAATTCAATAAAGATACTAAACAATTTTCAAGTAAAAAAGATATAAATAAAGCTCAAACTTTATATAAAGATTCACAATTAAGAAGAAAAATGAATCAATCCAATCATTTTATGAACTTTTCCATGATTATAAGTAAAGAACGATTAATCCAAGGATTGACTTCTTATTATTCCTTAGAAAATTTCAACGCTAAATTTACTGTATGGATTTGTTGTATGGATGATCTAACGTATCAAATATTAGAGAAATTAAAATTAAAGCACGCCATACTAATTCCGGTAAAGGATATTGAAAATCATGAAATCCTCAGTATAAAAAATGATAGAAGTTTACAAGAATATTGTTGGACATTAAAAGCGCCCCTATGTCTACATGTCCTTAGTCTTTATCCGGAAGTTGATCACATTATATATTGTGATGCTGATATGTATTTCTTTACAGCACCTAATATCATTCTTGATGAATGGTGGAAGTACTCTGTATTCCTTTGCCCTCAAAGAAGCTCTACTGAAATTGAAAGCATACACGGTATATACCAAGCTGGTTTAGTAGGCTTCAAAAACGATCAAAATAGTAAAGAAATTTTAACATGGTGGAAAGATAAATGCCTAGAATATTGCAATAATCAATATGATGTTGAAATGAATAGATGGGGTGACCAAAAATATTTAAATCACATTCCTAACATCTTTTCTAATATAAAAATCATGACTCATAAAGGTATTGATGCAGCACCTTGGAATGTCATTTTAAATAGCAGTTCTATATCCAAAACAGATAATAAAGTTTTTATTGATCAAGATGAATTAATAGCTTTTCATTTTGGAAGTATGCAAATTATTAATCCAAATGAGTTCGATTTATGGAAACAAGAAACTTTAGAATTACCTCCAGCAGTTTTAGATTATATATACATTCCTTATATTGAACAATTGAACAAGACATGTCATACCCTTCATAATACTTTTCAAAAATCTCCCTCCTCTTTATTTGCTGACCAAATTGATACAACAACAATAAAAAATTATTTTAAATACCCCTCCCCTCATCACAATTAAGACTGATACTTTCCTTATTTAAAAATAAATCTATTTATTTCAGCAACTAAAAATACATCTTAATAAAGGATAGATTATCACTATGATTGCTTCATTTAAAAATAAAACTTTCCTTATTACTGGTGGATACGGTTTTATTGGTTCTCACTTGGCACGAAGACTTTTAAATTTACAAGCAAAAATTGTTCTTTTCATAAGAACACCATCAAACTCTTGGAGACTAAAGGATATTCTAAAATATATTGAAACCTATGAAATAGATATACGAGATAAAAAACAAGTACAAGATGCAATAAAGAAAATTAATCCCGATTATATCTTTCACCTGGCAGCCTATGGTGTAAATTCTGCCCATACAGATTACATCCATGCTATAGAAACAAATGTTATAGGGACTTGTAACATTATTCAAGCAGCAAAATTGGTGAATTGTAAAAAAATCATCAATTTTGGGAGTAGTTCTGAATACGGTAACAAGATGGAACCTATTCATGAAAATATGTTACTAACTCCTGTGGACATCTATGGAAGTACCAAAGCTGCTGCTACTATACTCGCCCATCAAATTGCTAGCGAAAACAATATTAATCTTATAACATTAAGACCTTTTGGCATATTCGGAGAAGGCGAAGAGCCGCATAAAATTTTTAGCTATATAATCTTGCGAGTATTACAAAACAAAGATGTAAATTTAACTTTATGTAATCAATTAAGAGATTATTGTTATATAGAAAATGTAATAGATGCCTGTATCCTAGCAGTAGAAAATACTACTGTACAAAATGAAATCTTTAATATTGGGAGCGGCACTATTCACCCCTTGAAACATTATGTAGAATTATTATTCAAACATTTGAAAACCAATTCCAGACCAAATTACGGTGCAATTTCCTCTAGAACAAATGAAAGATGGGTTCCTGAAGCGGATGTGCAAAAAATAAAAAACTCTCTTTCCTGGGAACCTAGAATTAATATTGAAGAAGGAATTATAAAAACTGTTAATTGGTATAAAAATAATAAACATTTATACCTAACTCCCTAAAAATAGGGTACTAAAGGAGGTGGACTAATTGTTAAACCAAAACTTTAATAATGCTTTTTACGGAAAAAGAATTTTAATTACTGGACATACTGGTTTTAAAGGTTCTTGGTTATCCCTATGGTTGAATGAATTAGGTGCTGCTGTAATCGGATATTCATTAGATCCTAAAAATAAAAATGATAACTTTAACATTACTAACCTTCAAAATAATATAATTGATATTCGTGGAGACATTAGAGATTTTAATAAATTAAATAAGGTTTTTACAGATTATAAACCTGAAATTGTATTCCATTTAGCTGCCCAACCTCTAGTTAAGTATTCATATGAATATCCTAGAGAAACATACGAGGTAAACGTTGTAGGAACTATGAATGTACTAGAGGCAATTCGATTACATGAATCAGCTAAAATAGGAATTATGGTGACAAGTGACAAGTGCTATGAAAATAAAGAATGGCCTTGGGGTTATCGTGAAATTGACCCTATGGGCGGCCATGACATATATAGCTCAAGCAAAGGATGCTGCGAACTTTTAATTTCTTCCTATCGTAATTCTTACTTTTCAGAAGAAAAATTTTCTCAACACAAGAAAATAATTGCAAGTGTTCGAGCTGGTAATGTAATTGGTGGTGGTGATTGGTCAATAGATAGAATTATTCCCGATTGTATACGAGCATTAGAATCAAACAAAAAGATTATTATTAGAAATCCTACTGCTATTAGACCCTGGCAACATGTACTAGAACCTTTAAGCGGGTATTTACTCCTTACAGAAAAAATTATAAATAATGGTATCCTTTTTTCAGGAGCATGGAACTTCGGGCCATCCCTAAGCAATATTGTTTCAGTAGAAAAATTAGTGACCAGTTTACTAGATATTTGGGGCTGCGGGGATTGGACAGCAGAAAATATAGGTCCAATAAATTTTCATGAAGCAAATTTACTAAACCTTGACATTAGCAAAGCAAAATTCAATCTTAATTGGCAGCCAAAATGGTCCCTACAACAGACTTTAGAAAATACAATAGAATGGTATAAATATTATAATTCTTACACCAGTTCTGAGATGAGAAATCTATGTATTAGCCAAATCAAACAATATTGCATGCTTTGAACTACTCCCACTTACCCATACTTGCTGTGAGTTCCTTATGGAGGGAGTCTTCTTGGTTAAAATAATAAAAGATACATTAATTTTTATAGTCTAAATTATAAACCTACTATACCTAAAATTATGTGATTGTCCATTAACAAAAATTTTATTTCTTCGGTTATTTCAAATCAACTATTGACATTATATTGAAGAATAAAGGAATCACGTATTTTTCTAGTGATTCCCTTGTTCTGAGAAAATAATGTCTTGCTTTAACGACAATACAGTATATGTGATTATTAATTTATTTGTTCTAGTTATGAAAAAATCTATTCCTGTCAAAAGAGCTTTCTTCAAAGAAAAACTTCCTTTTTTTTCTACTTATCCTACTCGAAAAGTAAATAATGTTATTTTTCAGATAATCATATCTACTATTTATAGAATTACACTGAGCTTTAACAAGTTTATGCTTATATATTGATTCTCTTATTTATTATCACCAATGTTGATGAATTTATGCATAGCTTATTCTATACACAAATAGCTTTTTGAATTATCTTTTCAGAATAAATAAAGGAGACTTTCTCTTTTATGCACTTTCCCCTTACCAGTCTTAAATTTCCCTTTAATCAACAATAAGAACAAATCTTCAATATAGTACATCTTCTATAAAATAAAACCATACGTAAGATAATTTTACTATTACAAATAATGACATAGTCTGTTTCACCTTTTACATTATCTAAAAAAGAACTTGTAGGAATTCTTACAAGTTCTTTTTTATTTCCTTTATTCTCTTCTTATTTACATACGCAAGATTTATACATTTGGTGGTTATACATACTATATTTATCCGATAAAATAATCTAAAAATTAACACATAATTGATCGTTTTAAGAAAAAGAAATTTCATAAATCTTCAATCACAGTTTCTTAGTTCATCTAATAGAACGTATAAAGACTCATATCATCTTTTGATTATTTTTGGATGTTTTATTCTACGTATATTCGACACAAATTGATTGTTTTTTATGAATTTTCTTGAAAAATATTGTAATATCACTCCATTTTTTCTTCTATTTTGTTATGATGTTTATAATTAAATTGGATTAGGATTTTTTTAGAAAATGGGGGCGTATATTATGAGTGTCTCAGTAAAAGGAAATGAGCAATTAACCTCTCTATTGAACGACTGGTATCGATCTATGCTATCTCAGCAAGTTATAAAAGCTACTAATCTAAAAAAGAAAATTGATGAAAAAATTAATAAGTTAAGCATTGAACCGAATCAAGAGCATCAGGATCAAAATTTGTTACTATACTATTCACTACTCGAATTTCGTTACAAGGTCTTAACAGATAGCCTTGGTATTCAACAAAATAGTTTTGATACTATTAGCGATTATGATATGCCTACAGATCAATTTCTACAATTCTATTATCATTTTTTCAAATCCATTCATTCCACTTTTATATCAAATTATACTGAGGCAGAGGAACATTATAAACTAGCAGAAAAAATATTGGTAGCTATACCAGATGAAATTGAACACGCCGAATTTTACTATAGAATTGCTACTTTCTATCACCATACCTATAACAATCTCGCTTCTATCGAATACGCAAATAAATCGAGAGCAATCTTTTCAAAGTACGAAGGTTATGAAGTAAAAACAGCCTTTTGTAATAGTTTGCTAGGTGGTTGCTGCATCTATTTAAAACAGTACGAACAAGCAGAAGAATATCTACATTGTGCAATTGATTTACTACAAAAAAATAGGGAAGAAGATTCCTTGTTATACGTAAAAAATACTATGGGGTGGCTGTATTCTGATCAAAGTATGTCTACTTTAGCTATTCGTCACCTTTCAGAAGTAACAGAGAAAATCCCTACACACTTCAAGGCCATCTTCCTACAAGCTAAGGAACATTATAAGTTAGGAGAACAATCAACGGCCAGCCAACTCATTGATAAGGGACTACAGATTTGCAGAGAGATTCATAACGAAGAATATACACACCACTTCTCTATTTTAAAAAAATTAAACGAAAATATTCCATTGGAAGAATTAGAAAAAATCATTCAAGAAGGAATCTTATACTTTGAGGAAGAAGAATTATGGGAATATGTTGTCGAATACGCCGAATTATTTGCCACAAAATGTAGACAATTAGAGAACCACCAAAAAGTAAGTGACTATTTCCATATTTGTTATCAAGCAAGACAAAAATCAATCGCAAAAGGAGTGTTAAAATAATGAAAAAAATTAGCTTATTATTATCAAGCATTGCTTTTATTGGGGTATTAACGGTGGGAATTTTTCAGTTTTCTAAAACAGATCAGCTTGCTACTCATGGGCATTATCCTGCTCCTTCATATAGTGTTGGCGATTATGGTGGTGCACCACCACAAATTTAATGTACATGTATTTAAAAACCCTCCAAATGGAGGGTTTTTAAATGGCTTATCTGCTTGTTCAATACGCATAGAGAGTACAATACTTATTTACTATGTTATAAGATTTTTCATTTCCACTCTGTAACAAGATTCTAGCATTCTCTCCTAGAATCTCAACTTAAATCTTAAATCCACCAATTAACTCTTGAAGTTCTTCCGCCATCTGTGCTAATTGTATTGCTGAAGAATTTATCTCTTCCATAGAAGCATGTTGTTCCTCAGATGAACCAGCTATCGTTTGCATACTTGAAGAATTTTCTTTTACAGCCATAGCTATTTGATCAATCGATGTATCAACTTTCATTGCATCAGTTGTCATTTTATTTGATAGTTCTACCATACCATGCACTTTTGATACAATATCATTTGCAGATTTTGAAATCTCATAAAAACTTTGTTTTGTATCGTTCGCAACTTTAATTCCCGACTGTACTTCTACTCCCACTTCATTCATAGCTTTTACAGTCTCATGTACGTCTGCTTGTATTTCCTTAATTAAGCTTCCAATTTCCATCGAAGATTCGGATGATTGCTCTGCTAGCTTCCTAACTTCATCGGCAACAATTGCAAACCCTCTCCCCTGTTCCCCAGCTCTAGCTGCTTCAATCGCTGCATTTAATGCTAATAAATTTGTTTGCTCCGCAATATTTTGAATTGCTTCTAATATACTGCCAATTTGCTGTGATTTCTTATCTAATAATTTTATGACATTATCTGATTGAGAAACAGAGTGATGGATAGACTGCATTTGTGTTACAGTTTGTTCTACTAATTGTTCACCTTCATTTGCTTTTTGTTTAGTGTATATGGAGGAAGTCGATACTTCAGAAGCATTCTCAGCTACGTATTGAATATTTCGTGTTACCTCACCAATTAATTCAGCTCCAGACTCAACTTCATTATTTTGAACCTCTGCACTGTTCGAGATTTCTTCCATCTCTTTTGTAATTTGTTCTGTCGCAACACTTGCTTGCTCTACACTAGCAGTTAGTTCCTCAGAAGACGCAGCTACATGTCCTGCAGATGTGTTAATTTGAGAAATAATATTACGTAACGACTCTGCCATTGTATTGAAACTACCACCTAATTGACCAAGTTCATCCTTTGAACGAATATCTATTTTCTCGGTTAAATCTCCTTGACTAATTCTTTGAGCTGACATGACTAATTGTCTTAGTGGAGTAATTATAGATTTGAGTATGAATAGAATTACAATTCCACCTAACAATAATGAAGCACCTATTATAGTGAGTGTTTTATAAAAAATAGGATTGGTAGCTTCTTCAATTTCTTTCGTAGGCATTACGCCAGCTATTTTCCAACCTGTTTTTTTATTTGTCTTAAAGCTTATGTTTCGATCTTCGCCATTGAGGCTATAAGTAATTACTCCATCTTCTGTCTTGTACAATTCATCCACTAAAGTTTTCTCTAATTTCTCTCCAGGCTTTAGTGATGGATGAACAACTATAGTTTTATCTTGACTAACTATAGATACAAATCCTTGCTTCCCAATTTTTATCATTTTGGATGTTTTTACGATATCTTTAATATTCAAATCTACGCCAATGACACCACTTTTATCTGCATTCTGCTTTGCAATTGCAATTACCATATTTCCTGTAGACTTTGATTTATATGGAGATGAAACAATAATCTCTCCATCTGCTTTTACTGCATCCTTATACCAACTACTTTCTAGCGGATTAAACCCTTCTGGTATTTTTCCAACAGGTGCATGAATAAATTGATTGTTACTGGATGCCGTATAAATCGTTTCTATCTCTGGATGTAACTGTATATATTGATCAAATTTATTCTGTACATTTTGCGATTGTTCAGGATTATAATCCCCTTGTGTGAGTACCTTTGCAAAATGAGTGATATCTGTATGCTTATTTTCTAATTCATCATCAACAATCTTATCTAAAATACTTATATTATCTTTTGCTGATTGTAGAATTGTTTCATTAAGATCTGTTTTTGCTTTATTATAAGATGATACTCCTACGATAAGGCTTGGTATAATTAATATTGCTATAAATGCCATAGACAACTTCGTTTTAAGCTTTATTTGTCCCAATCTTTCTTTTATATTAAACACTAGATACTTCTCCTTTTCATTTTTACTACTTATATAGTTTATTTAAATTTTTCTCCTTTACTTTTCCACATTCATTTATTGTACCATTCGAAATGAAACCACAATTAAATCCTGTTATCCGTACTTTATAATTTATAGATTTACTTTTCACAGACAGAGTTTTATCTGTCCTCCTTTCAAATATGTTATTTTTCTAGATTCAGCAATTATTAGACTACGAATTATTCCAAATAAACTTGATGCAACATATACTTCATTTAAAAAATAATTATTGGATTCGTTTGGATAAAAATTTGATTTAGCGCTATTCCAATCAGATGAAATCCTTACCATAATAAATTCACAAAACATAACTAAGTAAATTTATTCCTTTAATAATTATATTTAACTGCCTTTTAACCATTCTAACTGTATTACTTCATCGTTTTATCTGTTTATTACAATCACTTTTGTTTTATTGAATCACTAAACTATAAATTCTAGATAGGAGAATAAAATAAATTAGAGAATTACATTGTAACATATATATATAAGTTGTTGATATTAAAATTTAAAACTTTACTATTTTTCATATGCAATATTACATGCGAAAAGCCATAATTTTTTTGTTATACTATGCATGTGGATTTTTCATCCAAAAATCCACCCAAACGCATATTTATGTATATGCCACCCTAATTGATGAAAGTGAGAAGAATGTTTATCATTTTTCTCACTTTTTTATTTAGGCTCTGTTAATATTGATTATTGATAAAAAGTATTAAATAAGGGAAGACACCTTAGAATTGGTGCTTCCCTTATTTGTTGATTATTCAAATCTAAAATAGGTATTTTCTAAACCTATTCTTTGCTTTAATGTTCTGCCCAAAGCATAATTATTTGGTAATTCTTTTTCAACGACACAAATAATATAACCTGCTTTTCCTGTTGTTAAATTAGTTAGTTGTAAGTAGTTAGTGTTGTCGTAGATATAAGAAATAATATATTCATAGAAATTATTTTCTTTATCTTCTCTATTCATATCAACATTGTACAACCTAACTCTTGCTCCTGCCCAAATTTCCTCATCATCATCAACATTACTTAAAGGCATCCATTTCGAGTTATCCAATATTTCACCCTTTTCTTAATTCATTCGTTTATACACAAATGTTGCTAGACACAAACTATCATAAGCATCCGTCATTTCATTGATTAGACGACCACCGACAGAGAAAAAAGACTCAACATAGCTTTTTCCCCATTGAAACACTTGCTCTCTCTGTATGAGACAAATCACGAATATGTTTCAATAGATTACTGAACGCTTTGCTCAACCTCAATACATATCGAACGTTAGTTTTTATGAAATTATATTAAGATTTCGAATTGGTTTCAAATATCAACATTTACTTTTAACAGAGCTTTTATTTAAAATGTGTGCTTTTACTTAATTCTTTAGTTATTTTTACATTTTGAATCTACGAAAATGAATTCCCTTATAAAAACTCTAACAGAGAATCTTTCTTTCAAATTCCACCTAGGGAATCATTTGTTTTCCCAAAAACCTACCAACATCTTTATCAACTCATTTTAGAATATTTAAACAATAATTTCATATACAAACTCTGCATAAATTATTCATTTTCTTTTATATAATGCCTACCTTTTTACTTTTGATAGATTATTATACATTGGATTATTATACATAAACGCCAAAACATGAGGTATTTTGTAGAATTTTGTCTATCAATATGTATGTACACCCTTTTGTAGTGGATATAGACTGTGAGGTGTAAGGAGATACCTTACAAAATAATAAAAAGGAGATTATAGAATGAGTAGATTAACAAAATTCTCAAAGTTAGTATTTGCAACTTTAGTCGTGGGAAGTAGTTTAAGCACCTTTGTTTCGTCACACAGTGTACAAGCTGACACCTTAGATACTAATTACCAAGATTCTGTAAAATTCATACCACCTTCTAGTGCTAGGCCAAAATTGGAACAAAAAAACACTATTGTTCCAGAAGCAAAAGTTGTTAAAAACCATTATGTAAAGTACTCTAAAGCACATTTCCAAACTAAAGAAAGTATACCAAAAGAGATTTATTATTCTTCAGAAGGCTTTAAAGGCTATATACAGGCAAGTACCGTTTGGGATATGGGAGATCATTTCGCAACACTATATTCCGGAACCGTTATTCGATGTTAGACTTTTAATCCATTCTTTCCTAATGCTTAAAATGATCAATAGTTCACTGCCAATACTGTAATATCTATTGTTCATAAAATAAACCACAAAATCTTTCGATTTCATGGTTTATCAAATATAAAGATAATGCTAAACGAATACTCTAACATTACCTTCCCCAAAGTTAATTATAGAGTATTTTCAAAAAAAAGACACTCTTGTAGTGTCTTTTTTATAGTATTTTAAAAAGAATTCCACCTACTAACACCTTTTTGTTGCGCCTATTCGTTTATTTCAATATGATACTTTTCCATCTCGTATATGCAATAGACAATAATAGCTAAACTCCAACTGACACTATAATAATTATGTGTGTAGAAGTCATAGCCCGCTTTAATACCTTTTTCTATTACAACTAATGTAAATCCTAAAGCCACCCATCTGTTAATTTTCATCTTTATAAACGTTAAAGAGATAATTATTAAAAATAAAATATTTGTAAGATGATTTATCATTAGCTCATATTTTTGAATGTATACTGCCATTATACAAGCAACGATATTAGTCGCAATGCCAAAGGCAATCACCGCTCCCCAAACCCTGTCCGAAAGTCCCACTCCTGAGTCAGTCCCTTCCTAAACAAATATCCCTTTCTTTAATTCGTTCCTACACCCTATTCAAGATATGCTAAATTATCCTTGTCTGATGAATATCTATTTATCTTTTCATATAGAGCAAACAAAATTTCTACTCATAATTTTTTCTTTATTAGACAAACTATGTCTAAGCCGTTTGAACTAGCGGCTTCACTCTTCTGGTAATGGGATAGCACAATTTATTGAATTGACTAACTCATTCAACCCACTGGCACCGGCAGGCAACAAAATAGTTGTCTGCCATTTTCATGTATACTTTTTCTAATTTCATTTCAAACCAAGTGTGTGCTGTACTGATTTCAAAAGGACAGAATTTCATTTTTTAAAATTTAAAAAAGATAAGGTCCTGTCTACTTTTGGTATAGGACTTTTTCTTTTCACACATACTATTTTTGAACCTGTTTACCAATACGTGTCCTAATGGTGTCTTGAATTCCTCCTAAAAAGGGCTGCAGATACGACTGCATGCCCTTTTATTTACGTTGCTTCTCTATATTGAATAAAATAATTAAAAACTAAAAATGTAATATTACATATTTTTTCTGTTCAGATTATGTTAGGATTTACTTCGTAGTCGAATTATAGTTTCGTATCTAATTCAGCAATATGTGAACTGTTTACCTAAAGAAAAGACACCCAAAAGGTGTCTTTTCTTCTTTTAATCTAAAAAACATTTTTTCTTTTCAGTAAGATCCAATTATCCCTCTAACCTAAACCTCATAATTAAAGGCAATTTAATCATGGTACTCAAGAGTTTTCATCCATTTCAATATACCTATAGCTTAATTTAAAATCACATTTCCAGCACTATATTTGCTTTCCTACAGATTTTCTGTCTTGTTCTTAATTCTGTCAAAATCCTCATGTAGCTATACAAAGAATATATGCTACTATGATATTAAGAAACTATGCGTTCCCTTAACCCTGTATCCGGCCCTGTATTTATTACAGGGTCTTTGTTTATTTCATTTACTTTTATTGGCTTATAAGGGTTAATACACAACCAATTTCAATTAAAATCGTTTAAATGTTAGTTAGAATTTGAAATAATATATCTATTAACTTTTTTAACAAATGAAATCTAATATTAAATCTCTAAATGTATACTGTACTATACACCAGTTAACACTATATAAATAGTATTAACCATCTTAATTGAATATTAGTAATAGTAAGTATAAACATTATCAATTTACTACATCTTACATTTATGTAAAAATAAATACATGTTAAGCTTTTTCAAAATCTTTCCCCTAATAAAGATTTGAAGTAGCATTTCATGATTCTCCTTACTGTTAATATGCCTTGAAAAAGAACCCTATAGGGTTCTTTTTCTTCTCATTATAACCTCAGTAAGTCCATACAAAAAGGACTGCTAGTTATTAGAACATTGCTTCATTTTCAAAGAAACAAAAAAGGAATCCTTTACGGATTCCTTTTTGCAATGCACTCTTTTTCAAATGGTACATTTTGTACCTACTTTTAGTATAACTTATAATCCCTATAAGATAAATAAGATTAAATTGAATTTACTTCATTTATTTTCATAAAAGTATATAAATCTATAAATTAATACTACTAGGTTCACTTCCAAAAGGTTTGTATTTTTTCAATAAAAAGAATACATTATACTTCTTTATAATTTTACACTTTAGGTTTATCTGTTAATGCAGTAACAATCCTGTCCACTAAGTCTTCTGGCATCCATTCATGATTTGTATCATTCGTTTCATTTGGCCCTAAAGAATCAATAAACTTTTTAAACTTTGGAAATAAAACAATAGAAGTGATCCAATGTATCGTATGATTTATGGAGAAGAAATGAAAAACTCCTTGCTTTTCACCCTCCTGTAATATTTCTTTTAACTGTTCAAAATTACCTATGAAATACGGTTTAATCTTTTCTAATCGTGCACTTTCCTTAATAATCTCCTCATATGCCAATGATCCAATTTCAGGGTTCTCTTTTATATGTGTAGTAAAAACCGTTAAATAGTCTCTAAGGGCATTGATAGGATCAAATTGATTCTTCTCAAGAAAATTGGGTAGCTCATTAGCAAGACCATATTTCTTAAATACCTCATAATATAGGTTTTCTTTCCCGTTAAAATAGTACGAGGCCATAGCAACATTCACTTTCGCTTCTTTTGCAATTTCTTGTATGCTCGTACCTTCGTAGCCACGCTCTCCAAATTTTTTCTTAGCAGCCTTTAAAATATTTTCCATTGTCTGCTCTCGAGATTTCCCCATTTCACACACCTCAAATAGTATATATTTCACTTCAAAAACCCAATAAGGAATTTGAATAGAGTATCTTTTTAATGAAATTTAATTATATATTTAAAGTGGTAACTTAACAACCGATGAAGTTCTGATTACTTTAAACAATATCCCCTTGCGTAATATCAATAGCTTTCAAATACTTTACGCTCTTTTCTAATCGAGTGAAAGTCTGGACAAAAAACATCTAATATTATCTTAACTTCGTGTGCAAACAAAAAAATAATAAGGACCAAAGTTTATCTATTTTATAGATAAACTTTGGTCCTTTCATTACATTATACAGATTTAAAATAAACTCGTATATTGATGAGATAATTATCCATCAATCGGCCATCATTTACTGACTAGATCTGTTTAATCTCGATATAAGGTCCTTTAATGTTTAATTTGTTAATATCATTAGAGATATTGCCTACAGTTGATTTTTCATTAAAAGTATAGACCTTTTCACCATTTACAAAGATACCCCAATTTTTATCTTCGTAACTGATACCATAACCAGCATTGCTAGATGTAGCTTTAAGTTGATTTCCATTCATTGAAAGAGATAATTTCCCTTTTCCTTTGTTAAGTTTATCATTCACGCTGTTGATACTATTCATTTGTTCTTCAAGGGCTTTTTGGTTATCAAGAGTAACTTGATGGTTTTTCCAGTCTAATTTATAGTGGTTCGTAAAGAATTCATTATATGTATCTTTATTATTTGTTCCCCACCATTTTGAACTTACCCATTCGATATTGTACTGATCTGAAATTCTACGATTTGTTATTTTTAAATCTGATGTAGTTTCTGTTTTATCAGCAGTAATAACCGCTACTACGTTTGGAGAAAAACCATATCCTGTTAAAGCTGGTACTGTATCTTTTGAAACAAAATTATTCGTTCCTTCATTATAACTACGTGATTTCATAAATAGTTGATTACCATAGAAAGTATTGAATGAATCACGATTATAAATTCCCCACTCTGGGAAGTTAAATGATTGGAATCCTACTTTCCAATTTAATTTTTTATCTGTGTGGGTCTCTAATACCGTTTTATAATCTACTTGATCATAAGATACACTTTCTTTCCAAGCAAAGCTACCTGTGATACTTGCATCGGCATTTGGCCCTTTATCATTTACTCCTACTTTAACACTTCCACCAAGTGTATACCCTACCTCCGAAGTGACCTTTGCTGAAGTCATTGTATTAACTGGGGCAGCTTTATGGAATTGAGCACTATCACCACTTGTTATTTCTGCTTCAGTATGATAGGCTGATGGCCATTTTAAACCTGCGTTATAGTATCCGCTATTAATTGTATATTTAGCATCTATATTACTACCATCAGTGGTAACAATTGCAATCTTTTTATCTGCGTAAGGATCCTCAATAAAAGAAACCTTTATTGAATTTTTGATATTTTGCTTCATGTCATAAGTAGTTTTAAAACTATTATAGACCTTCCCACCATTTTGAAGATTTTCTACAGTTCCTTTAGAATCTGCAAATGCAGATGTTGCTTGTAAACCAAATGATCCAGACATAATAACGGACGCTACCGCAACGCATTTAGCTATTTCTTTTGCTTTTTTCATACAGACAGCCACTCCTTCTTAAACATTTAAAAGATATAAATATATTATTTCTAGTTCACAAAAATAGAGATAGATTTATAGCCATACAATATAGAAATTCATTAACTTTTATGACACTAACTAAAAACACATATTTCACTAATCTTCCTCTCACTATTATTGATAACTATTATCAACATTATTAAAACATAAAATAACGATTTAAACAACAATTTTAAATACAAATTTAAAATTGTTGTTTAAAAAAATTAAAAAATTATAGAATTCTTCATTTCGAGAATTACTATATTTTCAATTACTTATTACAGCCTATATTCAGATACATTATTTCCTTTCCATTCATAATAATCTAAAATTCCTTCATAAATGGCTTCTGCTGCAATTTGTCTGCCATTTTCCGTAGATAATTTACTGTAATCAATACCATTATCTATAAATGCCAGTTCCGTCAACACAGCTGGCATGTCATTTTCCCTTATAACATGAAGGTCTCCATGTTTAACTCCTCTGTCTCGTGTTTGAAGTGCCTCTACTAAACGTGTTTGAATTTTTTCCGCTAAAACACGACTTTCTTCCACATGAGGATTTGTTTTTTCAGATTTAGAAGATTTATAGTAATATGTTTCTGTCCCTTTTGCATTACCATTAAAAGCATTTGCATGTACGCTTATAAAGATATCACCCCGATTTTTTTTAGCAAATTTAACACGTTCCTGTAAAGAACTTTTTTGATCATGTCCTGGTCTATTATCAGATTGACGAGTTAATAAAACTGTAAATGGTGTATGCTTTTCAAGTAATTGTTGTAGACGTAAAGAAGTGTCTAGTACAATCTTACTTTCAGGTAATCCCTTTGTGGATTTCCCAGGATCTTCGCCACCATGTCCAGGATCAATAATAATTGTTTTGCTTTCTAATGGGTTTTTTTGACGATGTTGCATCATATCTGTTTTTGCAGTAAGTTGAGCAGCTTCAGCACGTGTTATAAATCTATTTGGTTGCCAACCGTTCTCAGTACCATTGGAAATTTTCAAACCGATTAAAATATTGGCATATTTTTCTCCCCAATGCCCTTTTAAATCTTCAAATTTAACCTGCTCATTATGATTTGGTGTGCTTTGTAGTTTATATGCATTTACTAGCATCGTAGCCATAGCAGCGCGAGTTACTTTTCCGGATGGATTGAAGATTCCATTACCCTCACCTTTAACAATACCAGCTTTTTCAGCAGCAGCAATATACGGAGTCGCCCAGTGGTTTTGTGAATCTGTAAATGATGGTTTTGCATTAGAGTCAATTTGTAGACCTAAAACTTTTGTCATAATTTTTGTAGCCGAAGCTCTGTCTAATGAGTCATTTGAACCGAAAGTTCCGTCTGGATAGCCATTCAATACCTGTTTATCAACTAAATAATTAACGGATTTGTCCGCCCATGCAGGAACATCTGGGAACTTATGAGTATTTGCAAATGTATTAGATGAGTAGGATAATAGACTTCCAGCAAGAATTCCTGTAGCAATTAATTTGTATTTCAAAATGTAACACCTCTATCAAGTTATTACAATTTGGTAAATATATCATTTATAATTAATCTTTAAATAATACGACCTTGAATAAAGGATAGATTAAGTTCTTCGCATTACTATATAGCAGATAATGAATTTAAAATCGAACTATTACTCCAAAAATAATCCTCGGACATACACTTATAGATAGAGATTATTAAATATAATTACCAACATCGTGTAACCAGTATAGTTACTTATATATATGAGTGTCAATTAAAATAACCTTACACTTTTGTAAGATAATCACCTTAATAGTAAACCAAGTAATTATTAAATAATATAAATAGTTACTACATATAATAAAATAATAATCTTAAATTTTGAACAAAAGCTAATTATTTTGATAGAAAAACAACTTATAATAACCACATTTTTAACAATGCTTTTGAATCCTACTTTACTCTATAATTCTCTGTTATATCCCAACGTGAATGCTCCTATACTATAGTCAATTGCTGCAATGAATACTACAACTTATAATATTGTATTCCCTCAAAAAACATCTCTAGAAGCCACCTAAAGTAGCCTTTATTAATACACCCACACAATCCATCTTTTCACCCCCTTAAGACATCCTCAAATTTTACAAGGAATGAAAAAAGAAGAGGGATACCTTCCCTCTTCACCAAAAAAATTAAAAAACACCTTAATTTATATCCCCTGCCCTTTACAATCTCACGTCTATTGATAGCCAGTTTAATTCTTCAATTCTATTTTTGTAGATCCATATATTCTTCTAAAGTCTGTTTTTGTTTATATATAGTTCTTAACAGAAAGACTGTATATCCTTCTATTTGTTTGACATCATTAAAATGCTCACAGATATAAATAAATTCTATTCCTACATATAGATAAAAAATCTAAAAATTTATATAATAAGATTAGAAGTGTAGCATATTATTATTGAAGGGTCTTGGTATAATGCTAGGCATTAATGTAAAAAAAACAAATGAAAAGTTAATTATTTCATGGCAATTGGCGGAGATTACAATTCCATTACGTGATGTGATTGAGGTTACCGAAGATGCTACCTATGCTGGTGTTGAAGAAATAGATGTAATACGTATTGGAACAGCTTATGGGACAACAGACCGTATTTTAATTAAAACAGTAAAACAAAATTATGTATTATTTACTACAAATAAAGTTGCTATTTTAAATGCCATTCACGCTTAAATATAGGAGTCTTCTTGGCTAAAATGATAAAAATAAGCACATCTTGTTATAAAAACAGATGTGCTTATTTTTTAATTTCTATGCATTTTTACGTTTTAAGAAAATCACTCCACCAACAATTAACAGTAATGCTCCTGCAGCCATAGAGATCCAACTTGTAAGATTAGTACCTGTTTGCGGTAACCATCCAATTTTAGATTGAATTTCTTTCTTAAGTTGTGGTTGTTCTTTTACTTGCTCGTTAGGTTGCTCTGGTGTTGTCGTATTTTTACCTGAATTTGGCTGTTCTGGTTTTGGTTGTTCCGATTTTCCCTCTTTAAATTTCACTGTTTGTCCCTTATCTTCAATTTCAGCGTGAATAGCTACTAATATATTATCTTGATACAGTTCTTCAAATACTACTACTTCTTTACCTTGTAATGCAGAAGCATTGAAAGTGAAGTCTAATGTGATAGAACCATTCTTCTCTTTAGCAGTAAACTTAGATTCTACTGTTACTTCTTTACCATCAACTAATAATGGCTTGTTTGTTGCTTTATCCACTAGTTTACCTTTTACTACGTACTCTTTACCCACGATTAAGTCTTTGTATTCCACTTTATCTTGGATTGTTACAGATTTAGAAGCATCTAACTCTTTAGAACCATCAGCTTTGTTTGTTGCTGTCGTTTTAATAAAAGGTTCTACAAATCGAACTGTTTGACCTACATCGTTAATGTCAGCATGAGTTGCAATTACTTGCCCTTCATGTAATAAGTCTTCGAACACAACTACTTCTCTTCCTTGCTGTTCAGCACCAACAAAAGTAAAGTCTAATGTTACAAAACCGTTCTTTTCTTTTGCAGTAAATTTAGTCTCAGCTGTTACTTCTTTACCATCAATTAGTAATGGTTTGTTAATAGCTTTGTTCATTAATTTTCCTTTTACAGTGTACTCTTTACCAACAACTAAGTTAGTGTACTCCACTTTATCCTGGATTGTGATAGAATCCTTTGAATGAATCTCTTTTCCACCATCAGCTTTGTTTGTTGCTGTCGTTTTTACTGATGGCTTAACGAACTTAACTGTTTGACCTTTATCATTGATATCAGCATGTGTCGTAACAACTTTTCCGTCTTTCAATAACTCTTCGAATACTACTACTTCTTTTTCTTCTAAACCAGTTGCATCAAAAGTGAAATCTAGTGTAATAGAACCATTTGCTTCTTTTGGTGTAAACTTCGTTTCAGCAGTTACTTCTTTACCATTTACAACTAATGGTTTATTAGTCTCTTTATTCATTAATTTACCTTTTAAAGTATACTCTTTGCCTACTTGTAGGTCTTTGTATTCCACTTTATCTTGGATTGTTACAGACTTAGACGTGTGCATTTCTTTTGTACCATCTGTTTTATCAGTAGCTTTTGTTTCTATTGAAGGAATCTTTTCATCTTTGACAATGTGTTTAATGATTTGACCATTCTCTTTAATTTCAAAAGAGAACGTTTCTTCATTTAATACATAACCTTTTGGTGCAACAGTTTCTTTATATGTGTATTTTCCAAATGGTAACTTTTCAAATTTAGCGATTCCTTTATCGTCTGTTTTTCCTTTTACTACTTCTTTTCCTGCTTCGTTATAAATCGTAAATTCTGCATTTGGAAGCTTGTTATTTCCATCAGCTACATCTACCTTTGTAATTTCTAGATCACCTTTGATAAGATGATTAACTGCCAATAGCTCAATAATCTTTCCATGTTCCTTTATTTCGAACATAATTGGTTCTTTAACAAGAACGTAACCATTTGGAGAAGCCTTTTCTACAAATGAATATTTACCATACGCTAAATCTTTGACGTTAATCTCACCATTTTTATCTGTCTTATATTCCCCAACTACTTTTCCACTTGCATCTTTTAGCTCGAATGCTGCACCTTCTAATTTTTTACTAATATCTTCATTATCTACTTTTAGTAATTTTACACTACCTTTCACTTCGGTATTTTCCACTGTAAAAGTAAGTGTTTTATTGTGCTCTTTAATTTCAAAAGGATGCTTTGTTTTATTTCCAATATATCCATTAGGTGTTTTTGTCTCTAAGAAATAATATTTACCATACGTAAGACCTTCAACGTTTGCAATTCCATTTTCTTTTGTTACTACTTTTTTCACTTCTTTTCCATCTTCAGTGAAGACTGTGAATTCAACATTTGGTAAAATCTTTCCTGAATCACTAAGCTTTTTAATTTCGATGCTACCTTTTACTTTGTTATTTACTATTTGGACAGCTCCTGTTTCTCCTGTCTTAACTTCAATAGTTTGTGGTTTATCATCTGAAACATAGCCTGTTGGTGCTTTAATTTCTTTTAATGTGTAAGTACCAATTGGTAAGTTGTTTAATTCTGCCATACCATCAGCACCAGTCGTGATTTTTCCGACTGATTCATTATTTACATTAAAGACCTCAAATACTGCACCAGCTAAAACTTCTCCATTTTCTCCAACCTTTTTAATTTTTAAAGAACCAGCTGCTTCCCAATTTACTGCAAGATCACTACTAAGCTTTTCTTCATTTCTCTCTAATAGTACTGTAGCATTCTGAACAGTATCCGTACCACGGTAAGCAATTGCTTGAACTTTAGTTAAATTAGCAGCAACACTTAAATTAAATTCACCCGTTTTTGTATTCTTAGGAATTTGGATACGAAATTTTTCTCCAACTGAAAGCTGATCTTTCACTTCTCCATTTTCACTTACAATTCTAACTCCATTAGGTGTATTTTTCGCTACTACCTTATAAGAACCACTCTTAGCATTTGTTTGTACTGAATATAGATTTGTTTCGAAGAATTCACCCTTTAATTCTGCTTTTTGCTTTTCAGCAGGAATCACATTCATAAAAACATCTTGAGTCTCTTCACTATTATTAGCATTACTAATAATAGCCTTAGCTGCTTTTTCAACATTTTTATTCTCATGTTTTAATTCATTTACATCGAGTTGACCTAATGCATTCCAAACCGCAAGTTGCGTTGCATAATGCGCTTCATTTTTATTAGCTACTCCCAGCTGTTCAGCACTTTTTTGCGGGAAACCATTTAATAAGACTCTATATACTACATTATCTGTTTTCCCCATTTCAGGAAGATCTTCACCATTTGGTGATTTTAATCCAAGGGTTAAGCAATAAGCAATTTGACCACTTGAATTTTTAATCATTTCAGTGCGAATGTACTTACCTAGACTATTACTATAACTCCAGTCCATTGAATATTTCTCATGCGTCATAACCTCTGCACTAGCCCTAGGTAAAAATACATTAAGGAATAATGCCAGTACTGATAATAATGTAAAAACTCTTATAATGACTCTCTTACCCAATTTTGTAACCTCCCTAGAATAAATTAATCCGAGTATATATCGCAATATCTAAAACATTCACGATCGACCCATTTATCATTATAAAACAATAAATTACAAATATTAAATAATTTTAATAAAATAGTCAAAAAATTTACACATTTTATTATTTATCAAGTTTTTTAACGAATTTACTATATACAAATTCTAAAACACGCCTACAATTTAAAAGACAAATATGTATGTTAAATATATAAATAGCAATTCCTTTACTCCAGTTATTAAGCTTTCCCCTATTAAAAATATCCTCTTCATTTTCTTGTTAACCTGAGTAACTTATACACCTCTTCTAATCTATTACACTCCTCCATTTAAATATAAAGGTGACTTCTCGTTCAAAGAATAAAGTGAAACTTTAATCCTCCCGATTCCCATCTAACTTCTTTGCTTTCATTGAATTTTTGGGCGGGAGTCTTACTGCCCCAAAATAGCGGGATACATTATGCAATATTGCATTTGATAATCATTTTCAGTGTAACTATAATGATTACAGGATTACTATTAATCCAATATTCTACATGGAGGTTTTATTATGTTTAAAAAAATTATTGTATCTTCTATGGCGCTTACTATGTTCGGTGGAGCTGCAACTATGCTAGAGGCACCTACTGCTCAAGCAGCTTCTTATAACTCAACGTCATCCTCTTACTTTGATGTCACTCCTGAAGAGGCCGTGGCTTTCTATCAATCTCAAGACTATAAAAAATTAAAAGTATTTTTGGATGACTTTGAAGCAAGAAACCCTTATACTCCAGGTGGAGGCTACGCTCAAGGGAGTGTACGTATGCAAAAATTCAACGATGCTCTTAGAGATGCAAAATTAACAAATGTCTATCAAGAATTTATTAGAATCTCATACTACAATCATTATCCAGAACCAAAATAATAACAACGGATTAAATGTTTATTATTTCTATAACTTAGCCTAATTTTAAATGTATAACCTAAAAATAATTACTAAAACCACTCATATAAGGGTGGTTTTTCTATTTCCCCATATAATTTAGCGGAATGTTACATCATCTTTATTTTAATATGTTTTATAGTAGACATTCTCTAGTTGACACAATCTAGTAGGTTAGCAATGGGAATATCAAAATATATTTATAATTATTTTCTGTTTAATAGCAAAAAACGAACACCCTCTCACAATTAGATAAGGTGCTCGTTTTCATTTTTATCGGTAATTCTCAATTCACTTTAGCTTCTTTCCAATAAGTAAAGATTAAATTAACTTAAAAACAAAGCGTTTTAAATTTAATTCATAGATCTTACTGAAACTTGGAATTGCCCCTTAGAACCATCATCATTTGAAACGTAAATTTTATATGTTCCATTCGGCAATGGAGATAAAGCATTCCGTACATTTGTAACATTAATTTGTTGTTCTCCAGGTTTTATATAACCACCAACAATTAGCTCTGTATTTGGACCTTTTACACTATATCCCATTGTATTTTGACCATTATTTTTCATAGAAAAGCTTAAGTCAGTACTCCCATCATATACGAAAGAAGTTACAGCCTCGCCACTATAATCCATTGTTTGGGTTAATAATAAGTCTGCAGAAACATGTTCAACTACATGAATTGGATCATTCGTTTTGTGTACTTCTTCAGCATAAGTATTATTCCCTAACACACCAAGTGTTAATGCTGAAACTACTCCACAACTAAGCACTAGTTTATTTAACTTCATTTTAAGTTCCCCCTTGATGTTTGTATTCTATTACCATCATACATCCTTTTTAAGTGCGTTTTTATGTAATAATTCATATCTATAAACCTATATATTTTAACTTTCCGCCTTAATAGTTATTGAGAAAGCCACATAGATAAAGCTACAATATTACACTTCATAAAAAACTTATAAATTTTAAAATCTTTTTCTAATAAAGTTTTATACGAGGAAGTACCAAAATACTCAAATAAATAGCATTTCTATTTCAGATAAAATGTACTAATAAAATTTTTCTAAAATTTCACTTTGTAATTTGATATATTCCATGTTAATATAACGAAGGCTACAAAATAGGAGTCACCACACATATCATTTTCACAGAATATTCATACTTAAAGAACCTTATTTTATCAGTAACTCAATCCCAATTTTACCTATACAAAAGTTAGTTTATAATTTCATATGCACATGAATTTAAATAGATTTTTTATCTATTATTTTTTCTATTTTCCTTATCGATTTTAATACGAGTAATATAACAGCACTTTTCAAGTACCCTTCCTTTTTAGATAAAAAGTCTACTAATACTAAACATCTTTGTCCAACTCATACATAATTCTACTTACAAACTATCGGAGATGCAAAACTATGGGAATTTCTACTCTTTTATTAAATACCTTTATTATAATAATTTGTATCCTTAGCTATCACGTACTCTGGCTAGAGTTTAAAGAAAAAATAACATGTAATAATATGTTATTTTCTATCCTTTCCTCCATTGCTATTATTTTTTGTATGACTTTTCCTTTTCATTTACATGTGGGATTTATTTATGATTTACGTTTTATTCCTATTATATTAGTTTTTCTATATGGAAATACAAAAAACATTGTTTTTATAGGAATTTTATATCTTTCTTACCGGTTTTACTTAGGCGGAAATGGCGTTCTTCCATCATTTATTATCTTCACTATTATTTTGGGTATAACAATGCTCTTTCGTTACTTATTACCTATGTATTTTAAAGAAAAAAAGATATTATTAAGCTTACTTCTTATTTTAGTATGTACAGCTTCACTTTCTATTTGCGGTATTGTAACTCAAATAAATACAGGAGGTAAAATAGACTCTACTCTCATAGAATTTTTATTAAATTATATAGTCATTAATATTTTCACAGTATTATTATCAGTTTATTTTATAGAGGAAATGATTGAGAAATATAAAATGAAAGAAAAACTGCAACGGGCTGAAAAATTTTATATAGCTAGCGAACTAGCAGCGTCAATTGCACACGAAATCCACAACCCACTAACCACGGTACATGGATTCACTCAATTATTAAATGAAAAACATGCCTCTAAGCTATCTCAGGAGCAATACTTAGAAATCATGTTAATTGAAATGCAGCAAATACAATCTACTATTAATAACTATTTATCTTTAACCAAACCACAGAACACCCTAAAAGAGAAAATAGATATTAATCACATTTTAAATCAGGTGAAAGATACTATTTCACCACTCGCTCTGTCATACAAAGTTGAAATCAAACAAAATAGTACAGATTCCTTTTATATAAATGGGGACCCCGAAAAATTCAAACTCTGTCTAAACAACATCATCCAAAACGGAATTGAGGCTATGAAAAATGGTGGATTATTACAAATAAATATACAAAAAGTAAAAGAAAATATCATAATTGATATTATTGATTCAGGAATTGGGATGTCATCTCAACAAATAAAACGAATTGCTTTGCCATTCTATTCAACAACAGAAAAAGGAACTGGGCTTGGTACTATGATTGCTTATAGTATTATTAGAGAATTAAACGGAGATATAGAGATAGAGAGTGAATTAGGTAAAGGGACACGTTTTTCTATTAGTATCCCTTGCTAACGTGATAACAATTTTCTATTTAGTTAATTACATAAAAGGATCAGAGTATATCTATTGTTACAGATATACTCTGATCCTTTAGTTTAATTCAATTAAAAACACTTAATATTTATAACTTTTCTTACATCGTGATGAAATACTAGTTCATCGATTTTATCTCATTTACTGATTAGATTTGTTTAATGTAAATATAATATCTCGCGATACTTAATTTGTTATTATCATTAGGGACATTTCCTGCAGTTGTTTTTTCATTAAAGTACAGACCTTGTGCCATTCATTGAAAAAGACAACTCCCTTTTTACTACTTCACTTCCACCGTATAATTCCCTGTTCCACCACCATACTGATACACATGTAAATAATACTTCCCTGGATACGTGTAGTAACTACCTACTAGTTTATTCCCTTGTTGCTGAGCATACGTAACATAATTATTTAAATCTGCTTCAGAATAAAGTACCCAGTTCATTCCGATATTATTTTCATTCGTTACGTTAATTTGAAGGTTTTTAGCATTCTCCACATTAATTTCAAAGAAGTCACTTGTATCGCCATTTCCTAAACTAGCATGTAAAACTTGATTTAACTGCAGTTTGTTTGCTGTTTGGAATGAGTTATTCGGTTCTTTTTCTACACTGTTATCTTCTTTCTTTTGAACAGTTACAGTCGCTGTAGCAGTATTAGTTGCTCCTTTATCGTCTGTTACTGTTAATTTAGCCGTATACGCTCCTTCTTTTGTATATACGTGAGTTGGATTTTGCTCATTACTTACTGCTCCATCACCAAACTCCCATTTATATGAAATAATTTTCCCATCTTCATCTTTTGATCCGTTGCTTGTAAATGAAATTGCTTCATTTACATTTCCACTATACGGACCGTTTATAACCGCAACTGGTGCTTTATTCTCTGCCCCTTCTTCCGTATCAATACCATGGAACACAACATCATATTCAAATTGTCCTGATGCATTCACGCGATAATTTACGAAGTATGCTGTTACTGTTTTATAGCCTGTCCATTCCTTTACACTTAAACGTTTTAACGTATCATTAACGTTTTGTGTAATTGTTTTCCAATCTTCATATTCTCCTTTTGCTGCAGTTCCTGTATATGTTCCTTGTAGTGTGAATGTATTAAAGAACTGTGATTTATTTTTCTTCACTGATACATTTTTCAATTTTGCTTCCGCTGTTATTTCTGCTGCAATATCTGAAACTGGCTTCGATGCATGATTCGCTAAATAATCGTCTGATACTAATGGCACATTATACTTCTCACGATTATCAACTAGCATTTGCATATAGTCTTGATATTCTTTATTTAAATTCGCATCTTTACTTAATGTAGAGCGATATGCATCATATGCTGTTACATCATTTTTCCTAATAAGATCATGTATTTTATCGAACATATCATATCTCTTATTGTACATATACGATTGTAAAGCAAAGGAATAATTATAGAAATCCCACGTTCCATACTTTGCATTTAACGTTCGCTCTGCCGTATAACGCTCTGCTGGATTTGAAGATAATCCTCCTATAATACTCTTTCTCGGTACAACATTATCCGTTCTCGTTGCCCCTGCAAAAAATTCAGCATTCCCTTCTTCAAACCAAGATAATCTTTCATTTTCATATATTTTCCCTTGTCCCCATAACCCTGGTACTTCATATCTGCCTTGTAAATAATGCGTGAACTCGTGTCTGAATAATTCTTCTAAACTATAAATACTTTCTTCTGGCGTACGCTCATAAGTAAAGAACGTACCTGTTCCTTCTATATAAAGACCACCGTTATTCGTTTCATAACCGTACAATTGACGATTAAATTGATATTCTGCTGGGCTATTATAAATAACCATCGTTAGTACATCATCAGGATTTCCTTTTTCTAAAGGTTGATCACTTTCAACCGTACGATGGAATTGTGCCTTCACTTCTTTTGCCGCCCAATATAAACGTTTTACTTTTTCTTCTGTCACTTTATCTCCAGCTTTTAAAACAATTGCCCCATCATCAAACGTATACGTTTTTGGCAAATATTTTTTCTTTCCATCTTCTCTTATTTGATCTAAATTCACCACTTTACCATTTGCATCTTTTCCGCCATAATTCGTTGCGATTTGCTCAGCAGCTACGAAATATTGCTCCCCTAAATACGGATAAATTTTCATCGCATCTGTTACAACTTGTAACCCTTTCGTTCCTGTACTATGGAATGTACCGAGTCTACCTGTATAATAAATGCCATTATTAATAAGCCAACCGTTTTTTGCTGTAATCGTTCCCATTAATGCAAAACGACTTAGTTCATTAATATAACTATCTATTTTCTGATACCATACTGTATCTTTCGGTGCTTTCCTCGTATCGTACAAATACGATTGAATGTCGTAATCAACACCTTGCATAATATCGTAAATAGCATTTCCAGCTGAAAGATTATCTACTAATGTAGAAAAATTATCATTATATTGTTTAAAAATCTTTGCAGCTGATGTTATCGTTTCCACATCACTCGAAGCGTTTCCTATTAACTTTCCGTATGATGATACCACTCTATTTTGCTCTAATGTACCCAGCTTGAAATTTGAATTGTTAGCTATCGCTTTTAATGCAGGTAAGCATTTATCATGATAACTCCGTTCATTTAATTTACTAAGTTCCGAATTATAAAATCCTAAATAAAATCCTGAACGCAATACCTCCACTAATGTCTCAATCCCTTTTGAATCATCCTTCGTATAGGCTTGTCCTTGCTGCTTCAATTTATCAATAATCGCCTGCATCCTACTATCATTTTGATAGAATGCTAGACTGTCTGTATTAAACTGAAATAGCCCCGTAATTTGCTCCCAATCAATTGTTACAAGTAAATCTACTAACTGCTGATTGCTTAATTGATTTAATTCAGCAATTGTATAAGTTTTCGCTACAGCTAATTGCTTACTTTCTTTTTTCACCTCAGGTGGTCTTTGTGATAAATCGGCAAATTGTAGCCTTTTCTCAAAAGACTTGCTTTCGAGCACTTTCGATGAATGAGCTAATTCTTGTACTGGTAGTTGTACACCGACTGGCTCCATTTTGAGCACATTTCGATAAGAAACTTGCTCTCCCTTAGTATCTTCTGCCAAACTGACCCCTTGAAAACTCCCTAACATTAAACTAGCAAAACTTACCCCTACTAACATTTTCTTTGAATAGCTTTTCATGCTCTCCCCTACCTTACATTTTTAGTGTCCCGCTCCATTATTTTACTATTTTTACTTTTTGTCCTGTATTGAGAAAAAATAAGGTAACGTTCACACATATATTCATTTCATGTAAAATTAACGCTTGACTTTCCGTGCATTTTAGATCAAAAAAAGATAGATAATAGCAAAATTTCTGCTACATCTATCCTCGTTTTCAACACTATGATTTTAACTTTATAAACGTAACTTCCGGTAATGTTTGCATATGCTGAATAAACTCATTCTTTTCTTCTGACGATATATTTTTCAGCTGCATTCCTACCTTATAAACAGTTTCTGTACCTTGCTGTGAAGCTTCCACCTCATATGAGAGTATTGGGATGCCTTTCACTTGTAGTGTTTCTAATATTTGTTGTATCGCTTCATGTTTATTTACAAACATTTGCACTGTTATATTTTGTGGAAATAGAAATTGCACCTTAAAAATACGACTTACAATTTCTAAACCAATTAAAACGAGGATCGTCGCTCCAATGCCTACTACATACATTCCCGCTCCAATTGCTAATCCTATACCGGCAGTAGCCCATAAACCAGCCGCGGTCGTTAATCCTTTCACCGCCTGCTTTTGAATAATAATTGTGCCTGCACCTAAAAAACCAACTCCACTAACGACTTGTGCTGCAATCCGACTTGGGTCTAGAGACGTATGCTCTTCATACACAATATCTGAAAAGGCATATTTCGAAACAACCATTATTAACGCACTTCCTACCGCTACGAGGAAATGAGTCTTTAATCCAGCTTCTTTCGATCGAATTTCTCTTTCAATACCAATCATTGCTCCTAACAAGCCAGCAACACCGATTCGTATAATAAAATCAAAATCTACACTCACGGGCACTTCCCCCTTTCATTCATTATAGATAGATAAAACAAAAATTATCACAAACATCCATTTATCACCATGAAAGAATACCACTAAAATACACTTAATACTCCGACTGTTTTATGTTAATATTTTAAATATTAACATAAAATAAATAACTCATGATTTTAAACCTTCACTAATTTTCTAAAAAACCAAAGGTGGATTGCATGAAATTAGGTTGATAAATTTTAGAAAACGCTTTCATTTTGTTTCATAATTTTTTATAAAAAATACATAAATAAAGGAGCTTACTAACAATGAACGTCTCGTTACTTACACCTACTACTGATTTACAAGAAGAATACTTAGATTTCTATAACGAATGGAAAGATAGCGGTGAAACAATGATCCCGTGGGTTATCTCAAAAAATCCTGCCAACTTCCCAGCTATGGTTCAAGAACTTCTCGATGCGCATAACGGAATAAATATCCCTGAAACTTGGGTACCAGACTCTACATATTGGCTTGTTACAGATGAAAATAAAATTGTGGGAGCTGTTAATATACGTCATAGTTTAACCGAACATTTATTTAACGCTGGCGGTCATATTGGTTATGGCATTCGCCCTTCTGAAAGAAGAAAAGGTTATGCTACGAAGTTACTAGCATTATCATTAGAAAAAACGAAGGAATTAGACATCACGAAAGTACTTGTCGTTTGCGACGCAGTGAATACCGCTTCTGAAAAAACGATTTTACATAACGGCGGGCTTCGTGATGATGATTTCACTGAGGAAGATGGGAATGTAGTAAGAAGATATTGGATTGAGCTATGAATGATCACAAATAAGCGAGAAAGTGATTATACACTTTCTCGCTTATTTTACACTGCTTCTATTTCAAACTGCACTGTAATACCACTTGGATCTACCACCACAAACCCATTTGTAGTTTCATTTATTTCATGTTGTTTTTCTATTAATCTTTCTTTCACTTCATCTAACGCTTCTTTATACGGTAGTACAATCGTATACACCTTTAGCCCAGTTGCATGTACTGGTGGGTGTGGATTGTTTACTCCGTTCCACGTATTTGCACCAATATGGTGATGATATCCCCCTGCTGAAATAAATAAGCAATCCTCTTCACGCTGTTGTACTTCAAAACCTACTGTTTCCACATAAAATTCATGTGATTTCTCTACATCAGCTATTCGTAAATGTACGTGCCCAACGACAGTATTAGCAGGCAAACCATCAAACTCATAATCAACGAATGTTGCCAATTCTTTTAAATCAAGTGGTGTACTTCCTCCTGGCCCTTCTCCCCATCGATCGCGCGGACGGTCTGCATAAATTTCAATACCATTCCCCTCTAAATCTTGCAAATAAAAAGCTTCGCTATATGTATGATCACTTGCACTATTAAACCTTGAAATTGGTAAAATTTCATTTGAATATGTATAACGCCCTTCTTGCTCAGCCGGGCTGTCAATTACATTCTTATTACGAAGAACCCCAAATAGCGCAGAAGCAAAAGCTTCACGAGTCGGAACTAAAAAGGCTACATGATATATACCAGTCGTACGCGGTTCTTGCAGTACCCCGTCCTCTAACTTTTCAAGAACAAGTAACGCATTCTTTCCACCTTTTCCAGATAAATATGCTTTATTCCCCTCTTGCTTAATTACCTCTAATCCTACAACATTCTCATAAAAAGCAATTTGACGCTCTAAATCTTTCACTTTAAATTCAACATGACCAATACGTGTTTTCGGATGAATTTTTACCATGAATAACTTCATCTCCTTATCCCTATATTTTCCCATTACATATAACCGTTACTATGAAGGATACAACTAAAATCATCCTATGTAAATAAGAAAAGTCAGAATTTACATACATTTTTATTTTCATAATAAAAAGCCACCTTTTCTAACTTTTAGAAAAGGTGGCTTTTTAACTCTTATCTCATTTTATGTACTTCAGCAACTAGCTTTCCACCCTGAATGCCCATATAAAGCTTCACAGGTGCATCATTCGTATTTTCAAATACTAAATCTAAGTATGGATATGCAATTGTAGCATCTCTTCCTTGTGGAACATAACCTACCGTTTTAGAATGTGTAGTTCTCTCCACCATTTTCAGACCAGCTTGATCTGCTGCATTGTATAAAGTTGAAGATGTTTGACAAACACCACCGCCATATCCATCTACTAATTTACCATCAACTATTTCTTTCCCTAATTGATATCCTTTATCTGGTGTTGTATCACCGATTAATGAATTAAAAGAGAAACGGTCTCCTTTTGCTAACACAACTCCATTTATGCTCGCTGCTGACAAACGAATATTCTCAATACGGCCACCTGTTGAACCACCTAAGTTCGTTTCATATCTACCAATTACCGTACCATTTCCTTGCGCATCACTTAATGTTGCGACTGGTTTTTTCTCCACGATCGGCAACTGATACGTAGCATCCCACATACCAACATTTAACAATTTATCTACTAATTCTTTTTCCATTAATTCATAAGAAGGTTTTCCTTCTTGCCAACTTCCATCAGGTGCTATACGTGAAGGAACCATTTTTTTGTCGACGCTTTTTCCAACCTCACCAACAACCTTTGTTACAGACTTTTTAAATTTCGCTTCATCTTCAAAATAGCCTAAACTAGATAAATCTAATTTTTTCACTTCAGTACCAGTTCGACCATCAACTAAACTAATAGTATCCTGCACTTCTGCTTTAGCCTCTACAGTATGCCCACCAATATCACTTACCAATGCAACATCACTTACTTTTGCACCACAGCCACTCATTATAGCTACACATAACACCCCAACCAATATACCCTTTACTTTACGGAACAATATACTCTCTCCCTTTCCCCAACATCACTATTATGTATTTATTTCATTTTCATGTATGTTTTGTTACAATCATTTTACAATATGTTTATAAAATGTTACAAGTTATTTTTCACTCTATATAAATTACTCTTTTCTTTTATAAATGTCTATACATATTTACATAAAAGTTTGAGTTTGATAGAATTGTAACTTTTATGTAAACTCTCTTTTATCCAGTATATACCATTAAGTAAAAGAAATACAAATCAAAAACCCTCAAGCTATTTTTTATAAAGTGAAACTGTAATCAGTGGGGGTTTTACGGGCATCCCGACCTTCTTTGTTTCTGCTGAATTTTGACATGGGGGTCTTATTGCCCAGCAAATAGCGGGATAAAGAGAAATCCCGTCAACATAAATAGGTATTTGCCGTGCCACCACTCCGCTTTTGCACATACATTATGGTGAATTCAACCTATTTTAAAGAAATGGAGGATGTTATTATGTATCCCTACAATCCATATGATCCATATAATCAATATGCGTACCAACAACCACAGTATGACTTACAAACACAATATCAATCTTATATAGATCAAGCAGAGCACACGAATCCATATGACCAAAATAGACAATTCCAACTTCCAATCTCTTTTCCTGGCACTGGAAATCGTCAATTAGAAAGACGCGTAAATGAGCTTGAACAAAGAGTTCGTCAACTAGAAAATACAGTTGAGCGCCATACACGTAGACTAAACCGCTTAAACCAACGTTTACGCACAGTAGAAAACAGACTAAACATTCCATTCGCAGCATTAGAAGACGGATTTTAATCGAGAAAATAAAGATTATATAAAGGAAGGGGCTTCCCCTTCCTTATATAAATTGACGAAAGTTTTTTCCATCTCTATACTGATAAGAGTTAATGAAATGAAACAAGGTGATAAATATGGATTTTGAAATAAATTATCTTTCCTTTTATGTTGTACAAGTAGAAGGAAAAGGTGAAGCAGTTGATAAACGCTACAAACATTTTCAAACTTTAGACGCTGAAGAATATGAAGATAGTTCCTTAAAAGAATTTTTGAATGGTGAGTTATTAAAAATATCGAAGCGAAAAGTAGAACGTCATGCAAAAACAGAACAAGCCCCAACAAAAATTGGTCGCTTTATTGTAGAAGAAGGGCACGAACTTGATTCAAACCCTCATTACAACCTTTTTAATCGTATTCGCTTTGCAGAAACAAAAGAAAACTTTAAAGATATGAGCGAACCTCTCGTTTATACATATCTTGACACAAGCGCTGTACGTGGTGGTGTATTTTTAATTGCTCAGGCAAAACTACGCAAATACTTTGATGATCCATTCGTATTCGTAATGAAATGCGACTTTGAACCAAAGGTTGCTTCTATTTCTGATGAATCAACACTGATTCGTAACGTTGAAATGGCCATCACAACAAAGAATATGAAATCTATCCAATATCCGTACATGCCTGAAGAAGGTATGGTTGAAGTAGGCGAACTAAAAATACACCAAGCATCACATGCCCGCTACTTTGAAGACTTCTTAAAATTCGTCGAATACGAACGCTCTATGCCTGAAATTATGAAAACACAAGTAATGGACATGGTATACGACCAAATTGAAGATGTATTTGAAGAAGGTACGGAAGAACGCGAACAATTCGACCAAGCGATGGAAGTATGGGCTGCCAGTCCGAAACGCGAAATTATGGAACAATTTTCAACCGAAGAAGTAATGGAAGCAACTGCTCAAATCGTCGAGCATGCTCCTGAAGTCGAATTAAAACTAAAAGCAGATCATATCTCTGTGAAGGCCCTGCTTGCTGATTTCGGGGATCAAATACATATTGCGAAGGTAAATGATCGATATGTACTTATGATTGAAGCAGACACACTTACATTTGAAAAAGGCTTCTCTCCTATTGAGTTTCTGAAGCCAGATGAGCTGCAAGATGTGATTGAGCGGATTGAGAATAAGCAGCAGTATTCGTTTGATCCGAGCGGTATTGAATAAAGTGAAACTTTAATCAGTGGGGTTTTGTTCATCCCCCACTAATTATTAACCCTCACCAATCGGGCTTTTACGGGATAAATACTTCCATATAACTGTTGTTACTGGGCGCTTATAATAAGCGCTCTTTTGTTTATATTAAAAACCGATTCTACTAAGAATCGATTTTTCTGCTTTATAATAAAACATGTTTATTTTCAAATTTTTTTGATGCAAGATGACATTTGTTGCAGAATCAAATACATCCCTTCCTTGTTATACAAGCTTATTTCCATTAGAAATATCTACTTCAATATTTCTAGTTGACCAAGTCCTTCTATAAGTTGTTAAGATGCAAATTCACTTTACTACCTCAAATTTATTGTACTCGTAAAAAGATAATTGAAAACGATATTCCGGATGTTCTCTCACCCAATCGTAGGCTTCTTCTAAAATTTCCATTTTGTTTTGCAAGTCATTAAGTTCACTACATTCGTCCCTTTTCTGTTTGCACAGAGGGCAGAATCCATTCACTATTTCCGCACTCGTCGCCCTAATAGTTTTACTTTCTAAATCAACTACTAGACGAAGAATAACAGAATGCTCTTCTTTTGTAGTCACCTTCATTTCAGCAATCCGATCCTCATTCCAAAAGACACCGTTTAATTCCATCTTTACTGTGACATCTTTAATATCCAAGTCTACCACTATCACACCTCCCTTGTACAAAGCTCAATCTTACTCTTCTATTTTAAACTTTAATACACCACAACTTAAAGAGATATTAAGTTTTTTCCAATTCTTCTTTACTATGAAAGAAAGTGTAGTTAATGCTAATTGTGTGGTAAATATTATCCCAAAAACTAAAACAGTTAAAATGTTAAAGATTGTTTCCATTAAACTACACTCTTTTCTTTATATATATATTTATTTTATTAATACGGTTTAAAGCTCTTATTACGTCTTAACACTCCCAAAGCAATTATAATGCACAATCACAACAACAAGTTGATGCCTATTTAATATCAATACGCTGTTATTACATGTATGTAGTTAGAGGTGGAGGAGAAATTCATTTAACCTCTGTATTCTCCTCCATCTCAGCCAAATACCTAATCTGCCGTTCCGCTTTTCTCACTGCTGTACGAAAATGTTTTTTCAGGAGTTCTACTGTATTTTCACTTATATAATATCTTTCCGTTATACTTTCCCACGTGTCACTACTTTCAAATGTACTCCATTCAAAAGGGCGTTCTGTATTTTTCTTTAGTTCTTTAAATACCCATTTTCGCATCTTTTTTTTCGCTTTTTCTGTTAGTTTTCCGTTTTTTACAAGTTCAAGTTCACCATGTCTTTTGTATCGCTTATTAATATCTCTCTCGCTATATACTTTAAGAAGTATATTTGCTGTATTTTCAGCATCTGCTAAAGCACGGTGCTGTTTTCCTTCCCACGTTAAAGCGAGCTGTTCTACCGCAAAGTGTAAACTTGGCGTATGTTCAAACAATTCCTCATATGCTTGGAAAACAAATTTTTGCAAATCAATTCTATTTTCTTTTTCTATACTTGGGCATTCAACACCATATAATGTACAATCATGAGATAGAAAGCGATAATCTTCTTTTCCCCATGAAACAAATATAGAACCTTCGCCGATGAACTGAATAAATTTCTCTATAATTTGAGGGAATTTTTCTACACCCATTAAATCTTTTTTCGTAATACCGGTTAATTTTGTTGTATGACGAGTTAATCGTGCACTTGGTTTTACTAACTCCGAAAATTCTTCAATTATCTTCATTGTACCTATTTCTATTTTTACAGCTCCGATATCAACTATTTCTGATGGATCTTCTGATTTATACGGTCTGAAATTCCTTTCAATATCAAACACAATGAAATGTGTAGCGTTTTTCAATTTATTTACCTCTTTCTAAATTCCTTTTCACACAAACACTTTATTTTCAGTATTTATTTATTCATGTACTTTATACAAAAATACTCCGAATAAATAAATGAAAATTCAGTCTTGTTATGATATGTAAGTAGGAGGACATCTATAAAAATGCAAAAAAAAAGAAGGGCGAGCCCTTCTTTTTTCAAAAATTACTTCTTGTTTACGTTAGTAGCTTGAGGTCCACGGTTACCTTGTTCTACTTCGAAAGTAACTTCTTGACCTTCTTCTAAAGTTTTGAAGCCTTCGCCTTGGATAGCTGAGAAATGAACGAATACGTCTTCTCCGCCTTCAACTTCGATGAAACCGAAACCTTTTTCTGAGTTAAACCATTTTACTTTACCGTTTTGCATGAAAAAAATCCTCCTACAATGTACCTATATGTACATATTCATTTTCAACCACCTTACAATAATAAGCCAGATATTAAAAAACTGCAACCCCTGAGGAGATTTAACATTGCTATCCTCCTCGGAAGTTACAGCTCATTTAAATCTCTATATTATTAAAAGTAAAATGGTTTAAATATACTATATCATATCAATATAATAAAAGTAAAGTTTTTTTCTTAAATTATTTTTTGTTCCCACTGCATTGCTTTTAATTCACCTGATCCGGCTACTACATAACCATCTTTTTGATTAACAATGCGCCATCCGTGCCCTTTAACTGAATCACATACTGTAACAATACCTTCTTCAAGAAGCACACGGCACACACTACTAATCCCCGCCTTATTTTGCGTTGAAGTTGTATATAAAACATGTTGATCTACACTTAAGTCTAAATAACTACTTGCTTTCTGCTCACTTTGACATGTATGCCAATATATTTTTTCACTTGCAATACTTTCATCTATTTTACAATAAGAAATATTTCCGCTAACTCCCTTGCACGATCCACTTGCCGCTACTAAATAAGAATTGTGTAAAGTCAACGCGGAGATCATTTGATTCATCGCAATTTTAATCCTCTTTAATTTACGTGTCTTCAAATCAAAGAGCCAAACACCACCATATTTAGCATGTATTTTCGTACCAATAAATAAGTAATGTTTATATAAAAATAATGATCGAATAGACGGTGCCGCACTGCCATACTCAAGAAACGGATGAATAGTTTCCCATGTCAAACCGAAATTATTAGAAAGATACAGCGTTTTTTCTCCATGAGCAACAACAGTTCCTTGTACATTGCTACATACATTCCAACTCGTTGCTTTTGTTGGAAAACGCTGAATTGTCCAGTTCTCTCCACCATTCATACTGCGAATAAAAATCCCTTCGTCACCTACACCATAAACTACATTATCTTCGCTATGTAAATCCCTAATTCGTTTTTGAAAACCATTTAAAATTCGTTTCCATTCTCCGTCTTGTTCAACAAATAAGCCATTATATGTAGTAGCTAACAACAGTTTTCCATCTCTTAACTTTGTAATAGCAGTTGCACTTAACATTGTCTCCACGTTGACACTCCCATTCTTAGAACTTCTCAGCAAATGCAATTGCAAAATTACTGCATTTTTCAACATCCTCTTCATCTTCTGGAGCTAATTCAATTTTCAGCCCTTCTTGTACAAGCTCTGCACCGCGTTCCACAAGACGTTCTTCAAATATCGTTACCGCTTCACAAAACAGTTCATACGCCGTATCACCCGATCCGAATACCGCTACCTTTTTCCCAGCTAAATCTATATTTTCTAAGTCATCATGAAAATCTTCCGCTTCAAATGGTAATTCACCATCGCCCCACGTATAAGATCCTAAAATGATTCCATCATAAGCTAATAATTCTTCAGCGTCCATGCCTTCCATTTCTTGCAATACTACTTCATGATCAAAAGCATCTAAACTAACTTTAATTAAATCAGCAATACTCTCTGTATTTCCTGACATACTTGCATAAGCTATTAAAATTTTTGCCACTTTGGCATCCCCCTCTAACAATAAATGATTCTCATTCTCATTATATTAATAATGAGAATCAATTTCAATTGATTTTTTCTACTTTTTTTACATTTCACATTACTTATTTCAAATAAGGTGAAACTTTAATCAGTGAGGGTATTCATCCCCCACCTAACTTCTTTGTTTCCGCTGAATTTTGAGGCGGGGGGGCTTACTGCCCGGCAAATAGCGGGATAAAGTGAAAGTTTAATGAGTCCTCACCAATCAGGCTTTTTCAGACAACCCACAAAGAGCGGAATAAATAAAAAAGCACAGATGACTATACAATCATCTGTGCTTTTTTATTATTTTTTAAAAATACCAAAAGGCTTTCCTACTGGTAAAACAACTTTTCCGAAGTGTGTATTTAACACTGCTGCTGCTGAACCGTAGAAAGATAATAATGAAATAAGAAGTTCAGAATATGCTGCTAAATTATGCATTGCATGCGGCATAACACCTAAAGTACTTAATGAAAGACCGATAAATAAGAAATCAATAAGGACGAAAATCATAAATAATACTTTATGTGTTTCCATTGCACCAATTGTCATAAAGATTGTGAAAATCAAATATCCGATAAAGGCTACACCAAGCTGTTTTGAATCTGCAGCTTGTGCTAATTTTTCGCCAAATACTCCAAGTTGAATTAACCAAGTCATTCCAACACCTAGCCAAAATAGACCGTACGCACCGAATGCTGTTGTACCGAATGTATTGTTATGCTTTGCATCATGAATGCAAGCAAAGATTTGTGCAAATCCTCCTAAAAAGATTGCCCACGGTAATACAAGTGAAACGCCATCTGTTAAGCCTAACTTTTGAGATGATGCTACAAGTGTTACCATCGCTAATCCAAATAGACCAATTCCAGATGGATCCGCTGTTGTCATTTTCACATGATGTGTAGTAGTTTGATTGCTCATATAAACCTCCTGATTATAAACATACTCGAATACAATACTTAAATCAGAAGACTATGTCAATGGTTTTTTTTGTATGTTGTCAGACGTTATATTTTATAATGATTAAATATATTTCTGACCACTTCATAAGGTTTTATATTCACTTTTTCCAACTCGTTTATCGGTAGCCATAACGGAATATAATTTCCCCTACCTTCCAGCTGAAATTCCTCAGCTGTTCCGCTTCCGAACACTCCGCCTGTAATATAGGCAGCATAATAATATTCATTTCCTTTATATTTTACCTTTGCAATAAGGTGCTCCACTTGTATATGTACCCCTAATTCTTCGTATACCTCTCTTTTCGTTGCCTCTTCAGGCGTTTCACCTTCCTCAATCCCTCCGCCAGGAAAAACATAATATCTTTCCTCTTCTCGAATACGTTTTATAAGAGCGATTTTTCCTTCCTGTACAATGATAGCGGCTCCGCGATTTCTTATCATTTTATTACCTCAATACGAATCGCAACTGTTCCCCACTCTTTTTCTTGTTCTTTCGTATATATTTTGTATGTACTTTCTAACATTTCCTCTAAACTATCATTTTCACAATCCAATAATTTTTTATCGATTTGTTCATATATAGCTTTAAAGCTCTCGTATCGCTTTATTTCCGTTACTTTTACCGTCATCATTTCTGTTGTCTTAAGATTCGTAAATACGATTTCATCGTCTTTGTTTATTAGTTGACGTTTTTTATCGTATAGGCGTACTTCATATACTTTTTCCCCTGATTGAATTGACTGAAACGGTTTATTATATAAACCCATTTCGTATCGCATACATCCCACTCCCTTTTGTTCATTTCACCTATTAATACAGTTCACATTACTACATCTTGCATATAATATTCCATACGTATCACTTAATTGAGAAAGGAGGCTGAAGAAGCATGTTATATTTAAATCAAAAACCTGAATATAATAAATATGATATTGGTGATTATACTTATAGTAAAGTAGGGCCAACCATTTTTTCTTGGAACGATGAAACAAAATTGAAAATAGGTAAGTTTTGTTCATTAGCAGAAGAAGTCGTTTTCATACTTGGCGGTGAACATCGCGCAGACTGGATAACGACTTATCCATTTAATGCACTTTTTGATGAAGGAGCACATATTACTGGTCACCCTTCTTCAAAAGGTGATATCGTAGTTGGCAATGATGTATGGATTGGTTATCAATCCTGCATTTTATCTGGTGTTACAATTGGTAACGGTGCCATTATTGGTGCAAAAAGTGTTGTTACAAAAGACGTCCCTCCATATGCAATTGTGGCTGGTAATCCAGCAAAATTTATTCGATATCGTTTCCCGCAAGAAACAATTGACAAACTAGAGAATCTTGCATGGTGGGACTGGGACATTTCTGTTATAAAAGGAGCTATTCCATTACTACTTTCCGACAAAATCGACGAATTTTTCACCTCGCCCGAAAAAGAATCTACATGATTAATGAAGAAAGAGCATCCTTCTCTTACAGGATGCTCTTTCTTCATTTATTTTTTCTTTATTTGCAAATGATCACACGGAGAACATTGAAAAGGAATTTTCCCTAAGCAATTAAGATTCGTTTCGCAAATTTGTTCAATCGTTGGAACAAATGGAATGACAACTATGTTACTTTCTACTATTTGTGTAACAGGTGGCAATACTGTGCCTACTTGATGTTCAAAACGAATACTCGCTTGATTTATATAATTTCCTGAACCATTTGGCGCGCTCTGTACTGCTACTTGGAACGAAACTGTCCTTGCTTCACCAGGATTTAAACTTCCGATAAGAAACCCTACTGCCGGGCTTACATTCGGCACTGGCGTATTATCAACCGTTACACTTCCAGGAACAAATCGAACACTACTATCTAACATATCTTGAAAACGAATATTTTGCATTACAGTATCACCCGTATTTGTGATGACTGTCGTAAACGTAATGACATCTCCAATTGTTGCTACCTGTAAATCTGCCGTTTTTACGACTGTCGTTGAGACATTTTGAGGAATAAACGGGATAACAACTGTATTACTATCACCTTCAACTACTACTGGCGGCTCATTCGGATTTACAGTTGCAAGCCCATTCGCTGTAGCAGTATTTGTAACTAAATTATTTACTTGCCCTCCTATTATTACAACTTGGAAATTAATAATTGCTGCATCATTTGGCTGAAAATCACCTAACGGAATACCAGTATTCGGATTAGCAAATGGAAGAGGTACATCATTTACCGTTACCGTACCATTTATAAATAGCGTATTCGGATCAATGATATCTGTTAACACAATATTGGTCACAGGAACTGTACTATCATTTATAACAGCGATTCCGTAAGTGACAACATCCCCTATCATTGCTACTTCAAAGTTTGCTCCTTTTGCAACAAATAAGATTGCAGTATTTACCGTCACTATAACTGTATTGCTTGTATCCATCACTGTAACTGGCGGCTCCCCTGGTACTAAAATATATTCTGCTAACGCCCCAGCAACGTTCACTACTGTACCACCATCCGGAAAACTTGTAATCGTAGCTTCATATGTTACAAGTGCCGTCTCACCAACTGGTATATCAGGTATCGTAAATCCAATCTGCGGATTTAACCCCGGTTGCGGAACCCCATTTATCGTTACACTATTTGGAACGAAATCAGCTTCCTGAGATAGCACATCGATAAATTGAACATTCATTGCATCAGCAGTACCAGTATTTAATATACGAACAGTATACGTTACCGTTTCTCCTACACCAACAACTGAATGGTCTACTTCTTTTAGCATATCTAAGCTGCCTCTATTTACCGGCGTAACCGTCGTATTACTTGAATTTGTAATTGTAGACGGAGGTTCTCCTGGAATCAATTCGAAATCACCCGTTACTCTTGCTGTATTCATAATGCTACTAGAAGGCGGAACTGCGATTACATTTACTTCAAATGTAATTAATACACTATCCCCTACTGCAAGATCAGGCAATGCAAAGCCTACAAATGGATCTAAACCTACTTGCGAAATCCCATTTATTTGTACACTTCCAGGAACGAATTCTAAACTAGGTGATGGAACATCGATAAACTGAACATTCGTTGCTGTTACCGTTCCCGTATTTGTAACTTGCACACTATACGTTAACGTATCTCCTAATCGTGTCGCTTCTTTATTTACAGATTTTATAACGCTGAATCGTCCTCTATTCACTCTAGTTATCGTCGTATTACTCGGCTCTGTTACTACAACTGGTGGTTCTCCTGGCACTAAAGTAAAGCTTCCTGTTATATTTGCAACGTTCGTAATTGTTCCTGATGACGGGATGTTTGTAACTGTCGCTTGAAACGTCACTATAACTGTTTCACCAACTGGGATATCTCCAACTCCAAATCCAGTAATCGGATTTAAGTTTGGTTGCGGGGCTCCATTTATCGTTACACTATTTGGTACAAATGACGCTCCTGCTGAAATGGTATCAACAAACTGAACAGCATTAGCTGTTACTGTTCCTGTATTTGTTATTTGAACCGTATACGTTAATATATCTCCAACGAGAGTAGCAACCCTATTTACTTGTTTAATAACATTAAATTGCCCTCTATTTACAGTTGTAAGTGTTGTATTGCTCGGCTCTGTTACTATAACTGGTGGTTCTCCTGGTACTAATACAAAACTTCCAGTTACATTTGCCGTATTGGCAATTGTTCCGTTTGATGGCGCACTAACAACGGTTACTTGGAAGATGACTTCTACACTTTCACCTGGATTTATATCTGGAAGCGGGAATCCGTTATTCGGATTGAATCCAGGTTGTAACACACCATCTATCGTTACACTGTTCGGCACGAATGCTATAGAGGAAGGTAATACATCACTATATTGAACATTCGTTGCTGGCACTGTTCCTGTATTTTGAACTACTGTTGTATATGTGATTGTATCGCCTACTGCAACAACCGGCTGACTCACTGATTTTAAAACATTCAAACCAGGCTCATTGATTTCTGTTAATGTCGTATTACTTGTCGTTGTTTCCGTAATAGGCGGTTCTGTTTCACTTACAGCAAATGTAGCTGTAACGTCTACAAAATTAACAATCGTTCCACCTTCTGGTATGCTTGTAACCACTTCCTGATATGTGACAAGTACAAAATCATCGACAGGTATATCTGGAACTGTAAAACCAATGAAAGGATCTAATCCTGGTGCTGGTACCCCGTTTATGCTCACACTTCCTGGTACAAATGCTACACCCGCGGAAGTAGTATCGATAAATTGAACATTCGTCGCTGGCACTGTTCCGAAATTAAAAATCAATACATCATACGTTAATATTTCTCCTACCGTCGCTACTTCTTTATCTACTAGTTTCAATGGAAAAATAAACGCTATATTAATTGTCGTAACGACTAAATTTGTTAATATCGTTTCCGTAATCGGTGGTTCCTGCGGATTTGGTTGTGAAGTAAATGTAACATCTGCATCATTTAATATGACTTCATTATCTGGAATTTCTGTAATCGTCACTTGGAATGTGACCTCAATACTTCCACCAGCGATTAATAATGGAGTAACTGTAAATCCTATTTCTGGATTTAAACCAAGTTGCTGCACTCCACCTATCGTTACACTATTGTCAACAAACGTCGTTCCTTCTGGTATGACATCTTGGAAGAACACATCTGTAACAGGGATAATTCCTACGTTTGAAATGAGCACAGTATACGTTAATACATCCCCAACGGCCCCAGTTGCAACATCAACTGTTTTTGTTGCAGTTACTTCACCAGGAGGAGGTAACGGTATTGTAACTACCGTTGTATTACTTGAATTCGTTGTTGTTACAGGTGGCTGTAAAGGATTTAATAAGAAAGTGGCTGTAGCAGATGCTGTATTTAATACTGCTCCACGTGTAGACGGTGCAACTACCGTAACTTGGAACGTTACTGTCAATGATGTTCCAGCTGCAATATTAGGAAGCGGGAAACCAACATTTGGGTCAAATCCAGGTTGTGGCGTTCCATTTATCGTTACACTATTTGCTACAAAAGTTGTTTCTAAAGCAATTGGATCAAGGAAAGAGACATTCGTTGCTGTTACTGTACCGTTATTTCGAATGACAACAGAATACGTGTAAGTTTCTCCAAGTGCTGCTTGTTGTACAGATGAAGATTTTTGTATATTTAACTGTGCTGTGTTTACTTGCGTCACTACAAAATTACTATTTGTAACAGTCGTTATTGGAGGGTTTGCTGGATTTATAAGAAAACTTGCAGTAACGTTCGATTGGTTTCTTATATTTCCACCGCTCGGAACACTCGTCACTGTAACTTGAAACGTAATCGTAGCCGTTTGCCCGACCGGAATATTTGGTACCGGGAAACCTAGCATAGGATCCGCGCCTTGCTGTACGACTCCATTTATCGTCACACTATTTGCTACAAAGGCAGTACCAGACGGAATTGGATCTTGAAAAACAATATTCGTTGCAGGAACAGTTCCTGTATTTTGAATAAGAATCGTATACGTTAACGTATCTCCTACACCGGCTTGTAGTGTATTTACACTCTTCATTACATTAAGTGATCCTACATTCACTCGCGTCACAACAATATTACTAATCGTTACAATTGTAATTGGTGGCTGGAGAGGACTTACTTGGAAATCAGCAGTGACATTCGCATTATTCGGAAGAACTCTATTTGGTGGTACACTCGTGATTGTCACTTGAAAAGTGACCGTCACCATTCCTCCTACTGGAATATTAGCAAGTGGAAATCCAGTTGTCGGGTTTAAACCTGGTTGAGGTGTCCCGTTTATTGTTACACTATTCGCTACAAAAGTGGTTCCAACTGGAATCGGATCAAGGAATGATACATTTGTCGCTGTCACCGTTCCACTATTTTGTATACGAACTGTATACGTTAACGTATCTCCTACACCGGCTTCAGTAGCACTTACACTTTTCATTACATTTAACCCTGAAGAATTCACGATCGTCATAACAGTATTACTTGGTACTGTTACAGTAATCGGCGGCTCTGTTGGATTTACAAGGAAATCTCCAGTTACATTCGCATTATTTACAACATTATTTCCTTGGGGAATTTCATCAATTAATACTTCAAATGTAACAATAACACTGGCGCCAGTAGGCAAATTATTTAATGGGAATCCAAGTTCTGGATCTGCCCCTTCTTGTAAAACACCATTCACAACTACACTATTTTCAATAAATAATGTCCCTTGGGGAATTGAATCTTGGAAAAATACATTCGTAGCTGGTACACTACCTGCATTTATGACTTCTATTGTATATACTAAAATATCCCCTACTGTTGCAACATCCGTATTGACTGCTTTCACAACTTCAAAGTTTCCTGATTGTACTGTCGTATTCACAACATTACTCGGTACATTGATTGTTACTGGTGGTTCATTCGGATTCACTTGAAAGCTTGCTGTTACATTTGCTTGATTTAAAATATCTTCATTTTCTGGATTCTGTACAATTACTACGTCAAATGTGACTACAACCGTTTGAGCCGCAGGAATATTCGGAAGAGAGAATCCTGTATTCGGATTTAGTCCACTTTGTTGTACTCCATTAATTGTTACAGAATTTGCAACAAATGAAACAGCAGAAGAAATAGGGTCTTGGAAAAATACATTTGTTAACGGAACATTCCCTGTATTTTGGACGGCAATTGTGTACGTTAAAGTATCCCCTACCGCCGCTTGCGTTGTATTTACTTCTTTTATTACATTTAAACCGCCTGTATTAACTTGTGTCACAACTGTATTCGTTTGTCTATTAATTGTTATCGGTGGCTGATTCGGAATAACGACGAAATTAGCAGATACATTTCCGCGATTCGCAATCGTACCTCCCGATGGTGTAGATGTTACTCGTACTTGAAATGTAACAGTCCTACTTCCGCCAGGAGATATATTAGCTACTGTAAACCCAGTCGCTGGATTTACCCCAGGTTGTGAAACCCCATCCACAGTCACACTATTTGCGATAAATGTCGTTCCAATTGGGATCGGATCTTGAAAAATAACGTTCGTTGCAAGTACATTTCCTGTATTTTGAATTGTTACCGTGTACGTAAGAACGTCGTTAACCGTTGCAAAAGCTTTATCCACTGTTTTTCTCGTTGTTATATCAGCTATATTAATTGTCGTAACTACAGTATTACTTGTCGCTTGCCCTGAAACTGGTTGTTGACCAGGCACTGGAGTAAAGTTAAATGTTACACTCGCACGGTTTGGAATTGGATTGACAAGAGGGTTCGATGTTACTCGAACTTGAAAGCGCACTACAGTCGTTTGCGATGCATTAATACTTCCAAGATTAATACTACTTGCTGGATTCGCTCCTGGACGCGCTACTCCATTTACCGTAACGCTATTTGCGACAAATGTTGTTCCAGCGGGGATACTATCAACAAAAATAACATTGTTCGCAGTGACGTTTCCATTATTTGTGACATTAACTGTATACGTTAATACATCATTAAGTGTTGCCGTCTGTAAATCTACAGATTTTTGCATACTAATAGTTGCTTGGTTCACTGTCGTTTGTACTGTGTTTGAAGAAGACGTACTTGTAATAGGGGGACTACCAACGAAGGGACGGAATTGATATGACACCATTGCACGATTTAAAATAGGATTGGGATTCGGGAATGATGTTATTCGAACTTGAAATGTAACAATTCTTTGCGTGTTATTTGGGATTGTACCTAAATTAATTCCATTAGCAGGGTTTGCATTCGGCTGTGTTACTCCCCCTACCGTAACACTACCTGCAACAAACGTCGTTCCGTTCGGAATACTATCACGTAATACAATGTTTTCTGCACTTCCTGTTCCTGTATTTGGGACCGTAATTGTATAAGTGAGAGTATCCCCTACCCCCGCGACTGTTCTATTAACTGATTTAACAGGATTAATAATTGGACCTGTTGCATCAATTTGAACACCAAAACCAGCTGCTGCGTATCCATCTCCATTTGTAACAAATCGAACCGTTGCTGATGTTTGACTGTTTACTAAAGATGAGGAGGCATCTACATTCGTAATATCCCACCCTTGTCTTCGGACGGCCAAAGCTACCCCTAACGGCTGATTCAAATCTCCAAACGTGCCGCTCGTATCTAAATTTCCACTATCATTACAAATTTGTGACTGAAAGAAATTATTCGCAGGATTTCTCGGTCCGAATAATGCAACTGTAGCATTTGCATTCGGCCCAAAGCGAAGTTGATCTCCAACAATGTTAGAATCACCTTCTTGAGCAGTTACGAGCACTCTTCCTGTAACAGCTCCTGTTGCCGGCGTAGCAAAACCTGAAATTGTAGCATCAACTGGCGGGGATGAAGCATCGATAATTTCTTGACCTGCATATACTGACAAATTTCGAAGTGGTAAACTTGCATTTTGATACACAACCTCAAGCGTCCATCCAGCTGAACGACTGATTGTTGGGTCGGCTGAAGTTCTTGCAGCTGGCACAGCACCCGTTGTATATGTGCCTGCTCCACCTGCACTAACAAGATTTGTTACATTGGCAGAGCGAGCATAATAAAACTGATTTCCTACTGAACCTTGCTGCGCGGTAGCAGGATCTGGCGTAACAGAAAACGTCCCTGCTGGCGTTGTAAATGTAATGTTATCATTTAAAAATGGTAACACATCTTCCGTATCAGTCCGGAAAGTACCAGCCCAAACTAATTCTGCATATAATACACTGCTTCCCGCTGGAAGATTTAAAATTGCACTTGAAGAATTCAATTGCCATTCATCTGTTGTCCCTGCTGGGAACCCTGGTACTTGCAATGCTGTATTTACTGTCGTAAACACAGCAAGTGTACCAAAAATATTACCTGGTGCAGGTGATGTAGGGCTAAGTCCCAGCGTATTCCCAGTAAACGTGACGGCACCAGGTACTGTTGTCGTAAACCTATTTATAAAAGGCACACAATCATCTCATTTCATTTATAGTAAAAAGTGCTCTATACTATAAAATGTAGACAAACTATATAATGTACGTTGTCCAACAAAATTCCACATATATGGAGAGGGGTTTATTACACTATGCGCTACGTTATCATAACAGGAACTTCACAAGGCTTAGGTGAGGCAATCGCTACGCAATTGTTAGAAGAAAATACAACTGTCATCTCTATTTCTAGAAGAGAAAATAAAGAGCTTACTAAACTTGCAGAACAATATAATAGCAATTGCATTTTTCATTCCCTAGATCTTCAAGATGTACATAACTTAGAAACTAACTTTAAAGAGATCATTTCATCTATTAAAAAAGACAATGTATCCTCTATTCATTTAATTAATAATGCGGGTACAGTTGCACCTATGAAGCCAATTGAAAAAGCTGAAAGCGAACAATTCATTACGAACGTTCACATTAATTTACTTGCACCTATGATTCTTACATCTACATTTATGAAACATACGAAAGACTGGAAAGTAGATAAACGCGTTATTAACATTTCATCTGGTGCAGGAAAAAATCCTTACTTTGGCTGGGGCGCTTATTGTACAACAAAAGCTGGTGTAAATATGTTTACACAGTGCGTAGCAACTGAAGAAGTAGAAAAAGAATATCCAGTAAAAATCGTCGCTTTTGCACCTGGTGTTGTTGATACTAATATGCAATCACAAATTCGTGAAACAAATAAAGAAGATTTCATAAATTTGGACCGCTTCATTGCATTAAAAGAAGAAGGAAAACTATTATCACCTGAATATGTTGCGAAAGCTATTCGTAACTTACTAGAAACTGATGACTTCCCTCAAGGCGAGATTATTAGAATTGATGAATAACAAAAAGGTGTGCTAAAATTGCACACCTTTTTGTTTTACTTCTCTAAAAATATAAGCACAGACTCCGCAATTTGCTCATAACCAATTTCTTGATAAATTTTATTCGATATCGGATTCGCTAAATCAGTATATAACGTAGTCGTCTTGTACCCTTCATCTAACATACGTTGACTAAGTGCCGCTACACAATTAGATGCGTATCCCTTTTTCCTTGCTTCTTTCGGCGTGTATACGAAATTAACTGTTATATTATTTTTCGTTGGTCTCGTTTTTGCAGCTACAGAAACAAGTTTCCTATCTACTTCCAAACCAAACAGTCGATTTGTAGTTATTAATGTATGCGCAGTTTGTTTTGCTTCTTCTTTCGTAGTAGGAAGCTTTACGTCTTCACAAAATTGATATATCCACTGTTCTATTAATGGTAATTCATCATTATTTACCGCCCGGAAAAGTCCGTTCGCATTACACTTCTTCTTTACTCTGTTCAGCTCATACACACCTTGCTCCATTGCAACATTCATTTTCTTATTTTCTAATACCGCAATCTCTTCCGCTAATTTCTGTACAATTTTCTTATTACCGATCAATCCAGGAATATCCGGATATACTTTCGTTAACTCTTTTGCAAGTTCCTCAATAGCTACTCCCGAAATTTCAGAAGTTGCAACAATGATTTGTTTCTTCTCTTCTGTTTGCAGAAATACAACCGCAATGTCTTCTCCTTGTTTCGCTATCCCCATAAATATCGGTTCTTGAACCATTTGTAATACACCTAATATGAGATTGTTTTCCTGCTCATTCTTTTCTAGAAATGGTGTAACATCTTCTTTAAAATGAAAAATCTCTTCATATACATGTAATTGAATCATCGACAATCTCTTCTCTCTATTTATATTTTAATTAAGTATTGGCGATTAATTCATTAAATCCCTCTTTTACGATTCAATAATATTCAAAGCTAATGTATTCAAGGCATTTTCAGCTTGTAAAATTCTCTGTTTTTCCTTATCAAATACATCTTCTTCTTTTCGAAAGGACTCTTTTCGATTTTTAATCATACGCTTCATTTCTTTTTTACTCGGTCCACCGTATACATTTCTTTTTTGAATAAAAGCTTCTGGCGATATAATTTCTTTCCACTCTTTTTCTAATAAATTTATTTTAAAATGTTCTTGCAAATACATATTTACATCTTTGAAGTGTAATTCATGTAGTTCTTTTTTCTGCTTCAATGACATATTTGCAATAGCACTTGCTGCATGATGAGCATGCCGAAATGGAATTTCATAATTTTTCGTTAAAACATCAGCGAAATCCGTTATCGTTATTGCATGTTTATAGGAACGACTTTTTAACGTTTCTTCTTCTACTTTCATCGTTAGGATCACTGCATTCATCATACAAAAAACACGAATCGCCTTTTCAATCCCTTTATATAAATATGGCTGCAAGTCATCTTCCGTATCGACAATATCACCAAATGGTGTATTATGAATCATTTGAAATACTGTAAATGCTTCTCCTAAAGCACTACTCGTAATTGCACGAGCGTGTTCAATTGAAACCGGATTTCGTTTTTGCGGCATAATACTACTAATTTGTACATATGGCTTTGCAACAGTAATACCGTCATATTCTTTCGTTGCTAACAACAAAAAGTCATGAATCCATCTACTCGTATTCGTCATCATTACCATAAGTAGCGAGCTAACTTCTAATAAATAATCCGCTCCGGCAACAGCATCATATGAGTTCTCAATTACAGTTGTAAATCCAAGTAGATGAGCAACTCGTTCTCGTTTAATCGGGAAACTTGTTGTAGAGAGTGCAGCCGCCCCCATTGGAGACTGATTTAAAAGCTGGTACGTTTTTTTCATTCGTTCTAAATCTCTTTGCATCATATCATAAATTGCTAAAGTATAATGACCAAATGTTGTTGGCTGTGCCGGTTGTGTATGTGTATAAGCTGGCATGATCGTTTCCTTATGATCATCAGCAAGTTGCAGTACACTTTCTTGCAATAGCAAATAATGTTCCATTAATCGTAATATATACCGCCTTAAACTCATGCGATACATCGTTACACCCATATCATTTCTACTTCTACCAATATGCATATTACTTACAAAATCGCATTTCGCTTCTTGAGAAATTAAATGTTCGACTAAAAAAAAGAGATCTTCATGCTGCTCTGTATAGAGCAATTGCTCTTCTGGAATTCCCTCTACCTTTTTTAATGCGTGCAATATAACTTTAGCTTCTTCCTTTTTCATTAAATTTTCTTCCGTCAGCATCGTAATATGTGCTTTATGCACTTGAAACATATCTTTCAATAAGTAATTTCGTTGAAAATGAAATACATGTTGTAATACACAATCCACATATGTTTTCCCAGGGAAATCAGCGCCTTCACTCTTTATAAACTCTTCTTTACTTTGTTTCATCACCTTTTCCCCTCTCACCTAAGTATTACTACCCATCATACCCAGAGATAGAAAAAAAGTGCTTGTACATAAAAATAAACTCGGTGCTCTCTGCACCGAGTTTATTTAATAAAAGTCGCATCATACTTATCACTTTGCAACACTTGGAAATGTAAGTTTGCTAAATGTTTCCGTATTTCTGCACTATCGTCTTCATTTAAATTATTCGCCAAAAACACAATCTCCGTACAGTTTCCACGTTTATCCATAGCGTAAACTGCTTTTGTAACCGTCCATGGTGTATAACCATTCTTTTGCCCAGCATGTCTAAATGTTTTACGGTATTTCTTGGCACTCATGTCTGTTTCAACGATATTTGCCCACACTTTTTCTTCAGCTTCTGTCAAGCCACCTTTATGGTTTGCCTTTTGAAGTAATACCATATAATCATTTGCAGAAGCTGCTGGTAATCTATCTGACCAAATTTTGTCGTAACGTTCCTCTAAATAAAGCGGAATTTCTTTCTGTAATAATGGTCCCTTCTTCTTTAAGCGTTCATGAATAATCATCGCATATTCACGATATTGCTCTTGAGACATTTCTTTTAACTTTTTCTCTATTTTATATTTTGGAACATGTAATTCTTTATGCAAATATCCCGGGATATACAAAGATGAAACGATTGGAAATAGTGGTTGATGTGCAGGAAGTGATAAACTTTGTAAATTTCGATTGATGTTATCTAATCCTAACAATTCCATTAAGTATTCAGCATTTGCATTCGAACTAAACTTAACCATTCCTTTTGCCACTTCTTCTAAAGAAACCGCTCCTTCAGTTATCTTGCCCGTCTTCTCCAAATACTTTTGCCATCTATCTTGTGCACCACCATCTGTATTCGGCACATAATAGCGATTCACATCATTAATCGACACGAAACTAGAAGAATCAATTTTCCCTTCAGTAACTTGTTTCGTATATTCAAGCGCCACAATTAATTTCATCGTACTAGCAACTGGCAATACAACATTTGGGTTTACAGAATAAACAACTTTATCATTTCTCTTTACTAGAAGCGCACTATTTTTTTCATCTTTATGTTCTTCAATAAAAGATGCAATATACTGTGCATCATCATTATTTGAACTCCACACTTTTTTCACTAAAAAGTTACCCGATATTAGCAAAACAAAAATACCCACAATTACTGCGCATACTATAGTTTTTTTCAAGTAAAATTCCTCTCCTATTGTGTAACTCTTCTCTATTTATCATTTAAAAACAAAATAATGGAGATGGTCATTTACATAACCATCTCCATTATTTTAACTTGTATGCTCCTATTATGTCTACGTCATAAATTTCACAAAATCCTCAAGAAACTTTTTATAATGTAACGACCAACCAATTCGCACCCAATTTTTTAATGCTTTTGCATCAGGTTGAGGCCGAAAATCAGCAATACTCTCTCCTTTTGCAATTCCAGCTGTATCTACATCGACACGACGATATACATAATCTAAAAGGGATGGATTTGCCGCAACCATCATTGTAACGACGTCATGTACTGGACTTCCTTTTATTTTCGGATTTAACTTTCTATAAGCTTTATAATAGTACGTAAATATCGGCTCGATTAACTTATTAAAACTCGTTTTAGAGTGTTTCGTAATATATTTTACCATTTCCGGTGTAATAATTGCTTCAGATGTAACGTTAAGTGGCACTAATGTCACATTTTTGGCATTTTGCATAACTAATTGTGACGCAATGGGATCACCATGAAAATTCGCCTCTGCGACTGGTGTTACATTGCCAGGCATTAAGAAAGCACCGCCCATTATATAATATTCTTTCACATACTTCATCATCGGCTTTTCTAAAATAAATGCTGTCGCTAATGTTGTTGATCTACCAGCATCGACTATTATTAATTCTCCTTTATATTTTTCAAGAAGATCAAAAAATGTACAAAAAGGCTTTATATTTGGTGAAAAAGTTTTTGGAGGTTTAATTGGCCCTAAACCGTCTGTCCCATGAATTTCTGGATAATACGTCGTAATATCTCCGGATAAAGGAATTTTCGCACCATTAATAACAGGTATATCTTCCCGTCCTGCCATTTGCAATAAATATGCGGCATTACTTGTCGCCTTTTCTTGTGTTACATTTCCATATCCCGTTACTACACCAACAATATCAATATCAGGATGCAACAATCCATACATAATTGCTAAAGAGTCATCAATTCCTGGGTCTCCTAAAAATAACACTTTTTTCATCGACCTCAACTCCATCCCCTCAGTTGTTATTAATTTATGAATAACCGTGGATATACAGAATAAAAAAAGAACAAATTCATACGAAAAAACGCAGTCTTATAAGGACTACGTTCTTCAGCTAACCTATACTGTTTTTTTTACAGCACTCATACTTCCAATAACATAAGCGATAAACGCAAAACAAATCGGGAAGACAACTGTATGTATACCGAACGGATTTGGATAGAAAAGATGAATACACATATATGAGCCTACCCCAACTAAAATAGACGCAAGCGCTCCTGTAGCATTTCCTTTCCTCCAATATAACCCTAATACGATTGGCCAAATGAATGCTGCTTCTAATCCACCGAAAGAAAATAAATTTAGCCATATTAAAAAATCTGGTGGTTTAATCGCCGCTGCATAAACGAGTAGTCCTACAATACCAGTAATCCACAAACTTCCTTTTTTTATCGTACTGTCTGCTGCATCTTTATTTATGTAATTTACATATATATCTTTAATAATTGACGAGCTTACAAGTAATAATAAAGAGTTTACTGTAGACATAATCGCTGCCATCGGTGCAGCTAAGAAAACTCCAGCTAACCAAGGAGGTAACACTTCCATCGCAAGTAGCGGCATTACTTTATCTGGTACCGTTATACCTGGAAGTACTACTCTTGCAAATACACCAGTTAAATGCATACCGATCATAATTGTGCCAACGACAACGGTTCCAATTATTAAAGCTTGATGCATCGCTTTTGAATTTTTATAAGACATGGCACGCACGCTAATTTGCGGTAAGCCGACAACGCCAATTCCAATTAAAATCCAAAATGATGTAACATATGATTTCGTTAAACTGCCATCTGCTCCGAATGGTGTAATTAACTTTGGATTAATTTGAACAAGTTCCTGCATAATCTTTTCAATTCCACCACCAGCAATGACAGTAGCAATTAAAATGATTGTCGTTCCAACTAACATAATGATTCCTAATAATGTATCTGATAGAGCAACTGCACGAAATCCACCAATTAATACGTACACAAGTACAGAAAAAGTAAATAAAAATAGTGCTGTTGTATACGATAGACCCGTTAGTGACTCGATTAATCGTCCACCACCGACCCACTGGGCTACTGTCGCTGAAAATAAAAAGATAATAATACATAACGCAGAAAGTATAACAACTGCTTTATTATTGTATCTCCCTTTTAAATAATCGATAAGAGTAATTGCTTCCATCTTCCTAGCGATAATTGCAAACTTTTTACCGATAACCGTTAAAACGATATAGCCTGTTACAACCTGAATCGCAGATAACAGTACCCATCCAAGACCCATATTGTAAGCAATACCAGGGCCACCAATAAAGCTACTTGCACTACCGTACGTAGCAATCATTGTCATCGCTAATAATAAACCGCCTAGCTCACGCCCACCAAGAAAATATTCTTGTAAAAATTTATTATGAGCAGTTGCTTGCACACGTCTTGAAGCATATACACCAATTAAAAATACAACGATAAACGAAATTATCATTGGAATGATTACATACCAATTCATCTATTATTCCTCACTTTTTTCTTCCTCATCGAGTGAAATATCTTGAAATACAAAACGAACAACTAAACTAAGTAAAATAACCATAACGATAAATCCAACGATACAGCTATAAAAAAACCATGCGGGAAAACCTAATACATATGTATATTCATTCGGATTTTTACTACCAAGCCCATAAGCAAATCCGTACCATATTATAAAATTAATAATAGCAAGTCCAAGACCAATTAACGCTTCTCTATGGGCTATTCGAAAGCGTGGATCATCATGATAATCTTTCATTTTTACCCCTCCTCTCACGATGTATTATTGTACCATTGTTCTTCTAGTTTTTCCTACTAGAAAGCAAAAACAAGCAGGATTTTTTATAATCATATAGAAGATTCTCTTACATTACATATTTTTTACAATTGTAACACAAATGAAATTTGAATTTTCAGTATTTCTTAATTATGATTTTAATTAGAGGCTTTCCATCTAGTTTCCACATCCTTGATTTCGGAATAAGCGCCGTCTCGTACTGCGTTTACATTATATTTTCAAGGGGGTTATACAATGAGTCAACTAGCTGTAAATCTTCATGAAAAGGTAGAGAAATTTCTTCAAGGTACAAAAAAGTTATATGTGAATGGATCTTTCATTGAAAGCGCTTCCGGTAAAACATTTAAAACACCTAACCCAGCAACTGGCGAAACACTTGCCGTCGTTTCTGAAGCTGGTCGCGAAGATATTCATAAAGCTGTAGTCGCAGCTCGTATGGCTTTTGACGAAGGTCCTTGGTCTCGTATGAGCACCGCTGGGCGAAGCCGTCTCATGTACAAGTTAGCTGATTTAATGGAAGAACATAAAGAAGAGCTTGCACAGCTCGAAACATTAGATAACGGAAAGCCAATCCGTGAAACAATGGCAGCAGACATACCACTTGCAATTGAGCATATGCGCTATTACGCTGGATGGGCTACGAAAATCGTTGGTCAAACAATTCCTGTTTCCGGTGATTACTTTAACTATACACGCCATGAAGCTGTTGGTGTCGTTGGTCAAATTATCCCTTGGAACTTCCCGCTTCTTATGGCAATGTGGAAAATGGGAGCAGCGCTTGCTACAGGATGTACAATCGTTTTAAAACCTGCAGAACAAACTCCACTATCTGCTCTATACTTAGCTGAATTAATTGAAGAAGCTGGATTCCCGAAAGGTGTTATTAATATCGTACCTGGATTCGGTGAATCAGCTGGACAAGCTCTCGTTAATCATCCACTCGTTGATAAAATTGCATTTACCGGTTCTACTCCTGTCGGTAAACAAATTATGCGACAAGCATCCGAAACATTAAAACGCGTTACACTTGAATTAGGCGGTAAATCACCAAATATCATATTGCCAGATGCTGATTTATCTCGCGCGATTCCTGGTGCACTTTCTGGTGTTATGTTTAACCAAGGACAAGTATGCTCTGCTGGATCACGCTTATTTGTTCCGAAGAAAATGTATGATAATGTCATGGCTGATCTCGTCCTCTATTCTAAAAAACTAAATCAAGGTGTCGGTCTTAACCCTGAAATAACAATTGGCCCTCTCGTTTCCGAAGAACAACAAAAACGTGTAATGGGCTACATTGAAAAAGGGATTGAAGAAGGCGCTGAAGTACTTTGCGGAGGAAGTAATCCATTCGATCAAGGCTACTTCGTTTCTCCTACAGTATTCGCTGACGTAAATGATGAAATGACGATCGCAAAAGAAGAAATTTTCGGTCCAGTTATTTCTGCAATACCGTTTAACGATATTGACGAAGTAATTGAACGTGCAAATAAATCACAATTCGGCTTAGCGGCTGGTGTGTGGACAGAAAATGTTAAAACAGCACACTATGTTGCAAGTAAAGTACGTGCAGGTACAGTATGGGTAAACTGCTATAACGTCTTTGATGCAGCATCTCCATTTGGAGGGTTTAAACAATCTGGTCTTGGCCGTGAAATGGGATCTTACGCATTAAATAACTATACAGAAGTAAAGAGCGTTTGGCTTAACTTAAATTAATGAGAAAGAACCTGACCTACCTGGTCAGGTTCTTTTCATTATGTATTCCTTTAAACTTGCAGTCCTCCGCTCACATTTAATACTTCACCTGTAATATAAGATGCGTATTCTGATGCTAAAAAGGCTGCTGCGTTCGCAATATCTTCTGGCGTTCCAATTCTACCAACTGGAATAGCGCCAACCATCTTTTCTTTCACTTTATCTGGTATCGTTTTGGTCATATCTGTATCCATAAACCCCGGACAAATCGCATTACAAGTAATACCGAAACTTCCAACTTCTTTCGCTGCTGTTTTCGTTAATCCTACAACTCCTGCCTTTGTAGCCGCATAATTTGCTTGACCTATGTTTCCTTCTCTACTAATTGAAGATATATTAATAATGCGTCCATACCCTTGTTGTCTCATGTAAAGAAGCGCGGGTTGCATACAATAAAAAACTCCAGTTAAATTCACTTGTAATACTTGTTCCCAAGCAGATTTCTCCATTTTATGTAACATTGCGTCTCTTGTAATTCCAGCATTATTCACCAAAATATGTAATGTACCAAATTTTTGAACCGCATATTCAATTAACGACTTTGCTTCATTTTGATTACTCACATCACATCGATATGAGCACACTTCATATCCTTCATCTGATAACTCACGTGTCGTTTTTTGTAGATTCTCTTCATTTACATCGCTAATTAATACTTTCGCCCCTAGTTTTGCATAAACCCTTGCAATCTCTTTTCCAATTCCCTGTGCAGCTCCTGTTACAACAGCTGTTTTCCCATTTAAAAACTCCATTCCTATCCCCCATTTCTATTACTTATACTGTATATTTCGGCTCCTTGCTTTCCAATTCCTCTTTGTATAAAAAAGTCTATTTGTGTCAAACTAACTTTGCAACGTCGCATAAACGCAAGGAGATTGTGTCGAATGAACAAAAAGAATTTCAAACAAAGCAAAGCAACTGATGGCATTGATGTTGAGTTCTCTCGCGAACTCGCTGACCACAATGACTTAGAAGCAAACGCACGTGCAAATGCCGCTGATGCACGTCAAAAGCGCCAATCAACCGAAAAATAAGGTACATCACAACCTTATTCTTTTCAAAAGGGACCTACTACCCAACAAAATAAACCGAGAGACATCTCTCGGTTTATTTTCTATATTTTTTTGCATAATGAGCCAAAGTAAGCAATGGATATATATGAGCATAACTATGATAACGAATATAAAACCCACCTGGTAAACCTGTTCCAGTAGGATATTTTTCATTTATATAAGAGTTGGAGAGCAAATATGAAATACCTTTTCGAATGACTGGCGTTTCTTTATCATAGTAAGAAATGAGGGCATCTAACGCCCATGCTGTTTGGGATGGTGTACTAAATGGCAAAGTAACAAATCTTTTTTCCACACTACTTTGGCAAGATTCTCCCCAGCCACCATCTTCATGCTGTATATGTTCAAGCCATAAAGCTGCTCGTTTCACTGATGGATCGCTAGATGGTATTCCTAGTGACCGTAAACCAGTCAACACTGCCCACGTACCATATATATAACAAATTCCCCATTTCCCATACCACGATCCATTTTCCTCTTGTACATTCATTAACCAATTTATCGCACTTTGTTTTTGTTTCTCGGGCAATTCATTTTGCGTATACGTTCCGAAAAATTCTAATACTCTTCCTGTAATATCTGGTGTAGAAGGATCTGTAATCATATCACTTGCATTTTCGATTGGTAAATTTGCTAATATACGGCTCGTTACCCCTTTTTCAAAAGCCCCCCAACCACCATCATTATTTTGCAATCCTTTAACCCAATTAACCGCTCGCTTCCAAGCAGTGTCTACATTTTCGTTCCCTCTACTTCGCGCCAATGCTCTTAACGCAGCAGTTGTATCATCAATATCTGGAATCGTCGTATTCACATCCGAAAAGCCCCAACCACCCGGGAAGAGATCCGGTGCATGTACACTCCAATCTACTTTCTTCGTTTGCTGTTTTCTTAGTAAATATGCTGATGCATTGTGAATCACTTTACTTGCTTTCGGAACTTGAGCTTCTTGCAAAGCATAACTGAGTAAAGCTGTATCCCATACAGTTGATGGAGAGTTTTGCAAATGGCTCCCTCTCTCCATCTTCCATATATAAGATGTGATTCCCGTTATAGCTTTTTGAATAATTGGTGATTGAATAGAATGTCCTAATGCAAGTAAAGCATAAATCATATAAAACGAGGCAGTTGCGTAGCTATATAATGTTCCATTTTCATCAATACGCTCTTTCATAAAACGTTCTACTTCCTCATATCCTTTATGATGCAAAGAAAGTGGATACGTTATAATTTTCTTCACGTCACTTACTAACGTTTGAAAAACTGGAGACCGATCCTCCCGAAACCATTCTCCGCCCCCGCCTGCAATGTGATTTAAATTTGGCAATAACTTTTTCCCTACTCGAAATCTTTTATTTAAACACAACATCATCGGAATTAAATGAATACGTGCTGAGCTACTCAGTTCAAAAATACTGAGAGGGGAATCATTCTGCAGAAACATAATTGGTGTTGGCAAATGAAAGAGAGAAGGATATTCATATTCTCCATGAATCGCTAATAAAAACTTCGTCATAAAATGAGCACGCGCTACCCCACCGCGCTCATTTATAAACAATTCCGCTCGCTTCATATTCACATCTTCTTTTGTATATTTTTCCGATGCAAGTAAGGCAGCATAAGATTGAATTGTAGCAGATAAATTACCACCCACTTCATCTTCATACAATTTCCATGTTCCTTCATTTGTTTGGAGTGATGCTAATCTTTTTACAAACGGTTCTATCTCTTTATCTTTACCTAATAATTTTAATAAAAAAATCATATGACAATCTGTTAGTGGCGCTCCTTCAAAACAAAACCGCCACGTACCATCTTGCCGTTGCATTGTTTGAAGTGCAGTTGTTCTTCTCGCTATTTCTTCATGCACTTTTTCATATAATAACAAGTTGCTCACCCACCCTTTCGAAATCCGTATAACGATATTCAAAAAGGTAGCTGAATATGTATAAAAACAAAGAAAAGCAGAACATATAAAATGTTCTGCTCATAAACAATACCCTACTCCGACAATAATCCCTAATAAAGCACCGACTACTACTTCATACGGTGTATGCCCAACAAGTTCATTTAACTTCTTATATTCTGTTTCTCTACCGTGAAAAAAGTCATTCAATATTTTTGCTTGTTTACTTACTGCAAGCCTTACTCCTGAAGCATCATACATAACAATAATGGCAAAAATTGTAGCAACCGCAAACATCGAGCTTTCCACACCTTCCACTACTCCAACTCCTGTAGCAAGCGCTGTAACTGTTGAAGCATGAGAACTTGGCATCCCACCTGAAGCAAAAAACTTTGCAAAATCAAATTCACCTGTTTTAACTAATTTGAAGACTACTTTCGTTAATTGTGCTAAAAACCATGAAATTACAGCTGCCATAAGCGGATCATTATGTAAAATTGTTTCCATGTTCTCAGCTCCTTACTGACTATAATGGAAATTCTATATAATATAAGTATAAAGAAAAATGCGTAGAAAATACTACGCATTATGATACTTTTGCTGATTTATTTTTTATAAATTTCGGTTGTTTCTGCACTAAAAACTTAGTCTTCGCTACCGAGAATACAAATAATGCAACCCATATACAGAAAAATGCAATCATATGAGTAGATGTGAAATGTTCACCAAATACGAATACACCTAAAATTAAGCTAATTGTTGGTGCAATATATTGTAAAAAACCTACCATATAAAGCGGAATAAGTTGGGCTCCTTTTGCAAAATAAAAAAGTGGTAGAGCTGTAACAATACCTGCTCCTATTAATAGTAATGTCGATAACATTGAAATAGATCCAAATGAGCCGAAACCATGGGCGCCTGTCATAACAAGGTAAATGATTGCAAGCGGTGTCACTAACATCGTTTCCATCGTAAGTCCAATTGTAGCATCATAGTTTAACAGTTTTTTCGTTAATCCGTATAATCCAAATGAAAAGGCAAGTGAAAGAGAAACCCACGGAATAGATCCGAAACGCACTGTTAAAATGATAACCCCCACTCCAGCTAAACCAACTGCAACATATTGCCAGAAGTTTAACTTTTCCTTTAAAACGACTGTACCAAGTAAAATACTAATAAGCGGATTAATATAATAGCCAAGACTCGCTTCAATAACATGATTATGATTAACAGCCCATATGTAAACAAACCAGTTTCCGCTAATCAAGACTGAAGCTATTGTTAATGACATTAATAATTTAGGTCGTTTAAAAAGATTCACAAATTCCCCAATAAACTGACGAAACCTCTTCGTAACACCTAATACGAGTAACATAAAAACAAATGCCCAAACGATGCGGTGTGCTAATATTTCATCTGCTGGAACTTCCTCAACCCATTTCCAATAAATCGGTAGGATTCCCCACATCGTGTAAGCACCAGCCGCGTATAGTATCCCTTTTTTTTGCTCTGCTGATTGACTCCCCATCTTCCTTTTTCTCCTCTTCTCATTTTTTCTCCATTATACGGTCTCACATGCTCACTTTACCAATAATCAATCTGCATTTCTTTCGACATTTCTCATACAACGAATACTAAACATACCGTTATTACAACAAGTAACGGTATGCCGAAAACAAATTTCTTTTTATGAATTTTATGATGAAACATATACATGCCGATCCAAGCTCCAACTGCTCCTCCAGCTGCCGCCGATAAAAACAACGTACTTTCTGGCGTTCTCCACTGTTTCTTCTTTGCTTTTCGTTTATCAAGCCCCATAAGGCTAAAAGCTATAACGTTAATAATAAGAAAATAAATCCATTTCATCGCTTTCTCTCCTTATGAAAAATTCGATTAATAGTAACACGAAAAAACGACGGAAACAACTGAAGAACTCTTTTTATCCAACTAGTTTCATTCCTTTTTCTTAATTAGTTACCTTCATATTTACATAACCAACTAAAATCGCAGTTAAAGCATTTAATATTGAAAAATGTTATGAGTAGAATCTTATATTTCATTACATTCATCCACTACCATATCATCAAAAAAATTGCTCTCAATCACTTTCTCATCAAAACGAAGAACTACAATTAGCCCTACATATAAAGAAACAAAATTTAGAAACCATTCCCCATTCTCATCTTTCTTAGCTAAGCATTTAAATATCTCTTGAAATTGCACCCGCTCGTCTGCAGCAACAATGGGACGTACACCAAAATATTTCAATACAAGATTCAGCTTCAGCTGTACGGATAATGATAAAATATATTTTAATAGCTTCGTATACTCTGCACTATCTTTTTGACTATACAACTTCACAAGCTTTGGATGTAAATTCGAAAGCGATAATTCCTCGTCAGTCACTCTAGTTACTTCTATCGTTTCAATCATCTTTTTCATATCCATCACATTCACCCCTTCTGAAAAAATTCTAAAGCCAAAGAGTACTTAATTCAAAATGTACAACAATTGTGCGTTTCTCGTCTCTCGTTCTTCCTCACTGACTAAATCATACTTTTTTAGGAGGTGAAAAACATCATTTAATAATTTCTGTGAATGAATACCTTGCAAAAAACTCTTTAACTCTTTAAAGATCCCTTCAGGTAAAAAATTCTTTTGACTTTCAAGCTTATTCATCACATCTTCAATAGAATGATCAATGTTACATGCCATACTAAACTTCCCCCTCTATCCTCTATAAATAATATCCTCAGCTAACGATGTAAACACTTCTCCAACAAGAGAATCTTCATCATATACAGATGAACCATTATTTTCTTCACGTTTCGCAAAAGGTATTTTGGCAATTACTTCTGTTTGCAATTGTCCTGCAAGCATTTCGCCGCCGCCTTTTCCGAAGAGATAATTTTTCGATCCATCTTGTTCTTCATAATAAGCCATATTTTCCACAATACCTAAAATCTCATGCTTCGTATGTTTTGCCATTACACCAACTCTTGAAGCAACGAATGAAGCTATATTGTGCGGAGTTGTAACAATTATTTCTTTCGCTTGCGGAATCATCGCTGCAACATCAATCGCAACATCTCCTGTACCTGGTGGTAAATCAAGTAATAAATAATCTAATTCTCCCCAGTGCGTATTCGCAAGGAAATTTTGAATCCATTTATTTAGCATCGGTCCGCGCCACATCACTGGGTTATTTCCTTCTGTAAAGAATCCCATCGACATGATTTTAACACCGTGACTAATGACTGGAATTGCCGTTTGATCAATCATCGTTGGTTTCTTATTCGTTTCCATCATAGCTGGAATACTAAAACCATATATATCTGCATCTAATATCCCCACTTTTTTGCCCATACGAGCTAGTGCAGTTGCAAGATTAATTGTCACCGTTGATTTTCCAACTCCGCCTTTTCCGCTCGTTACAGTAATAAAACGTACTCCTGAATCGGGGTGAAGCATGCTCGGCATACCAGTTTCTGTTCTAGTATTTCGCTTTAACTTCTCTGTTAAAGCTGCACGTTCTTCTTGTGTCATAGAACCAAATGTTACCTCCACTTTAGAGGCACCAATTGCGTGAAGCGATTCTTCAATATCTTGTTGAATTTTTGCTTTTAACGGACAACCTTGGATTGTTAGTACTACTTCAAGTTTAACCTCTGTTCCGTTCATTTGTATATTTCTAACCATATTTAATTCTACAACACTTTTGTGTAACTCTGGATCCTCTACATGTTTTAATGCATTCATTATTTGTTCTTGAGTAAGCATAGAACTCATCCCTTCTCTTATTCTAATTTATATACAACATTTTCTTGGCACTTCATCTGGTGAAAAAGCTTATTATCCACCGCTAACGGGTGGGATTAATGCGACTATATCTCCGGCTTTTATCATCTCTTCATTCATTACAAACTCTTCATTAACAGCCACCATCACTTTATCCAGCGATTGTAAACAATAGCTGGCTTTGAGCCATTCTTTTAATTGCTGCACTGTCATTTCTTGCTTTTCTGAAATTACTAATCGATCCGATCCAACTTCCTCACGCAAATTTGCAAACAGTAAAATTGTAATCATTTTCTCATTCTTCCTTCTTTGGTTTTCCTTCTGGATAAGGTGTGTTTTCAAGTTGATCTCCAACCCACATCGTTCCATCTTCCCAAAATTCTTTTTTCCAAATTGGAACGATTCGTTTTATACGTTCAATCGCGTACTCATTCGCTTCATAAGCTACTTTACGATGCGGTGATGAAACTGCAATGACTACCGCAATATCCATTATTTCTAGCCGCCCTACACGGTGCGTAATTGCTACTTTTGCATCCAGCCATCTTTCACTAATTTCTTCACCAATTCTCATAAGTTGTTTTACTGCCATCGGTTTATATGCTTCATACTCTAAATGTAGCGTTCGTTTTCCTTTTGTTAATTCTCTCACCGTACCAATAAATGTTGTAATCGCACCTGCTTCCCTTCTTGCGACTTTATTCGTTACTTCTTCAACTAAAATCGGTTTATCTACAATCTCAAATAGCACTTGTCCCATTAAAACCACCTCTCACTTTATAAAATGTCCAAGGCCATTCACTACCTTCGTTATCTTCTAATAAAAGAACATCGACAAACATATCTTTTTTATATCCTCTTGTCCCGCCCGGCAATACGATAAACGCGTTGGATTCTGCCAATGAAGAAACTGAGCTAGATTTATCAAACCCTGATGGATAAGCGATTAATTTCCCCTCATCATATTGCAATTTTGCTCGTACAAATCTTGTAAATGGATTCGGTTTTAGAAAATCTTCTCCTAATAACGCTTTTTCTCTTTTTAAATGTACTTTTTCACTAAACATATACGTCCGAATACACGGTCTTACGAATAATTCAAACCCTACGTAACAAGCTGATGGATTCCCTGATAAACCAAATAATAACTTGCCATTTAATTGTGCTACAGTCGTAACACTTCCTGGTCGCATTGCAACTTTATTAAAAAGAACAGATGCACCTAACTTTTCGTAAATAGCTGGTAAATAATCATAATCTCCTACTGATACACCGCCCGTTGTAATTAACATATCTACTTGGCCAAGCGCTTCTTTCACAGCTGTAAAACACGTATTAAAATCATCACTAAACTTCCCAAAATATTTTACTCTTCCGCCCGCTCTTCGAATTTGAGACAATATCATGTACGTATTACTGTTTCGGATTTTCCCTGGCTGTAATGAATCATTGACATCCAGTAATTCACTCCCAGTCGCTAACAGTCCAATTACAGGCTTTCTCGCAACTGGTACTTCACTATAACCGAATGTAGCAAGAAGAGCTGAAATACCTGGATTAATGTACGATCCCTTCTTTGCAAGAACTGTTCCTTTACGAGCATCTTCACCTTGAAAAGAAATATTGTCGCCCGTTTTGAATGATCGCTTCACTTCCATATAATTGTTGCCATTCTTCTCATATTGACGAGTCAGCTCTAACATAACAACCGCATCACACCCATTCGGAATTTGTGCTCCTGTCATAATTCGAACTGCTTGAAATGGACCTACTTTCTCATGGAATAGCGATCCTGCACCAATTTCACCCACTACTTCAAATACAATTGGCGTTTCATAACTTGCTAAATTAGTATCTTCTGCTCGAATAGCAAATCCGTCATACGGCGAACGATTAAATGACGGTACATCATGGTCAGCTACTAAATCCTCTGCTAATATACGTCCATAAGCTAATTCAATTGGTAATAGCTCCTTTAAGCCCTTATCAGCAAATCCCATCACTTTACGAACAGCTTCTTCAACCGTAATTGGCACTCTTCTTTCCATTGTTGACACCCTCTCTATTAACCGAATACGCGATAATATAGTTGTTTCGCTTTCGAAATATCATTTGTACCATGAATAAAAACACGACCATCCCGAAAAAAAACGATGCGGTAATCATCGAATTGGCAAGATAGTAAATACGGATTCCGATCTACTTTTCCCAGTTTTTTTAATACTTTTTCTATATCATCAAAATTGTATTTCCTATTGTCTACTGTTCTAATTTGAACTGTATTTCTTCCGCATAAAACAGCTGCTTTCGTTTGATTTTCGTATGATAAATAAGGATAAGTTCGATTCAAACCGCATGAGAGACAAGCGTCTGTTTTTATTTTCCCTAATTTTATAAAATGATTTTGATTACTCCATATATCAAACATGAAAAATGTTTTTCTAATTGCTGAGAAATCTTCCACTAAAATTTTGAGCGCTTCTGCCACTTGATATGCTGCGACGATTTGAACAGTCGGGCTAATAATCCCAGCAGTATCACACGTCACACCTGTAACAGGGATATTTTTCAACATACAATGTAAACACGGTGTCTCTTGCGGAATAATTATATAACTCATACCATATGATCCAACGCAAGAACCATATACCCACGGAATATTATGTTTTTGTGATAAATCATTTATTACAAATCGAATATCAAAATTATCTGTTGCATCAATGATTACATCTACATTTTTTAATAGACCTTCCATATTTTCTGAAGTTGCATCCATTACGAAAGCATGTATTTGTACTTCCGAATTAATTTGTTCTAGCCGATTTTTTGCAGCAATTGCTTTCGGCATTTTCTCTCTCGCATCTTGTTCAGAGTACAATTGTTGCCTTTGTAAATTACTCCATTCAACGTAGTCACGATCGATAATCGTCAACTTACCAACACCTGCACGTACGAAACTTTCGGCACTTGCACTTCCTAATGCGCCTGCCCCTACAATTAACACATGTTTATTTCGAATTTTTTCTTGTCCTTTACTCCCAATTGGTTTGAACAACTGTTGTCGTGAATACCGATCAGCCATTACATACCCTTCCTCTCAAGAACTCTATTTCATATTAGAATGTTGTTTCTGATAACAAGCAAAGTAAGCAAAACCAACAAACCCAGCTCCTCCAATTACATTTCCGATAAAAACAGGAACAAAATTTTTAGCCAGATCCATCCACGTTAGATGACCAGCAAAAATAACAGCGGAAATGACAAACATATTTGCTACTACTTGCTGAAATCCAATCACTACAAATGCCATAATTGGAATCCAAATTCCGATGATTTTTCCGACAAAATCACTCGTCCCGTAAGCGAGCCAAAGAGCAAGACAAACGAGCCAATTACAACCAATTGCTAAAATTAAAGTTCTTCCAAATGATTCATGTAACTTCCCTTCTGCTATCGCTACTGTTTTATTTAAATACTCTCCCTCTGTTAATCCGCCAAGATGTCCAAAACAATACGCAACGAAAATTGCCCCAATAAAGTTCATGAGAGTAATCCAAACCCAGTTATTCAGTACACTTATCAATGTAATTTTCTTTGCATAAAGCGCCATAGACAGTGACATCATATTTCCCGTAATTAATTCTCCTCCTGCTAATACTACGAGCATGAGTCCAACAGGAAATACTGCTCCTCCTAAAACATTCACTAGACTTCCCCAGCGCTCAGGTAAATTCCCTAAAACTCGAATGTTAAGTAAAAAACCTATCGCAATAAACGATCCTCCTAAAAAACCGAGAATAAGCATCGCTGGCAATGTCTGTCTTACTTTTTGAACACCGGCCTCAATGACAAGCTCAGCAATTTGTTCCGGCTTATGAAATGCCATTACCCATTCCTCCATTTTCTCCAAATAAAAAAGCAGCTTCAAAAAACCTCCTCAAAATAAAGGTTTTTGAATGCTGCTTAATTTCTCTGCACATCTTTTACAGAGATATCAATCATCACTTTTACTATAAAATAGAAAATCCACAACTCTTGTAAATTTTCCATTTTTCACTATGACGCTAGCTATATATATTAACCACCGATATGTGACATTTCAATTTTAGGTATTGTTTTCTTATTTGTATGATTTAAGCGTTCATCTGAATAACGATCTTCCCTATTATTCCATATATCGCGTACTACATCTGTAATGTCCTCATCTGTATGTTCAGAACGAAGCAATTCTCTTAAATCATTTCCTTTAGAAGCAAATAAGCAAGTATATAATTTTCCTTCTGCAGAAATACGAGCTCTCGTACATGATGAGCAAAAAGAATCTGTTACTGATGAAATAATACCTATTTCCTCATCGCTTCCTATATAACGATACCTAGTAGCCACTTCACCAGAATAATTTGCTTCTATCCGTTCTAACGGCATAACTTGATGAATCGTATCTACTATTTCTTGTTTAGAGACGACCTCTTTTAAATCCCAACCATTATAATTTCCAACATCCATATACTCAATAAAACGAAGAATATGCTTATTTTCCTTAAAATATTGCGCCATCTGCAAAATGTCCTGTTCGTTTTTTCCCTTTTGAACGACCATGTTTATTTTAATTTTCATTCCAACTTCAGCTGCAGCCTGTATTCCTTCCAGAACCCTTTGCACTTTGCTCCTATTACCATTTAAATAGAAAAACCGCTCTTCTTCTAAGGAATCTAAGCTAACTGTTACACGTGATAGTCCCGCCTTATATAAATCAGGAGCAAACTTTTTAAGTAACGATCCATTGGTTGTTAAACCGATATCTTCTACACCATCAATTTTATTAAGGCGCTCAATAAGCTTTGGAAGCCCTCTTCGAAGTAACGGTTCTCCGCCTGTAATCCGTAATTTTCTCACACCTAAAGAAACGAAAATACGTGTTATCCTTTCAATTTCATCAAAAGATAAAATTTTATCATTAGACAAAAACGAGTAATCAGGACCAAATATTTCTTCTGGCATACAATATCGGCAGCGAAAATTACAGCGATCAGTAACTGAAATACGTAAATCCTTTAACGGACGTTGCAACTTGTCTAATGTAACTGATTTCATCTTCATTGCCTCACTTTTATTTTATATTTAAAACACGTTCTGGATGGGTATATACATTTAAGGAGTGATTACGAATAAATCCTATTGTCGTAATACCTAAATCTTCCGCTAGTTGCAAAGCTAACTCAGTTGGAGCTGATTTTGATAGTATAATTTCACAACCGATTTTTGCAACTTTCAATAATATTTCCGAAGAAATACGACCACTAAAAACAATGATTTTATCTTTTATAGAAATATCGTTTCTTAAACAATAACCGTAAATTTTGTCTAGTGCATTATGCCTACCAATATCCATTCGGCTTAAAATAATACCATTAACATCACATAAAGCTGCATTATGAACCCCACCAGTACGATGAAACGTATCCGCAGATTGCTGCATTTCTTTCATTAACCGAAAACAATCATCGGCAGCAACCTGTACATGGACACCCTTCATTTTTTTTGCACTTAGTGCATCATTTGCAAAAACAAACCCTTGCCTACTCATACCACAACAAGACGTAATATAGCGTTTATTTTGCATTTGTTCATAATACGGATTTACTTTTGTCGTTGTTATATGCACAAATCCTTCTTTCTCCTGCACCCATACACTATCAATGTCTTCATACTTCCGAATGATTCCTTCAGACGCCAAGAAGCCTATTACCATATCTTCTATATATTCTGGAGTACTAACCATTGTAACAAACTCCTGTCCGTTCATTTTAATGGTGACAGGAAACTCTGTTACAATGCTGTCCTCTATATGTTTAAATGCTCCCTGTTCATAACGAAAGATTTCTCTTTCTACCTGTATCGGTTTCACGATCAGTATCCTTCTCTCACGTTATATTTTTATCAAAAACAAATACAGAAACTGCAATATCTTCTTCTACTTTCATATCTGAAAACAAATTCACTAATTTCGCTCCAACAAGTTCCTCCAAATGTTCACGGGAATTCGCAGCATACACTTCTTGAATCATTTTCGTTCTAGCCATATGAACCATTTCCGCACCGTCCATCGTACTTGAAATAAATTTTTCAGTAGGTGTTAAGTTTCCATAAAGAGTCGCTATAGCCATATTTTCCGCAAAAACAGTATGAATTCGTTCTGGTCCTTTTCCGAAAAGTTCCTTTCGAAGTTTTCGTATCATATCATTAAATTCATGTACTTTTTTTGACATACAATTATACCTCCCAAAAGCCTCATTTTACTCTATTATATATTTTACCAAAATGAGCCTTCCGCCCAAACTATTTCCTACAAATATTTGGGCGGAAAGGTTCACTTCATGAAGTTTATTCGTCTTTTAACCCTTTCCCCATACCTTTTAAGAAATGAAGCCCAAACCCGATAGCACGGTTAATATCTGGGTCTTTCAATACTTTCATAAGATCGAATACCCCTACTTTTTTATTACTTTCTAGATGTTCATTACCTTCTTCTAGCCCGACTAATAAACTACCTATAAGCTTTTTCGTAAGTTCTGGGTCAAGTTCAGTTAACGCACCTGCAGCGCCCATCATATTATTAATTAAATTTGTAACAGGCTCACGAGTTACTTGACCTAGAACAATTTTCGCAATTGGTTCTTTCGCTTTTAGCATTGAATTTGCAGCTTCTAGCATTCCAATGTCATTTAATTCCCCTACTATATTAAACATCTGATTTAGAGCTTCTTCATTATTAGTTAGAAGCTCTTTTAAATCATCTAACTTTTGCTGTTTTATTTTTTCCTCAGTTAATTCTTGTTTTTGAATCATTTTTATAGGTGCAGCCATAGTTTTCTCCTCCTACTTATCCGTTAAATGCACATACCCTGGACGTGCCCACTTACGATGTACCTCAATTCCAGCTTGTGGGTGACGTTTTTTATTGCGTGGGTTCGCTTTTGGCATCGGATTTTCGCCATCAACTTCTAATACTTCCATACGTACTTTTGTTTGTTTATACGCAGGTGTATTCGTACGTACATCCACAGCAGGACCTGTTAAGAAATTAATTGCCGTTTCGTTATCTGTAGAGTTCATCGGTAAATATAACTCATTCGCTTTTACACGATCTGTAACGAGTGCACGTAATTTTAATGCTCCAAAAGGAGAGACAAGACGAACTAACGAACCTGTTTTTACGCCACGTTCTTTTGCAAGGTCTGGAGAGATTTCAACGAAAACACCAGGTACTTTCGTTTGAATACCTGTTGATTTATTTGTCATATTCCCTTCATGGAAATGCTCAAGCATACGACCGTTGTTAATGTGAAGGTCAAACTCAGCTGGAAATTCAGCTGGACGTACCCAGTCAGCAATCGCAAAACGAGCCTTTTTATCTGGGAAGTTAAATCCGTCTTGGAACAGAAGTGGTGTATTCGTTCCATCAAAACTTCCCCAATGGAAACTGTTCCATCCTTCAAGCACTTCATAGTTCGCTTGCGAGAACAATGGTGATAAACTTGCCATCTCAGCAAAGATTTCACTTGGGTGGCTATAATTCCAGTTTGCACCTAGTTTATTCGCAACTTCCTGGACGATCCACCAGTCTGGTTTCGCATCTCCTAGCGTAGGAAGAACTTGATATAATCTTTGGACACGGCGCTCTGTATTTGTGAAAGTACCTTCTTTCTCAAGAGATGGCGCTGCTGGTAATACAACATCTGCATATTGAGCAGTTTTAGAAAGGAAAACATCTTGCACAACGAAGAAATCAAGGCTCGATAACACTTCATGTACATGATTTGCATTAGAATCTACAAGAGCCATATCTTCTCCGACAAGATACATTGCTTTCATTTTTCCTTCGTCAATTGCGTGAAGCATTTCGATATTATTAAGACCTGGTTCACTATCAATTTTCACTCCGTAAGCAGTTTCAAATTTCGCACGTTCCATTTCGTTAGTAACGTGCTGATATCCTGGAAGCCATCCTGGTAAAGTACCCATATCACAAGCACCTTGTACGTTATTGTGGCCTCGAAGTGGGTATGCGCCTGCTCCTGGACGACGGTAGTTCCCTGTTGCAAGAAGTAAGTTTGAAATTGCAGCGGAAGTATCAGAACCACCTGTATTTTGCGTTACCCCCATACCCCAAAGGATACATGTACCATCTGCATCACGAATCATTCCAGCCATTTGAATAAGCGTTTCTTTTGAAATGCCTGTTACTTCTTCTGCATATTCAAGTGTATATTCCTCTAGGCTTTCTTTGAAATCTTCAAAGAAGTTTACATTCTCATTAATGAATTCCTGATCATGCCAACCTTGATCAATCATATATTTCGTAACAGCCATTAACCAAACTTGATCTGTTCCTTGTTTTGGACTAATAAAGACATCTGATCGCTCTGCCATTTCGGTTTTACGAAGATCAGCTACAATTAACTTTTGTCCGTGTAATTTATGTGCACGTTTAATACGTGTAGCTAGAACAGGATGACCTTCTGTCGGATTACATCCTACAATAATAACAAGACCAGATTGCGCAATATCTTTAATCGTTCCGGCATCACCGCCCATACCAATTGTACGGAACAAACCATCCGTTGCTGGTGATTGGCAATAACGTGAGCAGTTATCAATATTATTCGTTCCAAATACTTGTCGAGCTAATTTTTGAATTACATAATTGTCTTCATTTGTAATTTTAGAGGAAGAAATAAATCCGATAGAACCTTTACCGTACTCTTCTTTAATAGCGCCTAATTTATTTGCAACTACATTCAGTGCTTCTTCCCATGTAGATTCAACAAACGTTCCATTTTTACGAATTAAAGGTTTTGTTATTCGTTCTTTAGAATTTACGAAATCCCAACCAAATTTCCCTTTTACACAAGTGGAAATTGCGTTAACTGGTGCATCTGAAGATGGCTGTACTTTAAGAATTTTACGCCCCTTCGTCCACACTTCAAACGAACAACCTACACCACAAAATGTACATACTGTTTTCGTTTTCTTCGTACGAGTATCACGCATGGCCGCTTCCACTTCTGATACCGCAAAAATACCGCTATATCCAGGCTCAACTTCTTTAATTAAATCTACCATCGGTTCAAGAATATCTGGTTTTAATCCCGTCATAAATCCAGCTTCACCGAGCATCGTTTTCTCCATTAAAGCGTTACAAGGACAAATCGTTACACATTGACCACAGCTAACGCATGAAGAATCATTAATATTTACTCCTTCATCCCAAATAACTCGTGGGCGTTCCGCTTCCCAGTCTATCGATAACGTTTCATTTACTTGTAAGTTTTGACACACCTCAACGCATTGACCGCATGCAATACATTGATTAGGATCATAGCGATAAAACGGATGCGTCATATCAACTTCACTTACATCTACTTTCGGTTCATACGGATATTTTTGATGTTCAATTTCCATTAATTCTGCTGTATTATGCAGTTTACAGTTCCCATTGTTGTTGTCACATACTGTACAGTATAATAAATGATTTTCTAGTAACCGATCCATCGCCTCTGTTTGTGCTTCTTTTGCGCGAACAGAAGCACGTTCAATGTTCATACCTTCCGTTGCTATCGTCGAACAAGAACGCATTAACTTTCCGTCAACTTCTACAATACAAGTGTCACATGTTTGAATAGGATCTACTTCTGGCACGTAACAAATTTGCGGATGTTCAATCCCGTTCTCATTAATAACACCCAATATCGTTGAACCGGGCTCCGCTGTATACTTTTTTCCGTCAATTGTAATATGAACCATGTTGTTATTCATGGTCTTTCCCCCTTTTTGAGAATAAAAAAACTCCACCACGAAAATATACGCACCGCATTTCGGCACGTTATTATCATGGTGGAGTAGTTTATTAGCACATCTTGCTAAAATACCAATCCATTTATTCATAAATAAAACGATAGAGTCATAACAGGTCATATCACGATTCCATCTTTAACACTATAATTATAGCGTTAAAGTTAAAAATATACAATATAAAATTTAAACTACGCATATGTCAGCTTGTAACTATCCATAATAACCCATATAAAGTGAAACTTTAATCAGTGGGGGGTTTTCTTCATCCCCCACTGATTATCAGCCCTCACCAATCGGGATAAAACATAACAAGGAGTAAGCGAACAAATGGGGTCTTTTAATAAATGGATTCGTGGTGAAAAATCTCTTTCTACCCAAGAGCAAGCTGATTACGCATTAAATAAATCTATCTCTTCTTCCCTTTCCCTTAATTTAAAGCACTTGTCCAAACTGTTTAGCGGTATTCCAGAATTAATAACACGCACTTTTCCATTAAAAAACGGACAGGAAGCTGCACTCATATATATGGAAGGACTTGTAGACAAAACTGTTATTAACGTAAACATTCTTCGTCCTCTCTTATTTAAAGAGTGGAATGAAGACGATTTTTGGAAAGCCTCTGTTTCTATCGGAAATATTAAAAAAGTTCAACAGTGGACAGACATTGAACAATCTCTTTTACACGGCAAAAGTATTTTATTTATAAACGGACAACTATCCGCTTTAGAGCTCGATACACAAGCGGCACCAAAAAGGAGTATTGAAGAACCTACAACAGAGAGCTCCATAAAAAGCTCACACGAAGGATTTAATGAAGTAGCGAGCGACAGCCTTGCACTTATTCGTCGATATATTCCAAATCGCGAACTGAAAGTGAAGGAATTCACTGTTGGTGAACGAGCTACTTCAAAGGTTTTTTTGCTTTATCTAGCAGATGTTGCGAACGAAAATGTCGTAAAAGAAATGGCATCCCGTATCGAGTCAGTAAAAGTTGATGCGATTCTTACTACTGGTGAATTAGAGGGGTTTGTTGAAGATAATTCATTTACTCTCTTTCCGCAATTATCAATAACTGAACGCCCCGACACAACAGCACATCATATTCTTGATGGGCGAATTGCCGTTGTTGTAGATCGCTCACCAGGCGTATTAATAGGACCTATGACCTTTTCATCCTTTTTTCAGACGATAGATGATTACAGCTTCAGACCTATGATTCCATCTTTTATACGACTCCTTCGTTTCACTGGGCTATTTATTGCAATATTTGCTCCTGCTCTTTATATTGCTATGATTTCCTTCCATTATGAAGTGATTCCGCTCAAATTGTTGTTAACGATTGGAGAATCTCGAGCCAAAATTCCTTTTCCTCCCATATTAGAAGCTTTATTAATGGAATTAGTTCTCGAAATGCTCCGAGAAGCAGCGATTCGGCTTCCTGGACCTGTTGGGCAAACAATCGGCGTCGTAGGAGGAATTGTAATTGGACAAGCTGCCGTTCAAGCTGGGATTGTTAGTAACGTTATGGTTATCGTCGTATCAATTACTGCGGTTGCCTCCTTCATTATTCCTAACTTAGAAATGTCAGCAGGAATTCGGCTTCTTCGATTCCCAATGATGATAGCCGCCTCTTTATTTGGCGTCATTGGAATTATGGTTGGGATGGCGATCATTATTATTCATATACTTTCTATGGAATCTCTCGGTGTTCCTTATGGTAGTCCTTTTTCTCCGTTATTTGCTTCGGATTTAAAAGATACCCTTGTACGTTTCCCATGGAAAATTATGAAGAAACGGCCACTATCTCTACAATTAAAACAAGATAACCGGCAAAGAGATGTTGAGGAAAAGGAGGATAATAAGTGACAAAACGTGCAAAGAGGGAGATTAGTTTATTTCAATACATTTTAACGATTAGTGGTGTTCAAGTAGGATTCGGTGTCCTTACACTTCCGCGTGAAGTTGCACAAGGGGCAAATACAGATGGCTGGATGTCTATTATTATTGGATGTGCTCTCACTACTTTAGTCAGTTTATGTATTGTGAAAATTATGGAAAAGCATCCTGGATATACTTTACTCGATGTGCTAACTCGTTATCTTGGGAAGTGGCTAGGAAGAGTAGGAATGATTTTTTGGATTTTATATGCTGTCCTTGCAGCTATTTCCTTAATTTTTTCCCTCTTATACGTTATTCACATTTGGATTTTACCTAGAACTCCAATGTTTTTAATTATGATTTTACTATCTATTCCAATGTTAATGCTAGCATGTAAAGGCGTTCTTATTATAAGTCGCTATGCTGTTTTCACTGTATTTTTCACACTATGGATGCCTTTTCTATTGTTTATTCCGCTTAAAGATGGGCATTGGATTTATCTTCTTCCTCTTCTTAAAGAAGGCTGGATACCAGTTTTAAACACAGTAAAATCAACTATCATTGCGTTTCTCGGATTTGAGTTTGCATTTGTCCTTTATCCTTATCTCAGTAATAAATCATCTGCAAAAAAAGGAATTGTTCTTGCGAATTTGATTACGCTATTTATTTATCTTCAAGTCACCTTTGTCTCTTTTGTTTATTTTAGTCCAGATGGTATAACAAAGTTTTTATGGCCGACTCTTTCTCTTGTTACACCGTTTCACTTCTCATTTCTTGAGCGATTTGAAATTATCTTTTTGTCATTTTATCTCTTTATTATTTTTGATTCCTGTATTCCTTATATTTTCACTGCTTCAGATGGAATTAATCAATTTCTTAACAAAAAAGGCAGTTCATTACCTATTTATGTTTTATTATTCGGGTGTATTTTCATCTTATTCTTTTATATCCCTTCTTCTTATCAGATAAGTGCGTTGCGGGAATTTTGGGGAACTGCTAGTTATTTTATCGTTTTTCTATTCCCAGTCGTATTTCTCTTATACATGACACTTTATCAGCATTGGAAAAGGAGAAGAGTTTAAATGAGGCGCTTTATTCATTTCACTATACTTTACTTTCTCATAACCTTTTTAACAGGCTGTGGAGATCGACTCGACTTAGAAAAACAATCGATTTCATTAATTTACGGCTTTGACGCAAAAGCAAAAGGAAAATTAATTGTGTACCACGTGAATCCTATTTTTAATGAAGACGTAGAAAAAAAGTACGAAACACATGAAGCGAAAGTACGTACACCTCGAGAAGCAAAAGCAACGTTTAATAGCTCAAGTGGCGGTTTAGTATCTACAGAAAAGTTACAGCTCATTTTATTTAGCACAAATTTTTTAAAACAAGAAGGGGCTATGCCTTACCTTGATGTTTGGTATCGTGATCCTAAAAACACTGGAAACATGCGCATGGTTGCAGTAGACGGTCCAATTTCTTCAGTTATATATAATAACTTTAAAGATAAGCCTGCCCTTCCCGAGTATTTAACAGATTTAATTAATACGAACAAACTGTACAATCGGACCGTTTTTACGACATTCCATGAATTTCACAGGCAAACGTTTAATAAAGGTATAACACCTGCTATTTCAGAAATAAAAAAAGGTAAAAAGGATGTTATCGTTACTGGTTCCGCGCTATTAACTTCTCGCGGAATTTATAAAATGTCATTAAATCGTTATGAAAGCGCCCTTCTTCTTTTGTTACAAAAGAAAGCGAATACACCGGTTTCGCTTACATTGAAAATCCCTTCTACTTCAGTTGAAAGTAATAGTGATTTAAAAGATACCGATGGCGGCGATTTCGTAACAATAAATGTTCTTAGCATGAATCGTGATATCCATACAGATTATAGCGATAACCACTTCAAATTTCATGTTAAAATGGATTTAAAAATTGCTGTCTCTGAACTTACATTCAATATGGATATAGACAAAGATAGAAAGAAATTAACTTCTCTTATTACAAAACAACTAAACAAAGATTTGAACGATTTAATCCACAACATTCAAAAACAGCAACTTGATCCATTCGGATTTGGTGATTATGCGAGAGCGTTTCAATATAAAGAATGGAAACAAGTTGAAGATGATTGGCCGAGTGCCTTTTCAAAAGCTAATGTGAAAGTGGCACCAACTATTAAAATTTTAGAAAATGGGATTATTAAATAGAAAAAACACGCTACTTGTTCTTATATGAATAAGTAGCGTGTTTTCATTTCCATTACAAGTATTATTTCAATGGACTATACTTTATTTCTATTTCTAACATTACTATGTTTTTTAGCATATACAAAATATATGAAAACACCTACTATAATCCATGCAACAAAACTAATTAAAGTAAGCTTAGAAAGGTTCAAAGCTAAATATATACAACTTACTATCGAAACGATAGGTAAAAAAGGTACTAGAGGAGCACGGAATGGCCTCTTCATATTAGGATGTGTCTTTCTTAATACAATGACAGCTATAGATACAAACACAAACGCTGTTATCGTTCCCATATTCACTAAATTAGCTAATAAATTCAAATCCACTAATCCCGCTAATAAAGCTGCTAGTATACCTGTAACCCATGTATTAAAAAATGGAGTTTGTAAACGTTTATGAACACTTGAAAGTCTTTTTGGTAACAATCCATCTCGACTCATCGAGTAAGATACACGAACAAATGCAAACATAGCTACTAACAGAACTGTTGTTAGCCCTGCTATCGCTCCGACCGATAACAACCCAGCAATTCTATCTTCTCCTACAGTGCGCAACGCATATGCAACCGGATCAGCAACATTTAATTCCGTAAACGGAACCATTCCAGTTAACACGAATGAAACACCTACATATAGAACCGTACAAATGAACAAGGAAACAAGTAGCCCAATTGGCACGTTACGTTGTGGACGCTTCACTTCTTCTGCGGCTGTTGCAACTGCATCAAATCCTAAAAAAGCAAAAAATACAGTAGCAGCGCCTCCTACCACACCGTGAAAACCAAACGGTAGAAATGGTTGCCAATTCTCTGGTCTTACATATTGTGTCCCTACAACAATAAATCCTACAATAACAGCCAGTTTAATAATAACCATTATATTATTTATTCGTGCACTTTCTTTTGCACCACGGCTTAATAAAAATGTAACAACTAAAATAATAAGAACTGCTGGTAAATCAATGATTCCACCCTTCCCCATTCCTGGTGCCGAAGCAAAAATCGTAGGAATGTGAATATTAAAACCTAGTAGCAATGACTGAAAATATGCTGACCAGCCTGCTGCAACCGCAGAAGTCGCTAATAAATACTCCAGCATAACACACCAGCCAACTATAAATGCAAAAATCTCACCTAGTGTCATATATGTATATGAATATACACTTCCCGAAACTGGAACTGTAGATGCAAATTCAGCATAACAGAAAGCTACACATGCACATATAATTGCCGCTAATACAAAAGATAATACAATCGCTGGACCAGCATGTTTCGCTGCTACAATACCAGTTAATACGAAAATACCTGTACCAATAATTGCTCCAATTCCTAAAAGAGTTAGATCAATCGCTCCTAAAGTTTGATTCAATACTTTTTTCTTTTCTTCATCCATTGCTTTCTTTATGAAAAGACTCATTCTTTGAAACCTCTTTTTCAAGTTTATCTCTTACTTGTTACATTCTTTATTACTGTTCTATTTTAAAAATAAAAATATACATAGTTCACTTCCCCTATAGACTTAGTAACCCACCTAAAAAAACAGAAAAATCAATCTCCTTATGACATATTGAATTTTCAAAATATTAATGGTACAAAAAAACCATTAAGAATGCTGATTGAATTTATCATACAATTAATTATATTGTCAATAATAAATCAATCAAAAATAATCGGTTGATTATGTATCAAATGTTATTTTTATACATAATTATTTTCTCAAAAACATTGTTGTTTTCCACCTTAATATTCATACACATTTTATTACATTGATTTTCATACAATTTTCATTGCATACAATGCAATGAAAATCATAATAACCTCAAATGAATTATTATTTAAAAATAATAATTCATTTGAGGTTATTTTACCATTTTAATACTAACAAAAAAGTGCAGATTTTCATCTGCACTTTTTTTATTCTTCCGCTTCAGCTTCTGCACTACTAGTTTCAAGATGCTCCTTCTGAGCTTCCTCTTGCAGCTCCGCTGAAATCATCCCATAATAAAGTTCCGGATATAACCCAAATATTTGATATACACTTCCTAAAAACGGCATCAGAATCCCTCTTTTCTAAAGTTGTCTTGCCACTTTTAAGGATTCCCTTTTCATTCATTATACATTCGTTTTTGACATTTCTTCTTCATCTTGAACACCTAATAAATTTTGCCATTTTTTATACGGAGCGCTATTTGGATCTACATATCCTTTTGCATGCGAGCGATCCCACAATTGTTTAATAAACATTTCTTTCTCTTTCTTTGCCACCATATCGGCACCTGTACCGTAATAGTTCTGGAAATACAACTCGATTTCATCAAGGAATAGTCTTAATAATTCATCTGATGTTTCTTCTAACGTCGGATCATACTTCGCTTCACGGTCATACATTAAAATCATATCTAAAAGATTGTGGACATGTTCTTTTCTAAGCCATCTTACATCTTGGGCTCCTAATACGAACGGATGTGTATATAAATGTCCACCTTGTATCATCGCCTTTTCTTGCTCTTCTTCAAATCGTGACAAGATGTTTTCATAAATAAACGGATTATGAAGCAACGCTCTGTGTAATTTATAACTTTCGCTTGAAATATTTTTCCCCATCGACTGAATTAAAAAGCTACGGCCTACACCGTTATATTGATACACAAACTGTCCATCAACAGCAACTAAACTAATCCAGCGATACATATATGCGTATAGTAATGCACGATTACATTTATCATAATCTAATTTTGTTTGAGTCGCGTTTAAATCTGGCATAAAGGCTGGTAAGTGCCAATACTTATCTAAATGCGGCGTTAAACTAGATTTTTTACTATTTAATTTGTTTACACGGCGATAATACGATTGGAAATAGTCACCTTTATCATTCATAAATCCATTTGAAATATGTCCTGATGATAATTTAGGAAAGTCTTGCAGCGATAAGCCGTAATGCGCTCGATAACAGATCACTTCAAATGGCGAAAAGGCTTCATGTACTGTATCTTTTTCTTTAAACATTTCTTGAATTAATTCCTCTTGCAACTCTTTCTTTAAAGAAGGATGTATACCCCAATATTGTAATTCCCTATGATGAGCAACTTTCGGAACGAATGGACTCGCTAAATGGAACAGGTCTTCAATTTTTTCACGAACGTATTCATCGCGATCACGTTTCTTATAATCTGCTTCTTTTCGCAACGCTTCAATAATATTCAGTTCTAATTTATCACGATAGCGTACTTGCAGTTCGTCATAACAATAGCTCAGTATATGTTCTCGGTAGAAATCCTCTACCTTTTTCGACTGAATCTCTTCTGTTTTCGCATCACGACAATATTCCCCGTACAAACTCATATAAATTTCCGCTGATATATCTTTCGGTAGTACACCTAAATTTAAATGTTGCTGCATATCTTGCCATATCTTTTCTTGCAGCTGTTCCTCAGCTAATACATATACATTCGTCGGGTTTGTTTTCCCTTCAAATTCCTTACTGCGCTTTTGGATTTCAAACAGTAAATTTTCACGTGTTTCATGTAAATTATCAAAAAATCTTTCCCAATATTGAATCATTTTATTAACTGCTTGATATAGCGATTGATATACAAGTTCTAATAGCATTTCTTTTCGATATTCATTTAATTTGTGTACATATTGCGTTACGATGTCTTCAAATTCTCTTTTGAATAAACGTTGCTGATTATTAATCATTTTTCCGAACCAGCCTTGTTGTTGAGCAATTTCTACTCGGCGTACAGCCGTTACCGTTCCATCAATATTACCCACATTAAATTTTTTATCGTAATTTTGAATTACATTACGCTTTTGTTCATTATTTTCATGTAGTCGATTCATTTTTTCTACTAACTGCTTTCGAATTTCATATAACATAAAACGTGCTGCTACTGGGTGAACGGGATCTGTTTTCTTTAAAAACCATGTATTTAATTGATAGGACTGCCCTTCAGAACCACTTGGTGAAAAGCGGTCTGATTCAATCATGTCATATAAAAGTGTCGTTACATGTTCATGTACCCGGCTCGGAATCGCATACGCATATAAACGAACCGCATGATCCACTCTTGCCACTTCACCCTTCATTTGTTCCATCATTTTCAGTTTCGTAGCTGAAATTTTACACTCATGTTGCAGACGATTTAATTCCTCATCTTTTTGCACCGTTCGTTGTACATAACTTTCTACAGCTTCTAAAAACAGTTTTGATTTCGCAACTCCGAGCTTACCACCCTCTGCTCCTTCACGTGTTTCATTGTACATTTGTCTATAGAAAATATGAGCTTGCTCTGGACGGGTAGCAAGATGCTCCAAGTCCTCTAAATAACTTTTACCTCTCTCCGGCTTTTCACGTTGCATCCCACGTTTTACATCTTGATCGTATCTTTGCTTCTTCTCTTGAAACAGTTGATCTAAATGAAGCCACGATTCATCTAAACCTTGCACAGCCCATTTTAAAGCACAATATTTTAACACATGTTCATATGGATAAATGAGTTTTGCTGTTCCTGCCCCGCAATATCGTCCTTTTCCGCTTGATTCTGCTAATTGCTGAATTTGATTGTCTTCCTGTGCAAAATGACTTGTGGACATCGGGCTAAATAACTGTAAATAAATTGTATTTGCCATCTGTTCCATATAGTCTGATAAATTGTGTAAATGGTGTCCATGTAGGTTTTCGTAATCGTATAAGAAACAATAATTGTACGGTAAATGATGTTGTTTAATTGTATGATTCGTTCTTCCGTCTTCATCTACTTGATCAGGGCGATACTCTAATTCAATTGTTACACCGCCGCGTTTTGATAATTCTCCAGTAGACCCGAGCGTAATAGCATGTAATTCTTTTAACGATGCATAGCCATTTGCTTGCACCGTTTCAAATTCTTTCGCGCTAACCGTTCTCGTCTTTACTAAAACATCCGGCATTAAAAACGCACCGCGTATTAAAATGTTATGATGCTGTAATTTCTTCCGAAGCATTTCACGTAAATATAAAGCAATTTGCAGAAACATCCCTGAACCTGTTCCGCCTGCTAGTGATGTTACTATAATGACACGCACACCATATTCCGTTTGATCACTTGTAACCGGAAAAATTTTCTCGATTTCTTGCCAAAAAGACGTCAATTTATCTTCTTTCATCGCAGCACGTAACGCTAAACGTGAAATGACGCGTAACTGTCCTGCTCCTTCTGTTAATGGTTTATCAAGTATAGTCGGATCCATCGGAAACCACTCTGGGATCGTTGGATCTCCCGCAATATACTCCCTAGGCGTTTTACTAGAACTTGTTTGTGTCTTAAACTTTCGAATATGATCGAATTTACTTAATGTATTCACATCTGTATCAAATACGTGCATTGCTACCTTTTTCCGGCGCTCTTCAGGCAGTTTTTCATATATTTGATGCGTCACAGTACTACCGATTCCACCTAAACCAATTAATATTGTTGGAACTTGTAATGTCATGTGAACCACCTTCCTATTCTTGCTTGTTTGAAAAAAGGGAAAGAGGATTAATACTCCATCCCCTTCTTATCCCTACCTACTATTCACATTCGTACTTGTAAATCTCTTTACCATATCCCCTATCAATTAGTAAAAGTTCATTTGGATATAGTGTCTTATGTTCCATTCCTACTTCATCCTCTGCTATAAACATTCCATCAATAATCATTCCAACTACTTGTGATTCTTTCGCTACAAAGACAGATTTCGAACCTTTCTTCGCTATAAACGTAACGGATTGCACGTTTTTTCTTTCTGCTCTAAATGGGATACCAAAATAATGGTTCCACCATTTATTTCGAAGTAATTCTGGTTCAGATTGATATAGCCAATCTTTCGCTACCTCTTGATCCCATTCATAATACAGTAGTGCTTTCCGGTGAAATCTTGGCCGAACAATCCATCCTAAAACAATGATTCCTACTACTAGCAGTAATAAAGTGATAGGAATGACAAACTTAAAAATAAGCGCATATTTTTCATAAAACGGAGCATCTTGAATATGGAATGTTATGTTTTTCTTTACTTCTTGTAACTTTGAATCCTGCATTACGATGGTAGCTTCTACGGTGCCGGTATCTGTAAAATTAAATGTGTCGGAGTAATAGGGACGAGGATAAACATAGATTTGATTTCCATGTTGCTTTATTTCATAATTGATTGATTGTTTAGATGTGACACCAGTAGATTTTAATAGTTTTTTTACAGCTTCTTCTGTCATTAACTTACCATCTAACTGTGGTTGTAAAACAAATGGTTTACTATTCTCTAAATTTGTCACTTTTTCTTCATAATCTTTTGTAACAGTTTGAAGTGATAATTTCGGTTTCTCAGCTGTTTCAATTTTAAATTCTTTCGTCTGTCTATAAAACCCCTTTATATTCATATGAACTTTCCCGCGTACTAATCCTTTACCAAGCTTCGTTTCGTAATAAAACACATGCCTTTTATCGTTCCACTTCATTGCATATTGTTTTCCATCTATTTCTACTTCTGCCTGAAAGTAAGAAGACTGAACTGGCAACTCCGTAGGCTTTGCTTCAATAACAGCAGTAACACCTTCGTACATTTTCTCTACATTTTTTTGACTACTATCATCTTTGTCATAAGTAGAAACCGTATAATTAAGCGCTGGTTCAACTAATACTTGTAGTCCTTCTTTCTCAATGTCCTGATCCACTTCTATCGTATAAGTTCCTGGTTTAATAACTTCCTCATTTTCCGTACTTATATGAACTATATTTCCGAACAATTTTGCTTCTCCTGGTGCATGTATGGAAAAAGAAGATTGTAATTGTAATGGTTTAGAAATTTGTGTGACTTGATAATCGGGCAGAGAAGGCGATTGTCGTACAAGCGTCATACGCTTTAACGGAAATGGTGTTGTAATCTCTACTCTTTTCCCCACTACTTTCGTTTTTACAATCGATTCAACAGAGGAGAATGGATCACGATTTGCAACTAATGCTGCCACTTGATTTACACTTTTTACAATGCCATCTTCTCCGCTTGACGGCATCGTAACGCCATTTATCTCTTTCTTCCATATTTCCTTGAACGTATTTAGTTGTTCTTTTTCTTGTTGTCCTAAATCTTCTTCCATCGTAATTAAGACTGGATGTAACGATATCTTTTTTGCATCCATTTCTTTCTTAAACTGGGCTAATTTCCACAAAATTTGTTCTTTTCCGCCAACCTTATCTTTTTCTAAATCATTAAATGCCCCGTCAGTTAATACAATAAGCCAAAATTCACGTTTTCCATCTATATCTGCTTCCTTTTTTATAGATTGCATCGCCGTTTCTACCGCGCTAAATGGAGTATTTAAATACGTTTTCCACGCTCCAATTCCCTCAATTTCTGTTTGCCTTTTATCCTTCGTTAACGAAATGTTTAATGGATCATTCGGCTTACTCATTGGAACGTAAGAAAATTTATCTTTTTCATCCAATAGCGCAACTAAACTTTGCAAAGCATAATTGGCATATTTCCAGCGATCGTTATTTCTCATGCTGCCCGAATCGTCATATACAAGTGAAACGACCCTTTCCTTTGCCTCCTCTCCTTTTGCAAAAGCTGATAAAGGTAAACATATAAATAGAAACAACATGAACGTGGCACAAATTCGGATTTTCATGATGAGGCTTCGCCACCTTTGTAGACAAATTCCTATGTTTAAATTTATGAGAGGAAACAAGATATATGACTTGTATTTTAGGACAACTAACCCACCATAACTTTATTATGTAAACAGATCAGACACTTGGTAATATTCCTTCTAGCATTCTCTATCCAATTATATAAGTAAAAAAGCCTGTTTAAGCTCCACACTTAAAACAGACTTTTCCTACTTTTTATTTTAAAAACACACAACAAAAAGTTTGATTTTTGACTTAACACATCACTTCTATTGTAAATCCACCAGGTGCTTCAATATAAAACGTATACGCATGGGCATGCTTAGGAGGCTCGACCAAAAATCCATCTTCCTTCAATCTTCGATTTATCTTGTCTACTTGTTCTTCACTTTCTTGTGGAAATCCTACATGAAATGTTTTTGGATACTGAACTTCTTTCCCTTTCATTAACGTTAGTATAAATCCATCATTATCACGCATAACTGCAAAGGCATTCCCCCTTGTTCCACTACAAGTTAAGCCAAAATACTTTTCTAAAAACTCTCTTGCAGCTACTACATCTGCAACTGTTAAATTAAGATGTTTAATTCCCAACTCATCACCTTCTTTCTTAATTTTCTAACATTTTATCATACAATTAAAAAACACGCCTTTCACAGCGTGTTTCATTGCTTTACATACACTTCAACAATCGGATTCTCTTTATGATCCGCATGCAAGCGTATATTCTCTTCACCTGTATTATAAATACTAGCTAATAACATTATCGTTAACACATTAGGTGTCTTCGCATCACTTCCGTATTTTCTCTCAAGCGCTTCCTTATATTCAAAATCTAAATCCCCCTGCACATATGTATACACTTCAAAACCATCTTCTAAATTGCAAACTACTGTATCAATAATATCTGCCCCTACTTGCTTCTTCATTTCCTCTCGCAACGCTTCAATAAATTCTTCCCACGGTACTTCGTATGTCTGAAACTGATCTGTAGATTTCATGCCTTTTCCTCCTTATATATCCTCTTCTTATATTTCCCCTTTCCTATAACAATTATGATAGATAGGGCATTCGTACAAGCCGCACTTGTCCCCCTTACATATCGTATTACTGTAATGCGGAAGGAGGAAAGAACATGCATAGACAAAAATGTTATGATACATGCCGACGTTACTTCGGAAAAGTTGTTCGGATTGAAGACCGTGATGGCCGTATACATTTAGGAAAAATAATCGATGTGACACAAAGCTCTGTATGGATTGAACCGGTGCAACAGCGCTCATCTTTTGATTCAGGATTCGGCTACTATGACGCTTATGCAAACGGTGGTTGTGACCTTTGTGGAGGCCTTAGCAGGTGTGATAGTTGTGGATTCGGATGCGGTGGTGGATTCAGCAGCTGCGGATGTGGTGGTCGTGGTTGTAGTAGTTGTGGTTGCGGCGGCTGGGGAGGCGGCGGTTGTGGCTGGGGTGTTGAACTCGGATTTGGTTTCATCTTCGGAATTACATTAGCTGCATTATTTTTCATTTAACATAGTAAAGAGTTGGCTACCTTTAGCCAACTCTTTTTCTTTATTTTTCACATATAAAAATACGATGCCCTAAAATGTGTTGGTACATAAGCCGTACATTTTCATGCTGTACCCACGCCTCATATAACTCATTCGGAATATGTGAGGATACATTCCATTCTGGCTCTTCTACATAGCCAGAGATCGTTTCTGCAATCGTGCCACCGCCAGCAATTGTAATTCTTTTAAAATTTGCTTTCTGAAATAATTGTACCCACTCATTCTCAGTTAATAATTCTTTCATACCATATAATTGGGCGATTTTTTCTTCCTCCCCCTTATCAATGTGCCTATCAATAATCATTTCAATGACAACAAGCTTACCGTCCTGCTGTAATACACGATAACACTCCGAGATAACCCTTTCTTTGTCTGTAAAAGCGATGATTGATTCTCCAAGTACGAACTCAAATGAGTTATTCAAACACGGTAATTGCTCTACATTTCCTTCAATTAATTGTATATCTAACCCTTCAAACAACCATCTATCTTTTGCCTTTTGAATCATAATTTCATTCTTTTCAACCGTTGTTACTTTATAACCAAATTCCCTTGTCATATATGCCGCTGTTTTCCCCGTACCGCAACCTATCTCAAGGACATTCGCTCCATATTTAAAAGGCAGTTGTGCTAACAATTGTTTTGTTAACGTAAAACCACCAGGATGAGCACTTCCTATTCCGTAATAAGCTAGGAAATCGATGTATGTGTTTCGTTTCATGGGATTCTCCCTTTTTTATTTTATATATTCGAGGACGGAAGAAAAGTGCATAGAAAAAGGGGCGTATTGTACGCCCCTCATCTTACTTATCCTCTGTAATATATGCCCATTTATAGCTGTAGTCTCCACCAACTGGATGGTGAACAATACCTTTTACTTTAGGTCTTTGAACGATAGCATCACCACGTTGATATAATGGTGCAATTGCTGCATCTTCCAATAACATTTTCTCCGCTTTCAGTAAGCTATCCCAACGCTCTTTCGTTTTCGTTAATAGCTCACCTTTACCTTTTTGTACAATTTCATCATATTTAGGATTTGAATATCCTGTTTGGTTATGAGGGCCATTTGTAACAAACATATCAATGAATGTCATTGGATCTAAGTAGTCAGGCCCCCAACCAGCGTAAGATAAATCATAATCTAGATCTGATTCTAATTTTAACTTTTGTTTAAATGGCTGGTTTTTCAAATTCACTGTTAAACCTGGTAAGTTTTTCTCAAGTTCTCCTTTTAAGAATTCTCCTACTTTTTTCGCACCATCACCATCATAGTTTAATAGTTCTACTGTAATTGCATCTTTTCCAAGCTCTTTTTTCGCTTTTTCCCAATGCTCTTTTGCTTTTTTCACATCTGTTTTTAAAATATCTCCATTTTCTTTACGGAAGTCTTTTCCATCTGGGCTCTTAGCAAATTCTTTTGGCACTAAATAATCTGCAGGTGTAGAACCATCATTTAAAATTACATTCGTTAAGCCTTTTTTATCGTACGCTTTTGCAATCGCTAAACGTAGATCTTTGCTCTTTAACACTGTATCTTGCCCACCACGTTTTTGGTTTAAGCGTAAGAAGTACGTTGACGGTGTTTTTTGTGTAAAGAAGTCGGGGCTTGATTTATATTTGTCAACAAATTCAGATGTAAGTCCTGAACGATCGATTTGTCCACTTTCATATAAGTTAACACGTGTACCGCTATCTTTTACTACGTTAAAGTTGATTTCATCTAACTTAACTGTTTTATTATCCCAATATTGTGCATTTTTCTTTAACTTCCAACCTTCTTCATGTTTCCAGTCTGTTAATGTAAACGGTCCGTTGTATAACGTCGTATCTGATTCTAAACCGTACTTTTCTCCTTTTTCTTTTACAAATTTCTCGTTTAATGGATAAAATGTTCCAAATGAAGTTAATTCTACAAAGTAAGGAACTGGATTTTCTAATTCTACTTCTAACGTATAGTCATCTACAGCTTTTACTCCTAACGTATCTAGTTCAGCTTTTCCTTCATTAATCGCTTGTGCATTTTTCAAATCAAACATAATGTATGCATATTCTGCTGCTGTATTTTTATCTACCGCACGTTTCCAAGCAAACACGAAATCCTTCGCTGTTACAGGCTCTCCATTTGACCATTTTGCATTTTTATTTAATGTAAATGTGTATTTTTTACCATCATCACTCTTTTTATATGATTCAGCAACTCCTGGTGTTGCTTTATTATCTTTATCAAGTCGATATAAACCTTCCATTACGTTGTTTAAAGCTAGAAACGATACTTGGTCTGTCGCTTTAGCAGAGTCCATAGATGGAATCTCTTGAGACTCTGTTAAATTAAGCACTTGCTTCGCCGCTAGCTTTCCGCCTTCTTTTTCACCACTTTTTGGTGTTGTGCTTGCCTTCTCTTTATCTCCTGATCCAGAGCAAGCTGTTAATGCCATACTCATTACTAAAACTGGTGCTACAACCGCTGTCAATTTTTTCATCTTTTTTCTCTTCATTTTTTTGTACCCTCCCCAATTATATGTACGATATTAACATTTAGAAATTCTCTACTAACTTTTGTTATCAGAAAATTCTTATTAATTAATATTCTACTGTTTTTTAAAATTTTGTAAAGTATTTTTGTAAATTTTCTAAATATTTATTTTTTTATTATAGTAACTTGTTGTTTTAACTACTATATGAATTATCCCCCGTCTACTATATGTAAACATCCCTCCCCTTATTCCAATCTATTACTACGTTCTATATTTTTCTTATTAGCATGAGGTCTCTTACTATCATTCATCTGTCTTACTACTTACTGACCTCTCTATTTTCCTCCGATAGAACCTTCCTAATTACCTACCCGATTCTCAATAGGCTAACGAGATTTATTCCCTTATGCATACTAAAAAGCATTTCAAAAGCAGCTCAGCCACTTTTGAAATGCTTTCACTTTATTTTTTTCCGCCATCCTCAGTTACATACGCCCACTTAAAGCTATATTCTGGACTGATGTTATGTTTCACAATTCCTTTTACATTCGGTTTCATTACGTACGATCTTCCTGTTTGATATAAAGGAACTAACCCTGCATCTTCTTCAAGGAATAACTTTTCAGCTTTCCCTAACGTTTCCCAGCGTTTTTTCGCATCACTCATTAATTCATTACCTGCTTTTCCTACCATTTCATCGTATTTTGGATTTGAATAACTCATTTGGTTGTACGGGCTCTTCGATTCAAACATATCAATAAATGTCATTGGATCCGCATAGTCTGGACTCCAACCTGCATAAGAAATTTCATAATCTTGCGCAGTTTCTAATTTTAATTTTTGTTTGAACGGCTGAATTTTTGTATTAATCGTTACACCTTTTAAATTTTTCTCAATTTGATCTTTTACATAGTCAGCAATCTTTTTCGCAGTTCCATCATCATAACTTAGCAATTCAATTGTAACTTGATCTTTTCCAAGTTCTTTTTTCGCTTCTTCCCACGCTGCTGCTCCTTTTTTCGGATTATATTTCAGACCATTTTTAAATGTATCTTGATAATCTTTACCATCTGGCCCTGTCGCAAGTCCTTTTGGAACCAATTGATCTGTTGCTTTTGATCCATTATTTAAAATTACATTTGCCAATCCTTTTTTATCAACTGATAATGCAATTGCTTCACGTAGTTTTTTGCTCTTTAAAGGCGTATCTTGTCCGCTACGTTTTTGATTTAAACGTAAGAAGAATGTACTTGATTCCGCATACTCACCATATTCTTCTTTGTTCGATTTATATTTATCTACAAACTCTCCTGATAGTAATGTAAAATCAATTGATCCTGTATCATATAAGTTTACTTTCGTTGCAACCTCTTTTACTACACTATAGTTAATTTCTTCTAATTTCACAGTCTTTTTATCCCAGTACTTATCATTTTTCTTCAGCTGCCAACCTTGTTCATGTTTCCATGAAGACATAACGAATGGACCGTTATACACAGTTGTATCTGCTTCTAAACCGTACTTATCACCTTTTTCTTTTACGAATTTTTCATTTAATGGATAGTATGATGGGAATGCTAATAAATTTAAGAAATACGGTACCGGTTTTTCTAATTCTACTTCTAGCGTGTAATCATCTACCGCCTTCGCTCCTAATTCAGTTACAGGTTTTTCCCCTTTATTAATCGCTTCTGCATTTTTAATATAGTAAGCAATAAATGCATATTCTGCCGCAGTATTCTTATCAAGTAAGCGCTGCCATGCGAAAACGAAATCTTTCGCTGTTACAGGATCACCATTTGACCATTTTGCATCTTTTCGCAGTTTAAACGTATACTTTTTACCATCTTCACTTTTCGTACTAGACTCTGCCGCAGCAGGAATTGGCTTATTATCTTTATCAAGGCGATATAGGCCTTCCATCGTGTTCCCTAAAATTTGCGCACCTAATGTATCAGTAGATTTAGAAGTATCCATCGTCGGAATTTCTTGGTTTTCCGTACGATTTAATACTTGTTTCGCTGCATATTTAATATCAGATTTTTTTTCTTCCCCACTATTTGATGTAGTAGTCGTTTTCTTTTCCCCACCTGACCCAGAACATGCTGTCAATGCAACACTCATCGCTAAAACTGGTACCACAACTGCCGTTAACTTTTTCATCTTTTTTCTCTTCATTTTTGTACCCTCCCTAATTATATGTACATTACCAACCCTTGAGAGACCCCTTACTAAAGATTCATTTTTTCAGAAAATTACAACTAATGTTATTCTACTCTTTTTTTCGCATTTGTAAATAGTTTTATTTTAAATATTCTGACTTTTTTATTTTAGTAGGATTTATCCCCCATCTACTATATGTACATACTATACACCTTATTCTCCTCTATTTAACCATACTAAAAATTAGTATTTTAAGCTCACAAAAAAAGCATTTAAAGGTAGCTAAGCCACTTTTAAATGCTTTTTCAACTCTATTATTTTTCAGTCACATATGCCCACTTAAAGCTAAATTCTGGACTGATATTATGTTTTACTACTCCCTTTACATTTGGTTGTAAAACATAAGAATCTCCACGTTGATATAAAGGTACAATCGCTACATCTTCTTCAAGTAATGTTTTTTCAGCTTTTCCTAACTCTTCCCAACGTTTTTTCGCATCGCTCATTAATTCCGTTCCAGCTTTTTTCACCATGCCATCATATTTAGGGTCAGAGAAGCTCATTTGGTTATGAGAATGTCCAGTCTCAAACATATCTAAGAACGTCATTGGATCTGCATAATCCGGATTCCATCCGCCATACGAAATATCATATTGTTGTTCAGTTTCTAATTTTAGTTTTTGCTTAAATGGTTGAAGTTTAATATTAACTGTTACACCTTTTAGGTTTTTCTCAATCTGATCTTTAATATATTCGCCAACTTTTTTCGCATTACCAGTATCGTAGTTTAAGAATTCAATCGTAACTTGATCTTTTCCAAGTTCTTTTTTCGCTTCTTCCCAAGCTGCAGCAGCTTTTTTAGGATTTGGTTTCAAACCGTTTTTAAATGTTTCTTGGAAATCTTTACCGTCCGGTCCAGTTGCTAACCCTTTTGGTACTAAGAAGTCAGCTTCTTTTGATCCATCATTTAAAATTACATTTGCTAAATTCTTTTTATCAATTGATAGCGCAATTGCTTCACGTAATTTTTTGCTCTTTAATGGCGTGTCTTGTCCATCACGTTTTTGGTTCATACGAATGAAATACGTACTCACTTGTGAATATGTGCCAAATTCATCTTTCTTGCTTCTATATTTATCAACGAACTCTCCATTTAATAAAGCAAAGTCAACTTGACCGCTATCATATAGATTGACTAAAGTCGCAGCCTCTTTAACAACACTAAAGTTAACTTCTTCCAGTTTCACAGTCTTTTTATCCCAATATTGATCATTTTTCTTTAATTGCCATCCTTGTTCATGCTTCCAATCTTTAAGAACGAACGGTCCGTTATAGACAGTTGTATCAGACTCTAAACCGAACTTCTCGCCCTTTTCTTTTACGAACTTTTCATTTAATGGATAATATGATGGGAATGCTACTAAGTTTAAGAAGTACGGTACTGCTTGCTCTAACTCAACTTCAAGCGTAAGATCATCTACTGCTTTTACTCCTAATTCAGTTACAGGTTTTTCTCCTTTATTTACTACTTCTGCATTTTTAATCGGGAATGCGATAAATGCATACTCAGCAGCTGTTTTTGGATCTAATAGACGTTGCCAAGCGTATACGAAATCTTTCGCAGTTACTGGATCTCCATTTGACCATTTTGCATCTTTGCGTAGTTTGAACGTATATTTTTTACCATCTTCACTTTTCGTGCTAGATTCTGCTGCTGCTGGAATCGGCTTATTGTCTTTATCAAGACGATATAACCCTTCCATCGTATTACCTAGCATTTGTGAAGATACTGTATCAGTTGATTTTGAAGAGTCCATCGTCGGAATCTCTTGTGTTACTGTTCGATTTAACACTTGTTTTGCTGCTAATTTTTCCCCTGACTTACTATCTCCACTAGAGCTAGAATTTGTGCTTGTCTTCTTATCTCCACCTGATGTAGAACATGCTGTTAACGCCATGCTCATTGCTAAAACCGGTGCTACAACTGCTGTTAGTTTTTTCATTTGTTTCTTTTTCATTTTGTACCCTCCCTAATTCTTAACGATAGCTATTAAAGAATTTTCTGATAATTCTGTTTTTCTCTATATATTTATCAGACGATTCTTACTAATTCTTATTCTACTAATTTTTTAATTTTTGTAAAGTATTATTATTGAAAATTTTTAAAAAATTATTTTTTTACAGTAATATTCATAAAAATTCCATATTTTGTTCAAACCTTATTTCGCATTCATACACATTCGTTGTTTTAATCACTTTCATCTCATTTACCACTTGAATACTTGTTAATTATTGCTAATAAATAATGCATATATCTAAAAACATCTTTTCTACAAAAATAAAAAAGTCAGCAAAACTGACTTTTTACCCGACCATTTTTTCTCTTTTCATTTCCTCTACTACTCTCGTATACTTTTCATCATCAAATTCATTTTCACTTTTCGCAACAACTACAGTTGCAATACCGTTACCAATTAAATTAACGATAGCACGTGCTTCTGACATGAAACGATCTACACCAAGTAATAGCGCTAACCCTTCTAGTGGGATAACATTCATTGCTGACAAAGTAGAGGCTAATACAATAAATCCCCCGCCTGTTACTGCCGCCGCTCCTTTAGATGTAACTAATAAAATAGCTATTATAGTTAATTGTTGACCTAGTGAAAGATCGACGTGAAAAACTTGAGCTAAAAATATAGTTGCCATTGATAAATAAATCGTTGTTCCATCTAAGTTAAAAGAATAGCCTGTTGGAATAACTAAACCTACTACCGGTTTCGAACACCCGAAGTCTTCCATCTTTGTCATCATTCGCGGCAGTACTGATTCTGACGATGATGTCCCGAGAACAATAAGTAATTCTTCTTTAATATACGCTAAATATTTCCACAAACTAAATTTATACAATTTACAAATAAAATTTAAAACAATAAAAACAAATAATGCCATTGTCGCATATACACAAATCATTAATTTACCAAGTGGTATGAGCGTGCTTAAACCATACTTCCCAATTGTAAATGCCATCCCACCGAATGCTCCAACTGGTGCTAATTTCATTACAATTGATAAAATGTTAAAAAATACTTTCGATAATCTTTCAAAAAAGTCAATAACCGGTTGTCCATTTTTTCCTAACATCGTTAACCCTGCTCCGAATAAAATGGAGAAGAACAGAACTTGTAAAATATCACCTTTGGCAAATGCTTCAAACATGTTAGACGGCACGATATGTAAAAAGAAATCCATCCATTTCATTTCTTGCCCACTTTGTACATATTGTGAAACATCTCCGCCTTTTAGTTTTGAGGGATCTAATCCATCTCCTGGACGTACAACATTCGCTACGATGATACCAATAATTAAAGCCGCTGTTGTAACAATTTCAAAATATAATAGTGCCTTCCCACCAACACGGCCTACCTTTTTCATACTTCCCATACTTGCAATACCGAGCACAATTGTTAAAAAGACAATCGGTGCAATAACCATTTTAATCATATTGATGAATGTTTCACCAATTGGCTTCATTTGTTGTCCAACACTCGGCCAAATTGCCCCTACTGCAATACCACAAATAATGGCCACAATAACTTGGAATGTTAAATTCTTTACGATTCTCATTTTTGATACTCCCCTGTATTTTCATTTCTCCCATACTATTTCAATAATTGCTAATGATATATTCTATGTAATAGCCCCCCTGTTATTTAACTTAAACTATAACTTTATGTTACACTATTATCTTAAACTTTAAAATAGCATATAACATTCACGAATAAAAGACATACTATTTAACATAATAAAAAAGCAGACATTACATCTGCTTTAATTCTCCTCAATCTGTTTTTCACTTAATCCTAGATGTGTTCTAAGAGTATTACTCAAACTCTGTAGATCTTTTTTATTAGGATTATAATAATATACACGTTGCCCGTTTGGGCCATTAGGTAAGTATAAATCATCACCAGCTAATTGTATTTTTTCAACTGAACCGTTTAAACCGTATTTATAAAAAGATAAAATATCATCCATTACTAAATTTGTTTTAAAATCACCATCAACCGCCTCAACTATTTTTTCTAGCTTCGTAATCGATCCTACACTTTTTAATTTACTTAAAATCGCTTCAATAACAAGTTGTTGGCGCTGTCCTCTCATTGCATCACTATCAATATGGCGCGTTCTTGCTAGTGCAAGTGCTTCTTCCCCATTTAATTTTTGTAATCCTTTTTTCAAATGAATCGCATCAGGTTCATCTTTACTATTTTGCTCCGTAAATTCAACTGGGACATCCACTTCAATACCATCTAACCCATCAACAATTTTAGTAAAGGAACCAAAATTAAATTTCACAAAATAATCAACAGGCACCTGTAACAATTTTTCTACCGCTTCCACAGAAGCTTGCGGTCCTCCATCTTTACCATTTTTAACGAAACCACTTCCATATGCATGGGTTATTTTATCTTTTTTCTTTTCAACTGGAACATATGTATATGTATCACGCGGTATGCTCGTTAATTTCACTGTTTTATCGTCTTTATTAAAAGTCGCTAACAATAATGCATCTGTATGAAATGCACCATTATATTCCTTTTGTCGTTCTTGATTTTCATCAATTCCCATAATTAAAAGTGAAACATGATTTGCAATTGGCTTTACAGATTTCTCACGTAAATTGGATTTTTCACCTCGTGCTAAATTCAAATTAGATTTTTGTACAAGACTAGAAGTTTTCATATATACATAGGCTCCATAGCCAATTCCACCAAATAGTAATACCGCCAGTAGTAAACTTATTATCTTTTTCTTTTTATATTTTTGCTTATTTTTCTCTTCTCTTAAAGATGAATGATTCCCCATTTACTCTCCTCCTGTTTCTATTCATCCAATATGTTTTTCATTTTTTCATATTTAGCGCTATCCTTTTGAAACATACTTTCTTTCAATCCCTTATCTATTTGTATCCATTCAGTCGTAACTGAATATTGAATCAAGCCTTCTTGAAAACTAAGAAATTTCAACATAATCCCTGTATTTTTCTCCACAACCATTTCGAATTTCCCTCTTAAATCTTCAGAGGTGCTAACAGGCATCTCTATGTTTATAACTCCTTCAATTTTGTAACAATCTAATCCAAGATATTTCGTTTCTTTATAATTCCAATCTTTATATCGAATTAATAAATCTGCGAATTCTGATTGAATACTATATTTAGCTAGCCCTACATATTCATCATCATATCTCTTTTTCTCATCTGATTTTCTCACTAACCTTTCCGTAGGATTTAATTTTAATAGTTCATTGTTTCTTTCTTTCGGGTTCCATTTTGTCTCTTTATAGGTATACTTCTCATCATCAAACTCTTTTTTCTTCCCCTCGTTATATATAATTGTTCGTTTTTTGGCTAGTTTATCTTCTTTCGAAGAGATACCTCTTTGTTTCTCCGTATCAATCGCATACTTATATGTTGTAGCAATTCTTGATGAGCTAGAATATTCCTCAAATTGTCCTGAAATATTTTTAAAATAATCAATAGAATCTAGCATTTTTTGATGAATCTTTTCTTTATCTGGATAATGTACATTTGATTTTATTTCTTCTTCATTTTCATAATCAGAAAACGCTTTTTTCTTTACATATTCAAATACTCCACCATTTTGCGCAAAACTTTGTATAGAAAACTCAGACATAGATACCACTGAAAGTATACAAACCGCTGCACTAATTATCATCATATGAATTTTGTAACTCTTCTTTTTTACCTTAAGATTATGTAGCGTGCCATTAATCTTTTCATTTAACTCTGGAGGTACTATAACATTTTCATCTTTTATTCTCTTTTTTAATTTCTCATCAAATAATTTTTCATTATCCATCCTTTACACCCCCTATTCCATCTTTAATCGTTTTTGTAGTTGTTCCCTCGCACGTGACAATCTTGATTTCACTGTTCCTTTCGGTATTTCTAACAGCTTTGCTATACTCTCTTGATGCATGTCTTCATAGTAATAAAGCACCGTAACAGCTCTTAATTCTTCATGTAACGATTGAATCGCATTACACAAATCTATATCTTCATACTGATCACAAGCACTCATATTGTAATCATTCTCTTCTGTCACAATTACATTTTTATACGCTCTAATAATATTGTTACACTCATTTATTAGTATTCGAATTAACCAAGTTTGAAAAAATTCTTCTTTTTTTAATTTTTTTATATTTTCATAGGCTTTTAAAATTGTTGTCTGTATCGCATCCTCTATATTTGTCTCATCACGTAACATCGCCTTTGCTATTCGATACATCTTCGCTTTTTCTGTATGTATAAGCGCTATAAAGGCTTCATGATCACCTTTTTTCGCTAAAGAAACATCCGTTTCTTCTTTTACAATCATTTTATATAAAGGGATTACTTTCACAATTGCTCCTCCTGTTTCATCCTCACTTCATCACTTCCAATTTAACTTTACATGTATTAGACGTATGAACCTAGAAAAAGGTTCACTTTTTTGAATATTTCTGTAATTAAAAAGATAAATATCCTTTATAAGGATGCAATAAACATACTAGTTTAAATTTACAAATAAAAAAAGCCCACTTTCTCAGTGGACTTTCTACTCTATAACGGTAAATCCCTCTTCCTAAATACTACAATTGCTACGATAAAAATACAAAGTGCTACAGTAGTTAAACCTATACTTACCGGCCATATATTATATGATCCTTCAGCAATTTCTTTCGGACGAAACAGCGTGAATAATGATAGGTTTTTCATCCATTCTAACTTATCACTTAACTTCCCTACCATATCCAATACGAAAAATAAAATAGTTAAACTCGCTGAATAACTTAGTGCTTTTCTTTCGTCATTACATATACAAGAAAAGAAAAATGAATACGCACTAACGACTAAAAATATGAGCCCTCCGACTACATTTATCTTCAAAAATAATTCTTTATTTAAGTTATTATCTTGTAAAAACCATTCTGCACCTACTAACCCAGCTACATACGTAACAGATACAATAATTAGAAGTCCCAATATGAGAACAGCAGCTTGTGTAATCGCAATTTGCACTCTAGATACAGGTGTTGCTAGCAAGTATGCCATTGCTCCTTTATCTACATGACAAGCAATTAAATGTGTCGCAACTGTTACGCAAAAAATTGTTAAAATGATAATAAACAATAGACTATAGTATTCGCCCGCTAGAAAATCCATTACGTTTTGAATCGGACTTTCCATACCAACGATTTTTTTCACGCTATCAGGCATGGCAGCTATTAATTCATTTAGCCCTTTCGCTGATACCATTGACGGGAATATCCAAATTAATAACCACAGATATAAAGCTGCACCAGACGCATAACTCAAAATATTTTTTTGTGTTTCTTTCAAACTAGCTAAAAATAATTGCTTATTCATGCGTTATCCCTTCTTTCTTATCGTAATAATGCATAAATAAATGTTCTAAATCCATCGCTCTCGTTTGAAGTGCCGTTACATTATAGTTTGAAAGTGTTTGTAAAACAGTTTGATAGTTTCCTTGTACAATGATAGATGCCTCTCTGCCTTTTACCGCTTCAAATTGCAAATTACACTTTGTAAGGGACTCAATCTCTTCTTCTGATGATACTGTTACATCTATCACCTGTCTTCTCATACTTTGTAAATCGTGAATATTTTCAACCGTTACGAGTCGACCATCTTTAATAATAGCTACTCTATCACAAGTTCTCTCAATTTCAGTAAAAATATGTGATGACATTAGGATTGTTTTTCCTCTTTGCTTTTCCTCTAATATTAAATCTATAAATACTTGCTGCATAAGTGGATCAAGTCCAGATGTTGGTTCATCTAAAATTAACACCTCTGGATCGTGCATAAATGCAGCGACTATCCCTACTTTTTGCTTCATTCCTTTAGACATTTTGCGAATCGGTGTTTTCACATCAAATTGCAGACGCTCTATCAATTCATCTCGTCTTTTCGTATCCTTTAATCCACGCATTCCTTGCATTAATTTTAAAAACTCTAATCCGTTCATTCCTTCAATAAAAGAAATTTCACCCGGTAAGTAACCAACTTCCCTTTGAATTTTCGCCGCTTCATTCCAACAATCTAATCCAAAAATTGTCGCTTTACCAGTTGTCGGTTTTATAAATCCCATTAAATTACGAATCGTCGTTGATTTCCCGGCACCATTCGGTCCTAAATAACCAAATACTTCTCCCTCTTTTACATCAAATGTAATATGAAACAAACCTTTTCCGTTCGAAAACTGTTTTGTGACATCTTGAACTGAAATCATAATTCCACCTCATTTTTTGAAATATTTAATGTTTGATATTTCAAAATTATTGTACTCCTCATCTTCCATATTCGCAACAACTTTTTGAAATATTTATTAGTCCATATTTCAAAATTATTGTTTTCCATTATTTTTTCTTGTATATTTTAAGTGAGGTGATTGCATTGAACGGCTTTGAAAGAGTAAAAGAAAAGAAAAAGCGTGCCATTAAAGAAGCAGCATTCGTATTATTTTCAGAACGTGGATTTAATGAAGTGAAAATAGAACATATCGCAAAAGAAGCAAACGTTTCTCAAGTTACAATTTATAATCATTTCGGAAGTAAAGATGCGTTATTTAGGGAGCTTATACAAGAATTTATCATATCTGAATTTCAATATTATAAAGAGCTTGCAGAAGAAAAATTACCTTTTCATGATATGATGCAAAAAATGATTGTAAGAAAAATGAATACTGGCGGATTATTTCAACCTGATATGTTACTACAAATGATGCAAAGGGACGAAGAACTCCGTAAGTTTATTTATAGTTATCAAAATGAAAAAATCCTACCCTGGTATTTAGAAATATTAGAACGAGCTCAGCGCAAAAACGAAATTAATCCACACCTTACTAAAGAAATGATGTTACTTTACATTCAAATGTTTACAAAATTAGGTGATGAATTTGGAGCACAACTTCTTGAAGGAGATCGGGAAAAACATATAAAAGATATCGTTACGATGTTCTTCTATGGTCTTTCTGTTCCACAAAAATAAAAAGACACGAATTTCGTGTCTTTTTTATTTTATAGAAATGACTCTACCCTTTTCACTACTTTCAATCGCTAATTGAATCAGTTTAATAACATCTAAACCCTCTTTTGCTGTTACAGGTAGTTCCTCACCATTTAATATACTATCTCGTACACCTTTATAATAATTGTCATAACAACCGACTTCTGTTGGAATACGCTCTAAGCTTTCTTCTGTTTCTAAAGTAGCAAAATTCTCTTCATCGTCTACTCCATAACCGTTATCACCTGGCTTCATTCCATTTTTTAATTGCTCTTCCTGCGAATCCATACCGTACTTCACGATAGAACCTTTCTCTCCATGCACTATAAAATGCGGTCCAGCTTTTTTCACATAACTGCTACTACGTAAAATGACACGTTTAACTCCGTAATGAAGTACTATGTGGAAATAATCATCCACCTCTGCACCTGGTCGTTGTTTTATTACATCTGCACTTATCGCATCTGGTTTCCCAAATATTGATAACGCTTGGTCAATTAAATGCGATCCTAAATCGTATAATATACCGGAGCCTGGTAGATTTTTTTCTCTCCATCGATCACGTACATGTGGACGGAAACGATCAAAATTCGATTCATATGCGTATACATTCCCTACTCTGTTTTCTCCTAACAATTTCTTAATTGTTAAGAAATCATTATCAAAACGACGATTATGATATACGCTTAACATTACATTATGCTGCTCTGCTAATGAAATAAGCTCTTCCCCTTCTTCAATTGAGACAACAAATGGTTTTTCTACAACAACATGCTTACCTTTTAAAATTGCTTCTTTTACATATGGAAAATGAGTTGTATTAGGTGATGTAATAACAACTAAGTCAACATCAGCTCGCTTCACCAATTCATCAATTGTACTAACAACATTAGCGTTTGGTAATGTGTCTTTTACTACCTCTTCTTTTGAGGATAATACAGCACGAATATCATATTCTTCTATTGTTTGTAATAGTGGGATATGAAATGTCGTACTAGAAAAACCAAATCCTACAATCCCTACACCTATTTTTTTCATGTTGCCCCTCCATTTGTCCCGCTTTAACGGGCAGTAAGATTCCTAACTCAAAATTCAGTGAAAGCTAAGGAATTAGGTGAGGAATCAACTGCTTGTTAAAGCCCGATTGGTTCAACTAATAATCAGTGAGGATGAAGAAACTCCCCATTGATTAAAGTTTCACTTTATGAGAACGATTTCATTCAGTTATTATAACAAGATTATTATTATTTACATAATAAATTGCCTAGAAAAAAGCATCTTGCTACTATTCATAGCAAGATGCCCTCTTTATTCTGGTCTTTTCTTCGTCCACGTTTCTACTACTTCACCAGTATCATTAACATCTAGCACAAGGCTACCATTACTATACCGGTCTTTATTTCGATACGCTTTCGGATCAATCTCTTCTACAATGTTTTTCTCTGTCTTCATGTAAACTAATTCATCGTCCCGAACAATTTCAATACCGACAATGCGGTACGGATTACGTTTTAATTCTTTGAAAATAACAAGACCGCGTTTCGCCCTCGTTGACTTTTCAATTTCTGATGCTTTTAGACGTTTTACAGCACCGCGCTGTGTTACGAGAATAAGTTGATCTTTGTCACCATTTAACGGTTTACCAGAAGCGACATAGTCATCTTCTTTTAAATTAATTGCTTTAACACCAGCAGCTCTTACACCGACTGGACTTACTTCATCTTCATGGAAAATAAGTGCATATGCACCGTGTGTAGCAAGAACAATATCACTCGTTCCATCTGTCGCAAATATATCGACAACTTCATCATCTTTTTTCAAGTTTACAGCAACGAATGCCCTTGAATAACGCTGAACTTTATATTGATTTAATTCTGTTTTCTTTATCATACCATTTCGTGTTACAAATACGATAAATCGTTTTTCTTCCTCAAAGTTCGGTACAACCGTTGCCCAAATGATTGTTTCATCCCGGTCGAGTGAAACGATATTAGCAACGTGCTGACCTAAATCTTTCCAACGAATATCTGGCATTTCGTATACTGGCAGATATATATAGTTTCCTTTATTCGTAAATAAGAGGACTGTCTCTGTCGTATTCGTATCGAATCGTTCAAGTAAGATGTCACCCTCTTTCATACCGAAGTCTTTGCCGTTTGAGGCATTATGTGAGCGCCATCCAGTACGTTTCACATATCCTTCTTTCGTTACAGTAACGATGACATCTTCTTGTGGGATCATCACTTCTACATCGATTTTAATTTCCTCGATTTGATCTTCAATAATCGCGCGTCGATCATCACTATATGTTTTCTTAACTCTCTTTAAATCTGTTTTAATTACTTGAAGTAATCTTTTTTCACTTTGTAAAATTGCCTGTAGCTCAATAATTTTCTTATTAAGCTCATCTGCTTCTTCTTGTAACGCCGTAATGTCTGTATTCGTTAAGCGATATAATTGCAAGGAAACAATTGCTTCTGCCTGTGCTTCTGTAAAGCCAAATTTTGCACTTAAATTATCTTTCGCGTTACGTTTATCTTTTGAAGCTCGAATTGTCTCAATTACTTGGTCTAAAATCGATAATGCTTTCTTTAAACCTTCTACAATATGTTGACGATTTTCTGCTTTTCTTAATTCATATTGCGAACGTCTCGTAATAACCTCTTTTTGATGTCCAATATAAGCATCTAAAATTTTCGGTAATGTCATAAGTGTTGGACGACGATTATTGATCGCTACCATATTAAAGTTATATGGAATTTGCAAATCTGTATTTTTATATAAATAATTTAAAATACCTTCGGAGTTTGCTTCTTTCTTTAATTCAACAACAATTCGTAAACCAGTACGATCTGTCTCATCACGCACTTCAGCAATACCATCTAACTTTTTATCTAGACGTAATTCATCCATTTTCTTTACAAGGTTTGCCTTATTCACTTCGTAAGGAATTTCAGTGATTACAATTTGTTGTTTCCCACCGCGCACTGTTTCAACTTCTGCTTTTCCGCGAATAATAATTTTACCTTTACCTGTTTCATACGCCTTTTTAATACCATCAATCCCCTGAATAATACCACCTGTTGGGAAATCTGGTCCTTTCATAACTGTTAATAAATCGTCAACAGTACTATTTGGCTTATCGATACGCATCATTGTAGCATCAATAACTTCTCCAAGATGATGCGGAGGAATTTCTGTTGCATAACCAGCGGAAATCCCTGTAGATCCGTTCACTAATAAATTCGGGAACGCTGCTGGTAATACAACTGGTTCTTCACTCGTATCATCAAAGTTTGACACGAATTCAACTGTTTCTTTATCAAGATCACGTAATAATTCAGATGCGATTGGTGATAAACGAGCTTCCGTATAACGCATCGCTGCCGCTGGGTCCCCATCAACACTACCGTTATTACCATGCATTTCAACTAAAACATTACGTACTTTCCAAGTTTGGCTTAAGCGTACCATTGCTTCATATACAGAGGAATCTCCATGTGGATGATAATTACCGATAACATTACCTACTGTTTTAGCTGATTTACGAAACGCTTTATCATGTACATTACCTTCTACATACATAGAATATAAAATACGTCTTTGTACTGGCTTTAAGCCATCACGTGCATCTGGAAGTGCACGATCTTGAATAATATATTTACTATAACGTGCAAAGCGATCACCTAACACGTCTTCAAGCGGGAGGTCATGAAACTTCTCTGCTTGCATGTTATTCCACCTCCGTCTCCATAATCATTTCATTTTCTAAAATATTTCCTTCTTCTTGCATACCAAACTGTACATTACGTTCAATCCATTTACGGCGCGGTTCTACTTTATCGCCCATTAATGTTGTAACGCGACGCTCTGCTCTTGCTGCATCATCAATTTTCACGCGAATTAATGTACGCGTTTCAGGATTCATTGTTGTTTCCCATAATTGATCCGCATTCATTTCACCAAGTCCTTTATAACGTTGTAACATATAGCCTTTTCCAACTTTTTTCGTTACACCGTCTAATTCCTCATCTGACCAAGCGTATTCAATTACCTCACTCTTACCTTTTCCTTTACTTACTTTGTATAAAGGAGGAAGTGCGATAAATACTTTACCAGCTTCGATAAGTGGCTTCATATATCTGTAGAAGAACGTTAATAACAATACTTGAATATGAGCCCCATCCGTATCGGCATCGGTCATAATTACAACTTTATCGTAGTTAATATCTTCAACATCAAATTCATTTCCTACACCGCCGCCAATCGCATAAATGATTGTATTAATCTCTTCATTTTTAAAGATATCAGCAAGCTTTGCTTTTTCTGTATTAATTACTTTACCACGTAACGGTAATACGGCCTGGAAACGTCGGTCTCGTCCTTGTTTCGCAGAACCACCGGCAGAGTCACCCTCTACTAGGTACAGTTCATTTTTTTGCGGGTTACGTGATTGTGCAGGTGTTAATTTCCCGCTTAACGTACCTTCTGATTTTTTCTTTTTCTTACCACTACGCGCTTCTTCTCTTGCTTTACGGGCTGCTTCACGGGCTTGTGCTGCTTTAATTGCTTTTCTCACAAGAAGTGTAGCTACATCAGGGTTTTCTTCTAAAAAGTATGCTAAATGCTCAGATACAATGGCATCAATTGAAGAACGCGCTTCACTTGTACCTAGTTTCCCTTTCGTTTGCCCTTCAAACTGAAGCACTTCTTCTGGTACACGTACCGAAACGATAGCCGCTACACCTTCACGAATATCTGTACCTTCTAAGTTTTTATCTTTTTCTTTTAATAGTGCTACTTTACGAGCATACTCGTTAAACACACGCGTCATCGCTGTTTTAAATCCAGCTTCGTGTGTTCCACCATCTTTTGTACGTACGTTATTTACAAACGAAAGAATATTTTCTGAGTAACCATCATTAAACTGGAATGCTAGTTCTGCTTCAATCCCGTTTTGTTCACCAGTGAAATATACAACCGGGTGAATTGAATCTTTTTCTTCGTTTAAATATGAAACGAAAGCTTCGATTCCTGTTTCATAATGAAATATATCTTCTAAATCATTACGTTCGTCTTTTATCGAGATTTTCATTCCTTTTAATAAGAATGCAGATTCACGTAATCTCTCACATAATGTTTCATAATTGTAATTTGTCGTGCTGAAAATCGTTGTATCTGGTTTGAAGTGCATTGTCGTACCAGACTCTTTTGTTTTCCCGATTTTCTCTAACGTTGTTGCAGGAACGCCACCATTTTCAAAACGTTGTTCATAAATGTTACCATCACGCTTAATTGTTACTACTAACCATTCTGACAAAGCGTTTACAACTGATGCCCCAACACCGTGTAAACCACCACTCGTTTTATAGCCACCTTGACCAAACTTACCACCTGCATGAAGTACAGTTAAAATAACTTCAGGTGTAGGTTTCCCAAGTTTATGCATTCCCGTAGGCATTCCTCGCCCTTTATCTATAACGCTAATACTATTATCTTTATGTATTACGACTGAAATTTCGTCGCCAAATCCCGCTAACGCTTCGTCAACGGAGTTATCTACTATTTCATATACTAAATGATGCAATCCACGGCTATCCGTACTCCCGATATACATACCCGGGCGTTTTCGAACGGCTTCAAGTCCTTCTAACACTTGAATCGCATCTTCATTATATTGGAACTGATGCTTCGCCAAACTCCTTGCCCCTTTCCTAATCCAAAATCAGAACATATGTTTCTATTATAGAATAACGCCTCGACTATAGTTTTGGCAAGTTATCTTATCTCTTTTATATACCATCTTCAATAGAAAAATCCTTGTTTTCTCACAAGGATTCCTCTAGGCTACTATTTCAGAAAAATAATCGTTTGTCAACGAGAAATGGATATGTATTCCAAGATTACACATTCCAAACCTTTATTATGATCCAAATGATCAAGATCCAAAATGGGATTACAAATAACAATCCCCAAAAACAGCCTTTAAAAAATCTCATGATGAACACCTCGTTCATCGGCCCTACTTATCTATAATGAGGGCTGAATCAATCTTTCTACCTTTAAATCTATACTATTTTGTCATCGCATGTTCTACTTTAATACAACGATCCATTATTACAGTATAGTCTTTTTCTTTTAAAAGTTTATATGTATCCTCATCTTGTACTCCTAATTGTGCCCAAAAAACATCTGCATCAATCTCTACAAATTCTTTTGCAACATCCATTAAAAACTCTGAGCGACGAAATACATTTACAATGTCAACGTGTTCCTTAATATCCTTTAGTGAAGAAACTGCCTTTTCTCCGAGCACCTCATCTACTGTTGGATTAACTGGAATAATGCGGTATCCAGCATCTTGCATTGCTTTTGAAACCATATACGATGTACGTTCTGGCTTATCTGATAATCCAACAACCGCAATTGTTTTGCTTTTCTTTAACACTTCACCAATTTCCGTACGAGTTGGGTTTTCAATTGTCATAATTAATCCCTCCTATTCCTTTAGTATAGCCGATAAAGAAAGTCTCTTTCAATATGAAAGAGACTTTCTTTTATTTCGATTATTGATTCTTTGTAGCTGAATTATCTGCTAAAGTAGCCGATTTCGTCATTTTTTGACCGTTACGGTAGAATGTAACTTCTACTTTCTCGCCTACTTTTTTCTTTTCATATAAATATTTACGGAATTGAAGAGCATTCTCTACTTTTTGATTATCTAATGCTACTACAATATCATATTGCTCTAAACCAGCTTTTTCAGCTGGTGATATTGGGTAAATTTTACCTAATACAACGCCGTTTGTTACTTCTTTCGGTACTTTCAATTGATTGACTGCATAAGCTTGCACATCTTCTAGTGAAACAACACCTACTCCAAGAGCTGGACGTTTTACTACTCCATCTTTTTCAAGAGATTCAATAACTGGTTTTGCGATGTTAATTGGAATAGCAAATCCAATTCCTTCAACTTCTTGTTGTGCAATTTTACTTGAATTAATCCCAATTATTTCACCATTTTGGTTAAATAATGCACCACCACTATTACCTGGATTAATCGCTGCATCCGTTTGAATAACTTGTGCTTGCCAATCTGGTCGTTTATCCCCATCAATATCAACCGGAATTTCGCGTTCTTTACTACTGATTATACCTTCCGTTACACTTCCATCAAATCCAAGTGGATTACCGATTGCAATGGCTTTTTCACCCGCACGAAGTTTACTTGAATCACCTAAAGTGGCAACTTTATTTACATTAGATCCATCAATTTCAACAACCGCTAAGTCTAACCAAGGGTCCTTACCAACTAATTTCGCATCAACTTGCTTTCCGTCGCTCAGCTTCACAGCAAGTTTATTTGCTCCATCTACTACGTGGTTGTTTGTTACAATATATGCTTTATTTCCTGCTTTTTTATAAATAACACCTGATCCTGAACCGGCTTGTTGTTCTTGACCTGTCGGTTGCATTGCAAATGGATCAACACTTTGTTGCATATTAATAACACCTACAACAACATCTTTCGCCCCTTCAATCATACCAGGTAAATCAGTTTCATTTTTCGCTTTATTTACAACAGGAACTACAGTACCTTCTACTTTTGAATCCGAACTAAATGATGATACTGGCGCTCCATTATTTTGAGCCCATGGCATATATGGTGCTGCAAAACTAATCGAAACCGCTCCGACTACAGCTCCCACTAAACCTGTGAAGAAATAGCCTTTTTTACTACCTGATTTTCTCACTTCTCTCGTTTCACTATGCTCTTCATTTAAATTTGGTCCGTCGTAATATCCCATGTTTTATTTCCCCTCTCTGGTGAATTCGTATTTTCAGTATAGTCACGTTTTGTGTCCTTCTTGTGAACTCATCGTGAAATCCAATTAAAAAAATACACTTATCTAACATTGTAGACAAAAAAAGTATTTTTTGTACATTTTACCTTCAAAAGAGAGTATAAAATTACCATTTCCCTAGGCTAAATTACACAAATCGTTCTAGATTATTCTTCAAATTTATAACCAACTCGAATAACAGTACCGATATGCTTCGCTTTATCTCCTAGCTTATTTCGAAGTTTTTTAATATGGGTATCAACCGTTCGGTCATCACCGTAATAGTCATATCCCCATAACTGGTCTAATAAATGTTGACGTGATAACACAATTCCTTTGTTCTCCATTAAATACACAAGAAGTTCAAATTCTTTATGTGTCAATATAATTTCTTCTCCATCTACTAAAACAGTTCTAGATAGACGATTCACTTCTATTCCAGCTAAAGACATAGCATTTTCTTCCGCTACTCCTACCGCACCATCCGCACGTTTCAATAACGTCTTTGCACGAGCTACTAATACTTTCGGGCTAAATGGTTTCGTTACATACTCGTCTGCACCTAATTCGAAACCTAGCAATGTATCATCCTCATCCGAACGTGCTGTCAACATAATAATTGGTACTGCTGATTCTTTTCTAATTCTTCTACAAACAGACCATCCATCTATTTCCGGTAACATAATATCTAACATAATTAAATCAATTTCATGCTCTGCAAATAACTCTAACGCTTTTTTTCCATCTTCTGCTTCGATTACTTCAAAGCCTTCATTACGAAAATAATCACTAACAATTTCACGTAATCTTCTTTCATCTTCAACAAGCAATACCGTTTTGTTCATATAATCTATCCCGCCTTTTTACTCTTTCAATCGAATAATACGTTGATTGGAGCTTCCGCGAAATGGAAGTGTTAAATCTTTTTCCTCAATTTCAAACCTTCCATCGACTAAAACATCCCCATAATGTAACAACTCTATCATATCATTATTTTGAGAACTCTGTATCTCTTCTAACGTATAACCTGTATACATCCATAGGTTTTTTTTCAAATCTTTCACGATTTTTGCTACCATTTTCACTTCAGCAGCTTGAAAAAATGGATCTCCACCTGAAAATGTTACATCAGTTAATGGATTACTTGCAATCTCTTTCACAATTTTTTCTACTGTCATTTCCGTTCCGTTGCAAATATTCCACGATTTCGGATTGTGGCAACCAACGCAACGATGCGGACAGCCCGCAAAAAACACGACTGTCCGCAATCCTTCTCCATCTACTACACTATCATGAATAATATTCATCACTTTCATTTATGTTTCACCCGATCTATCTCTTCACTACGTTTCGCACTATTCCACTTTGACATATCTCCTACAAGATAGCCTGTTATACGGCGAATTCTTTCTATATTAGCCTCATCTTCATTCCCGCAACTTGGACATTCATTCCCAATAACCCCGTGATAACTACAGCACTTACAACGGTCAACAGGATGATTAATTGAACCGTATCCAACGCCATGTTCTGCCATGGCTTGTACAATTTGTTTTAATGCCTTTTTGTTATGCATTGCTGCTCCGTCTAGTTCAATATAAGTAATATGTCCCCCGTTACATAGAGCATGAAACGGGCCTTCTAAACGGATTTTATTTATCGCTTGAATGTTATAATAAACTGGAATATGGAATGAATTCGTATAGTAATTATGGTTCGTTATACCGCTAATCACGCCAAATTCTTTTCTATCTTTTTTCACAAACTTCCCTGATAATCCTTCTGCTGGAGTTGCAATTACTGAGAAATTCAGTTGATGTTCTTCTGTCGCTTTATCCATTCTATCTCTCATAAAGGAAATAATTTCATACCCAAGTTTCCATGATTCTTCATCTTCCCCATGATGCTTTCCTGTTAAAGCTACTAAACATTCCGCAAGACCGATAAAACCAATACTTAACGTCCCTTGTTTTAAAATCGAGGCTACGGAGTCTTCAGGCTGCAACGTTTCTCCACCACGCCATACACCTTGTGAATATAAAAACTGAAAATCTCTTGCTCGCTTCGTACATTGATACGCAAATCTTTCTAATAACTGCTTAATTCCTAAATCTAAATAATAGTTTAGCGCTTCAAAAAACGCTTCTTTTGAACCACTAATTAACGCTAATTTCACTAAATTAATAGACGTAAATGATAAATTCCCTCTACCAATCGCTGTTTCTTCTCCATGTATATTAGACATAACACGAGTACGACATCCCATGTAACATACTTCACTTTCTGGTCTTCCATCATAATGCACTGCATTAAACGGAGCATCTAAAAATGAAAAGTTAGGGAATAATCGCTCTGCGGTTGTCTCTAATGCTAATTCAAATAAATCGTAGTTCGGATCACTTTCTTCAAAATTCACACCTTTTTTCATCTTGAAAATTTGAATCGGAAAAATCGGTGTCTCTCCTTTACCAAGTCCAGCTTGTGTCGCTTTTAAAAGTTGTTTAATTAACATTCTTCCTTCTTTCGATGTATCTGTTCCATAATTAATAGAAATAAACGGTACTTGTCCTCCGCCCCTACTATGCATACTATTCGAATTATGAACGAAAGCCTCACACGCTTGATACGTATCATTTTCCGTTTCTTTCCATGAAAATTCTTCTATTTGTTCTTTCGTAAGCGGATATGATTGTAATCGTTTTTTATGTCTCTCAATTGTTTTTCGTACATAAGGTGCTAAATCAATATCAAAGAGTGCAAACGATTGACCACCATGCTGCATATTTTGATTCGCTTGAAAAATAATAGACGAAAGAGCCAATGCACTTTTAATGTCTTGCGGTTGTCTCATATGTCCATGTCCAGTATGAAAACCATTAGCAAGCATTTGCGCTAACGGAATTTGTGAACAAGTCGTCGTTCCTGTTGCATAAAAATCTAAATCATGTGGATATAATATATTTTCATTTATCGCTTTTTTCACTTGATCTGACAATAAATTCTCAACAGCATAATATTTTGCACTCTCAGATGCGAACGTTCCCATTACGCCCATTGGAGAGCGGCCGTCTACATTTGCATTTTCTTGCATCAAATCTTGTTCATTGCCGTGGACTATTGTCTCAAACACTTTCATTAATTCTTCTTCTCCACGTGTATTATTTTGTAACATTTATAACCCTCCACCAATATGTTGTTATCTTTTGATTAAAATGTTACTACATATAGTCTTACTGTTTCTGTGAGAAATGTAACATTACTGTGAAATTTTTTTCACGAAATAATGAATTTTTCATTTACAAAAAAGAAATGTGCTCTTTACAAATGTATGGTACAATATACGGGAAAAACTCTTTTTACCCTTTATCAACACATTTGAATAAAGGAGACTGAACTTATGGTTACTACATATCTTTTATTTATCGTTGCCTACTTACTTGGCTCGATTCCATTTGCACTAGTTGTTGGAAAAATCGGCTACGGAATCGATATTCGTGAGCACGGGAGCGGTAATCTAGGCGGAACAAACACATTCCGCACATTAGGGAAAAAAGCAGGTTTTACCGTTACAATTGCTGACATTTTAAAAGGGACATTAGCAACAAGTCTACCAATGATTTTCGGATTAGATATTCATCCACTATGGTTCGGGTTAGCGGCTGTTCTTGGACATGTCTATCCAATCTTCGCGAAATTCCGCGGTGGTAAAGCAGTTGCAACTTCTGCTGGGGTGCTATTATGCTATTCACCAGTTGTTTTTGCAATATTGGCTGTTGTATTTTTCACCCTTTTATTTACAACAAGATACGTATCACTTTCTTCTATGGTAACAGCAGTTGTTGCTGTTATTGCATCCATTGTTAGCGGGGATAAAATCTTCATTATTGCGATGTGTTTATTAGCAGGTATGGTTATTTATAAACACCGTGCAAATATCGGACGAATTATAAATAAAACTGAACCAAAAGCAAACTTTTCAAAAAAGCAAAAATAAGATCGTAACCCACATAACGCAAAAAGAAAACGTGAAGCATATTAATAGCGTCTTTTTGCGTTATTTTTTATACTAAAGAAAAAGCAACATAATTTGGAGGAACTATACATGAATCTTTCCGTAACAAAAGAAGCAGCACAATGGTATAAAACTGAATTAAACTTACAATCAAATGAAACACTACGCTTTTTCGTACAATACGGTGGTTGCAGTACTGTGCAAAAAGGACTTTCTTTAGGTATTCGTAAAGATGATCCTGCACATCCTGCTGTTCAAATTCAAGAAGAAGGTATTAATTTCTTTATTGAAGGCGATGATGAATGGTTCTTCGATGGACATAATTTATCTGTTACACTTAACGAAGGTGACGACTTCCCACAATTTAATTATGAAAAATAAAAAAACGTGGCTTCTGCCACGCTTTTTTATTTTTTCTTAATTTCCTCATATTTCGCATACCACTCAGGATATAACTTTTTAAATGATACAGGGCGGAACCCTTCTTTTTTCGCACAAATATTCGTTGTGCTTGCAGTAATACACAGTTCACCATCACCATTATATATTTCATATCCATATACAACGCGAAGTGGGCTCACAGTATCTACCCATGTTTTTACGCTTGCTTTTTCTCCGTAACGCATCGCTTTACGGTATGAAATTTGTAAATCTAACACAGGAGAAATAATTCCTTCTTTCTCCATTTCAACATATGAAAAACCTAAATCTTGTATAAGTTTCGTGCGACCTAACTCAAGCCACACTAAGTAGTTTGAATGGTAAACAACACCCATTTGATCTGTTTCCGCATAACGGATTTCAACTTCATGTTCTGCTACAAACATATGTATTCGCCTTCTTTCACTTCTGCTACCTTGCATACATTTAATCATAATACAGTGACATCAAAAATAAAATAAAAATAGTGAATCTTTTCCCGAAAGGAGCAAGCATATGATTCAAATTGTAACGGTTCGTAGTGGTGATAGCGTATATAGCTTGGCATCAAAATATGGATCAACACCTGACGAAATAGTAAAAGACAATGGATTAAATCCAGCTGAAACGCTCGTTGTTGGTCAGGCACTTATCGTTAATACGAAAGGGAATAATTATTATGTACAGCCTGGTGACAGCCTATATCGAATCTCTCAAACATATAATGTCCCCCTCGCTAGTTTAGCTAAAGTTAATAATTTATCTTTAAAATCTATTCTCCATGTCGGACAACAATTATACGTACCAAAAGGTACAAAACGAGCTGTAGAATCCATCGCTTATTTACAGCCTTCCACTATACCGATTAAAGAGAGTTTAGTTAATGCTACACGTGCCATCAATCCATTTTTAACATACTTAGCTTATTTTAGTTTTGAGGCAAAAAGAGATGGCACATTAAAAGAACCTACTGAAACAGCTAAAATCGCTAATATTGCAACGCAGGGTAAAACAATCCCTATGCTCGTTATTACAAATATTGAAAATGGTAATTTCAGTGCCGATCTAACATCGGTTATTTTACGCGACGCAACGATTCAAAACAAATTTATTACTAACATTTTGCAAACAGCTCAAAAATATGGCATGCGAGACATTCATTTCGATTTCGAGAGTGTAGCACCTGAAGACCGCGAGGCGTATAATCGCTTTTTACGAAATGTAAAAACACGCTTACCTAGCGGGTACACATTGAGCACAACTCTCGTACCGAAAACAAGTTCAAATCAAAAGGGGAAATTTTTCGAAGCTCACGATTATAAAGCGCAAGGGCAAATTGTTGATTTCGTCGTCATTATGACATATGACTGGGGATGGCAGGGCGGGCCACCGATGGCGATTTCTCCTATCGGTCCGGTGAAAGAAGTACTTCAATATGCAAAATCTCAAATGCCTCCCCAAAAAATTATGATGGGGCAAAATTTATACGGGTTTGATTGGAAGCTTCCATTTAAACAAGGAAATCCACCCGCAAAAGCAATTAGCTCTGTCGCAGCTGTTGCACTAGCTCGTAAATATAATGTCCCTATTCGTTATGATTTCACAGCCCAAGCTCCTCATTTTAATTATTTTGATGAAAACGGCGTGCAACACGAAGTTTGGTTTGAAGATTCACGGTCTGTTCAAAGTAAATTCAATTTAATGAAAGAACAAGGTATAGGTGGTATTAGTTACTGGAAAATCGGTTTACCATTCCCACAAAATTGGCGTTTACTTGTTGAAAACTTTACGATTACGAAAAAGGGCTGACAAAAGTCAGCCCTTTTTGTACATTTTGTTAAGATTCATCTTTGATTTCACTTTTTAATGAGTCAATACTTTCTAAACGTCTTTGATTTTTTGCTTCAATAGCAGCACGATCTTTTTCATTAGAAAGTTCCGCTGTTTCTTTTGCTTCATTAAAGTTATCAACTGTATTTTGCACCATTTCTTGTAACTTTTCAGCGTTGTCACTTCGATTATCTGGATTTGGCATGTACTTCCCTCCTAATATTGTATATACACACCATCTTAAATTACCTATCTTTCCTCAAATTTATACATAAAAAAGAAGAATGATAACATTCTCCTTTTTAACCGTTATCAACAATCGGTTGTTTTCCCGTTTGGTCTTGCATTTGCTTTCCTTTATTTCCACCAGCTTTTTTCGATTGTGTTCCAATATGATTTGGCGCAAAGTCTTTTGAATTTTTTTTCGGATTACCCATTACTATCGCCTCCTTAACACTAGTATCGTACTAGTGTTAAGAATTATTCAGCTTGCTTAAAAAGTTTCATTTCATAACGTTTTTCAATGCGCTCTTCAATGCGATCAATTGCATCACGATCGCTTAATAATTGTTGTTTATTTTCATTTACCAGTTCTTCAAACGATTTACGGCGACTTCTTCTCATGTTGTTCACCCTCTCTCCTTCGCTTTCTTATTACATAGTATAAGCAAACGAAAAACTCTTTAATCAGATTTGTAAGAAAATTTTATGTTTTAGTACTCCTAAAAAAACTCCGTGTACAATATATTGCACACGGAGTTTTTCATACCATAATATTTAAATACTCTTTCAACTTTTCATCTGCATTCATTTCATTTTCTTTATAATCATGAAGCGCCTGTAATACAAAATCATACTGTTCTAAAATATAACTTTCTAATCTCATAACATCCTCTAAGCTATTAAGCATAATTCTCGTATTACCAACTTCACTTTTTAACGCTGGTTCACATTTTAAGCTTGTACATATTTCTTTCACATCTTCTTCTAATATCTCTGTTAATACATATTTCTTTCGCCCTTTTACCTTTACTCTCATAACTGGATAAAAAGCTTTTATATCTAAATAACTTCCTACGTTCATACAACGTAGCCATTCTACATTCCGTTTATTACATGCAAGTATTTCTTTCACCGCTTCATATACCGCAGTTTCATCAAGCATAGCCTTATTTACTTTTCGTTTCCCTTCTTCTTCAATAGCTGCACACTTTTGATAAACAGCAGCACACGTAATGCAATCGTCAAATGCATTATGAGAGCTTAAACGAATGCCAAGCATTCGTTTTAACGTTTCAAGTTTATGATTAGGCGCATGCTTCATGTATTTCTTCGCTAAAAATACAGTATCAATTACTTTATTTTTAGGTTCAGGCAACCCAAGCATATTTACATTACTTTTCAAAAAGCGCATATCAAAAGAAGCATTATGAGCCACAATAACATTTGTATGTAAAAATGCTAAAAATAAAGGTAACACTTCTTCAATCGTCGGTGCATCTGAAACGCGATAATTGGTAATACCTGTTAAACTCGTTATTCGGTCCGGAATTGGCCGCTCTGGATTCACGTATGAAACAAATTGATCTACTAATTCATGATTACGATATTTCACTGCTGCAACTTGAATAATTTTATCATTATAAGGGTTAAATCCTGTTGTTTCAAAATCAATTACAACATAATCTAACGGTAAGGATACATTCCCCACTCCATACACTCCTTTATCTATAAACGGTTATATTTCTTACATCATATCATGAAGTGATTACTACTTGAAAAAGAAAAGGCAGAAATGGGAACTCTCCACCTCTACCTTTTCACCATTATTTTAATTTAGCAACTCTTTTCTCCATCTCTTTTTGTGTCATCGGCCCAATAAACTTATCTTGAATGACACCTTTTGTATCTATAAAATACGAAGTTGGAATCGTAATTACTTTATACGCTGTTGTCACATCAATGTTCTTGTCCAATAAAACAGGAAAAGTAATTCCTTTTTCTTTAATAAAATTGCTTACCTTCTCTTCCCCCCCACCTTTTTCTGAAGGCGTATAATTGACCGCTAAAATTTCTACGTTCTCTTTATGTTCTTTATAGAAAGCCTCCATATCAGGCATTTCTTGTTGGCAAGGTCCACACCACGTTGCCCAAAAGTTTAAAATCACTTTCTTTCCTTTTAAATCTGATAGCTTTACATTCGTTCCATCTAACTTCGTTAATTCGAAGTCTGGCGCACTCTTCCCTATTTCAATACCATTCCTTGCGATAATCTCTTTCATCGCAGCTTCACTTTTTTCTTGCTTCACTTTTACCGCCTGCTCTTTATTACCAAACTGTTCATAAGCTGCATATCCCGCTAAACAAAGTAACACTACAATAATCGTAAGCTTCCGCCACATTTTATATCACCCTAACGTATTATCTTCTTTTAACACATTCATCAAAATACTATATAGCTTATTTTAGCTTATACGGACAAGCTTGGAAATATTCACATTCTAAATAATCAGAATTTTTATAACTATGATGAAATATTTACCTTTCCATCATATAATTAGAAATAAATATAATATTTTACAATGAAAGGAGCTCTCATGAATTTATTTGAAAAAATACTTCTATATATTCTTAGTTTTATATTTTCCCCAATCGGAATTATCACATGGATTATCTCACTATTTAGTAAAGATCCTGAAAAAAAACAAGTTGGACGTATTTGTCTCTATATCGCATTAATCTCATTTATCCTTTGGGCAGGCCTCGGCATTATTACTTTTTTCACGATGACTACCATTACTACTATAGAATAGTTATAGAAAGGATGATTATTTTGGGAGAACACCCTATCACCAAAGAGCTACGCTATATACGAATATGCTTAGTTATTTTAGTAATCGTTCTTTTATTTTTCAACAGTGAAAAAGTCGTTGAAATTTCTACAAATCATGATTCCATAGAAAATGTTCCCACCAGTAATATGACACAAATTGCGGAAAATACATTCGCTATTCAAGAATATAATCCATTACTAAGTAGCGAACATACAATTAAGATTTTCAAATATAATCCAGATACAAATCAACTTACTCTCGTCAAAGAAGTTAATTCTAGTGATTCGAATTCTTATACTTATCAACTAAATGAGAACGAATAAAGTGAAACTTTAATCAGCCCTCACCAATCGGGCTGCCCGGCAAATAGCGGAATAAAGATAAGGGCATTACATATCTCTTATCTTTTTGTTTGCAACTCTTTGTACAATGAGTTGCAATTTAATAATTCTCTAGGATTCCCACATTCCACAATAGTCCCATTCTTTATGACAACAACACAATCTGCTATCATCGCTCTCTCTACATCATGTGTTGCCACAATTCTCGTTACATTTCTCCCTATCCCTTCAATTATATTCCAAACCAGTTCTTGATTGCCTGGATCTAACCCAGCCGTCGGTTCATCTAAAATAATAAGAGTTGGATTTGATACAATCGCTCGCAATAATGCGAGACGTTTTCTTTCGCCTCCTGAAAGCTCTTCACCGCTTTTATGTAGCACAGTTTGACTCCCTTCAGGTAACCCTCTAATAATCGGCGTTACATTTATAAGTTCACTATTTTTTTCTAACTGATTTTCTAAACACTCTTCCCCGAAATACATATTCTCTGTTACCGTCGTTCGGAAAAAACGTGGTTCTTGCCAAACTGTAGTCATACGAGCTTCATTACCATAATAAGCAATGCTACCGTTAGATGGTTTATACAAGCCCGTTATTAACTTTAAAAGCGTTGTTTTTCCTGCACCGCTTTCTCCCACAATAATAACGAGTTCACCAGGACGAATTTGCAAATCAATATTACGAATTCTGCATTTCTCTTCGTCATTCTCCTGAAATGAAACATTTGTTATCCTGATACCCATCGCTCTTTCTACATTGTTATCTGCTGCTCGTTTATTTAAAAAGCAAAAAGTTCTATTTGCCGAAGCGACTGCAACTTGTGTCATTATTAATAAATCGCCCACATAACGGACAGGGAAAAAGAGCATCTCAATTGTCGCTAACACTGCAATGAGTGAACCAACTTCTATTTCTCCCCTCATTATTTTTTGTGCACCTATAATGAGAACAAGGATATATGCTCCTGTTTCAATCACCGTTCCAACTACTCCAATACAATGTTGCATCATCGTCTTCTTTACTTCCGATTTATACGATTGTGCCGTTACTCTTTTAAATAAGCGAATTGCCCATTTTTCTTTTTGTAAACTCCGCAAATCTTGTATCCCCTTTACAAACTGTGACACCATCTCTACAACACTTGAGTGATTTTTTTGAGCAACGCTTGCAATATCTCTTACCTTTTCTCCCATCAGTATTGGAACAATTGTACTTAAAAATAAAAACGGAGTTACCCACAATATAAACTGTATATCTATATGTTGTAGTGCTATGAAAGCTCCAATAAATTGGGCAATAGCGTGTATATATTCTATTAATATAGAGCCATATAATCTGACCCAGTTCGGAATATCAGACACGACCAAAGTTTCTAACTCTCCTTGCTTAATCTTCTCACTCTCTTCAAACGGTAATGAGAAATAGTGACGCAATAATTCTATACGTTTCGTTTGTAATATACGTTGACTCGCTTTTGAACTTATATAATCAAATAAAAGATTGTTCGCCCACATTAAAAAGCGACTACCCGCAAACAAAGCTATATATAAATACGCACCTTTTAGCTCTCTTTGAATAAGATTGTCTACAATTAATCCCATGAAAATTGGGCGTGATAAATTTAAAATGGCAGCAATTATCCCACTACATACAGCTGCTATTACTAATATTTTCTCTTGTCGTAACGGCAACAATATTCTTTTATACTCTGTCATGACGTTTCCTCCATTTTTATAGTAAAAAGAAAGGGATGAAACCAAATGGTTTCATCCCTTTCCATAAAATAAGGAAGCTAACTATTGTTAGCTTCCTTATTGTTCATTTCAATTATTTAGTTCGACACTTTTGATTCTTCAATTTTCTCACGAAGAACCATTTGCAGAATACCACCGTGACGGTAGTAATCAATTTCAACTTCACTATCGAAACGAGCTACTACTTCAAATTGTTTTTCGTTGCCATCTAAATCAGTTGCAACTACTTTTACAAGATCACGTGGTCTAACTGATTTGTCGATTTGAATTTCAAATGACTCGTTACCAACAAGACCTAACGTTTCAGCACTTTCGCCATCTTTAAATTGAAGTGGTAATACACCCATTAACACTAAGTTACTGCGGTGAATACGTTCGAAGCTTTCTGCGATTACTGCTTTAATACCTAATAAGTTAGTACCTTTCGCAGCCCAGTCACGAGAACTTCCCATACCATAATCTTTACCAGCAACAACTAGAAGACCTGTGCCATCTTCTTTATATTTCATAGCAGCATCATAGATTGATGTTACTTCACCAGTCGGCCAGTATGTTGTATATCCGCCTTCTGTTCCTGGTGCAATTTGGTTTTTAATACGGATGTTCGCGAATGTACCACGCATCATAACTTCATGGTTACCACGACGAGAACCGTAAGAGTTAAAGTCAACTGGTTGTACGCCGTTTTCTAATAAGTAGCGTCCAGCTGGTGTGTGCTTACCGATTGAACCTGCTGGTGAAATGTGGTCTGTCGTTACAGAGTCACCAAATTTACCAACTACGCGTAAGCCTGATAACGTTTCAACTTCACCTGGTTCTTTAGATAAACCTTCAAAGAATGGTGGGTTTTGAATGTATGTTGAATCATTATCCCAAGTATATAAAGCTTCGTTTGAAGTTTGGATTTCATTCCAACGCTCATTGCTGTTAAATACTTGTGCATATTCTTTCTTGAACAGTTCAGATGTAACAACGCTTTGAACTACATCTTCAATTTCTTTAGCTGATGGCCAAATATCGTTGAAGTAAACAGCATTGCCATTTGCATCTTTACCGATTTCATCATTTTTCAGGTCAATATCAACAGTACCTGCAAGTGCATATGCCACAACAAGTGGTGGTGATGCTAAGTAGTTTGCTTTTACAAGTGGATGAATACGACCTTCAAAGTTACGGTTACCAGATAAAACAGATGTTACTAGTAAGTCGTTTGCTGCGATTGCTTCTTCTAATTCTGGCGCTAATGGACCAGAGTTACCGATACAAGTCGTACAGCCGTAACCAACTGTTTGGAAACCTAATTGATCTAAATATGTTGTTAAACCAGACTTATCTAAGTACTCTGTAACAACTTTAGATCCTGGTGCTAATGATGTTTTTACATACTCAGGTACTACAAGTCCTTTTTCAATTGCTTTCTTCGCAACTAGACCTGCTCCAATTAATACGTATGGGTTTGATGTATTTGTACAGCTTGTAATTGCTGCGATTGCAATTGCACCTGTTTTCATCGTTACTTCTTTATCTTCTAATGTAACCTTCACTTCTTTATCGAACTCTTGCTCATTAAATCCAAGTCCTTGTGTTCCAACTGGTGCTACAACAGCTTTGTGGAACGCATCTTTCATATCTGAAAGTGGAATTAAATCTTGTGGGCGTTTCGGTCCAGAAAGGTTAGATTCAATTGTATTTAAATCAATTTCAACAAGATCAGTATAGATTGGATCTTTACTGTCTGCTGTATAGAATAAACCGTTCGCTTTACAGTATTCTTCAACAACGCGAATTTGTTCTTCATCTCTACCTGTTAAACGTAAGTATTCTAATGAAATATCATCGATTGGGAAGAATCCACAAGTTGCGCCGTATTCTGGTGCCATATTTGAAATTGTTGCACGGTCAGCTAAAGGCATGCTCTTTAGTCCATTACCGAAGAACTCAACAAATTTACCAACTACACCTTTTTGACGTAATACTTGTGTTACTTTTAATGCAACGTCTGTCGCTGTAGTACCACTTGGAAGTGTACCAGTTAATTTCACACCGATTACTTCAGGTACCGGGAAGTATGAAGGCTGTCCAAGCATTCCTGCTTCTGCTTCAATACCACCAACGCCCCATCCAAGAACGCCGATACCGTTAATCATTGTTGTATGTGAGTCTGTTCCAACTAATGAATCTGGGTATGCAACTAAGTCACCTTCAGCATTTTTCACAGCATGAACAACTGGTGCTAAATATTCAAGGTTTACTTGGTGTACAATACCTGTAGCTGGTGGAACCGCACGGTAGTTATCAAATGATTTTTGTGCCCAGCTTAAAAATTTATAACGTTCTTCATTACGTTTAAACTCTAAGTCCATGTTGAATGCAAGCGCGTCTGCCGTACCCGCTCTATCAACCTGTACAGAGTGGTCAATTACAAGGTCTACAGTAATTTCAGGATTAATTTTGTCAGGATCTCCGCCCATGTCTGCCATTGCTTTACGAAGCGAAGCCAAATCAACAACAGCTGGAACACCAGTGAAATCTTGTAAAATTACACGAGATGGTTTAAATGGAACATCGATATCTTGCACATCTTTCGTTCCCCATTTCGCTAAATTTGTAACATGCTCTTCTGTGATTACACGTCCGTCTACTTGACGAAGTACTGATTCAAGTAAAACTTTCACGGAATATGGTAATTGAGATACGTTGCCAACCCCTGCATTTTCAAGCGCTTTCAAATCATAATAATGATACGTTTTTCCATCTACTTCAAAAGTTGCACGTGATTGAAATGGATTATGTTTGACCATTATGTTTCCCCCCTGTTAAACGTGACTAAGTTGTCTGAATATAAAATGTAGACAAACTTTTCAATACCTTACGATAATATCTTATTACAACTTTCTAAATAAGTAAATAATAAGAAACTTATAGATTATCATAAGTTTTCTTTATGTTTCTAAATTTGAATAGCTTTCATACTCCTTATGAATACTATTATCATAAAGTAAAGTGCTCTATCAGCGGTTTACTTACAGTTCATACATACTATGAACTGCTCATCATTCAACATACAAAAAATGTTATAGAGGTGAAATAAAATGGGTAAAAGAAAAGCAAATCATACTATTTCAGGAATGAATGCTGCATCTGCACAAGGACAAGGAACTGGTTACAATGAAGAATTTGCAAACGAGCCTTTAACTCCAGCAGAGCGACAAAATAATAAGAAACGTAAAAAGAACCAGTAAAGAAAAATCCCAAAAGGTCTATTTTCCTTTTGGGATTTTTTCTAATGTTTATAACGTAGTAATTCCGAAACCGTTACAAATCGATAGCCCTGCTTTTTCAGCTCAGGTAAAATTTTTGCTAGTGCCGCTACCGTTTGACTACGATCATTTCCTCCATCATGTAACAATACAATATCGCCACTTTTAGCATTTTTCACTACATGATTTACAATGGATTCAACCCCTGGATTTGCCCAATCACGTGGATCTTGATGCCACGACCATAGAACAGTTTGATAACCAGCTTCTTTCGCTGTTTTAAATACAGCGTCGTTAATATATCCGCCAGGAGGACGGAATAACAAAGGTTCTTTCACCCATTTTTCAAAAAATTTCTTTCCATCTAAAATATCATTTTCTAATTTTTCATCTGATGAATTACTCGCATACAAATGATTCATCGTATGATTTCCAATTTCATGTCCCTCTTTTAACACTTGTTTCACTAAATATGGATTGCGCTGAACTCGAAATCCAATCATAAAAAATGTCGCTTCAGCCTTATATTGACGTAATAAATCTAAAACTTGTGGTGTATACGTTGGATCTGGTCCATCATCAAATGTAATTGCAATAATTTTTTCATTATTAGGTACTTCCCATGTTACATAACCAGTTGGTTCTAACTCTTTTCTGAGCAACATTTTCGCTTCCACTTTTTCCACTTGAAATATATGTACTGCACATAGCAAAGAAAAAACTAATAGAAAAATTTTCTGTTTTAGCATAACGTTTACTAAAGCAGCAAGGTTGTCGAATAAACAACAACCTCATTTACTTTTCTAATCGATCTACATTTCGCATTATATTTTGGAGATTATTTTCATATTGCTCAAGTTGTGGACGTTGTGTTTCTGAAGCTACCTCTAGTGCATTTTGAATTTGTTCATATGCTTCCTGAACCTCTTGGCGTAATTCTTTTAAATCATGACCGTAGTTTGGATCATTTTTCACAATGTTGTTAAATGCATTTTCTGCTTGTGTAACGCCTTGCTGCGCTGCTTGAAACGCTTGTTGTTTATCTTTATGATATGGCATTATATAATCCCCTTTCTGTAATAGTTAGTCCCAATTATCTTTACCTTTTTTTCTAAAAACATTCTCGTATAAATTTGCAAACTTCTCTCATTCTAAAGAGGAAGAGGAGGTGTCACATACAATGGGAAAAAACAATCGTGAAGCGAAAGAAAAAAAAGGACAACCTGAACCATTAAGCGGATCTCATAAAGTAAAAAACCGTAACCATTCACGCCAAAAACATCATGCGCATCATGATATGTAAAACAAAAAGTGCACACTAGCTATCTTTTCCACATACAATGTTTATATTTTTCCATTTATTCTTCACCCCTACTTCATTCATGCATAACATAGTATGAATTGAGATTTTACGGAGGGTGTCTTACATGGGCAAGAAAAAGAAGGATTGTCTTTTTCATGTTGATGGTTTCGAAGAATGGATGGATCAATTTTGTTCTGACTCTTGTAGTAACTTTAGTTTCCCAAATCAAATTCATATTGACCTTTGCGAAACGGAACAAGAATACATTTTGGAAACAGATGTACCAAATGTAACTGAACAAAATGTAGTCATTAAAAAGATGAAGACAGGCCTAACCATTTGCATACTTCATAATAATATTTCTTTACAGCGGATCATTCCTTTACCCGATAATATTATTTATAAGAAGATGCTAGCCTGCTTAGAAAATGGATATTTAGCCATTCATATTTCCAAAAATGAAGTTGCTGATAAGCATGAAAAGAAAGTTCTTTTTTCAAATTAAGAGTTAATATAATACGCACTAAGCCCCAGTTGGTTACTGGGGCTTATGTTATTTCGCATGCATTTCTATATTAGAATTTCTATCATATCTTTTTTTCGATAAACCTTTTGTAACTAAAAGCACAGGAAATGCCACAGTTGAAAATATAGCTAGTGCTGAAAATATTGCAAACCCATTTTGGTACCCGTAGTAATCGAGAAGTACTCCTCCAAACCACGGACCTATTACTGCTCCAATTCCCGAGAAACCCATCGCACCGAAGTATGTTCCTTTTAGATGCGCAACAGCAATATCATCAATAAATACATCCGTCATTGAAAACATTAAGACTTCTCCAATTGTAAAAATAATTGTACAGACGGCAGCACCTAGCATAGATTCTACTACTCCAAATCCAAACAATCCTCCGCTCACAAATAAAGTTCCAACCATAATGGATGCTAATGGTGTGTATTTTTTGCACATTTGAATAACAGGGTATTGGATTATCACTACAACAATTGCATTTAAAGCGAGCATATATGAGAATAGCTTCACTCCATCCTCAAATATATGTGCATTTGCAAAATATTGAGATACTGTCGTCGTTAAATGTGAAAAACCGCAATTACTCAAAATAATACCGACTAAAGCAACTAAAAATACTATATCTTTTCGCAATATACGCATTGCATTTAACATTGTAACAGGTTTTTCTGTACTCACTTTCTTTTTTTCCATTGGATACTTCTTAAATTGGAACGCTAATATAGCTGTATATAGAATATATACCCCAGCTGCTACTAAAAAAGGAATTGTTGATTTTGCACTTCCAATCTGTAATCCAACAATTGGTCCAATAGCAACTCCAACATTTATTGCACCGTATCGTAAGTTATAGACGAGTAACCGATACTCAGGCTTTGTTAAATCTGATAATAATGCTCTTGATGTTGGCTCAAAAAACGACCTACATAATCCATTTAAAGCGTTTAATAAAAAGAAACTTAAAACATGATCCGCAAGTGAAAAACCTATAAACACAAAAATCCAAACGATCATGGACCAGAGCATAATCGTTTTCCGGCCAAATCGATCTGATAAATTCCCTCCGATAAAACTAGCAAAAACACCAACAAGTGCACTCGTTCCGATAATAGCACCAGTCATTCCAGCTGATACACCTTTAACAGTCGTTAAATAAATCGCTAAAAAAGGGATACTCATTGAAGTTGCAAACCTAGCAAACAATGTCCCTAAAATAATACTCATTCCAAGCGGATGAATATGCTGTAACTTCCCCTTCATCGTTAAACCTACTCTCTCTATTTTCACAAAAAAAAGAAAGCAAAGGATCTGCTTTCTTTTCCTTTTTCTATACTTGAGCTGTTGATACCCGAGTTGTTCTCGTTATGTCCATATCAATTCCATATGTGAACTGTAATTCTTTACACACATCTTTAATTAAGATTGCGACATTATACTTTTCATTAAATTGTAAAACTATGTTTTCTACTTCTTCATATGTATACTTATATTCCCCTGTAATGACACTTTTTAGATCAAAGCATTCGTTAATACAAAGTTGTACAAGTAGCTGGTCATATTTCTCTATTACATCTTCTTTCTTCCAAAGTAACTCTTTTACATATAACCGATCAAACTTCACACTTTCTCGATTACAATCCGTTAAAATCCGGGTCATTTCATTTAATTCTCGATATAATTCAGAAATATTTCTGCTTAAACTAAGCAGTTTATCTACGCCGTTTTCATATAACATATTCATTCCACCCCCGCATTTTCTTTTTCTTATTATAGCAAGAAAATTCTAAAAATAGTTTCTTTCTTCTGAAATATTAGGAAACTAATTTCAATTGCTTTACAATGAAACTAGTTAATGCGAGAGGAGAAAGAAAATTGGAGCACAAATTATATTACACTGACGCTTATAAGCAAGACTTTACTACTAAAATTATAAAGCAAGATTATGATAAAGACGGTAACTTATACGTTGTTTTGAATGAAACAGCATTTTATCCGACAGGTGGCGGACAACCATATGATACTGGTACATTAAATGATATCAATGTAATCAATGTAGAAGAGATAAACGGAGAAATTCGTCATTACATTGCAGAACAATTACATACAGAAGACGTAGAAGGTAAAATCAATTGGGAGCGCCGTTTTGATCATATGCAGCAACATGCGGCTCAGCACATTTTATCTGCTGCCTTTTGGGACCATTTTAACATGCCTACAATTGGATTCCATCTTGGTAAAGAAACAGTAACAATTGATTTAGAAACAGAAAATCTTCATGCAGAAACGGTTGAAAAAGCAATACAAATTGCAAACAAAATTGTTTTTGAAAACCATCCAATCCGCATCCAGTGGATGAACTTAGAAGAAGCGAAAACGTTGCCCCTTCGTAAAGAACCGACTATGACAGAAAATATACGCGTTGTTATGATCGAAAACTTTGATTATAACGGCTGTGGCGGAACACACCCGAAACGTACTGGTGAAGTAGGTCCTATTCAAGTTCTTAGCTGGGAACGCAATAAAGGTGGCATACGACTAACGTTTATCGCTGGCTGGCGCACACTTAAATTAATAGGGCAGCAACAACAAATTATGAAGAATGTTTCCAAACAATTAAACAGTAGCGAAACTGATATTCCAACAAAAGTGGCGCAACTGCTTACTTCTCAAAAAGAAAACGAAAAAGCAATACAAACAATGAATGAAAAATTATTATTTGCAGAGGCAAATGAACTACTTCAACACCCTACGGAAATACATGCCGGCATACTTATTTCTAAAGTATTTACAAATCGTTCTATGCAAGAAATCGCAAAGCTTTCCGCTATTATTACAGAACAACAAGAGCATGCAATTACGTATTTCGTCATCGAAAATGATGACAAACTACAATGTATTCTCGCTTGCGGAAAATCAGTATCACTCGATATGAATGCTCTTTTAAAAGACGCTCTTCCTACAATCGAAGGAAAAGGTGGCGGAAATAAGAAGAGTGCTCGCGGTGGCGGGAAAGCAATTATGAGCGGAGATGAATTTTTAAATCAGCTTGTTTCTTCTTTACAGTCAGCAGTTTAAAACATGTTATGAAGGATAGCGAACGGCTATCCTTCCCCTATATTTACAGACCTATATTTTGTTTCAAACCTTGATAACTCCCTGCATTTACAAAACCTTCACTTATAAGATTGATAAAAGTTTCCGAAAAACCATAATGACTTAAATCTTTAATCGGCACCATTTGCACATCATGAATTGGATTATGATCAAACTCGTTAGAAGGTAGCATAATTTCACCTTCAATCCTTTTAAGCAAAAACGTTATATGTAATAAAGACGGGCGAGCATCTGGTTTATCACAAACATAGAGTAGCTTCTGAATGTTAACTTCTAACCCTGTCTCTTCTCTCATTTCTCGAATCATTGCTTCCTCTAACGTTTCGCCATTCTCTGCTCTTCCTCCAGGTAAAGACCAATTTCGATTAGCCACTTTTTGCTTTACTAGCAATACCTTTTCATCTTCAATTAAAATTCCTGTAACACGAACTTGCATTACATTTTCCATATGCAATCTCCTCTTCCCATTATATTTACAAATTAACCCTTCCATAAAAAGAACATATGTTTTATAATTAAAGAAAATTATGGAAGAAAGTAGTTGTTACATTCATGCGTCCACCTTTAACAAAGTCTATATCACTTGAAGATTTCCAAAACTATTATTGGTTAAAAGCAGAACTCCAAACATTTTGTCGTGAGAATGAGTTGCCAGCTAGTGGCTCTAAGATCGAAATAACCGAGCGTATCTCACATTATTTAACTACTGGTAAAATATTAAAAAACAGCTCTGTTCAAAAGGTGAGTAAAGCTTCCCTATCCTATAAAGACCTTTCTCTTCAAACGATTATTACTAACAATCACCGCTGTAGCGAAGATGTTCGTGCTTTTTTCAAAGAAAAAATCGGAACAAACTTTCGCTTTACAGTAGCTCTTCAAAAATTTTTCAAAGAGAATGTTGGAAAAACATATGAAGACGCGATAGCTTTTTGGCATGAAGAAAACGAACGAAAAAAAGACCCTACATACAAAACAACTATCGGTACACAATTTGAATACAATCGCTTTACTCGTGACTTTTTCGAAGATCCAAATAATAAAGGGAAAGCAAAAGCTGATGCGATTGCTGCTTGGAACGAAATGAAAGCGAAGCCTGGTAGCAATATTTATGTTCCTCAAAAAGTAGAAAACTAATTACCTCGCTAGTCTTCTACTTTCTCAAATAATAGCGCAATCCCTATCCCGCCTCCAATTCCTAATGTAGCAATTCCATATTTCATAGACTCTCTTTGTGCCTGATAAAACAAACGTGTTACAAGCATAGCACCAGATGCACCGTACGGATGACCGAGCGCAATTGCTCCACCATTTACATTTACTTTTTCGTACGGAATTTGTAACTCTTTTGCGCAAGCAACAACTTTTGAGGCGAATGCTTCATTTATTTCAAAATAATCGATGTCCTCTACTTTTACATTCATTTCGTTTAATAATTTGTTCACCGCAAATATCGGACCAGTCCCTGGAAGCTTGGGATCCACTCCCACTACAGCACTACGAACGAAACGAAGTACAGGCTTGTATCCTAATTTTCGGGCTTGCCCCTCTTCCATTACAAGAACGGCACATGCTCCATCATTTACACCACATGAATTCCCCGCCGTTACTGTACCATTTTGTAAAAATGCAGGTTTTGTTCTTTTAATCATTCGTTCATAATTCATTTCTAGCTTTATAGATTCATCTAATACTCCATTAAAAGACAATATTTCATCATATATAAATCCTTTTTCTAATGCTTGCAGTGTTCGTCTGTAACTGAGGCAAGCATACTCGTCTTGCATTTCTCTCGTGATGTTATAACGTTCTGCAACATATTCAGCCGCTACTCCCATGTCAGGATCACCAATTGTTTCAGGTGAAAATCGTGCTCTTTTTTGAAAAGGTGACGTACTTGTACTCTCTACTCCCCCGGCGATATAACACTTACCTGCCCCGCCTTGAATGAGATAACACGCAGTTCGAATTGCTTCTAAACCAGCACCACATTGCCGATCAATCGTTACACCAGGAATATGATAGCCAAGTCCCGCCTCTAAAGCAGATAGTCTCGCAACATTCCCTCCTGGCCCAACAACATTACCTAATATGACATCATCTATTTCCCTCTCAATCCCTTTACTTAAAAACGTAAGAAGCGGCGTTGTTAATTGCTGAACTTCATACTCTTTTAACATCCCATTCTTCTTACCAATAGGTGTTCTTTTCGCCTCTACAATGACTGCTCTATTCATATATTTTCTCCCGGTTTTCAATCATACTTTTTGCTTCCATACGAGCGATTTTCCCACTATTTGTATAAGGTATTCCATCTACAAAATGCCATTCTTTCGGTATTTTAAAAGAGGATAATCTCTGTAAGCAAAAACTCTTTAATTGTTGTTTCGTAGCACTTCCTTTTACGATCGCGACGGGCTTTTCACCCCAGTAACTATCTTTCACACCAATTACAACTATTTCATCAACAGCTGGGTGTTCATGTAATACACTTTCTATTTCTTCTGGATAAATATTGATTCCTCCAAATAAAATCATATTCTTCTCTCTACCAACAATATATATAAAGCCTTCTTCATCTTCATAGCCTACATCTCGCACTGTCATCCAACCTTCTGCATTCAACTCCCGTGTTAAAACCCCATCTATTATGTATCCCATAAAAAACTGATCACTTTTCACATAAACAGTTCCTATTTCACCTTTTTGTACTTCTTCGCCTGCTTCATTACATATTCGAACTTGCACATTATGACAAGGTTTTCCTACTGAATTTGGCCTTCTTTCGCTTTCTGCATCGACTAGTGCTGTTACAAAACTTAACTCTGATGCACCATAAAATTCATATCTTTTCGCATAAGGAAATATATTCTTTATTTTTTCTTTCGCTTCAGCTTCCCATTTCGCTCCTGACGAAATAATTTTCACTTTATTTTCTATTAATCTACTTTCTTTATATAAAGATTCAAGCATTGTCGGAACTGTATACATAACTGATATATTTTCAGTTTCTAACTTATCTAATACTTGATTTGGAAAGAACTTTCTCATAATGTGCACTGTTTGTCCTACATATAATGCACTTATTGCCCCGTATAAGAAAAGAGAATGAACGAGCGTCCCAGCTATTAAAATTGAATCCTCCCTTTTCATATGAAAGTCATGTACATTACAATCAAAACTATGAACCCACGATTGCTGTGCACGTAAAAATGCTTTTGCTGTTCCTGTTGATCCTGATGTAAATCCCATATAAAAAGGAGCATGTTGTACACTTTCTACAGTGGAATATGTAGGAAGATATTTCTCTATCATTCTTTTCCACTCATCAATTTCAATTACTCTTCCTTCTTCATCCAATAGATCATTCACCTTATATCGTTCTGTCACAATCATATCCGGATTACTAATTTCAATTCTTTCTCTGAGCTCATCTTGTTTCCACTTTATATCTAACGGAACACAAACCCACCCGGCCATAGCGGCACCAGAAAATAGTTGTAAAAACTCTATATGATTTTCTAATAGGATTGCTATCGTTTTATTCTTCGATTTTTTTTCATTTAACCAGCTTGCTACTTTACAAACTGATTCAAACCACTCTTTATATGTTAAAACTCTATCATTTTCCTTTATCGCTATTTTATTTGGTTGTAAAGAGGCATGCTTTTTATATTCTTTTGTAATCCCCATATGAGACGTCCTTTCTTTACAATAATAATAAAAAGAAACACGCAATTAACGTGTTTCTTCCCTTTATCATCCCGCATTTGTATATTTTCCATTCTTTAAAGCGGGCGTAATAATATGTTTCAATGAACGATGTAATTTTGTTACGAGAACTGCCGCAATAATTGCTTTTATACAATCCCCTGGTAAAAACACAGCACTCACTTTCATTGTCTCCCATACAGAAACATCCATTAAGAACGCTTGTACAGTAATACCAAATACATAAACTACGAAAATACCACCAATTATATTAATACATAATACTTTTATAATAGAAACTTCACGTAAACGCTCAATTAAATAACCAATAACAAACGCCCCAATGATGTAACCAAGTAAATATCCTGCACTTGGTCCAACAAATACACCAAGGCCACCGCGTCCACCAGCAAGCAATGGTGCTCCAACTCCTACAATAAGTAAGAAAATAAGCTGACTTAACGCACCTAGACGTGATCCTAACAACCCACCCGCAAGCATAACACCGAGTGATTGCAATGTAATTGGAACTGGTGTAATAGAAAGAGCAATCGGAGGTATTAACCCTAACACTCCCATAATAGAACTAAATAAAGCGACAAAAACTAAGTTTTTTGTATTCATATTTGCTTCTCCTATTTGTAAACTTAAAATTTATTTTAGGTAACATATCACAAAAATCATATTATCTTTCCATTCTTCTTTTGTCAACCATTAATGTATTAGAGTTTACAAATAGAAGTTCACTTATTTCTCTCTATGCAAATGCTCCAGTTCTTTCCGAAGCGCCTGTTTTAAAAACTTCCCAACAGATGTTTTCGGTATTTCTTCCATAAAGACAATATCGTCTGGCAACCACCACTTCGCAAACTGTGGTTTTAAAAACTCATATATTTCTTCTTTTGTAACCGTACTATTTTTCTTTTGAACAACGCAGGCAATTGGTCGCTCTTGCCACTGAGGGTGAGGAACTGCAACGACAGCCGCTTCAAATATAGCATCATGTGCCATTAAAGCATTTTCAAGATCGACCGAAGAAATCCATTCTCCCCCGCTTTTAATAACATCCTTCGTACGGTCAACAATTTTCACGCAACCTTCCTCATCCACTGTGACAACATCACCAGTATATAACCATCCATCGCGAAACCCTTCGACAGTACGATCATCGTTATAATAGCTTTCAGCGATCCAAGGTGCTCGTAAACATAGTTCTCCCATCTCCGTACCGTCCCACTTCACTTCACCATTTGTACCGACTACTTTCATCTCTACACCAGGGACAAGATACCCTTGCTTTGATCTAATTTCTAATTGCTCTTCATACGATAATTCTGTTTCATAACTTTTTAAACGTGCAAGTGTTACGAGTGGGCTTGTTTCGGTCATACCATATGCATGGATGAAAGGAACATTGTGTTTCTGTTCAAATGCTTTAATAACACTTTTCGGTGCGGCTGCACCACCACATAGTATTCTCGTCATACTAGATAAATCATAACTATTATTTTCTAACTCTTGTAATACACCGAGCCAAATTGTCGGCACACCGGCAGCTAACGTCACTTTTTCAGATTGGATCATTTCTAATAAAATTTTCGGCGTAAACATCGGTCCTGGAAGAACTTGTTTTGATCCAAACCAAGTAGCAGCGAAAGGAAGTCCCCAAGCATTCACATGGAACATCGGTACAATTGCCATCGCCGCGTCACTTTCCGATAAAGCAGCTGTATCCGCTAAACCGAGTGCCATGCAATGCAGTACAGTACTACGATGCGTATATACAACACCTTTCGGATTTCCTGTAGTCGCTGACGTATAACACATACCAGCAGGTGTATTTTCATCAATATCTTTTACAAATTGGAAAGTTGGATCGCCTTCTTCTAATAGCTTTTCATAATGATATACAGGCTTCAGCGTAGTATTTGGGAGTTCATCTTTATCAGTCATAATAATGTAAGCTTGTACAGTTGATAATTGTGATTGAATATTTTCAACAAGCGGTATGAGATCTTCATCTATAAGTAGAATTCGGTCTTCTGCGTGCTGAATAATGTATGAAATATGTTGAGGAGATAAACGAATGTTAATTGTGTGCAAAACAGAAGCAATACCTGGAATAGCAAAATACGCTTCCACATGCCGATGATGGTTCCACGCTAATGTTCCTACACGTTCACCTTCTTTAATTCCAAGCTTTTTCAACGCACTGGAAAGTCTTCTCGTCCTTTCCCCTAACTGCTTATACGTTAACGTTGTAACTGTATCATGCGTCCGTGAAACAATTTCTTTCTTCGAAAACAGTTTCTCTGCTCTTTCCATCATAGAACTAATTGTTAGCGGTACATTCATCATCATATTGGTTATGTCCCCCTTTAAAACGTTTTCATTTTCCGTTTATTATAACAGACTTCTACAAATGATTACGATATTTTTCTGTATTTTCTGAATTATTTCTTTGGAAATAATTCAGAACGATAAAAAACATGTTTTGAATACATTGATTCGAAACATGTTTTTTATTTTTTATAAACTATCTACCTTTTTCCTTACTTTCTTTTTCAATTTAAAAATAAAACGATTACTGTATTCCTTATTTTCTACTAAAATCCGATACGTCTCTAACACCCCTAACACACGAACAAAAAGATAAACTCCGATAGCAATAAGTACAACACAATAAGGATAATACTGTACGAGCTCTCCTGAAGTAATTCGTTTTTTCTCAAATAAAAACGGTATCGCTCCTGCGGCAATAAAACAAAATCCAACGATCACCACTACGGCATACTTCTTCTTAATAATCGCATATCTTTTGGTCAATTCTTTTAGAAAGTTTTGATCAAATAGTAGTTCTTCCTTTTTCAATACATTGTATCGACTCTCTTCTATCGTTACAGGTGCCATCATTGCTCCGATCCCAAGCACTGCAATGATAATGACAAGAAACGTAGACATTGTTGCATTTTCTTTAAATAATAAGTACGGTATTGTAGATAAAATAAGCAAGCTAAATCCTAATGCAATATATTTAGAAATTTTTTGTCCATACACTATATACCCTTCTGCCATTTCCTTACTTACATAATAACCATTTTCCTTTTCGTTACTTTGCTCAGCAGTTTCTTTTAATAAATAGTCAAGTGATACTTCAAATACATTTCCAATCATTATTAACTTTTCAGTTTCAGGAAAACCTTGACCGTTTTCCCATTTACTAACCGCTTGCCTTGTTGTGTTTAATTTCTCGGCTAATGCTTCTTGAGAAAGACCCTTTTCTTTTCTTAATTTAAAAAGCTTCTCACCAAATCCCATATGTGTGTCCCCCTTCGTTTTCTTAACTAAATTGTATGTAAACATTGCTCTTACTTCTATCTTCCTGCGGTTGCACTTTGTCAACTTACGGTTGCGATTGTGTTATATAGTGGTTTTGTATACGATTTAGCTATTATTCTTCTATGATTATGGCGTTAATAAACCACCCTCTCCTAATAACCAACTATAACAATTAAAGGTAATTATTGTTATAAAAAATCAAAAAACTCCTTTATTCATTTAAAGGAGTTTTAAATATGAAATATTCCAAGAGGAGCTGTTTTTTCTTCCTCCTACTACCTCACAATTTCTTCTATATATTTTTATGTGTCATATAACGAACTATGTACAGTATATGTTTTCATCTCTTTATCTGAGGCATACTCATATATATGTAAAATATTACTCTTATTAACTACCCTAATAAAACCACTACTCAATAATCATAACGGCTTCTGCTTAAACTTTTCATAATGTCGTACTTTTAATGAAAGGATATTTCCGCAGTCTGTACAAATATAAGCATCCACCGGTGAAGATGTGAACATCGTTTCCTTTTTCCGTATTTGTGCATATCCGACAAACTCACCTTCTCCTATCTTTTGAGAACCACAATTAGAGCATGTCTGCACGGCTTTTTGTTTCATGAGAGCACCACCTTTAATCTGTTTCTACTCCCTTCGACAGTTCAATTCCATTTCCCTTCCAAAAAACTTCTTATTCTCCTACATTACAACAGGAATCTCAAAACAAAAATCGTATATATACTATGAAATATATTTATTAACGGAGGAATTTTATGACTACTGTTATGACACTCGATATAGCAACAGAAATTGAAAATGCAGAAATTGATATGCTCTCTTCTAGATTAGAGGGACTACAAGCAATGAGTGGAAATCCAATGCAAGTGCAAATGAAAAAGTTCGGTAGTGCCACTGCCTTTTCATCAAAAATAATTGCCGGTCCTGCTTTTAATACGATAAAAGGTATTACAAATGCAGATGCGATTGATGCAATCATTTCTTATTATGAATCACTACAAATTCCTTGCCGTTTTGAAATTACACCAGCGCAAGGCACAACTGAACTATTTCAATACTTATCTCAAAAAGGTTTTTACCAATCTAGCTTCCATACTGCTTTGTATAGTATACCGAGAGAGAGTTCATCACTTCTTCCTTCTAATATTACAGTACGAAAACTGAAAGAAAATGAATTTGATATTTTTGCAGACATATATGTACGTGGATTTAATATGCCATCCTTTACAAAAGATGGTGTTCGCCAAAATAACGAAATTCTTTACAATGAACCAGGATGGCATTTTTTCATAGCAGAAATTCAAAATAGCCCTGCTGGTATTGGTGTCCTATATATAAATAAAGGTGTCGCATCATTAGCTGCTTCTGCTACTTTACCGGAATTTCAGCGTAAAGGCTGTCACACTGCATTAATCCAAAAACGAATTAAGACAGCTATTGAATCCAATTGTACTTTAATAGTTGGACAAGCAAGGTTCGGTAGTGGCAGTCAAAATAATATGGAACGTGCCCATATGAAAATTGCTTATACGAAATCAATATGGACTGCAAAAGACATATAATTTACTTTCTTTCTCCTTCCGTTACATTTTTAAACATTTTATGACAATTCCTTTTCTATCCCTTTAATCATTTGAATATTCAAACTAAATTTGTTACGCTATTACTAGATACATCATTCAACTTGCAATATGAAAAGAAAATTCTAATCAAACTACAAGGAGGAGAAATGTATGACTAAGCACGAACACGGTTTAAAAGAAAAAGTAGAAGGTGCCATTGATAAGGTAAAAGGCGAAGTAAAAGAAGTTGTCGGGAAAGTAACTGACAATAAGAAGTTACAAGCTGAAGGAAAATGGGATAAGGTGAAAGGCACTGCTAAAGATACAGTCGGTAATGTGAAAGAAAAAGTACATGAATATAAGGAACATAAATAACAAAAAACACGTTAGATGCATTTTCATCTAACGTGTTTTTTATTTTACTTTATATATAATGAACCAAATAACATACGATATTTTTTTATTTCTCTATACTCTTTGTAAGTGGTTCTTTAAAGACATTTCTATTCCATACAGCAAAAATAATAAGAGAAATAATAAAGAATAAAACAAGACATATACCCAGATAATCAAAATTAACTACCTGTATGAGATTCCAAAACGGTCCCTGTAAATTATAGCTTTCAATAAGCAAAGATAATAGTTGATACCCCCCTATTAAAAAAGCCGTTATAACAGATATTGAGGTAATTAATACATTATATGAATTTCTTATTCGACTATTTTCCATTGCCCACTTATAATTCGTATTCATGAATGTACTATCTAATGTATCCATCAATGACATTCCTGCAGCAAACAAAATGGGAAAAGCAAATATACTGACAAGTGGAATAGATTGACTTGTTGCAGTTACTGTAGAAAGAGCAATTAATCCAATTTCACTCGCTGTATCAAAACCAAGCCCAAATAAAAAACCGATCATATACAATTGCTTCTGACTATCAATAAACGTAAATAAGCGCTGCGTGAAACGGTATATAAATCCCAGGTTTTCTGGCTGTTTGTCCTCTTGACTTCGTAACACTTTAATAAGGTACAACAGATTGGTAAGACCGATAATGATAAGGAATGTACTAGAAACGATTGTACCAATAATACCGCCTATAGTTGAGAAGCTCTCCATTCCATGTTTTGCAGTTTTTCCAATTAAAGCAATTAATACAATCATCACAAATACTACCGTAGAGTGTCCTAATGAGAAGTAAAATCCCACCCCCTGTGAGTTTTTACCTTTTTCAATTAATTTCCGAACAGTATTATCAATTGCGACAATATGATCACTATCAAACGCATGACGCAATCCTAAAGAATATGCAATAATAGCCATTCCGATTATGCTATTACCTTTATACAGTGCTGGTAATAATAAGAGAATTCCAAGCACATGAAGAAATATAATAATAACAAAAAAGTTAGTTGCCTTTTTCAGTTCACTTTTCCACATAGTTACTAGCCCTTTCTACTTTAAATTGAATACTTTTGAAAAAGAAAAGTGCCATAATAAAAACTACAATCGTTATAATAGTCACTAAAATAATTACAAAATTATTTAACACGTCTGTATGATTTGTAAGTGTTAACAGAGCTGGTACTGTTGCAGTAATCCAGGATTCAACGAAGCAAACAATACCTACATAAATATGAATCTTCTTTTTCAATCCATCTTGTAGGAAAAATAAAAACCAAAGGAATGCCCAAAAGAACCAAATTATTGTACTTTGCAGACTTCCACTCTCATGTAATTGATTCACTATTCCCATAACCGTTGCAATGATAGCAACCCAAAGAGAATAGTAACCTACACCTGAAGAATCAAGTTTTAATATATTCGTAAGACCAACATATAAATAAGTAAAACCAAATAAAAAAATAGTTCCATTAGATAGGATAGTCCACTCATCGGATTGACTTCCTGTAAATAATAAATATAATGGTGTCAAAGTTTGTAATGCCCCTACAAATAAATTAAAGTATCCTACACTTTTGCTATCAATGAGTTTAAAAGCTGCTAGTGAATTCATAAATAGAACTGCACCGACAAACAATAATCCCACATTAGTCATAGTATCCCCTTCCCTTACTTAATATTTTCGATAGGATGTTAGTTCTTCATGTAGACAATTCTCTCTAACAAAACGATGACACTGAAAAAATATAGACTCGATATCCTCTGTATTATGGCTAAGTATGCGTATGACAAAGCCTTTACATGGTGTAGAAGATATTCCAATTTTCATATTGTTAGTGTTAGATAGTGATGTTTTCAATGCTGCAATTAAATCATTTGTAATGTTCTCATTAATAACTATGAAAGTACCATAATGGGAATATTGATTTAATATTCCCATTTGATCTAACGACTCTTTGAAAGGGTTTAACAATAGATGATCGTATACTACAAGTTTATTTTCCATATATATTTTTGTTAACGAATCAAAATATTGGTATGTGAACTTCTCCATATTTGGCGACCAACCAGGCGTAACTGAATCGCATAAAATCAATGTAGAATTATTTTGCATATATATATTTGTTTTTTGCTTATATGCTGCATCCTTGTACATAATTAACGGGTCTGGTAGATATTCCATAACAGCATTCTCACCAATATAAAAATTCAATTCTTGCAAAGCATAACTATTTGGAGTCTTGTACACTTTCGTTGCCGATTGGCTTGTTATATATGTTTTCGCATCTTTACCAACATTTATATTTATAGAATAGAAATCTCCTTTTAAATAGCCTCCACCAGAATTCATAATATAGTAATATGCTCTACCATACTCGTCCAAATATATTGGCTGCGTTACTTTTAAGGCATCTTTATGATAAACCTTAATAGGTACGGTTTTATGTCTCTTTTCCATCACATCAATATTTAAGACACCTGTAGGGGATTTCATTTTTTCAATCCTTCTAACATAATGTTTTGTCGCATCCAATTTATTAATTCTTGTAAACCTTCCTCATCCTTCAAATTTGTAAAAAAGTATGGTTTATTATGTCGGTAATTTTTCGTATCCTGCTCCATAACTCCAAGATCAGCCCCTACATAAGGTGCCAAATCCGTTTTATTAATCACAAATACATCAGATTTGATCATTCCTTGTCCACCTTTACGCGGAATCTTTTCTCCCTGTGCCACATCAATAATATAAATTGAAAAATCCACTAGCTCCGGACTAAATGTGGCAGCTAAATTATCACCCCCACTTTCAATAAAAATAATATCTAAATTATTATGTCTCATCATAAGTTCTTCAATTGCTTCAAAATTCATAGAGGCGTCCTCTCGAATTGCTGTATGCGGGCACCCTCCTGTCTCTACACCAATAATTCTATCTTCTGGTAAAACACCTGTTTTCAATAAAATTTTTGCATCTTCTTTCGTATAAATATCGTTTGTAATTGCTGCAATTTCATAATCTGTATTTAGATGTTTTGTTAACTTTTCAACTAACATTGTTTTCCCAGCACCTACTGGGCCACCGATACCAATTCTAATAGGCTTTATCATTTTATTTTTTCCTCCCTATGACATGAAGACCCTTACATTTACATCTTCATGTTGCATTTGATTTATTTCGAATTCAGGATCATTCAATCCAAAATCCTCTAATGAAAGTATTTGAATTCTATCAATAGATTCACAGATTAATTCATGGCATTCTTGTAATAGTTTTTGACCATCTGTTTGTCCAAGAGGAATGGCTCTCACACCGTTTTGAATTATACTTCCAACACTTGAGTATAAGAAAACTAAGAGCGTTTCTTCTATTGTCATTTTCAATTCCGCCCCTAATATTCCGTATACGATACTCGGATGACCTTGTAATTTATTACCCATAATATTTTCTTTATATATATTTAAATTTACAAATGAGAACAATTCACACAATAATTTAGAAGTACTTTTACTAATCATTCTATTTGCTTTTCTACATTCAAAAGGCAGTGTTTGTGCTGTTATTAAATCATCTAAAAATGTAATTTGTTCTCTCTCATTAGTCTTAATTGCTTCGTAAGTATATTTGCAAATTAAGCCATCCGTGTATGTTAATTGGACTTTTATATATCGATTAACCCATTTGAAAAATTCGGCTTTATTTGTAACTTGTCCCTCTTGAATAAATGTTTCTAATCCAAAAGAGTGACTAAAACTTCCTGTTGGGAAGTTCGAATCACTAATTTGGAGTAGGTTAAGTAGGTTAAATATGTTTGTGCGAAGCATGCTTGAACGGTTTTGGTAATACTCTATTTTCTTTTTGATAAGGAACACCTTCCTTTTTAAGTAAATCTTCTACTAAGTAGTCGTTCGCCAAAATCATGCACCCTTCATCGAATTGTGCTGGTAAATGTCTATTCCCTAAGTTATGAGCAATAATCCCCATTTCTTTTATTGATTTTGGAGTAATTACAATTACCTCTTCTGGTAATACTTCAATATACACAATTCGATTTTCATCTTCATATAAAATATCACCGTTCTTTAATGTTTCTCCACTATCTAAAGACACCCCAATTTCAAAACCAGATTCTGAATATAATTTCTGAACTCTCTTCAGTAAAAGCTCACTAGAAATTAATATCTTATCAAGATGCTTTTTTGTGTTTGAGAAATCATTCATATTGCATACGTTGTTATTAATTTTTTCAATAATCATTTTATCTCCCCCGTTATATCAAAATAAAAAATATCTTTGAGCCATAGGTAGTACATCTACTGCTTCACACGTGATTACTTGTCCATCAACTTTAACTTCATATGTCTGCGGATCTACTTCAATTTCTGGTGTTGCATTATTTAGCTTCATATCTTGCTTCGAAATCTCTCTCGTATTTTTAACAGGTAATACAACTTTATTTAAACCTAATTTTTCTTTAATATTATTCTCATAAGCTACTTTCGATACAAATGTAATCGAACTTGACTGTACTGCTTTTCCATATGCACCAAACATCTTTTTTTCGTAATATGGTTGTGGGGTAGGAATTGAAGCATTCTCGTCTCCCATTAATGCCATCACTACCATTCCGTTTTTCAAAACCATATCTGGCTTAACACCGAAAAATTGTGGATCCCATATTACAAGGTCTGCATACTTTCCTATTTCAATAGAGCCCACGTATTCTGAAATCCCATGTGTAATAGCTGGATTAATTGTATACTTAGCTATATAACGTTGAATTCTATTATTATCGTTATATTCTTTATCTCCCTCTAAACTACCAATCTGCTTTTTCATTTTATCGGCGGTTTGCCAATTGCGAATAATAACCTCGCCAATCCTTCCCATCGCCTGTGAGTCAGAGCTAATCATGCTGAAAACCCCTAGATCTTGCAAAATATCCTCTGCCGCGATTGTTTCTTTTCGAATCCTTGAATCTGCAAACATTACATCTTCTGGAATATTCGCTTTTAAATGATGACATACCATGAGCATATCTAAATGTTCATCCAGCGTATTCACTGTATATGGCAAGGTCGGGTTCGTTGATGATGGTAAAATATTATTCAGCGCAGCAATCTTTATAATATCTGGTGCATGCCCACCTCCAGCTCCTTCAGTGTGGTACGTATGAATAACACGATTATCAATAGCTTTTATCGTTTCTTCCACAAAACCACATTCGTTTAACGTATCCGTATGAATAGCGACTTGAATATCATATTTATCAGCAATCTGTAACGAGTGATTAATTGCTGATGAAGTTGCTCCCCAATCTTCATGGATTTTCAATCCGATAGCCCCTGCAAATATTTGTTCTTCCAGGGCAGGTAAACTTGAACTATTTCCTTTCCCTAAAAATCCAAGATTTATAGGAAAAGCTTCTGCTGCTTCTAGCATTTTTCTTAAATTCCAAGATCCAGGTGTTATTGTAGTTGCCTTAGTCCCTTCTGCCGGTCCTGTTCCCCCACCAATTAAAGTTGTTATACCTGAAGCCAATGCCGTATCAATTTGTTGTGGGGATATGAAATGCACATGTGTATCAATACCTCCAGCTGTAACGATTTTCCGCTCACCAGAAATTACTTCCGTTGATGTTCCAATGATGATATCAATATTATCCATAACTGAAGGATTACCACTCTTACCAATTGCTGAAATCTTCCCATCTTTTATACCAATATCCGCTTTATATACTCCCGTATAATCAATAATAATTGCATTCGTAATAACAACATCCACAACCCCCTGTTCTCTTGTAAGTTGTGAATTTTGTCCCATACCATCCCTAATTGATTTTCCTCCACCAAAGACAGCTTCATCACCATATATAGTGGCATTTCGATCAACATGTGCGAATAATTGTGTATCCGCTAAACGAATAGAATCTCCTGTAGTTGGACCATATAAATCAGCATATTGTTTACGTGACATCTTAAAACTCATGCTATCTCCCTCTTTTTGTGTAAGATTGAATATCGCCATCCACTTTATTTTTAAATCCATATACTTCTTGTTCCCCTGAATATGGAACTAGTTCAATCGTTTTTTCATCTCCAGGCTCAAATCTTACCGCTGTACCTGCTGGAATATTTAAATGTTGTCCAATTGCTACACTGCGATTGAATTTTAACGCCTCATTCACTTCATAAAAGTGGTAATGAGATCCAATTTGAATGGGTCTATCTCCCTGATTTATCACTTTGACTTTCATTGCTTTTTTATTTCCATTACATACTATGTCTTCTTTCGCAAGGATATATTGCCCTGGAATCATAACATTCACTTCCTTTAATGAATTGGCTGATGAATAGTTACTAATTTTGTTCCATCAGGAAAAGTTGCCTCAACTTGAATATCTGATATCATGTCTGCAATACCATCCATAACATCTTCAGCACTTAAAATGTTTTTTCCAAGTTCCATTAATTCCGCTACATTTTTACCATCTCTTGCTCCTTCCAAAATTTCATACGTAATAATAGCGATACTTTCTGGATAGTTTAACTTAAGCCCCCTCTCCTTTCGTCGATAAGCTAAATCAGCCGCAACAACTACTAGCAGTTTATCAATTTCTCTTGGCGTTAATCTCATTACAATCTTCCTTTCTGAAGTATTTTAAAACTAAGAATATTCTAAAAATAAAAGGTGTATTTTCAATGTCTTTTCCGTGTTTTCCCTATGTTTTTTTGCTATCAATCAAATAAAAAAAGAGCCGATGGGCTCTTTTTTTATTTTCCTTCATTCTTCTCTAACACGTATAAATCTTCTTCGATATTCGTTAATTTCTCACTTACAAGCTTTCTTGCATCTCCAATTGCTTGATTGTATGCAAATGGTCCAACTAATTTAACCATTTCTTCTATTAAACGCTCTGCTTGGAAACGTCCAATTTCATCTAAATCTTCTTCAACGAAAAATTGCTGAATTTGCGCTACAAGCTCTTCTTTTTTATCATTTGGTATTTTTATATTCATCATCGTTGTTACTCCTCTATATTTAAGATAATATCTTCCTTAACTCTACCATAGAAAAACGATTACCAGGACAGCTTTTTGTAACTCCTTCTAACTCTCTATGACCTAGTATATTTTCTTTCTTTATAGCAAATTGCTTCATAAACATTTTGCATAAAGAATATAATGCATTCACTTGTGCAGGAGTTGGATCGTATTTATCGAAATTTCCCGTCATACATATTCCAATTGTATGACGGTTATGGTCTTTCGCGTGCGCTCCAATATGTAAACCTCGCCCTTCCACTACAGTTCCGTCCTTTTCGATAAAATAGTTGTAACCAATCCCGCTCCACCCTCTTACAGTTTGATGAAATTCATGTGTTTTATACACGTCCCATCCATCTTCAGCTGTATGGTGGATAATCAGTTGATTTACTTTTTCTAAAGGAACTAATTCATCTTGAAATGTTAGATTGACATATTTAATTTCCATTTGAACTGCCTCCTCTTAAAAATCAATCATAATAATCGTTTTATCATCTGGTTTTATTCTCTTTTCCCCTTCCAGCTTTTCAATGATTGCTATATATTCGTTTATACCATTCTTTCTTATATATGCAACAGTTTGTTCTAATGACCAATCTGGGTGAAATAACCCGTCTGAACAAATAAAAATCCCACTCACTTCATCTGTATGTAATTCACCATGTTGTAAATAATGTATCGCTTCTTTCATTCCATTTGCAACTGAGTAACCATTTGGCATATTTGCAAGATAACGATTGTACTTTAATTGTTCTCGAACATCTTGAAAAACAGGTTCTTCCGGCACAGATAAACCTTTCTTACGATCTTCTTCCCTCTTCCTTTTTGCTCGTTTACTAATTCCTTCAACTGTGTCTTTCGTTAATACTTGCATCGTTCCATTTTGAAAAGTTGCGACAATCATACAGTCCCCAAGCTGCGCATATTCAATTTTCTCACCAACTATTTGGACTGCCGCGATACATGTGCACCACAAATGCTCTTTTTTTCTCGTGTCTACTTCATATTCTAACATTTTGCTTTGCAATGCTTCATTTGCTTTGGCAACTGCAAATTGTAAACTATGATTCTCTCGTAATGCAGTAAAATAACTTGCAAATAAATGCGAAGCGATGTATGCTCCATTATGTCCCTTTTCATCACGAAACGGGACAAGTGGTGTTGCACCGTCACATACACCATAAATCTTTTTTTCTTTATTACAAAAATAAGAATCCTCACATTCTTGCTTCAACGGGCTTTTCTGTTGATATGTTTTTATCTTCACAACTGTATCCCCTTTCAAATGATAAAATACTCAAATTCTTTTGATTAATCTAATTTACCTAAATAAACTGTTTTTACCCAAAACTTTCAATATCATATATAATCTTGAAATAATATGAATTTTTCAGTGAAGGACGGGAAAGAAATGGTCAGATTCCTTGGTGTTATTATCGGTTCTATTATTATTGCGGTTGCCTTTAATCTTTTCCTTATCCCCCACAAAATTTTAAGTAGTGGAATTGGCGGAATTGCTATTATTTTAGGGATTGTAACCCCTGTAAACACAGGCATTATTAACTTTGTATTAAACTTACCTATCCTTATTTTAGGGTACATAGGTCTTGGAAAAAAAGTAATTTTTAACACAGTTGTCTCTGTAGTTGTATTATCTGTTGCATTATATTACGTTCCAGTAAAAGTCGTAGCAACAGATCCATTGTTATCTTCTATCTTCGGAGGTGTCATTGCCGGAGCTGGTATTGGTCTTGTTTTTAACTGTAATGGATCCACTGGTGGATTTGATATTATCGGTATGCTTTTATCCCGCAAGCGAGACATTAAACTTGGCGGATTCCTTATTGTTCTAAATACAGTCGTTGTAATAATCGCAGGATTCTTCTTCACCTGGGATGTTGCACTTACAAGCTTACTTTCAATTTATGTAACTGGTAAAGTAATTGATGCTGTTCATACAAAACATCGTAAAGTTACACTTATGATTGTAACAAATGAAGCAGAAAAAATGAAAAAACAACTTCTTTCAACTGTTGTACGTGGAATAACGTTACTTGATGGCGAAGGTGCTTATTCAAGCGAGAAAAAGCGTGTACTTATGACGGTCGTTTCTCGTGAAGAATTAGCAAGTATGAAACTAACAATTTCTGAAATCGACCCGAATGCATTCGTTAATATTACAGAAACTGTAGAAGTGTTAGGACTTTTCAGAAGAAGTTAAAGACTAGGTGGGAATCCACCTAGTCTTTATTTTGCATAAATTCAATTCGGTTTCCAAATGGATCTGACACGTAAAATCGAATTACATCTGGCCGTGCATAATCATCAATCACTTTAACACCTTGCTCTATAAGTGTTTGCTTAAATTCATTAATTTCATTCACATAAAAAGCTGGATGAGCCTTTTTAGCTGGTGTAAAGTTCCGCTCGACACCAATATGGATTTCTTGATTTCCGCATTTAAACCAACATCCACCTCGTTTTTTCAACTCTTCTGGCTTTGGAATTTCTTCCATACCAATCGTATTCCCATAAAAATCACGCGCCTCTTCTTCACACCCTACAGGTGCAGCTACTTGCACGTGATCAATCCCTTGAATATAATTTTTCATTTTCTCTCCCCCTCCTCTACCCTAATGTTATACGGAAAACAGCCGTCTGTAACTTACAAAAGGTTTATAAAACAATATAAGCTCCCCTTATTACCATCCTGCATTCACCTTGCAAAAAATAAAAAAAACAAAATTTATTCTATAACTTCCATTTTTTATAGAAATACACATTACATCTATATTATAGTTATGAATAGACAAATCTTTTTAGATGCTATTTGTACGGAGGAACTATTATGAGTCGTAAAAAATATTCACCAACTCAAAACAAACGTCATCCGAACATTTCTAGACGTTTGCGAAACCATATACAAGATCGTTCATTAACAGAAATGTACGCATCTCTGTTCGAACACAATCCTGATAGTATTATTTCATTAAATTTAGAAGGAGTTATTCTACATATAAATCCTTCTGCCGAAAGAATATTAGGTTACACTTCTTTAGAATTAGAACAGAAAAATATTACCTCTATTTTAGAAGCCCATATTTCTGAGCAAGTATTACAAAATATAAAGAATACTGAAGCGGATAATCAACAAGAGTATATCTTATCTATTTATCATAAAAATGGATTCTTATTAGATGTTGTGACAAAACTAGTTCCTATTTTTGTTCAAAATCGTCTTACTGGCGTATATGCTATTATGAAGCCGCTTGAAAAATCAGAAAGAATTGAGAATATGCTAAAAGAAAGTGAGAAGAGATTACGTACATTAGTAAACTCCATGCCTGCGTTTGTTATTTTTAAAGATCATGAAGGGCGCTGGCTTGAGGCAAATGATTACGCACTTTCTTGCTTCAATTTCCATCATGTACCTTACCACGGGAAAAAAGATAGCGAACTCATTCAATATAATGAAGCATACCGAGAAGCTTTTTTACATTGTGAAGAAATCGATGAACTAGCATGGCAACAAAGACAAATTCTTCATGGCGAGGAATTTATTATACATAGAGATGATTTCGATCTAATCTTAAGTATATCAAAAGTTCCGCTTTATCATCCTGATGGTTCTCGCAAAGGTCTTATCGTGATGGGGAGAGATGTTACTGAGCTAAAAGAAACTGAAAAGTTACTACGAAAATCAGAGAAGCTCGCAGTAGTCGGACAACTGACAGCTGGAATTGCCCATGAAATTCGAAATCCACTCACTTCTCTAAAAGGTTTTCTAACGTTGCTCCTCCCTGAAATAAGTGAGGAGCAGAAATGGTATATCGATGTTATGTTAAGTGAGATTTCACAAATGGAATCCATCACGAGTCAATTTATGGCGATGTCTAAGCCACAAGTATTATCTATCCAAACTTGTAACATACAAACTTTAATTGAAGAGGTAGTTACATTTATTTTACCGACTGCAATTATGCATAGCGTTCATATCATCATGGATCATTTTGATTACGTATATGATATTCAATGTGACGGTAACCAATTAAAACAAGTTTTTATAAACATATTAAAAAATGCGATAGAAGCAATGCCAAATGGCGGAAATATTTTCATCCAAACAAAACCATTAGAGGATAATTTCATCTTAATACGAATTATCGATGAAGGTTGCGGCATTCCTGAAGATCGTATCTCCCGTCTAGGCGAACCTTTTTATAGTTTAAAAGAAAAAGGCACAGGACTAGGATTAATGATGTGTTACAAAATAATTGAAGAACATCATGGTAGATTACACATTTCAAGCGAATTAAATAAAGGTACGATTGTTGATATTGAGCTACCACTTTCTTCATCTCATCTTGCAATCCAGTCTTAAATAAAAAAGAAGCATCTGCTAATCGTTAGCAGATGCTTCTTTTTTAAAATGCTTTGTCATACCACTCTTTTGCTTTTTCTACTTCACCCATCGTTAATTGATGCCCTCGATTTTCCCAATGCATTGTTACATTCGCATTTGCATTTTCTAATAGTACCTTCAATTCCTCTGACTCTGCTGATGAACAAATTGGGTCATTTGTCCCAGCAGCAATAAACACAGATTTCCCTGCTAAATTTGCTAATTGAATTCCTCTTCTTGGTACCATTGGGTGATGAAGCACAGCACCTTTCAATGCATTTTCGTAATGGAATAATAAGCTTGCTGCGATATTTGCCCCATTCGAATAACCGATAGCTACAATGTTATTTCTATCGAATTTATATTCTTTAGCCGCTTCATCTAAAAATTCATTTAATTCCTTCGTACGGAAAATTAAATCCTCTTCATCAAAAATGCCCTCTGCTAATCGGCGGAAGAAACGCGGCATCCCATTCTCTAACACATTTCCCCTAACGCTTAATACCGACGCTTCCGGATCAATTATTTCTGCAAGTGGTAGTAAATCTAATTCATTACCACCTGTGCCATGAAGTAATAACAACACTGGTTTTGACGTATCTTTTCCTTTTTGAAAAACATGTTTCATCATAATCCTGTTCCCCCTCCAATCACTTTAATCTAAATTTCTCACTTCAAATGGTAAAAGCGTTTGTTCAATCTGTTTTCTATGGTGTTCATATTGTTCCGGTAACTTTAATTCCTCACCCATCGTCTCTAACGATTCATCATGAGCGAAACCAGGAGGATCTGTTGCAATTTCAAATAAGATTTCACCATGTTCTCTAAAATAAATCGCGTTAAAATAATTTCGATCTTGTACAGGAGTTACGTGATATCCAAAACGCGACACATACTCTTTCCAGTCTAGCTGATCAGCATCATCACTCGCTCTCCAGGCAATATGATGAACTGTGCCAACGCCCATTTGGCCACGACCGATTGTTGATAATTTCAAATCAATAATATTTCCAATGTCAGCAGAAGAACGGAATCGAACAAATTCGCCCTCTTCTCCAATTTTTTCAAGACCCATAATATGTTCTAACAATTCAGCTGTTTTTTGAGGCTGTGCAGATAAAAGAACAGCACCTCCAAACCCTTTAATTGCTACTTCTGGTGTAACTTCTCCAAAACTCCAATTGTTTAATTCGCCTGCTTCTCTTTCAACTAATTCTATATGCAAACCATGCGGATCATCAAATTCTAAATACTGCTCTCCAAAACGAGTCATTTTTGTATACGAAACATCGAATTTTTCTAATCTATTTTCCCAAAACTCCATTGTACCTTTTGGTACAACGTAAGACGTAATTCCTACTTGACCGTCCCCAATAATACCTTGACGAGCACCTGCCCATGGGAAAAACGTAATAATTGTTCCAGGCTTTCCTCCTTCATTTCCAAAATAAAGATGGTACGTACCTGGATCATCAAAATTCACTGTTTGTTTCACTAAACGTAACCCTAATACACCAGCATAAAAGTCTACATTTTCTTGTGGATGCCCTACAATCGCTGTAATGTGATGGATTCCCATTGTTTTCTTTTCCATTTCTTCCACTCCTTTTTTATTTCATTATAAAAATTCTTTTACATTTAAATTCATTATTCATTTTGTCCATGCTACAAAGTAAAATCCGTTATAATAATTTTATCTCGAATTCGAGATATTAATTACAAAATTACACATTAGCGTCTAACTTATCGGGATTATCTCGATTTCAAGATAGTTTCCAAAAAACATTTACTCACTCTAAAATCATAATAAAACTTGATTTAGAATGTCATTTATCTCAACCTCAATACTTATTATAAGTTACTTACTTTTCTTTGTCAATAAGTTACTTATTTCATTTAAAAAGAAAAGAGAGTAAACGTTATTCACCGTCTACTCTCTTTTCAAATCATTTCGTTTCTTCTTCCAGTACTGCTTCCATCTCATTAAATTCACGATGAACTGCCTTAACGGGTTCTTTCGTTAATAAACTTACAACGATAACAGTTAATAAACTACAGAAGAATCCAGGTACCATTTCATACATAATTGCTTTTAAACTTGGAATTTGTACCCATGCTATAACAACTACTGCACCGACAATCATACCAGCAAGAACGCCCCATTTGTTCGTTCTCTTCCAATATAAACTTAATAAAATAGCGGGTCCAAATGCTGAACCAAATCCTGCCCAAGCATAACCTACAAGTGTTAAAATTGTATCACTTGGATGATACGCTAAAACAACTGCTATCATAGCCACTACTAATACTGATAATCTACCGATAAATACAAGTTCTTTGTCACTTGCGTTACGACGGAAAAATGTTTTATAAAAGTCTTCCGTTACTGCACTTGAAATAACAAGTAATTGTGAGGAAATACTACTCATAATCGAAGCCAAAATAGCTGATAATAAAAATCCTGTAATGTATGGATGGAATAAAATATTTGAGAATGTTACAAAGACCATTTCTGGGTCTTGTAATATCGCATTATTTTTAGCATAATAGGCGATACCAATTAGACCAGTAAGCATTGCACCTATAATTGAAATCGTCATCCAACCGATACCGATTCTACGAGAAGTTTTTAAATCTTTAATAGAGGTAATTGCCATAAAGCGGACAATAATATGTGGTTGACCAAAATATCCAAGGCCCCATGCTAAAAAGGAAATAATCCCTAATACTGTAGTCCCTTTAAACATATCCAAATGCGATGCATCGACTTGCTTAATCGTATTAAATGTTTCTGTTACACCACCGACATCCGTAAAAGCAACAATTGGCACTAATACAAGCGCAATAAACATAATACAACCTTGCACAAAGTCCGTCCAACTTACGGCTAGAAAGCCACCGAATAGTGTATACGCAACAACGACACCCACTGTTACAAATAAACCAATTTTATAATCAAGGTTAAAAGAATTTTCAAACAAACGTCCACCTGAAACTAAACCAGCCGACGCATAAAATGTGAAAAATACTAAAATGACGATAGCGGAGACAAAACGAAGTATTTTCGTACGATCTTTAAACCGATTCTCTAAAAAGTCTGGAATCGTAATTGAATCATTTGCCACTTCTGTATACGTTCGTAAACGCGGGGCAATGATTAAATAGTTTGCATACGCACCTATTAATAAACCTATCGCAATCCATACACTTGATAATCCTGTTGCATACATCGCACCAGGTAATCCCATTAGCATCCAACCACTCATGTCAGAAGCACCAGCTGATAAAGCTGTAACTGCTGGACCGAGTCCCCTCCCGCCTAACATATAATCTGATAAATCGGATGTCTTCTTATAAGACCAATATCCGATATACAACATACCTGCCATATAAATAGCAAGCGATACCATAATTTCAATCTTCACCAAATCTCTCCCTTAGTCCATAAGCCATTCAAAATTTCGAAAAATGACTTTTTCTATTTTCTTGTTTTCGCTTATGGTTCCCTACCTTAACAAACATTTTTTGTTCTTTCAAGTGAACGAGCACTTTTTATTACATGTGAAAACCTTTATAAACGCCTTTATCCCAGTGGATTACAATGATTTTTTAAGGAATTAAAGTAATAATATTCAGAAAATTAAACGGTGTTTTTTCACACCTTATTTTCATTCGTTTACCCGATAAATTTTAAAAGAAAAAAGCCATACAAATGTATGACTTTTAGCTTATTGACGTCTCAATTTTCTCTTTCTCTACATATACTTTACGAAATTTCATATAACATCCAATACGCCAAGGTACTATATAACAAACCGCAAGAGTGTAGAAAAGAATGCCGATTGACTTTGGATCTAGACCTTGTAAATGTCTTCTAAAATAAGCACGTAAAAGAACGATAACTAAAAATGTAGCAATAAAAGCGATACTTTTTTTTGCATAAATTTGACCATCTTCTCTGACTTCATACCCACTTAAAATAATAAGTGGAATTGACAATAGCAGTCCGATCCCAGCAGCTATACAAATTTGCCAACCAGCAAGTTGTATCGGTGCTGCGTATAAAGAAAAACCTGGTAATAAGAAAAATAATGGCAATAGTAGTCGTCTTCCTTTATTATTAATTGGTCGATTCATAGAGCGCATGCGTCTAAATATAACGAGCCCTATGACGAGTAAAAAAATTGTAATACTGTAAGAACCTTGTTGCAAGTGAATCTCTCCCTAAAAATAGTCATTTTTAAAAATACTTCCCTATTATACTCCTAATTTTTCCAAAAATATGATTATTCCTTAAAAAAATCTTACATATCAAATATACTTTTAGGTTTGATTTACTATAGGAAACAATTCCGAAAGAGGAACTACTCTCCCCACCTCGTCTTTAAACACAATATGCTCTCTAGTTAAATGGCGCGGGCTCTTCACTCCCGCCGCTGCCGCTAATGAAAATAAACTATATCTCATACTAATAATATAATTCATGACTCGCCACTTCTTCTCATACGGATCTAACGCTTTTTGATAATGCGAATTCGTCGTGGCTACACCAGATGGACATTGGCCAGAATTACATTGAAGGGCCATAATACAGCCGCTTGCCATCATAAATCCGCGGGCTGAACTTACAGCATCCGCCCCAATCGCTAAAGCAATCGCTACTTTATCTGGTGTGATTAATTTACCCGATGCAAATACTTTAAACTTGTTACGAACACCATAATGGTTTGCTGTATCAATAAATGTAAGTAATGCTGGAATAAGCGGCAGTCCCATACAATCTGCCATCGATTTATACGTTGCCCCTGACCCGCCTTCTGAACCGTCTATTGTAATAAAATCTGGATAAATGTTTAGTTCTTTCATTGTTTTTATTAAATCTTCCAAAGGCTTCTGCTGACCAATTACAATTTTCATTCCAACTGGTTTACCGCCGCTTTCTTGCAACTGTTGAATAAAATAAAGTGTATCCGCTGCATTCTTTAAAAATGAAAATCGATTCGGTGAATTAATCGTCTCTCCCTTTCGGACGTTGCGAACAAACGCAATTTTCTCATTTACTTTTTGCCCCTCTAAATGACCACCACGTATTTTAGCACCTTGCCCAAATTTCAATTCGAATGCTCTAATATTACTTTCTTTCACTTTCTCCATGAATTTTCCCATTGAAAAATTACCGTCTTCATCACGGTATCCAAATAACCCTGGACCAATTTGCGCAACGATATTCGCTCCTGTATGTAAATGTTCTGGAATAACGCCACCTTCACCCGTATTAATCCACGACCCGCCTGCCATTTTTGCTCCAAGACCACTCGCTAAAATATAATTTTCTCCAATCGCACCATAAGAAGTCGCAGATGCACCAAACATGCCATGTAGCTTCCACGGATATTTACGGTTCTCACCGACTATAATTGCATCATCTTCTTCGTACAGCCAAAGATTCGTTGTATCCGCTGTCAATTTTTCTCTTCTTGAAAATAACCCTTCTTTATGAATCACGTACTTTTTACCTTCTCGCTCTTGCGTGAGATTCACACTTAATTCCTCCGTTAATATCGGAAATAATGTATTAGCAATATAATATCCAGAAGCTTCAAAATCTCGTTTTGATCCAAAACCAAGTATTTCAGAGCGATATTTCGCTAAAAACATAACACTTTGAAAATCATAACGTGAGAAAGGCTTTCCATCCGTATCATGATCAAACCAATATTGTCGAAATTCAGGCCCTATCTTTTCCAGTAAGTAGCGCATTCTTCCTAAGTACGGATGTAATTTTAAAATAGAATGATGTGTTCGTTTTTTTATAAAAAATGTAATGATAAAAAAGACGATTAAAAGCAACATTAAAAATAGTAATATACTAATAATAACGAGTAGCGTTTCACTCATCCCGCTTCCCCCTATGAAATTCCATAATAAAAAGAGAACACTAGATGTGTTCTCCTTTTATCTTTATTCATACTAACGTAACAAGATGCTCTTTCGCGTCATATTCAACTAAACTTTCAGCGTGTTTAATTCGATGAACAAAGTCTGGATTAGCAATTAACGGTCTTCCGAATGCCGCTACATCAATCGTTCCTTCTTGCAACGCTTCTTCGGCCTCTTTCGGATTTAAATTACCAACCCCAACAATCGTACCATCCCAATATTTTCTTACTAGTTGATGAAAATTCTTTCCGTCAGCAATCTCTTGGGTATAATTCATCGTTGAAGGATGGATCATCGTTAATCCAACCTCTTTAAACATATTTATGAACGTTTCAATTGCAAACTCAGGGTTTTCCCACATATAAGTAGGATTATCACCTTTGAAAGCAGAGAAACGAAGAAGTGTTTTATTAGCTCCAACAGCTTCTATTACAGCTGCCGTTACTTCTTTCATAAACGTTAACCTTTGTTTTAAATCACCGCCATATTTATCTGTTCGCTTATTCGCAAACTCATACGTAAATTGATCGATTAAATATCCGTGTGCACCGTGAATTTCTACTCCATCAAATCCAGCTTCGATCGCATTTTTCGCAGCTTGTGCGTATTGATCGATCACTTCTTGTATTTCTTCTAACGTCATTGCTTCTGGCATATCAAACGGTTTACGAAAGCGTGGAACATTTCCCTCTGCAGCGATAGCCGACGGCGCTTGTGGCATTTGACCACCAATTATTTCATGATGACTCATACGCCCAACATGCCATATTTGAGCAATAATCGTCCCGCCTTCTTTATGTACTGCCTCTGTAACAGGTTTCCAAGAATCGATTTGTTCTTGTGTATAAATACCTGGTACTCCTGGGTTTCCTTTTGCTCTCGGACTAATGACAATTCCTTCTGTAATAATTAGTCCAATTCCATCCGCAGCACGTTTTCTGTAGTACTCCACTACATCCGCACCAACTACTCCAGTCTCATTATCTGCAAAGCATCTTGTCATCGGTGCCATCGCTATACGATTACGAAGAGACCAAGCTCCAACTTGAATTGGATCAAACAACTTTGTTTCTTCAACGTTTTCAAAAAATCCCCCAGCATTTACATTTGTTCCTTCATAAATACTCGCTGCTTTATTACTTGAACTTGTCATTTTTCTTCCCCCTAAAAAATCTTACTATAATCGCATCATACTTACTTTTAGATAGTAACGTCAATTTTTACGACTTTAAAATAAAAAATTCGAATATTCAAAAAACAAAACGCTATAAATAATATTAAAAAGGTTTCCTTAGGAGGAAACCTTTTTTGTTGACCATATATGGCTGTCAATTCGTTTATCTCTTTAATAAAAAAGCACCTTATCAATAGAAGTGAAAATGGTTCAGTATTCTTCTAAAAATAATAACTTATATACCTAAAACAATGAAAGCCCTACCTCTCTTTCATCCTTACGGCTCCTCGTCCGTGCCAGTGTGAATCAGGATTGCAAAAATCAAGTAACTATTTTATCGAAGTATTCAATTAAACTTCGAACATTCATAAATGAAATTAAAAAATAAAAATGGATTTGATTGTAGTAATAACAATAGAGGTAATGCTCTAAAAGTGGTTTGAAAGAGTTGAATGTCTTTGAAATGATAAATTTTCTATAATTATGTTCCCAAAAAATTCAAGATCTTTTTTGGGATATAATACATTATTTGTAATGAACCTTAACAAAAGCTTTTTATCTGATTTTCTGTGATACCTTCAATTAATCCCAGTTCACTAATCAAAAATTCATATGCGTTATCTAACATCTTCTTTTCGCTTGCATTAAGTGCTTTTTCTTTCTGTATACGCATTAAATCACGCACAACTTCAGCACCTTCTTGCATTTTACCCGTCTTTATTTTATCAGTGTTCAATTTATACCTTTGTTTCCACGTAAGTAATCTATCTGATTCCCCATGTTGAAAAATATCCATTATGTGTGCTAATGCGGTTATATCCGTAACTGGACGTATATTCGAATTCAATATTCTCCCTGCTGGAATCATTAGTTCCATATTACTAGCCGACATTTTTATAACATAATACTGTTGTTTTTCTCCTGAGATTTCCTTCTCTTCTATGGCTTTAATTATACCTGCTCCCTGCATTGGATAAACAATGTTATCGCCAATTTGAAACAAATAATCCACCTCCATATATGGTAACCTTCTCAAGCTTAACATACTTTTAGTTTTTTAGCAAAATTTTTATTTTATCATAAAATTATTTTACACGTCAACACTTCAGAAGCAAGAAATTAAATTTACACAATAAACTATAAAAATCGCAATTCCATTAACGGTTCCACACACATTCATTCTCTTTTAATACAAAAACACATCACTACATTTAAGTAGTGATGTGTTTTTGTTAAGGCATAAATAAAGATCTACTTTTCCGTCTATATACTAACTTGTTTACTAACCGTTTCCCTCGCTAAAAGAAAACTCATAATCACTTGCGCTGCTACTCTACTCGTCATATCTCTGAAATCAAGAGTTGGATCAATCTCTACTATATCCATCCCTTGAACGAGCGGTTCTTTACCAAGGAATTCAATCGCATCTAGTAAAGTCGTACTATCCATTCCACCAGGCCCAATTGCTGGACAACCTGGTGCAAACGCTTGGTCTAGCACATCCATATCAAGAGAAATATAAATAGAAGTCACACCTTGATTTCTTAATAATTCAATACTTTCCGTGATAATATCTTTTATTTCTCGCTCTCGTACGTCTTTCATTGTATACACTGTTACACCATGCTCTATTGCATATTCATGGTACGCACGTGCATTAGAAAAATTACGAATTCCAATTTGAACAAGTTGTTTCCCTGTAATGACATCATTTTCTAGTAAACTACGGAATGGTGTACCATTTGACGGGCCTCCATCATCTAAATTACGTAAATCATGATGAGCATCAAATTGAATAATCCCGACCTTTCCTTTACTGTTTGCAAAGCCTGTTATACTCGGAAAACTAATCGAGTGGTCACCACCAAGAACGATTGGTATCATGTTCGGATTTACTTTCGTTACATGACCAACTGTTTTCGCAATTCGGTTATGACTTTCTTTTATATCCGTCACATGCATCGTAATATCGCCGCAATCATATAAGACACTTTCTTTCATATCGTGTTCTTCTGTAATTGCATATGTGCTGTATGCATCTAACATCGCACGAATTGTCTTTGGAGCAAAACTCGCTCCTGAATGACTAATAGATGGTTTAGAAAGGGGTGCTCCAATTAAGGCAGCACCGAATATTTCTACACCTTCCTCCCAATCTTTAATCATCTCACTCCATTTTGTCACTTCACGATCAATAAACTTTGCGTTTTTCTTTAAATAGTGGCCGTGCTCCACGATTGTTCACCTCTTGTATATGCAATATTACCATTCTTCCATACTGTATTCACATGACTTACGCCGTAATGATACGGTACGTAAGCATAATTGTAAGCATCCCATAAAACTAAATCTGCCTTACGACCAACTCTAATTTTCCCAGCTACATCACCACGGTTAATGGCATATGATGAGTTAACCGTTACGGCATTCCAAACTTCTTCTGGTGTCATTTTCAGTTTTAGCATCGCAATGCTCATAATAAGCTGAATATTTTCAGTTGGACAGCTACCTGGGTTAAAGTCTGTAGCTAACGCAACTGCAACACCTTCATCAATCATTTTACGACCACGAGCAAAGCTTTCTTTATTTAAATAGAAAGTTGTTCCTGGTAATAATGTTGCTACTGTATTCGAGTTTGCAAGCATTTCAATCCCTTTATCAGAAGCGCCAACTAGATGGTCTGCTGATGCTGCACCGATTTCTGCCGCTGCTTCCGCACCACCAAGAGGGTCGATTTCATCTGCATGAATTTTCACATCAAAGCCAAGCTCTTTCGCTTTTAATAAAAATTCTTTTGATTCTTCTACTGAGAACACACCTGTTTCACAGAAAATATCAACGAATTCCGCCAATTGTTTCTCTTTCATTTCTGGTAATAGGTCTAACATCCATTGTAAAAATTCTTTCGATCTACCTTTATATTCTTTCGGAACTGCATGAGCACCTAAAAATGTGGAAACTAAATCGATTGAATGCTCTTTTTGTAATTGTGCAGTTGCCTCTAATTGTTTCCATTCCGTCTCATCATCTAATCCGTAACCACTCTTCGCTTCTACAGTTGTAACGCCGAAAGATAGCATACGGTCTAAATGGAATTTCGCTTTTTGAACAAGTTCTTCTTTCGACGCCTGTTTCGTTGCATTTACAGTTGAAAGAATACCTCCGCCTTGTTCTAAAATTTCTAAGTACGGAACTCCTTGTAATTTTAGCGCAATTTCATTTTCACGAGATCCACCAAATACAAGATGGGTATGCGGATCAACAAGACCAGGAGAAACCATTTTCCCCCCGCAATCAATAACTTCTTTCGCTTGTAATCCTTTCGCTTCTTCCGCTGTTCCAACGAAAGTGATTACACCATTTTCAATTCCAACCGCACCGTTTTCGATAACAGGAAGCGTGTTCATCGCTTCTCGTCTTAACAAGCCATCTTCTTGATCCATTGTTAGTAATTGACCGATATTTATTAGTAAAGTGTCCAGCATGTTTTCTCCTCCTTATTTCATCATTGGAATGTTAACGCCTTTTTCTTTCGCAGTTTCCACAGCTAAGTCATATCCAGCATCCACGTGACGAACAACACCCATACCAGGGTCAGAAGTTAATACGCGCTCAATACGTTTTGCTGCTGCTTCTGTTCCATCTGCAACAATAACCATTCCAGCGTGAAGTGAATAACCCATACCAACGCCACCACCGTGGTGAACAGATACCCAGCTCGCACCGTTTACACTATTAATTAATGCATTTAAAATTGGCCAGTCAGCTACTGCATCACTACCGTCTTTCATCGCTTCTGTTTCACGGTTTGGAGATGCTACTGATCCGCAATCTAAATGGTCACGACCAATAACAATCGGTGCTGATAATTCACCATTTGCAACCATTTCATTAATGATGCGACCAAATTTCGCACGCTCACCGTAACCTAACCAACAAATACGTGATGGAAGTCCTTGGAACTCAACTTGTTGACGTGCCATACGAATCCAGTTACATAAATGTTCATTATCAGCGAACTCACGTAAAATTACTTCGTCTGTTTTATAAATATCTTCTGGATCACCAGAAAGTGCTACCCAGCGGAATGGCCCTTTTCCTTCACAGAATAATGGACGAATAAATGCTGGAACGAATCCTGGGAAATCGAAAGCATTTTTCAAACCTTCATCGAAAGCAACTTGGCGAATGTTATTTCCATAATCAAATGTAATTGCACCTTTTTCTTGCATCGCAAGCATCGCTTCCACATGTTTTGTCATACTTTCTTTTGATAATTGTACGTAACGTTCTGGATCTTTTTCACGAAGTTTCGCTGCTTCTTCTAATGTGTAACCTACTGGAATATAACCGTTTAATGGATCATGAGCAGATGTTTGATCTGTAACTAAATCTGGCGTAATATCACGCTTCACTAGTTCTGGTAAAATCTCTGCCGCATTTCCTAGCAAGCCAATTGAAATTGGTTCTTTCTTCTCTTTATACTCGTTCGCAACAGTTAATGCTTCTTCTAATGATTCTGTATACATGTCACAATATCTCTTTTCAATACGACGATCGATGCTACGCTTATCAACATCAATAGCAATGACAACACCGCCGTTCATCGTTACAGCAAGAGGTTGTGCACCACCCATACCACCTAAACCAGCAGTAAGTGTTAATGTACCTTTTAATGAACCGTCGAAATGTTGACGAGCTGCTTCACCAAATGTTTCATATGTTCCTTGTAGAATCCCTTGTGTTCCAATGTAAATCCAGCTACCAGCTGTCATTTGTCCGTACATCATAAGACCTTTTTTCTCTAGTTCTCGGAAGTGATCCCAGTTTGCCCATTTTGGTACTAAGTTTGAGTTCGCTAACAGAACGCGAGGTGCATCTTCATGTGATTTAAAAATGGCAACTGGTTTTCCTGATTGAACAAGTAACGTTTCATCGCTTTCTAACGTTTTTAATGAATCTACAATCGCCTGATAGCTTTCCCAGTTACGAGCTGCACGGCCAATTCCGCCATACACAACTAATTCTTCTGGTTTTTCAGCAACTTCCGGATCTAAATTGTTCATTAGCATACGAAGTGCAGCTTCTTGCACCCACCCTTTCGTTTGTAACTCTGTACCTCTTGGCGCGCGAATTGTTTGTTGTACTTTTTCCATTTCAATCTCTCCCTTTTCTCATTTTATAGTGCTGCGTTTACATCCAATCTTTCTTTTATCGAATAATTCGTTTTTAACCAATGTGCAATATTTTCAATATCCGTTGAGAAGATGCGATCATTTGTAATAGATGGTACTTGCTGACGCCCTTGATGGTAGAAGCTCTTCGTCACTGTACTCATGTTTTCAATTCCACGATATTCTGCCGCTTGCATCGCACAAATCATTTCAATTGAAAGAACACGTCTTACATTTTGAATAATTTGATGTGCATGACGTGAAGCAATTGTTCCCATACTTACGTGATCTTCTTGGTTAGCTGATGACGGGATTGAATCAACACTCGCTGGATGTGCTAACGTTTTATTTTCAGAAACTAGTGACGCTGCAGCATATTGCATAATCATTGCACCAGACTGAAGTCCTGGTTCTGGACTTAAAAATGGCGGTAAATCGTTTAACTGCGGATTTACTAAACGCTCAATACGACGCTCTGAAATGTTTGCAAGTTCCGCCATTCCTACTTTTAAGAAGTCCATCGCAAATGCAATCGGTTGACCATGGAAATTACCACCTGAAATTACTTTTTCCCCGCCATCAAAGATTAGCGGATTATCTGTTGCGGCATTCATTTCAATTTCTAATTTTTCTTTCACATAATTCAAAACTTGCCAAGAAGCACCGTGTACTTGCGGGATACAACGAAGTGAATAGGCATCCTGTACACGTAGTTCTCCTTGTTTTGTTGTTAACTTACTATCATGAAGAATGTCACGAATTCTGCTTGCTACATCCACTTGCTCTTTATAGCCACGTGCTTTATGAACATTTTCATCAAATGCATCAATAATGCCTTGTAACCCTTCAATTGTCATCGAAGCAATTAGTTCAGCTTGATACGCCGTTGCTTCTGCTTCTATATAAGAAAGAACTCCTTGTGCTGTCATCGCCTGCGTACCATTAATTAACGCAAGACCTTCTTTCGCTTCAAGTTCAATTGGCTCAAGCCCTTCTTCTGTAAGAGCAACCATTGCATGAACGCGTTTCCCTTTATAGAACACTTCACCTTCGCCTAATAATACGAGCGCAAGATGAGATAAAGGTGCTAAATCTCCACTTGCACCAAGTGAACCTTGTTGCGGAACGACTGGATGAATTTTACGATTTACAAACTCAAGAAGCATATTTACAACAAGCGGCCTTACGCCTGATACTCCTTTAAGCATCGTGTTCGCTCGTAAAATTAACATTCCGCGCGATACTTCTTCCGGGAATGGATCACCTATCCCACATGCATGTGACTGAATTAAATTATGTTGAAGTGCCTTTACATCATCTTTTTGGATAAGCACATCACTAAACTTTCCAAATCCAGTTGTAATACCGTAAACGACTTTTCCGTCCTCTACAATTTTCTCAACTACTTCGCGGCACTCCGCTACCTTTTGCATACTAGTTGGACAAGCTGTTACACCTTCTCCTTCCAGTAATAACCTCTTCATTTCTTCAACTGTCAATGTATGTCCTGTTAACGTAATCATCATTTTTCCTCCTTAAAAAGGCAAAAGGGGACCTTATCTTTTTAAGACAGACTTCTGTCCTAAAAAAGTAAGGCCCCCTTCTAACTAATAGACTATGGGCAAATCATATGTGATTAATTCCTAAACCAATCGCCTCATGCTCAGATCCTTTTACAGGTGCACCAATCGTTCCATATAATGCAACAGCAACCCATTCGCCTTCTTTTTTCCCGTCGTATGGTGTACCGCGCACAATCGCAAAACGAAGTCCTACTGTACGAAGAACGTCTGCTAACTGAATTTGACCTCTCGTCACTCCGTACAAAGCTTCCATAATTGCATGATAAAGTGCATGTGTTTCTCTGTAAACGTCTGTTTCAATAACTTGGTTGCTTTTAGCCGCTGTTTCCATTGCTGCGACAACCTTTTGCGAATTCATCGAACCCACTTTCCCCGTACAATACTTCCAACCTTTTGGAATGGATAATACAGGACTTTCATTCTCATCCGCAAGTGCCAACAGCATGGCCATACGACCAATTCGATGTGTTCCTTGAAGAAGCATGTGACTCTCTCATTTCTTTTGAATTATTTGAATATTACTTAATTTAAGAATATATGAAAACGGTTAAATCGTCAATAGTTTAAAATCATATTCAAACATTTTTTTCATCCCCCTAATTTTGTGTACACAAATGATTTACACAAAATTTCCAGACGTGCTATAGTCTCACTAACAGATGCAAAGGGGCGAAATTTCAGTGACAAAACGAAAAGATATTCATTTTCGAATTGAAGAGAAATTACTTGAAAGGTTTGAATCAGCACTCCATTACGAAGGTTTAAAGAAAACAGATGTATTAACACATGCAATCCAACAATTTTGCACAAAGGTGGAATGTGACAAAATGAATGATGTAAAACGACAATATAACGTTAGCAACCATTTACAAACACGCATCGACACACATACACATTACGAAGAAAAACACGTAGATTTAGATAAGATCGTCATTGAACATTTACACCTTCAAGGGGATGAAAACATATTAGAGGTTGGGTGCGCTAGTGGAAAATTCCTTTCCCTTTTACAAACAAATGGTCATAAAGGCCCATTAACCGGGTTTGATCAATCCGAAGCTATGCTTGCTGAAGCTGCTAAAATAAATAACTTAATAGAATGGAAACGAGGGGACGCTAGTAAACTTCCTTTCGAAACAAATTGTTATGACCTAATAATTGCAAGACATATGTTATACCATGTGAAAGATGTTGAAAAAACAATTCAAGGCTTTTATAAAGTCATTCGTTCTGGCGGAACACTTTTAGCTACAACAAATTCTAAAGTTTCATTACCTCGTATAGTTGAAATGTGTAACAACATGCTTGACGCATTTGATCTACCGAAAACATCACCAGCAGTCTCTCCATTTTGTTTAGAAAATGGTAAAGAGATAGTAGCATCTGCTTTTCCAACGGTTGAAGAAACAGTTATTCATAATGCGCTCGTTTTTCATCATGCTACCCCAATAGTAAACTATATTTCCAGCATGTTTCCATCGTTAAATATACCCGATAATATGTATCTTCAAGCCGAGATGAAAGAATGGCTAACAGAAGAAATCAACAAGGAATTATCGCTCCATAACGGTATATGGCGCGATCCAAAAACGTTAGTAATTTATCGGTGTAAAAAAGCTAGCATTTGCTAGCTTTTACACGTTTTCTCGTAAAAGTTTCTCCATTACTACATTGCCTTTACCACAATAAAAATCTGTATTATGTTCGTCTGCCACTCCAAAATAAGAGGCAATCGCTATTCCAAATGGTACAAATGCATGCCCTTGTGCTGTAATGATATTTGAGTGTTGCACAACTTCTTCATACACGAAATTTTCTACTGGAAAACAATCGAATTTTTGATAATCTATAGTCGCAGTATAAGAAATCCCTTTAAATAACCCTGCTTTTGCTAGCGCATACGGTCCAGCACAAATTGCCGCCACTAATTTTTCTTGTTCGTGAAATTGACGAATGACTGAAAAAAGAGATTTCGCATCTTTCAACTGTACTTCTTCTCCACCTGGAATAAGTACCCCCTCATACTCATCTACACGTACTTCACTTACTTCTATATGTGGTTGCACTTGCAAACCTGTTTCACTTATAATCAATTCTTTTGTTAAGCCCGCTGTAATGATTTCAAATTTATTTTTCAGCAACGCCGTCGCTACTGTTATTTCAAACTCCGCAAATGTTGGGTATACAAATAAAAGTATTTTTTTCATAGCCCTCTCTCCTTTAACCAGTCCATAAAATATACCTCTAAATCGTCAACTGTTAATCTATTTGTGTCCACATAAGTTACAGGAAATTGTTTATACCAGTCTTTTTCAGTTTCTGCTAATTTAAATTGCTCCTCAAATGTACTTCTGTTTCTTGTTCTATCATTATTTTTTCTATCATATACATTCTTTTTCGTAACATCTAAGTAAAAAATCACATCCGAACGGCATTCTCTTAATTTATATAATTCATCTTTCAATTCAGTTTCTATATCCCACTCTTCTCCTATAATCGTTGGATAAAAGAGTGTAAAAAACTCAATGTCTTCTGGTCCGCGATCAAAAATTACGACTGAATCTTTCACATTTTGAAACTCCTTTATTTTTGCTTCCATAAACATTTTTTGATTCATAATAAACCCTACTTTTGAATTCATATCTAAATTCAATTTTTTTCGCTTCTCTACAATTGGATATGGATTTTCATATATAACTCGAAACCCTCTCTTTTCTAACCTTTTTGCTAATGTTGTTTTTCCGCTAGCCATCGGCCCTTGCAGTGAAATTACGTATGTCACACCTCTCATTCCCTTACACTTTAGTACACCTATAATATACAGAATCTTGAAAACTCTCAACATTATATATATCATCTTGTTTCTTATTCTTATCTAACTTATAATGAAAAATAGAGATTATGACGGACGCATCAATAATGTAAGCTTGGAAATCCAAGCTTACATTATTTTTTGCTTTCCCTTTTCTAATAAAAAGAGTATACTAGATTAGAACGTATGTTCTTAATAATTACATACAGTAAGGAGATAGAACAATGGTATACGACACAAAAGCAATTTCTTGGAATGAATCTTTAAAACAACTTCAACGCCGCTATACAAACAAACAAGTTGACCGAAAAGAATTTGAGGATATTGAACTGATGGAATTCTTCCGCGATAACGACTACATTTCTTTACCTACACACATAAGCGGCCTATCAAAAACACGTTTTACTTCTTACTCTATTTTCACAACTGAAGATAAAGATCGTAAAGTTGGCACATTAATCATTGAATATGTAGAAGATGATAATAATAATTTACATGTGGAACAACTATACTTTGTTTAAATGATAACGCTTGGTCAAAATGACCAAGCGTTCTTGCTTTCTATGAATCTCACTGTATATAATATGAATAAAAGAAAACCGCTATCATTAAGGGGGGATATGCTTGCTCGAAGGATGGTTCAGTTGGTTCATTGTATTATGGACGGTTATTTTATTAGGGCTTATGTCTATCGGTGGATACTTTATGTTCAGAAAATTTTTAAAACGTTTACCAAAAGAAGACGGCATGTCCATTTTGGATTGGGAAGAACACTACATAAATAAAACGAGACATTTATGGGCTGACGAACAAAAACAATTGTTAGAAGAGCTTGTAAGTCCTGTTCCAGAACTATTTCGCGATGTTGCAAAATCAAAGATTGCTGGAAAAATCGGGGAACTTGCATTACAAGAAAATGCCTCTCAAATTACACAAGACTTAATTATTAAAGGATATATCATTGCCACACCAAAGCGTGATCATAAATTTTTAATTAAAAAACTACAAGAAAAAAAGATTGATTATTCTAACTATCGATCTTTACTCGCAAAGTAACTTCATATTATTTTCGATAAAAAAGACAGCGCCTTTGACGCTGTCTTTTTATTTGGTACATATACAGTTTTTAAGTTAGCTTCATATCTTTTTCATTATAAAAACCATCTTCTTTTTCCATTTCCTTTTGTAATTTCGTAAAGGAACGGTACATGGCAATTCTCCATGACACAATCATCGCGAACGCCAGTAAGAAGAACATGCCACTAAGTTGTCCTAAATCAAGAGATTGGCTTAAGTATGTTTTAAATACAATCCGCACGACAAGTAATCCAATTAATATAAAAACAAAGGCTTTTGAACGCTTCAAATAAATCTCTTGTCCTCTAATTTCAAATTTAGATGTTTTAATAAGAAAAATAGAGAAAAACAAACCGACGCCAATTGCTTCTAACATTTCCGCTGGAGTTAATCGAAATTCAGGAAAAACATACATCAATGCTCCCGTGCTCATAAAAAATGGCGGAAGTATAATTTTTTTCAATGTTGCAGGTTTCTTAGCTGCTTTTAAACGAATAAACATCGCACCGACAGCCATACAAACAGCAACGATACTTGATAAAAGAACTATGTTCATATTTTCTCATCCTTTTTTGTGGCTATATGCAAAATATACTTTCATTATATGCTTTTCCGTTAGTATTTCCAACATTTTCGCAGAATAATACTAAAAACCGGTAAAACCACCAAATAAACTTGAGAAATATACGATAATTTTCGTCATCCAGTTAAAGTATAGGAAGACCCCCATAACAATCATAATATATCCTCCGACTTTCATGAAGGCCATACTATTTCTTTTAATCCAAGACATTTTCGTAATAAAGAATGACAGTACGAAAAACGGGATAGCAAATCCAAGTATGTAAGCAATCATGTAAATCATTGCTGATTCTGGGTTTGTTGCTGCTAATCCAATTACCGACACTAGAATTGGTCCGGTACATGGCGTCCACCCTGCTGCAAAGGCTAATCCAATTAGTACTGATCCAAAATAGCCACTTGGACGATTTTTAAATGTAAATTTACGGTCTTGCATTAAAAATTTCGGCTTAAACACCCCGACAATAATTAAGCCGAACACGATGATAAATATACCACCTAACTGTCTGATTAAATCTTTATAGTCAGTAAAGATTCCTCCAATAAAACTTGTACCAAATCCAATTGCAATAAATATAATTGAAAATCCAAGTAAGAAAAACGCTGTATGTATCATACTTCTTTTGCGAAGCATTGCATTTTCTTCTTTCAATTCAGAAACCGACATACCTGTTATGTACGATAAAAATGCCGGATAAAGCGGTAAGCAACATGGGGAAATAAATGATAAGAACCCGGCGCCAAACGCTAAAAAAATACTAATATCTTGCATCATTCCACTCCTCTCCCTAAATATTGTAACAAAAACACATAAAAATACTATGAACAATTCGTGAAATCACTTTTACAACGTGGCAATAAGAAAAAAGTACTTCCTCACAGTTTCTAATAAAACGTTTTCATTTCCTTCTATTATATAGAAAAAACTCAAATGGATTATGAAACTCCTTTAATTGTCATTACCATAACAAAGGTAACATAGTTTCTCAAATAATTAGCACGTTACTAGTACGTCTATATACATATTGGTTTAAAAAATATTTTTTTCAAATGCTGGCTCTATACAATGCAAAGTTGATTTTATAATACTTCTACTATTAATAATTTCAAGATTATGCATAAATATCATACTTTTATTATTATTCTATAAAATGTCATACTTTTCTTTCATTTGACCCTTTATTTCTAATTTTGTATACTTCCCTCTAGTTATATATTTTCGATACGGAACAACTTCATATAGATGGGAGGAATTTTTCATGCTTCGTTATTCTCTTTTAGTTTTATTAGGAGCGTGTAGTTATGGAATTTTAGCTATTTTTGTTAAGCTTGCATATGCAGAAGGATTTTCACTTGGAGAGGTAATTGGCAGCCAATATTTGTTCGGTTGGATTATTTTGCTTGCTATTACACTTCTATTTTCTAGACATCGCGTTCCTTTAAAGCAAGCATTACTTTTATTCGTTGCAGGAACATCTGCAAGTTTTACCGGAATTTTTTATTATGCTTCATTAAAAACTGTACCAGCTTCTATTGCAATTATTCTTTTATTCCAATTTGTTTGGGTCGGAATTATCATTGAAGCAGTCGCAACAAAAACATTACCTTCAAGAGAAAAAGTTATTTCTGTTATTTTCTTACTTGTAGGGACATTTTTATCAAGTGGTTTACTTGAACAATCAGCAGGTGCTTTCGATACGACTGGGATCATTTTAGGTTTATTATCTGCTGTTACATTCGCAACATACATTTTCGTGAGCGGAAAAGTTGCTGTTGAAGTACCTTCATTACCGCGCGGTGTTCTCTTAATGACTGGTGCTTTAACTTTAGTCATGATTGTATTCCCACCAACATTTATTTTTAATGGTGCCATTTCTCAAGGTCTTTGGAAATACGGTTTAGGATTAGGAACATTTAGTATCGTAATTCCATCTATTGCCTTTACAATCGGTATTCCAAAAATCGGTTCTGGCTTAGCAACTATTCTTGGTGCAGCGGAACTACCAGTTACAACAATTATGTCCGTATTCGTTTTAAAAGAGGCTGTACTATCTTCACAATGGTTCGGTGTATCACTTATTTTAATCGGGATTGCAATCCCGCAAATTGCATACGCAATGCGTGGACGTTATCGTAAACATCATACGCATAAAAAAGTCGCAGCATAAAGTGAAACTTTAATTAGTTGAACCAATCGGACTGCCCATTAATACGGGATAAACGAGAGAGGATTTTCATTTGAGAATCCTCTCTTTTATTGTTGTATACTTATGATAAATATTTTGCTGAAGAAAGAAGGCATACTACATGGTATCTATTTCAAATCAACTAAAAGAAAAACTTATTTCCATCCGTCGACATTTACATGAGTATCCAGAACTATCATATGAAGAGTTCGAAACAACAAAAGCAATAAAAAATTGGTTAGAAGAAAAAAACATTACTATCATTGACTCCAATTTAGAAACAGGAATTATCGCTGAAGTGTCTGGTAATAAAAACGGGCCAATTGTAGCAGTTCGTGCTGATATTGATGCCCTTCCTATTCAAGAAGAAACACATTTGTCCTATGCATCTAAAGTACGAGGGAAAATGCATGCTTGTGGACACGATTTTCATACAGCTGCCATTTTAGGTACTGCTTTCTTATTAAAAGAAAGAGAATCTTCCCTAAATGGAACGGTTCGCTTCATATTCCAACCAGCTGAAGAAAGTAGTAATGGCGCTTGCAAAGTTATTGATGCTGGACATTTACGTAATGTGCAAGCGATTTTCGGCATGCATAATAAACCTGATTTACCAGTAGGTACAATTGGCATTAAAGATGGTCCACTGATGGCTGGAGTTGATCGATTTGAAATTGAAATTCACGGAGTTGGTACACACGCGGCTGTACCAGATGCTGGCGTAGATCCTATTGTTGCATCCTCTCAAATTGTGATGGCACTGCAAACAATTGTAAGCCGAAATATAAGTTCATCTCATAATGCAGTTGTTAGTGTTACAAATATTCACGCAGGAAATACGTGGAACGTGATTCCTGAAAAAGCTACGTTAGAAGGAACGATTCGCACGTTCCAAGCTGAAACACGTGAAAAGATTCCAGCACTCATGGAGCGTATTATTAAAGGTGTATCTGATGCATTAGGTGTAAAAACGAAATTCCGTTTTTATTCAGGTCCTCCTGCTGTTCACAACGATAAAGCTCTTACAGACTTATCTACTCAAGTTGCCACAAAGATGAATCTTAATATCATCTCGCCTAGTCTATCAATGGCTGGAGAAGATTTCTCATTTTACCAACAGGAAATACCAGGTTCATTCGTCTTTATGGGAACGAGCGGTACACATGAATGGCATCATCCTGCTTTTACAATTAATGAAGAGGCACTGCCTATAAGTGCAGAATACTTTGCTTTACTAGCCGAAAGAGCACTTAAACAATTCTCATAAAAAAAAGCCGTTCAAAGTGCATCTCAGCACCCTGAACGGCTTTTCTTATTAAGTTAAATCACGTTTTAAAAACACAGTATATGAAATACATAAAAATACGAACAAATAAAGTAGCAACATACATGATGCAAACGGGAATGTTACTCCATCAATAAAACTTCCGTTCTTTGAAATACTATATAAATCTGTGTTTGCTGGCAATAAATATTTCGCCCAGTTATATCTAGTGGCTGCTAATAACGCAATATTGCCTGATAAAGCAAGGAATAGTGAAATACCAATTGCACCTCCACTAGATCTCGTTAACACAGAAATCATAAATGCAAACGATGCGTACACAACCGTTGGTAACCACGATAAAACATAATATTTACTTGCTTCTACAAAAATGTTTTGTTTTATTATATTTCCATCTTGGAAAATAAACTCACTCCATGCAGGCTGTTGGAATTTATAAATAACAAGTCCACATAAAGCGGAGAAGATCATATTAAATATAAATAATAAAGCTGCAAATATAACGATTGCTAAAAATTTTGCTGTTAAAATTTTAAAGCGACTCGCTGGTCGTATCGTTAAAAATTTATATGTTCCCCAGCTATATTCATTCGCAAAAATTGTACTTGCATACACGAGGATAAATGGGAGCAAAATTGGAAATACGATAAAACCTGTATCTCTCATGAAAGAAAGTGGAGAACTGCTTGCCGGTGCTGTATCCGTATCTAAATGCTTCATCTTAAGCTGGTATTCTTTTACAAGCTCATCCCCTGATTTTTCTGCTAAAATATCTTCTTTTTTCATGCCAAGCTTTTTCTCAATTTCTACAGTTCGTTCTGTATAATCTACTTTCCATCCTTTTGTTTCCGGTTCAAAATACTTTACCGTAACCCATCCTAATCCGATTATTAATACTGCAATAACTGCAAATGGAATAATCGTTCGCTTCCGCTTAAATATTTTATACAGTTCGTTATATACTAAATTAAACAATATCTTTTCCCCCTGTTAATTCTAAAAATTGCTCTTCTAACGTTTTTCTTTCTTCATATACACGATACACTTGAATATTTTTCTCAAGCAATGTACGAATAACATTTGGGATTTCTTCATCTTTTACATTAATAAGTAATTCATTATCTTTTACTAAAACATCATGCCCTAATATTTCTGCTGCTTTATTCGCATCATCTACACGTATACGGATCGTCTCCATCTCTTCGCTTTGGCTATGCTGAATATTTTGCGTAGCCACATATTCCCCGTGCTGAATAATGATAACTCTGTCACACATTAATTCAACTTCTGAAAGTAAGTGACTTGATACAAGTACAGCTTTTCCTTGTTCATGTGCAATTTTTTTTATGTACATTCTCATTTCATGTATTCCACTAGGGTCTAATCCATTTGTCGGTTCATCTAGTATCAACACGTCTGGATCGTGAATAAGTGCCTGAGCGATTCCTAAACGTTGTCTCATGCCGAGTGAATACGCTTTTACTTTGCGATCAATTACTTGTCCCATCCCTAACAATTTCACTACTTCATCGATACGTTCTTCGGTCACATTACCATTCATTCGTCCGAAATATGTTAAATTTTCATAGCCGCTCAAAAAAGGATAAAATTCAGGTGTCTCAATTACCGCTCCAATTTTCGCAGCTGTTTTTTCGAATTGCTGTTTCACAGATTGACCATCAATCCATACTTCACCTTCTGTCATACGGATCATACCAACCATCATTCTCATTAAAGTCGTTTTTCCAGCACCGTTTGGTCCGAGTAAACCGACAACCTCGCCTTTTTTCACTTCAAAACTAATATTTTGTACAAGTGTCTTTGATCCGATTCGCTTCGTTAACCGATCGACTTTTACAATTGATTGTTCATTTGTCATTCTATACAACCTTTCCTTCCCATTCTTTGTCAGGTCTTTTCACTGTAACATGATTATTTTTATGTGTAAAATGGAAAAAGGCATGATTTCTCATGCCTTTTTCTTGAAATGCAACGAATTTTTATCTTGTAAACTTTGAACAAATCGAAAACATTGCACCATCGATAATAGAAGGATAACAATCATAATTATACTCACTACTACTATTGCATATATTGTAATCGGTGCACTATTTATCCCTTGTATTCCTGCTATTCTTATAAAAATAATCGTAAATAATTTTAAAAATAACATCCCATTAACTAATCCAAAAACAAACGCTGCTCCATAAATGAATAATTGCTCCTGACATAATAAACATAGTACTTCTTTTCTTTTTATATTTTCTGCTACATAAGATGTAAACTCCTCTCTCCTCACTAGCAAAAGGGAGTACATCATTTTATATGTAGTAAAAATACATATGAAAATTAGTACAATAAACAGTGTGTAAAAATACATTTGAAATACAAATGCATCCCCTACTTTCAAAATAGCTCCTTCATTAAATTGTAACGATATCATAAAAAACAAAATCATAATACTCATAGCAATCCACATAAATTGCTTCATCCTTTTGGTAGCAAATGTTCTTATATTTTTTCTCGCTAACCGACATAAAGACATAAAATTCTTCCCCTACCTTATTACATACGCATTCTATACTACTAGTGTATAAAAATATGACATTTTAAACATCGCACTACAATCGGAATTTCTTCTAAGTCTTTAGTCCTAGAAAACGAAATGATAAAAAATCACATTTAGAATATAATTGTAAAAAGGAGGAGATTGCATGCGTATAAAATTACTATCAATCTTGTTTTTATTATTACTCACAAGTTGTAGCCAAATAAAAAACAATGAAGTTGCCATTGTTGAGCCATACAAATTAACAAAAGAGCAAGCTTCTATTTTACAAATGACTCCTTTTCAAGAAGGAAATAGCATGTTTTATAACGTTACGCTTAAAAATGATAAAGATGAAATAAATGCTACAATTGATTATTATAACAATGGTAAAAAAACAAAAGAAATTGCTAATATAGCTACCTCACATTTTTCAAAAAAGAAAGTAAAGCTTTCTTTTTTACCACCACATTTCCAATTCGATAAAGATATACAAGAAAAAAGGCAGTGGTATATGAATATTGAAGGTGCTTCAACGCTTGTTCATGAAGAAGCACCACCAAGCGTAAATAGCTCCGCAACTACTACAATCCAATCTATAAAAAATTTAAAATACAATCAAAAAACAATTTTAGCTGCTGTAATCCAAACAAGTAAAGAAACTGTAAGCGTTCCTACCATTGGTGAAGAAACAGGTATTGATCTACTCTTAAAAGAAAATGAACACGTTTATCTATTCCGTATCGAGCTAAAAAAAGAACAATAAAGCGGAAATGCAACTTAAGTTGCATTTCCGCTTTATTGTTTAATAAGGTGTACTTTTATGGATTTGAATTAAATCCATATTCTGTTACTACTATTGCTCATCCTCTACTTCTATTCTTTTCTTCTCTCTTGCAATTTTTAAAAACTCTAGCAGCTCTGGATTACTATTCATTTTTTTGTAAGCCACTGACATTTCTGCCACAAAATTAGAATCATATAATTCTTTATATACAACTTCTGTTTTATATAACTTATTTGCCGATACGGGTATTACTGTAATTCCAATCCCTGCCGCTACAAGCCCCATAACTGTTTGATACTCTGTTGCTTCTTGTACAATACGTGGACTAAATCCAACTTCTCTGCAAAGAGATAAAATTGTATCATACAAAGCTGGCCATACTGGTCTCGTAATAAATACAAACGGCTCATCTCGTAAATCTTCTATATGTATTTCATCTTTCTCTGCAAGTGGATGTGCCTTTGGTAAACATAAGGTACAAGATAACCTTTGAATTGGCTCTAATTCTAATAATTGTGTTGGAATTGGTGGACGTAAAAAGCCAATATCAATACGGTTATCATGAAGTGCATGAACTTGATCTGGTGTTGACAATTCATGTAATGCAACAGACACTCTCGGAAATTTCTTTCTATATTCCCTAACAATTGATGGTAAAATATCATATATCGCCGCACCTACAAAACCAATTGAAAGTGATCCTACTTCTCCCCTTTGCGCACTTTGTGCAACTTCTACTGCTTTTTCAATTTGTTCAAACGCTTTTTTTACTTCTTTTAAAAACATTTCTCCTGCTTCTGTTAGTTCAACCTTTCTTTTCGTTCTTGAAAATAATGTAACTCCCATTTCTTTTTCTAATTGCTGTATTTGTTGACTAAGTGGTGGTTGTGTCATTTGTAAACGAGCAGCTGCCCGTCCAAAGTGTAACTCTTCTGCCACAACAACAAAATATTGCAAATGCCGTAATTCCATTTTTGGACACCCTTTTCACTTTCGATTAATATGTCTAATATATTAATAACATATAATTTATATATTAGACAAATATTTTGAATGAACGTATAGTAGAAATTGTTAATTCTTTTTTACAATTTTTATGTAAAAAAAGAAAGAGGTGGTTACTGTATGAAATGGTGGAAGTTAAGCGGACAAATTTTATTACTATTTTGTTTCGCTTGGACAGGTGAATGGATTGCAAAACAGGCACACCTCCCAGTTCCAGGAAGTATAATCGGTATTTTTTTATTATTAATTTCGTTAAAATTTAACCTAGTTAAAAAAGAATGGATACAGGACGGAGCAGATTTTTTATTAAAAGAACTTATTTTATTTTTCATCCCTTCTGCAGTCGCTGTCATACGTTACAGAGATACACTAACACAATATGGAATCGATCTCATTTTAATTATTATGATTAGCACTCTTTGCGTTACCTTAGTTACAGGACTTTTAACAGAATTGCTACTAAAGCGGAAAGGATCAACGCAATGATCGGATTTCTTTGTTTACTATTAACACTATTCACATATTGGATATCAAAAAAAATGTATCAACGTTGGAATTGGAGTCTACTTTCTCCTCTTCTCGTCTGTCCCATTATTTTAATTGCTTTATTGCTCGGATTAGATACACCTTATGAAACATATGAATCTGGTGGTCACTGGTTAACTGAATTATTAAAGCCCGCAACAGTTGCTTTTGCATGGCCAATCTATAAATATTTTGATTTATTAAAGAAACATGGAATGGCTATCTTACTTAATGTCATTGTCGGTTCGTTTTTATCAGTCATTACTTCAGCACTACTAGCAAATTATTTTCAAATTGATTCATCACTAGAACATAGTTTAGCGCCACATATCGTAACAACACCAATCGCAATGGCTATTTCAGAAATGATTGGTGGTATGTCACAATTAACTGCTGTATTTGTCGTTTTAACTGCCTTAACAGGAGCATTGCTCGGTCCTTCTCTCATACGCATTTGCCGCATTAAAACAGCAATCGCAAAAGGTATTATGTTAGGAACGAGCGCAAATGGAACCGGTACATCAAAAGCATTCGAAATCGGTCCTGTGGAAGGAACAATTGCAAGTTTATCCATGCTTTTAACAGCAGGCGCTAGTTTAGTTATCGTTCCGCTTTTCTTGTCTTGGATACATTAAAGAAGCAAGTATTTACATACTTGCTTCTTTATCTATATATTGGCACAGCAATTCATAATCCTCTGGAAAAGCTAAACACAATTGTTCAACTTCATGTATCCCTTTCCAAGCAATTTCATGTATTAACTCATCAGGATCTTGGATTTTCATATTACCGCCTATTTGTTTAACAAAATAATAATGGACATACACTGGAACACCGTATGTAATACCCTCTTTTTCATATATTTTATTTACCACTTCCACATTGTAACCTGTTTCTTCCCAAACTTCCCTGATACAACATTCTTCTAGTGTCTCTCCCTTTTCAAGTCCTCCACTTGGGACAGACCATCTTTTTTCTTCTCCCTCTTTGCCCTGCAGTACCATTAAAACTTCATTTCTTTCATTTACACATACCGCTGCACTACCTATCCATCTCTCCATAAACATCCCTCCCCTACTAAAATTCGCCCTCTTTTTTATTTTCCCCTTGAAAAAAGAGGAAAATAATAAAACAATGACGAAAAATTACATCAACTTCATAGACAATCCTTTTTTAGAAATTAAAACTGGAAGGATGAAAATATGATTTCTAATTATGTTGTGGAATGTGTCTTTTGTGAAGAAAATCGAAAGGCTCGCCAAGCTATTGTCACAGTTCCCGCGACTACTCAGCTACTAGCCATTGAAAAAGTGCGTGCGGAATGCAAACGTCGCTTCGGAAAAACTGTATTATTACAAACAGAAATTAAAGAAAAAATTGTTTTTGAACAAAAAGAAAGCCGACCATAAATTGGTCAGCTTTCTTATCCGATCATATTTTCACATGAAGATTAGGGGCATCCTCTTTAAGGATCGGGATTTTCCCATTATGTACGTTCCATAATGGTCATCGAACAATATATTTCTATGCAATTAACTATTGAATAGAATAGGGCAAAACTTGTTCGCATTTTTAGAAAAGGGATAGGGATATAATTCAAGTAGTACTTCGAATACTCGAACTTTACACTCATAATATTAAAACAAATCCTTTTATATGGGAAATATGAATTACCTACATAATTCATTCGTAAAATATATTAATAGTTTGCTATATTAATTTTATCCCGCTATTTGTAAGCAGTAACCCCCTACTGATTATAATTTCACTTTATTCCATCAATAGCATACACCCAGCTAAAACCGGTGTCATAATCATCGAAAACCTCAAAAGCGTTCGCGGTGCATAATTTGTAAACTTCGCGCCAATGTATGCCCCTAACATGGTCCCAATTAATACTTGCAATAACAATATATAATCTAAATATCCTTCCGAACTATATCCTATCCCGCCTCCAATTGCAATCGGTAATATAACAAGCATTGTTGTCCCTACAGATTGCTGAATCGTTAATCCCAATAGAACTATTAATCCAAGTTGAATAAACGGTGCAGAACCAATCCCAAATGAACCAGCCATCATTCCAGTAACTAATCCAAGGCATACACATTTCAACAAGTAGTTCACGGAAAACTCTTTATGTTTATATAAAGACGACTTTTCTTTGTTTTGGAACATAATTAATTTAATAAACATAAAAATTGCCGATAAAAATAACATCCCAGCTGTAAACCAATGAAGAAGATGTGCTGGTATAAGTGAACCAAATTTAGAACCAATATAAGAGCCAATTGCGCCAAATCCCCCAACAATCCCGCCTATAATAAGTGCAACATTGCCTTCACGGTAATGACTTACAACACCTGATAATGTCGTAAATGCCATTGCAGTTAAAGATGTTGCAAGAGCAACATGAATAGGAATTTGGAATACTAAAGTGAGTATCGCGATAATAAACCCAGCTCCTCCAGCTCCAACAAATCCTAATAAAATACCCATTACTAACATTGTTATAATTATTGCCACAGACTTTCCCTCCAGTAACACAATTATCCATCATATTTATGCTTACATACAAATAAAAAGCATCCTAGATGGATGCTTTTTATTTCAATGATATGTACTTAATCTTGATTAATCAAAATAACCGCTGGACCAGCTACTACTACTCCAGCTACTTCTATTTTTTCAAATTCCTTTACTGTAATAGATATAACTCCTTCTCTTTCCATCAATTCTTTACTCAGGACATCAGTCGGGATTGCTTTCACCGTCTTACCTCCTTTTCATTTATACAATATGATAAAGTGAAACTTTCATCAGTGGGGTTTTGGTCCGTACTTATTGATTATTAACCCTCACCAATCGGGCGAATAATCGCCCAATGCATCTATATATATGCATCACCTCCGCTTTCATTCCTTATTCCACTCAAAAACCTTCTCCCCCTTCCTTGACATATTGAAAAATAAAAAAGAAGCTATAACATATAGCTTCCCTCCACGTTTCTTTAATCTTTATGCACCGTATATTCCATGACTTTACCATCTCTATCAAATTGTAAAATAAGCTGTTCGCTATCTATTGGAATAAAGCCACGTTCAGTCCCAAGATAATACAAAGTGATGACTCCTTCTTCCCCACTTCTCGTTTCCGTTGGGGCTCCTAACAATTGTGTAATTTCTTCATTTGATTTCCCTATTAATTTATATTTTTGTAATAGATCATCTACCATATGTACCCGCTTATCTGCATGATTTAACCATCTATTTTGATTAAACTTTGATGTATATTCATTTACACTTAGTTGTACAGTGCACACTATTAATGGTATGAGTGCTACTATTAACCCCCCCAACATTTGCTTCTTTTCTTCATTACGATTTTTAGAAACATATAAAATAGCCCTTTGAATCATGACTAATAAAACAAATGGTATGAATACTACAAAAATGCTACTTACACTTAAGGGTATATGGACCATATCAATGACGAATATAAATACAATGTACATTACTATATATAAACAAAAAGAGACATACAAAATGCCACGTAGCATAGCGTTCAGAAAGATCTCCCCTTTTAACTCACTATATAATTCATCCGGCTAATCATTTCTTGAATCTGTTCTAATTCTTGCACTGTATATACTACTTCCCCTGCTAATATTTCATTTCTAAAGAACGTTACAATTTGCTCCCGATCTTTTAATCTAGGTGTTTCCTCACTAGAAAGGTCTACTATTTCTTTTCCATTTTTATTATAAAAATATACAACTGGTTTTACTTTTTCTTTTATACTATTAGCCTGCATTTCTTTCAAACCACTGTATAAAATTTGAGATAGTTTCTTCGCCCTATATACTGGATTCCCTTCATTTTTCACTTGTATAGTTGACGAATCTTTACCTACTATATATTCAAATGTCTCTTCTTTTTCAACTTCTTGTTGATACTTACCCATTTCATCAATCATAAATGAATATATACCAGCATTTTCTTTCGTTAAACCATGAATTAATTTCTCTTCCCATTCTTTCGTCTCAAGTAGATAAATACCAGTTTTGCACAAGATGAGATGATGGATTCGATTATCGTTTATTTCACTATTATTTTTAATAAAAACATTCGGCATGATTTGAATTTCAGCATCTAATATGGTGCCTTGCTCTATGAATCCTCGTTTCATATAATGTAATGTTTCGTACGTATTCATTTCAGCGCCGTTTTTAGTATATTCTCGTAGATTTGCAATTAGTTTTTGAAACATATGTATTTCGTTATTATGCTTATTTTGCATTTCACTACGTTCTTTACTATGCTGCACAGCTAATTGATTTTTCATCATACGCATATTTTCAATTTCTCTATTTGCACTTACTTGTAAATCATTGTATTTTTTCTGTTCCATATTTTTCAAATTATTTTGTTGTTCTTTATGCTCTATCACCGTAGCTGCAATTTCATTTTTATACGTTTCAATCGCTTGTTTCTTTTCAAATTCTACTTGCTGACTCTCTGATTCTAACTGTTTATTTTTATAAAACAGCACAAATACTACAGCTAATAATATTAAAACCGTACCTATTAGCACATAATTCATATTTTTACCCCTTTATTTCATTATCGATTATTTTTTATAAATATATCTATTATAGTATACTATGGTTTCGATATAGACTTTGTAAAAGTTGTATATTTTTAATAAAAGGCACCTCTGACGGGGCACCTTTTATTTTCACTCTATTGTACACCATACTGAATATAACTTGGATCGTAGTATATCCATTGATTTGTCCCTAAGCAAAGCCATCCATCTTGCTTACTCCATACTCGATACGATTCACCATGATGTAACTGTCTTATAACATTTCCATTTAATGATGGAGCATCACGCAAATTTACATTATCACCAGTAATAGTCGCCACATAATGTTTATACTGAATATAACTCGGATCATTATATACCCACTGATTTGTCCCTAAACAAAGCCATCCATCTTGTTCTCCCCAAACTTCATATGTTTCGCCACGATTCAATTGGCGAATTACACTAGACTGCAAAGATGGTCCACTTCTCAAATTCACATTATCTCCATTAATTATAGCAACCCCGTACACTGGAGTTGCATTATTAGGCGGGGAAACATTACCTCCACCACTTGCTCCATTCCCTTTTAAAGCTTCTAATGAAACTGCAGCTGATACATCACAATTTCCTACGCCTGAAATTTGTCCAGAATCTGTGTACTGCCACGCTGTCCACGTTGTCCATCCACCAGCATCAGCAGGCGGTGTACTCGAGTATTTAGCAATCCAAAGCGGTATATCACTTAATCCGCTAATTCCGAACTCATTAATATACCAAACTCCTGTATATAACATTACATCTTTTCCAGTAGCCTGTTTCACATAATTTATGAAGCTTCTTGCCCAATTCGATATAGCGTTACCAGTTAAATTATTGTTACTCGGATCTGTTGGTGATTCTAAATCCAGAACTGGCATTAAGTCTGTCTGGTTATTTTGTAATATACTCACAAAATATTTTGCCTCTGAAATTGCATCATTTTGTTCTGGGCGCGCAAAATGGTATGCACCAATTAATACATTCGCATTTCGTGCTGCTTGTACATTCTTAGTAAAAGTAGGATCAATGTAGTTTACACCTTCTGTCGCTTTTGCATACGCTGCTGGAATTCCAGATGCCTTCACTGCATTCCAATCAATATTCCCTTCCCAATGAGACACATCAATAAACGTAACATTTGAACTTGATCTGTTTTGCATATAAAATCTCCTATCATTTTTTTACTTCGTATACATACAATATGTACAAGTTTCATAAGAGGACACGACATTTATGCTATAGAAACAAAGAGTAAACATATTTTGTATACAAAATAAAAAAGACCTTGTATTACAAGGCCTTTTGCAAACTCACTTTATTTTGTAGCAAATACATATTATAATACAAACCTTGCTCACTTAATAATTCTTGATGTGTCCCTCTCTCTACTATCTCTCCATCATGCATCACAAAAATTTGATCCGCATCTTGAATTGTAGATAACCTATGCGCAATGGCTATCGTCGTTCTACCTTTTCGCATTTGTTGCAACGCTGTTTGAATAGCCTCTTCTGTTTCTGTATCGATATTAGCTGTTGCTTCATCTAATACTAATACTTTCGGATTCGTTGCTATCGTTCTAGCAAAAGCAATTAATTGTCGTTGACCGCTTGAAAATGCTGCACCTCTTTCTACTACTTCTGTTTCATACTGTTTTGGTAACTTTTCAATAAACGTATTCGCTTGCACAAATCGAGCAGCTTCTTTTACTTCTTCATCCGTAATTTCTTCATTATACATACGAATATTTTGCTTTACATTTCCAGCAAATAAAAATGCATCTTGCAATACGAGTCCTATTTTCTTTCTAATTTCTCGTTCTTCAAATTTTTCTAAATCTACACCGTCTATTACAATATTTCCTGACTTAATATTATAAAATCGCATTAACAAATTCATAATCGTACTTTTTCCGCTACCAGTATGCCCAACAAAAGCAACCGTTTGCCCTTGTTTCACGTGAAATGATACATTTTTTAAAACGTCACGCTTTCCATCATATGAAAAAGTAACATTTTTAAATTCAATATCTCCATCCACGATTTGAGGATTCTCATTGCCTTTTTGAACCGGTGCTAAATCTTTCTCGTCCATTAAATGAAATACACGTGATGACGAAACAAGTGCCTGTTGGAAGAAGGACAATTTCATCATCATCTCATTTACAGGTTGGAAGAAACGATGTATATAGTTAACAAAAGCATATAAAACTCCTACTTCAACAGGGCTCTTTAAAGCATCAATCCCAAATAAACCTAGTACTAACGCAATAGCTACAATATGTACTAAATCCGTAGCTGGTCGTAAAAGTAATGCGTCTAACTTCAAAGTACGTCGCCCTGCACTATAATGTTTATTATTCACTTCTTCAAACTCTTTTCTCATACGTTTTTCTTGTCTGAACACTTGAACAATATTCATTCCTTGTATGGACTCGTTCAACTTTGCATTTAACACGCTTAGTTGATTACGTACTTCTAAATAAAAAGCTGCACTTTTCCGGCGATATAATACCATAATCGCAAACATTATCGGAATTAATACGAGAGAAAATAGCGCTAATTTTACATCTAATAAAAACATCGCTACTAAAATACCTACTAAAAAGACTACATTTTTTACAAATGTTGATAATACACTGACATAAAAATCTTTAATCGCTTCCGTATCATTTGTTATACGCGATACAAGTGTACCAATCGGCGTACGATCAAAGAAACTTAATGATAGCTTTTGAACATGTTCATATACTTCAACTCGCATATCTTGAACAATCTTAAAAGCAATGTTCTGAAAGTACAATAGATTTAAATACGTAAATAGTACTTTTAATAAATGAGCAACTATGTAAATTACAAATAAAGTAACGAGCGCTGATCGTTCAAAATCCCGCGGTACTAGGTGTTCATCGAGGAATTGTTTAATTAAAAAAGGACCCATCATTTCCGTTACTGTCGCACCAACTAAAAAGATAAATGCTAAAGATAGTAACCCTTTATATGGCTTCATATAGGAAAGCAATCTACTTAAATCACTTCGCTTCTTCTCTACCATCATACGCCTCCTTTCTCGACTAAAGCTTCTAATTGCTGGCTTTCATACATTTCCTTATACCAGCCGTTTTCCTTCATTAATTCCTCATGTGTACCTCTTTGTACAATTCTACCTTCATCAACAACAAGAATAAGATTGGCATGCTGAATTGCACTTAATCGGTGTGCAGTAATAATCGTCGTTTTCCCTGCTCTCTCCCTCTTTAAGGCACTTAAAATCGTCTCTTCTGTTTTTGCATCTACCGCTGATAAACAATCATCCAAAATTAAAATTTCAGCATTTGTTAATAAAGCACGAGCAATAGAGATTCGCTGTTTTTGACCACCAGATAACGAAACACCTCTTTCCCCTACTACTGTTTCATATCCTTCTGAAAATTGGAGGATGTCATTATGAATACAAGCAATCTCTGCTGCTTGGGTAATTTCATTATATGTAGCATCCGCCTTTCCAAAGGCAATATTCTCGCCAATACTTGCTGAAAATAAAAAATGATCTTGCGGCACGTATGAAATGGCAGAACGGACACCATGAAGTGTTATATCTCGAATATCTCGCTCCCCAATTTTTAATTCACCATTAAAATGATCATACTCACGGATTAAACATTTTAATAAAGTCGTTTTCCCTGCGCCTGTACGTCCTACAACTCCTAGCGTTTCGCCCTTCTTCAAATCAAAGTGAATATCGTTTAAATGTAACAATTCATTTTTCTTATACGAAAATGAATCAACGGCAAACGAAACATTACCGCTCGCTATTGTATGTACAGCATTTTCGCTATTTACTACATCTGATTTTTGTGAAAGAATTTTTTCTACACGGTCATATGAAGCACGCCCACGCTCCATAATATTGAATAACCATCCAAACGCTAACATTGGCCAAACGAGGGTACCTAAATATGTCGTAAATGTAACGAGATCACCTACTGTTAATTCACCTCTTACAACTAATACCGATCCGTAACATACTGCGATTAAAAAAGAAAATCCAACGATAAGAGAGATTGTCGGATCAAATAACGAATCAATACGTGCAACTAACACATTTTTATGTACAACATCTTCTGATTTTCTTCGAAACGCCTGTAAATCTTCTTTCTCTTGTCCAAGCGAGCGAATCACTTTCATTCCACTCATACTCTCTTGCACTTTATCATTGATTTCCGAAAACGATTGCTGTGCTTTATGAAACCTTTTATGTAATAAAGTGCCATAATAATTTGTCGAAATAGCTACAATCGGCATTGGAATTAAACTTAATAATGTTAACTTCCAACTAATTGTAAAACCCATCGCTACGAGCACACATCCTCCGACAGCTAATGAGTCAACAAGCGTCAAAACACCTGCTCCAGCAGTTTGCTGGATCGCTTGAATATCATTGGTCGCATGTGCCATTAAATCACCTGTCCGATTTGACTGATAGAAAGATGGACTCATCTTTGTAAAATGTTCATACAAATTTTTTCGTAATTGGCGAGCTAATTTTAATGAAGACCCGAAAATCATAATACGCCATATGTAACGTAATATGTACATCGTAATACCTACAATTACTAATAGTACAACCCATTTTAGTAACTTATCGGTCGTCAATGTTCCATCATTAATTTCATCTACAACGATTCCAATTACTTTTGGTGCTACAAGTTCTAAAAGTGCAACGCCAAACAATAAAATAATTCCAGTTATGTACGCTCGTTTTTCTTGTTTAAAAAACCACGCTAAATTCATAAACACTTTCATTTTTTTCCTCCTCCCTTAAAATGAGCGATGTTTTCAGTTTACCAAAAATACAGAATTTTTAAAAGTTTTAAAAACTATAACTAACAAAAAGAAAGACACTCTTAGCGAGTGTCTTTTAGCGCTTATTTCATTTGTTGCTTGTTCATTGCGCTCATCATTTGATTGATTTTCTTTTGGGAAGGTTTTTGTCCCATTTGCATCATCATCATTTTTAACATTTGTTCGTTAATTGGTGGATTTTTTTGTAAGTAATTCATCATGTATTTGCGGGCAATGAAAAATCCTAACGCCACGCCTGCTACTAGTGCTACTACGCCCACTAGAATACCTAACCAAATTGGCATATATTTTCCTCCTTCATGTTGTCTACCTTACAGTGTACTAAAACCTTTTCAATAAGACAAGATACAATTCGACATTTTTTACACATATGTTCGTACTTGTTTTAGAGGATTCAGCCATCCGTACTTTGTATTTTCATAATCCATAGCTAAAAATGTTAATTCACACTTTCTTAACACCTCAAAGAACGTCGTTTCCATAGAGACATTTCCAGAGGTATTCATACGAATATAGTGCGGTTTCACCATTATTTCGCCGTACTCCGCTCCCGTATAAAGTGTATGTGTATGATGTGTTCTATCATATTTACCAAGAACGCGCAAAGCTTGTTCTAATTTATGATGAATTTTCATTACTTGCAATGGCATCGTTATATACATCATTTGCTTATATAACACTTTTTTCTCCGAAAGGGACCCAGATTCTGAAAATCGAGCAAATAAATCAAAAAACAAATATTCACGACCAAAATAAGCTTTCGCAATATCCTCTTGAATTAAATACAATTCATACGTTTTCATTTTTCCACTCCCAATCTGGACAACCTTTTCTCTTCATTATATATAAGAAAATTTGCAATGATTGTCTGACTGCGGAGAGATAAAAAACTTTTTCTGTCGAAAAAACTCATTTACATAGAAAAACCTCTCCATGCCGGAGAGATTTTTCTGAAATGATTAAAGCATTTCTTTTACTTTACGAACAACGTTCTCTACAGTAAATCCATACTCTTCCATAATCTTCTCACCAGGAGCAGAAGCACCGAATGTATCGATACCTAACACATCTCCTTCAAGACCTACGTAACGGTGCCATCCGAATGTAGCACCCATTTCGATTGCGAAACGTTTTGTTACTGCTTTTGGTAATACAGATTCTTTGTACTCTGCAGTTTGAGCTTCGAAGCGATCCATAGATGGCATGCTGACAACAGCTGCGTCAACGCCGTCTACTGCTAATGCTTTTTGAGCTTCAACAGCTAGGCTTACTTCAGATCCAGTTGCAAGTAAGATTACGTCAGCCGTTTCTTTCTTGCTTGCAGAAACTACATATGCACCTTTTGCTACTTTTTCATACGTATCATCTTTTGCACCTTCTAATGTTGGAAGGTCTTGACGAGTTAATACTAAAGCAGTTGGTTTGTTTGTAGATTCTAAAGCTAGTCTCCAAGCTGCAACAGATTCGTTACCATCAGCAGGACGGATAACAGAAACGTTTGGCATTGCACGAAGCGCTGCTAATTGCTCGATTGGTTCATGTGTTGGACCATCTTCACCAACAGCGATACTGTCATGTGTGAATACATACGTTACTGGCAATTGCATTAATGCTGCAAGGCGAATTGCTGGACGTAAGTAATCAGAGAATACGAAGAACGTACCACCGTAAGTTTTTAAACCACCATGTAGTGCAATACCGTTCATTGCTGCACCCATTGCGAACTCACGTACACCGTACCAAATGTTTTTACCGCTGTAATCATCTCTTGTAAAGTCTTTTTCGTTATTCATGTATGTTTTGTTAGAACCAGCAAGGTCAGCAGATCCACCGAAGAATGATGGTACAGACTCTGCAATTGCATTAATTACAGCACCAGAAGAATTACGAGTTGCTGCTTTTGATCCTAATTCATAAGTCGGTAAGTTTTGCTCCCAACCTTCTGGAAGTTGACCGTTCATTGCTGCTTGGAATTCGTTTGCTAATTCTGGGTATGCTTGTGCATATTCACCTAGCATCGTGTTCCACTCAGCTTGCGCAGTTTCACCAACATCTTGTACTGTTTTACGGAAGTTGTCATATACTTCTTCTGCTACGTGGAAGTCTTGCTCAGCAGTCCAAGCATATGCTTCTTTCGTTAATTTTGTTTCTTCTACACCAAGTGGAGAACCATGTGAAGCTGATTTTCCTGATTTGTTTGGAGAACCGAAACCAATTGTCGTTCTTACTTCAATTAGCGTTGGGCGTTTTTCGTCAGCTTTCGCTTCTTCAATTGCTTTCGCGATTGCTTCAATATCGTTTCCATCCTCAACACGGATTACTTGCCATCCGTATGCTTTGTAACGATCTTCTACACTTTCAGAGAATGAACGATTTAAATCGCCATCTAATGAAATATCGTTTGAATCGTAAAGCACAACAAGACGACCTAATTGTAAATGAGCAGCTAATGAAGATGCTTCAGCAGAAACGCCCTCCATTAAATCTCCATCACCACAAATAGCGTATGTATAATGATCCACTACATTATACGCATCACGGTTATATTTAGCAGCTAAATGTCTTTCAGCCATTGCCATACCTACAGCAGTTGCAATACCTTGTCCAAGTGGACCAGTCGTCGCATCTACACCAGCTGTATGACCATACTCAGGATGTCCTGGAGTTTTGCTTCCCCATTGACGGAAGTTCTTTAAGTCATCCATTGTTACATCATAACCAGATAGGTGAAGTAGGCTGTATAATAACATTGAACCATGACCTGCAGATAATACGAAACGATCACGGTTAAACCACGTTGGGTTATTTGGATTGTGTTTCATAAATTGAGTCCATAATGTATAAGCCATTGGTGCTGCACCCATTGGCATTCCTGGGTGACCAGAGTTTGCTTTTTCAATCGCATCGATGGATAATGTGCGAATCGTGTTGATAGAAAGTTGTTCGATTGAATGTGACATGCTATTCTTCCCTTCGCTTATATTAGTAAACGTTTTATACATTTATATGATAGCTTCCCACGCAAGATTATACAACATGTATCGACAAATATGTTGATGTTTTTTTGATTTTTTATAAAAAAATCAATGTTTCCGGGAATGTATGGGTATTCAATATGACATACTTTTTCATTATTTTTATTTTAAAAAGAAAGGGAATTATCTGTATATTTATACAAATCTCTTCTATACTTACTTTTCAAATACGTTTTTAAAACATAAAAAAAGCATCTACATTCGATGCTTTTCAAATCAGTTACACAATCCGTTTCCGAATCGAACTTGAAATAAAATCAATGATAATGACCATTAAAATAATGCCCAATAAAATAATTCCCACGCGAGACCAATTGCGTGAACTCAGCGCAAAAATTAGTGGCGTACCAATCCCTCCTGCTCCGATAACCCCTAAAATCGCAGCGGATCGTACATTAATTTCAAATCTGTATAACGTATACGATAGAAAATCTGGTAACACTTGCGGTAACACCGCATACCAAAGTATTTGAAAACGATTTGCTCCTGTTGCTAGTAACGCTTCCGTCGGTCCTTTATCTATGTTTTCAATTCCTTCTGAATATAGTTTTCCTAACATTCCAATAGAATGCAATCCTAAGGCTAATACTCCTGCAAAAGAGCCTGGACCAACAGCTTTTATAAATAAAAGAGCCATAATTAATTCAGGAAACGTACGAACAAAACTAAGTACAAATTTCCCAAATCCTGAAGTTAATTTTCCACTACTCATATTCGTTGCCGCCCAAAAAGCAAACGGAACAGATAAAAATGCAGAAATAAATGTACCTAATATCGCAATTGCCAACGTATCAATTAATCCATGTAATAAATCTTCACCATCTGGCAAAGATACATACGACCAGTCTGGATTCAATATCCCTGTCATAATTGCTTTTGTAATTTCTCCCGTCGTTTCCTTTATTCCCTCTAGCGGTACTCCTGAAAAAGCCCATATATAAACAAATGTAAGTGCTATAAAAATAAACGAGCGATACACACTCGGTTTCTTCGGTTTTGGTACGATTATCGTCGTTTTACTCATTATAATTTCTCCCGCAACAATGTACTTACATAATCAATTACCAATACAACAACAAGAGTATAGATGATAATAGATGCAGTTTGTTGATATTGTAAAAATCCAAGTGTACGATCATAATATAGTCCAATACCACCTGCTCCTACTAAACCTAGGACAGCCGCTGCCCGTACATTCACCTCAAATGTATATAGTACATAGGAAACAAAGTGTGCTTTTACTTGTGGAATGACTCCATAAACAATCCATTGCACCTTATTAGCCCCTACAGCTGTCATCGCTTCTAGTGGGCCAGGGTCAATTGATTCAATTGATTCATACAACAATTTCGCCACGAGCCCAATTGAGAAAAAAGTAAGAGCTAAAATACCCGGAAGTGGTCCTATTCCAAAAATAGCTACGAAAATTGCCGCTAATAATAAATCTGGTATCGTTCGAATAAAATTTAAAATCAATCGAGCTGGACTGTATAAAAATGTACTAGTAAACACATTACTTGCCGCAAACAGTGCAAGTGGAATAGCTAAAATCGCTCCTAAAGTCGTCCCAATAATCGCCATACGTATTGTATCTAACATTGCTGTTGTAATAACTTGAAAATAACTCCAATCTGGCGGCACCATTTCTTTTAACAAATCCATTATATTAGGAAAACCAACTACTAGCTTTGAAAATGATGCGTCGACCTGTATACTACTTCCCCACAACAGTAAAATGAATAGAATAAACGTTAACATATGTTTTAACTTACTCGGCGGCTTCGGTATCGACTTCGAATATATCGTCACATCATTCATTTAGCTGCCACCTCTAACAATTCACTTTTCTGTGCTACGTCACCATAAATTTCAGCAAACTTTTCATCCGTTGCTGCTTCTACTAAACCATCAAAAACAATTTCACCTGCATGTAATCCAATAATACGCGTCGCATATTGCCTAGCTAAAGCAATAGAATGTAAGTTTACAATTGTTGTAATTCCAAAATCTTCATTAATTTTCTTTAAATCATCTAATACTTGCTTTGTTGTTAGCGGATCTAACGACGCAACAGGTTCATCTGCCAATATGATTTTTGCTTCTTGCGCCAATGCTCTAGCTATCGATACACGTTGTTGTTGTCCTCCTGATAATTCATCAGCACGTGCATATGCTTTTTCTAAAATATTCACTCTTTTTAACGCTTGAAATGCGAGCTCCACATCCTCTTTCGGAAACAAACCTAACGTTGTACGCAATGTCGAATGATATCCAACACGGCCAGCTAATACATTCTTCAATACTGTTGATCGCTTTACAAGGTTAAAACTTTGAAAGATCATACCAATATCCCGGCGCATACGTCGTAAATCTTTTCCTTTTGCAGCAGTAATAGACTCACATTCAATCATGATTTCGCCTTCTGTAATCTCATGAAGACGATTTACCGATTTTAGAAGTGTAGACTTTCCAGCTCCGGACAGCCCTACCATTACAACAAACTCACCTTTTTGAATTTTCAAGTTTATATTATTCAATCCTTTTGTACCATTTGGATACACTTTGGAGACATTTCGAAATTCTATCACACATCTTACCTACCTTCTATGTATTCAAAACGGCAAACTAACTGAAAACATTCCCTTTCAGCTAGCTGCCATTTCCATATGTATTATTGCGTTTTTACTTTCTTCCCATATTCACGAACGATGTCAAATTTACTATCATCAGATTTAACATATCCTTCATGTGAATATACTTCTTTAATGATTTTGTGACCTTCCTCATTTTTTCCAATTTCAATGAAAGCATCCTGTAATTTCTTGCTCCACTCTTCATCTAAATCAGAACGTACCGAAATCGTATCGTTTGGAATTTTCTCCGTAAATTTCACTATTTTCGTTTGCTCGAATATATTCGGATAATCTTTTTTTACAATATTACGAGCATCTTGGAATACAACAGCTGCATCTACGTCACCATTTAAAAGAGCAATAAGCGACTGATCGTGACCTTTTAATGTAACAGGTTTCACATCTTTTAACGGATCAATTCCCTCTTTTAATAGAACAGCTGCAGGCCATACATACCCTGCTGATGATGTTACATCTTGATAACCAATCTTTTTACCTTTTAAATCTTTTACACTATTTATATTAGAGTCTTTTTTAACAACAAACTCAGATTTATAATAATCTACTAAATCTTTTGTAGGAGCTCCTGTTTCATCCTCTACTCCAAAACGTTGTGCTTGTAAAATTACATTTGCAGCCTTCTTTTCATGTGCTAATACGTACGCTGTTGGCGGTAAAAATCCTACATCTACTTGTTTAGATGCCATCGCTTCTACAATTGTATTGTAGTTCGTTGAAATACTAACTTTTACTGGAATATTTAACTTATCACTTAATAGCTTCTCAAGCGGTTTTGCCTTCGCCTCTAACGTATCTGCATTTTGAGAAGGAACAAATTGAACATTTAAAGTCTTCGGTACATACCCTTTTTTCGTATCTTCATTTTTACTTGCACTTGATTCCTTCGTTCCACAGCCACTTAATAATCCCGCTGCTAGTACAACTGTTGTGCTCATTGCAAAAACTTTTTTCAACATATTAATGCCTCCATTTTTCATTGTTATAAAATAACCTTTCATAAACATGAAGAAATATATCACATATTTTTACAAATAATTGATTATTTACAGAATCTTTACACATTCTATACACTCACATTAAAATTCTCTTCACATATTTGATATGATGAATTGGAAGATAACAATAGAAAAGGTGAGTCATATTGGAACAAAATCAAACTGTAACTTTAAACATCTTATTAACAAGCGATATACATGGCACTGTTTATCCTATTCACTACCAAGATAACTCCCCAGCAGAACTTGGTTTAGCTAAAATTTCTACTCTTATAAAAAAAGAACGTTCCCAAAATACAAACGTTCTTTTAATTGATAATGGCGACTTTATTCAAGGAACACCATTTACTTATCATTATGTTACATACGAAAAAAACAAAAAAAACCCAATGTCCTTATTAGCGAATTACTTACAGTATGACGCTGCAATTATCGGCAATCATGAGTTTAATTACGGGATGGGTATATTAAATAACGCTGTGACTACTGCGAACTTCCCGTACCTATCAGCAAACATTTTAGATAAAAACATAAAGAAACCTTATTTCGGAAAACCTTATATAATCAAACAGATTGAATCCAATATAAAAATCGCTATTTTAGGGGTGACAACGCACTACATTACCAATTGGGAACAACCCCATCACATTAAAGACTTACAATTTGAAGATGCATTAGAAACAACGAAAAAGTGGGTTTCTTACATTCGCAAACATGAGAAACCAGATTTACTAGTCGTAGCGTATCACGGGGGAGTTGAACGAGATTTACAAACCGGGGTACCGACTGAAGTTTTAACAGGAGAAAACCAAGGATATGCAATGTGCCATGAAATTGAAGACATAGATATTTTATTAACAGGTCACCAACACCGGGAAATTGCTCACACAATGGCTAACGGTGTAACAATTTTACAGACCGGATGTAATGGAAACTCAGTTGGAAAAGTAAAAATAACATTCGAAAAAACAAAACATAAATGGGTTAAAAAAGAGAGTTCTTCTGAATTATTATCTGTACAAGGAGTTGAGGCTGACCAAGATGTACTTTCATTGGTAGCCGATTACGAAGAGAAAACACAAAAGTGGCTTGATCAACCTATTGGAATCATTCAGGGGGATATGCAAATTTCAGATGCTATGCAAACTCGTTTGCATGATCATCCTTTTATCGAATTCATAAATAAAATACAGATGGATATAGCTAATGTATCAATTTCTTGTACAAGTTTGTTCCATAATACATCTCCAGGTTTCCCGGAACATGTAACAATGCGTGACATCGTTTCTAATTATATTTATCCAAACACATTAAAAGTAATTAGAATAACTGGAGCGGATATAAAAAATGCTCTTGAACTCTCTGCTTCTTATTTCACATTAAAAACAGATGGATCCATCACCGTAAGTCCTACCTACATAGAACCAAAGCCACAACATTATAATTATGATATGTGGGAAGGGATTTCATACGTATTAAACATTTCAAAACCAATTGGTGAAAGAGTAGAATCTTTACAGCATAACAGTGCTCCTCTTAATATGAATGAAGAATATGACGTTGTAATGAATAATTATCGTGCAAGTGGCGGGGGAAATTTCTTTATGTTTCAAAACAAACCGGTAGTAAAAGATATACCCACAGATATGTCTGAACTTATCGCTAATTATATATTGGAACATAAAACGATAGAAGCAACAGTTAATAACAACTGGAAAGTTATTAAATAACGATTTTTACATATAAAAAAGATGGGCTTCGCCCATCTTTTAATTTAATTTTGCATTATCTTGCTTTTTTAAAGCTTTTAATTTCGTCGGTGTAACATCTGTACCTTCTTCGTTAACAACTTTAATACCTTTAAGTTCGTTTAACATATTTTGACGAAATCCTTTTAAATATTGTTCACGTAGCGATTGACGCTCACGTTGCTCTTCTTCAGTTAAACCTTCAGCTTTTGCTTTTTTCGCTAAGAAGTTAATGCGTTCAACGAGTTCGTGATTAATCATCTCGAATCCCCCTTCTAATCAAAACTGATTATTATCATACAATAGTTACTCTTCTTTATCAAGCAATTGCTTCGTATACTCTACATATCTACGATGTACAGTCGCCTTTGAAACATTATGACCAAATCCACGTAATGTTGCTGCAATTTCTTCAAACGTGAGTTCACTTTTTCGCAAACGTACAATTTCCTCAATTGGCACTTCTTTTTTCTCTCTTCCTACACTTAAATGACGATTTTTTAAATTTTTTTCTGGACGATAACCTTTTTCTACTGCACGTTGCATACCTCGTTTAATTTTCAAATTATGAATCTTTCTTTGATATTCTTCAACAATACCAATAATATCTAATACCATTGAATCAGAATCCGACAATTGTAATTCACCATTATGTGTATGCGTATATACTTTTATGCCTTCTTTATGTAAACAATGCATTAACGCGATCTTCGCATTTCCTCTACCAAGACGCGTTTCATCTTGTATAAGTAACACATCAATTTGTTCGTCTCGAATTGTATCCAACACCTCTAATATACCGTCACGTTCAATTGTATATCCACTAGCCTGCTCTTCAATCACCTTAGTAACATTCATTTGATAGCGCTCAGCTAAATGCAATAATTCATCTTTTTGACGTAATAATGATGTTTCTTGCGCTTCTTTCGTTGTACTCACACGTGCATAAATAATTGCATTCATTTTGAACCCCTCTTTCTCCCTATTATTTCCCTATAGTGTAACATAAATCCGCCATTTGTTCGAACTTATGTTTGTAGAATGTTTTTTCACATGTTATACTTATTAATAAGAAAAATGAAAGAAAACGAGGTGTTAGAAAACATGGAAAAGTTAACGAAACGCCAGCAAGACATTCTCGACTTTATTAAGCTAAAAGTACAAGAAAAAGGATATCCACCTTCCGTACGTGAAATTGGTCAAGCAGTCGGCCTCGCTTCTAGTTCTACAGTGCACGGACATTTATCACGATTAGAAGAAAAAGGATACATTCGACGCGATCCAACAAAACCACGTGCCATTGAAATTTTAGGTGAAGACCGAATGGATACGGAAACACAATCTGTTATTCAAGTTCCAATTGTCGGAAAAGTCACTGCTGGTTTACCAATTACAGCGGTCGAAAGCGTAGAAGAACATTTCCCACTTCCAGCTAGTATTGTTGCTGGAGCAGACCAAGTGTTCATGTTACGTATTTCTGGAGATAGTATGATTGAAGCTGGTATTTTCGATGGAGATTTAGTTGTTGTTCGCCAACAGCAGTCTGCATATAATGGTGAAATTGTAGTCGCTTTAACAGAGGATAACGAAGCAACAGTTAAACGTTTCTATAAAGAAAAAGACCATTTCCGTCTACAACCAGAAAACTCTTCATTAGAACCTATCATTTTAAAACAAGTGTCAGTTATCGGGAAAGTAATTGGCGTATATCGTGATTTACATTAAAAATAACAAAAAGAAGATAATTACCTTATTTATATACGGTAATTATCTTCTTTTTGTATTTTGATAGATTTCCATGCATTCTATTTCTTATTAACGAGTTTCAATCGTCACATCTCCCGCAGCCGTTTTACCGCTAATCTTTTTACTACCATTTCCAATTGTTACATTTTTATTTTCTTCATTAAAAATTGTTACATCTCCAGCAGCACTTTGCCCAGTAATTACCGCATCTTGTGGTTTTTCCGATAAAGTAATATCTATATCTCCCGCAGTTGAACTTGCTTCTAGATTATACTTAGAATCATGATCTTGAATATTTATTTCCCCACTTGTTGTTTTTGCGGTCACTTTCCCTAATACCTTCTTAAAGTTCACCTCACCAGCTTTTGTCGATCCCTCCACATTCTTAGCCGTTACTTGTTTCAACTCTACTTCTCCAGCAAGTGTTCTAACACTTACGCTATCACTTTTCACATCACTCATTTCGATTTGTCCAGCAGATGAATTTACTTTTACATCTTGGTAAGAGCGTTCGGGCACAAGGAGAGTCAATTTAGACGTTTGAAACCTAAAATCGTAAAAAGAAAAATCAAATGAAGCACCTTTTTCTCTTTCCCCAATAATTTTTAATGTGTCACCATCTTCTGCGATACGAATCTCTTGTTTACGTACATCTCCCGATTGCTTTACATAAAAAGCAGAGTCAGGAGATTTTTGGACAATAATATCCCCGGCATCTAACTTAACTTCTATATTTTTTAATGTTTCGTTTTTAATTACATTTTCTTTATCGCCTTTTTCAGCAGTTTGTACTGCTTTTTCATATGTTTGGGAAATTCCTATTACTCCAATAATGATACAAGCGATAGCGATTAAAAATAGTTTTTTCATCATTTACTCTCCTTTTATCATTTTGAAGTTCCATATTACATATCGTACACACAATCTCTTAAACCACTTTGTACTATAAAAAGCGATAATACATAACAATAAACCTACCCCAACAAACGTTATACTAACGAAAAGATCCAACCATATAAAAGTACCCATAAATACTTTTCCAATAACGAAAAATGGTGTTACTACACTAGCAATACCACCGATCCAAAAAGAAAATATAAAAGCAATAATTGCGACTAACGGGCCTAACACAATAATAAAATTAAACAAACTAAGTCCAATCGCTGCCATAACAGCTCTTGTCACATTTGAAGTCGATGGATTTTTTTTCATTTCATCGAAGCGATACATCGCAAGTAATTCTTTCGCGATTACTTTCGGAGAACCAAGGCCCTGTATTATTTCCGATTCAGTTTTCCCCTCTTCTAGTCCAAACTGAAAGTGCTCTTCATAATCCAATAAAATATCTTGCCTCTCTTCCTCTGGTAACTTTCTAAGATAACTTGATAATTCTTTAAGAAACCCTTCTTTACTCATCCCATTCCACCCCTTCAATAATTTCTTGTACCCCTTTCGCAAAATCACGCCATTCTGTTACTAACAAATGAAATTGCCTCTCCCCTTGCTCTGTTAATTGATAATATTTACGAGGTGGCCCTTCCGTAGATTCCTTTAAATACGTTTGAAAATACCCTTCTTTCGTCAAACGACGTAATAAAGGGTATACTGACCCTTCCGATATTAAAAATTTATTAGAAATTTGCTGAACAAGTTCATAACCGTAACTATCTTTACGTTTTACAAGTGCTAATACACAAAGTTCAAGCACACCTTTTTTAAACTGAACGTTCAAGTGCCATCCTCCTTTCCTATCTTAGTACTGTTCAATACACGGTACCTGTTTTATCCATAATATACCACTTAGTATTATTTATTGCAAGGTACTAAACTATATTTATTCCCTAAATTTAGAAAATTAACTAACGAAATCCTGAATAAGACTATGTTATAACTAAGCAGCATTCAAAGTTTCATTTCATTTACATTAATATTAGACTTCATTCACTCTTTCCTCTTGAAAAATCCACCACAAACTTATTCACTATAGCTAATGAGAAAAAGCCCCAATACTTATCGGTATTAGGGCTTTTTCTCATTAGCTATATATGAATCGAATTCCTATTTGAGAACCTGCATATGCGACAAATACTTTAATACCATATTTTATTTCTCATCATCGTTCCCCAAGATTTTTCGCTTAACATCTGATAAATCCTTCGACAACGAACTAAATGCTTTTGCTTGTTCTTCAATGACCTGTTGATTTTTTTCAATAACTTTTTGATATTGTTCTTCGCGCTGTTCATTCTTTTTTTGCGTAGTAAACAGCATCCATACAAATAAAGCTGCGAATGCTCCTTGTTGAATCATTGAATTGAAGATTTGTTCTTCCATCGTTCTCATCTCCTTTTCAAAAATTAAAGAGAATCATACGAGTGATCCTACTCTCATATCCTTATCTCACATTAAAATGTTCTTCTTTTACCCATGTGTTTTGCCCAATATCGATATAACCATCTTTTCTTGCAAAAATCCCATATGGATAAGATCCATCCACATTTCCTTTATAATTTCCATTTGGACCATCATATGTGTTAATGCCATAACCTGCGGGATATTTTGAGTAAGCATGGAACCACTCTACTTCAAAGTGTTCTTTTTTCGCCCACGCTTCCCAACCTAGACATAACATATTTTCATTCCCACCATACCAAGCAGCATCTATAATTAAATATGGCATTTTTGTATTAATGACATGACCTGTAAACCAAGCATCTTTTCCAGGACCACTATATAAATTAATGCCCCATCCTTCTGGGTATTTAGACGTTGCAATTCCCAGTCCTTTTGGTTGTAGTGGTTTATTATTATCTTCATTAAATGCTTTGTTTATCTTCTCAATGAATTGATCCACTCTTCCTTCATCGAGCATTCGATGTGGGCAATGCTTTCCACTCCACGATTTATGTGTACGTACATTACTAATCGGTATATTGAATTGTTTCATTAACTGAGCAATAACAATTGCTGCATTATCCTCCGCCTTGTAATATCTATCCCCACCGCTTAGAGAATAGCAAATTTCCACTCCGATAGATTTACGATTACCATTTCCGTTACCATCACCTGCATGCCAAGCATTACGATCAAACGGAATACCTTGTACCGCTTCTTTGTCATCTACTGCAACATGAAACGACACTGAATTATTATTCCCAATCATATACGATATCTCATTTTCTGCTGATGCATCATTGTACGTATTATGTACTGTGATGAATTCTGGTGTCATTGTATTGGGACACTTTATACCATATTTACTTGGATCCACTAATTTTTTTCTAATTTCCATTACTGATTATCTCCTTTTTTATTTTTTATCATTTAAAATTCCACTGAATTATTAAGTACATCTAGAAACTAAATCCTCAGACAGGCCATATTCTATATAATGGGTTATGGTCCTCACATTCAAAAAAAAGAAAAAGAGCAACTTTTTACATCAGTTGCTCTTTCAAAAATCGCACTCTATATTCCGCCCAGCATTTTACAGATATTACTCTAATCTCAAGAGGTATGATAACAAGTTTTTTCATCCTACTTAATACATGCTGATTTAAAGATATTATCTTACATTAAAATGCTCTTCTTTTACCCATGTGTTTTGTCCAATATCAATGTAACCATCTTTTCTCGCAAAAACACCATATGGATAAGATCCATCCACATTTCCTTTATAATTTCCATTTGGACCATCATATGTGTTAATACCATAACCTGCTGGATATTTTGAGTAAGCGTGGAACCACTGCACTTCAAAGTGTTCTTCTTTTGCCCAGGCTTCCCAACCTAAGCAAAGCATATTTTCATTCCCGCCATACCAAGCAGCATCTATAATTAAATATGGCATTTTTGTATTAATGACATGACCTGTAAACCAAGCATCTTTTCCAGGACCACTATATAAATTAATGCCCCATCCTTCTGGGTATTTAGACGTTGCAATTCCCAGCCCTTTTGGTTGTAGCGGTTTATCAGAAGGGTCAGTTGTACCACCACCGTCTCCTTTTCCTAAGTAGTCTAATGGATTCACAGCATTACTCTTATTGATGTTCCAAGACCCTTTATGCAATTCAAAATGCAAGTGTTGACCACTAGAATCCCCTGTGTTCCCCATAACCCCAATAGTTTGTCCTTGTGTAACATAATCACCTTCTTTTACTGTTCGAGAACCGCTACGCATATGGGCATATACTGTTTCCCATGTAACCCCATCAATAGTGTGCACAATCATAATACATTCACCATAACTGGATGAAATATAAGAACGACTAACTCGTCCGCTAGCTGCTGCATAAATTGGATGATAGCCCGATTCAGCAAGATCTATCCCATGATGATCTGGTCTGCTCCCCCGAAATCCACTTGTTACTCTCGTTGTATCTGTTGGATAAATAAATTTTGCCATAATAATCTTCCTTTCTATTCATACGTAATATAAAAAGGCACTTAAAAAAGCACCCTTTTATATTTTTCTGTATATTAAAATTTATAATTTTAAATCAAATAATAAAAAACTTTGTTATTACCTTACATTAAAATGCTCTTCTTTTACCCATGTGTTTTGTCCAATATCAATGTAACCATCTTTTCTCGCAAAAACACCATATGGATAAGATCCATCCACATTTCCTTTATAA
>NZ_JAKUGK010000010.1:0-213403 GCF_022663885.1 Bacillus cereus group sp. BfR-BA-01330
GCCAGGATCAAACTCTCCAATAAAGTTAGTTTGTCTAGCATCTAAAATAAAAATTGACGTTTCACGTTGTTTGTTTCGTTCAGTTTTCAAAGAACTACTTGGTCGCTCATTCGCGACTTCCTTATGTTAACATCTTCATTTTTCAATGTCAACTAAGTTTTTTAATTTCTTTTTTGTCGTTTTCTGCGTTTCCGCATCAGCGACGGTTATTAATATATCATGCAGTATATACAAGGTCAATACTTTTTATAAAAAAATTTCACATCCCGTTAAAAACTTAAAAACCGCTGTGAAAATCATTATAGCGTCCATTCATTCTTGGCTCCCCTCCTATTCATTTCATATCTTATCTCTTTATCAATTTACATGAGAGTGAAAATTCTAAATTTTATGTTATATTATTAGTATAGGAGCGTGGTGAGAATGAGCATTAAGTATTCAAACAAAATCAATAAAATCCGGACCTTTGCATTAAGTTTAGTATTTATCGGCCTCTTCATTGCATACTTAGGTGTCTTTTTCCGCGAAAACATTATTATTATGACAACGTTTATGATGGTTGGCTTTTTAGCTGTTATCGCTAGCACTGTCGTTTACTTTTGGATTGGTATGTTATCTACTAAGACTATCCAAATTATTTGTCCAAGCTGTGATAAACCAACCAAAATGCTCGGCCGTGTCGATGCATGTATGCACTGCAATCAACCTTTAACACTAGATCGAGATCTAGAAGGAAAAGAATTTGATGAAAAGTATAATAAGAAGAGTTATAAATCATAAGTATCAAGGGAAATACGAATTTGCAACACTACAAACGTTTCAACTCATTAAAAAGTTGATTTCTTAAAAAATCAACTTTTTAATTGTTTTATTAAATTTATTACACCTATTTTTTCGAAATAACAGTAAACATCCCTGTCATATTAGGCGAATAATCTTTAAAATCATATTTTTCGTAGAATGATGTTTTACCTTGCGACGCAAACAAACCAATGAATGCTTTATCTGGAGTATTCCCATTTAAGTATTCTACTAAAGTATTCATTATTTTCTTTCCAATACCATTCTTTTGATAATCTGGATGAACCACTATATCTTGAATATAGAAATAGATAGCCCCATCACCAACAATTCTCCCCATGCCGATGATTTGATTATTATCCTTGACTGTTATACAGTAAATCGAATTTTGAAGTGATATTTCCGCCACCTCAAAGTTCATATAGTTAGTCCATCCCACAGAATCACATAAATATTTATATTCTTCCAATGTTGGAATGTTATTTTTAATCTCATATTTCTTCAAAATGTCCCCTCCAAGAATTCATTTCCACCAATACAAAGTAAATTCGACAAACTTTTATCTAACCCTTCTTACTAACTTAGCACTGTAAATCCCGATTAACCTCACGCTAATCCTTATATAATAAAGAAAGAGGCTGACGTATAGCCGTCAGCCTCTTTCTTTATTATATATTACGCCTTATGACACTCTGGACAAACGCCATAAATTTCTAAGCGATGACTATTGATAACGAAGCCTGTCGTTTTCGCAGCTTCCTCTTCCAGCTTTTCCAAGCCTCCATAAGGAAAATCAACAATCTTACCACATTTTTCGCAAATCACATGATAATGTTGACTTGTAACATAATCAAATCTACTTGAAGCGTCTCCATAAGTTAATTCCTTTACAAGTCCAACCTCTTTAAACACACGTAAGTTATTATAGACAGTTGCAACACTCATATTTGGAAACTTACCTTCTAATGCTTTATAAATATCATCCGCTGTTGGGTGCGTCATTGATTCCACAAGGTACTCTAAAATAGCATGACGCTGTGGAGTAATGCGTACACCCGTATTTTTCAGCATTTCTAGCGCTTCTTTTAATTCTTCTTTGACCACCGTCATGCACCCCGATTCTATACGGATTATTATTTTATAATTCTTATAAAGAGTGTACTCCTTTTCTTATAAATCGTCAATATTTCTACTATAAGTATGTAGTTTATTTTTATATTCAGGACTTGTTTTTATGTATCTCTCCCTTTTTTCTTCATATATTCCATAGAAAAAAGTGCGACATAATCGCACTTGGAATACTATCATCTGAGGAGGTATGCCCTACACTTCCACTTTATGTAAGGCAGTAAAATATGTATAGACACTTGCCTTGTTTCTGCATATTTTATCTCCAATGTAGATTTATTTTATATAAGAAAGAACATCCTCAATATGTCCTTTCACTTTCACTTTACGCCACTCTTTTACAAGTTCACCGTCTTTATTAATAAGGAATGTAGAACGCTCAATTCCCATATACTCTTTCCCAAAGTTCTTTTTTAACTTCCAAACATCGTATAACTCTGCTACTTTATGATCTTCATCTACTAAAAGTGTAAATGGCAATTCATGTTTCTCAATGAATTTCAAATGTCTATTCGCTGAATCAGGACTTACTCCAAGAATAACCGTATCCTTCTCTTGAAATACTCCATACGCATCACGAAAATCACATGCTTCAGTTGTACATCCTGGCGTCATATCTTTCGGATAAAAATAGAGAACTACATTTTTACCGCGGAAATCAGCTAGGCGAACTTCTTCTCCGTTACTTCCCTCTAATGTGAATTCTGGTGCCATTTCTCCTACTGTAATCATAGTTATCACTCCTACTCTTTTCCTTTACTATAACAAATGCTTCCTTATTTTTCATTGTCTATTACAGACCTCATCACAAAAGCAAAAGGGAGTGTATATCCAATTAGCGCTTCTGCGATTGCAATCCATCGCCCAATTCCAATCGGAGATATGTCACCATATCCAACAGACAATAAAGTAACTGCGCTAAAATATAAACAAACTTCGACGAGTTGAAAAGAATGAGCGTTCAAACTTTCTCCGTCCTCTTTCAAAACTGCGAAACCCATTTCCTCTAATACAACGTAACTTAATCCAAATGCGATTAGTACTGTTGTATAGATTAAAAATAATGTGGCCAAATTATAGAGCGAAAAAAAACGCGTTGAATCCGAATAGGAACTCCATAATAATTGGACACTTTTCAAAATAGCGATTGCTGCAATTAATAGAATAAATCCCCATAACATGTCCTCCACCTCATTTTATATGTATGAGGTGGAGAACTGATTTATCCCTTAGAAACGAACAAGCTTCTATAATTAATTACCCGCGCCACGATACCTTTTTACCCCTTGGTTCCAGAGGGTGATTGCAATCGTAAAACAGATAACACCAACAATTGGCGTCGCAAATGCATAACTATTCCATTCTGTTTTTCTTAAAAAGTATGCCGCTGGATATACTCCAACAAACGCAAACGGTAAAACAAACGTTAAAATGAAACGAATTACACGATTATAAATATTAACAGGATAGCGCCCGTAATTACCTATGTTATACATAAGAGGCATAATTGAACTTTTCGCATCCGACCAAAAACCAAGGCTCGCCAGCGTAACAAATATCCCTCCATATACAAGTGCTCCTCCTCCTACCATCAATATAAATAAGAAGAAATCATACCAGTAAAAAGATAATTGTAACTCCACAGCTGCATATCCCATTACAACAATCCCTGTAATAGCTCCAATTAAAGATTCAAGTTCCATTCTTTCTAATATAATTTGAAATAGGCTATGGATCGGCCGCGTTAATACACGATCCATCTCCCCTTTAATAATGTATCGATCATTAAAATCCCATATATTAAAGAAAGCTGAAAAGATGGCAAATGGTACTAAAAAGAAACCATAAATAAAGATTACTTCTTCTCGACTCCATCCCTTCAATGCTTGTGTATGCCCAAATACAACGAGAATAAATATTAAATTAACTGCTTGAAGCGATAAATCAGAAAGTAAACCAACGATAAAATCGCCTCGATACTCCAATTTTGTTTTTATATATTGACTTGCATATTGTAAAAATAAGTTTATATATAGCATCTCATCATCCCCCTTGTACAATTAGACGTTTTCTCGCCGTTCTCCACATGAGTACAATTGGAATAATAAGTACAATCGCCCAAATCACTTGAAATACTAAAGCCTCATACAACTTACTCCCCTGTATACCTTCAGAAAAAATCATACTTGGAATATAACTAATAGCCTGAAACGGTAAAAACATCATTGCTTTTTGGGCCCATAGCGGATAAAAACTAATTGGTAATAATAGACCTGAAAATAAATCAATAACAACGCGTTTTGCATACATAATTCCACTATTATTAAATAGGAAAAACGTAAGCATTCCCGTCATTAAATTAATTTGTGTATTAATAATAAAACTAAATATTAAAGATAAGAAGAAATATAACCAAGTTTGAAAATTTGTTGTAATTTGCAACGAAAATAATAACGTAACGATAACCATGCCTGGAATGGAAAAGAAGGCAAAACGGAATATTCCCTCGCCAAGACCTTGCATAACTTTCATTCCCAAATAGTTATACGGACGAATTAATTCTACAGCCACACGTCCTTCTTGAATCTCCATCGCAATTTCCCTATCTATATTATTAAAATAGAAGGCACGTGCCATCCACGCGATTGCGATATACGTGGTCATTTGCGAAATAGATAAACTTTCAATATTCTCTTTTCCGCTATAAATTGCTTGCCATAAAAAATAGTAAGCACCGATATTAATCGTATAAATTAAAATCCCGCTATAGTAATTTGTACGATACGCAAGCATCATTAAAAAGCGAATTCGAATCATTTCAATATACTTACCCATGCGTAATACCCTCTTCATAAATGTTACGAATAATTTCCTCTGTAGACACTTCGTTAATTTTTAAATCTTTAATTTGAAAGGCTTGTACTACTTTAGAAATAAGCATTGAAATAATAACTTCTTCATTCGGAATTTTTGCAACCCATGCATTTTCCTCTTTTGCTTTCGACCAAACGACATGATTATCTGGCATAACCATTGATAAAGCCTGATAGGAAACTGGTGCAACAAACTGAAAGTGAATTTCCTTCTCCGCTCCCCACTGCGTACGAAGATTATTTAAAGAACCGTCATACATAATATTTCCTTCATCCAGCATGATAACGCGCTCACATAAAGCTTCAATATCAGTAATATCGTGTGTTGTTAATAAAATTGTTGTTTTATAACGTTCATTCATTTCTTTTAAAAATTCACGTATTTTCAATTTCACAAGTACATCTAAACCAATTGTTGGCTCATCTAAAAATAATAACGGTGGATTATGAATTAAGGCTGCCGCTAATTCACAACGCATCCTTTGACCAAGAGATAATTTTCGAACTGGTTTATCTAATAAGGGCCCTATATCTAACGTTTCAATTACGTGCTCCATATGCTCCTTATACTGAGCGTCTGATACACCATACACTTTCTTTAATAAACGAAACGATTCTTGTACTGCAATATCCCACCAAAGTTGCGAACGCTGTCCAAAAACAACACCAATTGTTCTTACAAATTCTTCTCTTTGTTTATGTGGGTTCATTCCATTTACTGTGATTTGCCCTGATGTCGGAGTTAAAATCCCCGTAAGCATTTTAATTGTTGTTGATTTACCAGCACCGTTCTCACCGATATAACCAACCATTTCACCTTGCTTTACAGTAAAAGATACATCATTTACTGCTGGTACTATTTTATAATTACGATTTAATAAATCGCGAAATGCACCCTTTAAGCCCGGACGACTTGAATAGGCTGTAAATTCTTTACGTAACCCTTGTACCTCAATTACCGATTTCATAATCGGACCCCCCTCCTAAATGTCACAACGAATAGTTTACCCAACTGCCTTCGCTATCACAAACAATACGTCTTTTCGAAAAACATGTTAGAATAATACATAGATTTTTGTAAGGAGATGAATTGTAGTGAATTTCACAAAGTCAGAAGCATTACATAAAGAAGCTTTAGAGCATATCGTTGGCGGTGTTAACAGTCCTTCTCGTTCTTTTAAAGCAGTTGGCGGCGGCGCTCCTGTTGCTATGGAACGTGGGAAAGGCGCTTATTTCTGGGATGTAGACGGAAATAAATATATCGATTATTTAGCAGCATACGGTCCTATTATTACTGGACATGCTCATCCGCATATAACAAAAGCAATTACAACAGCTGCTGAAAATGGGGTACTTTATGGAACACCAACAGCGCTAGAGGTAAAATTCGCAAAAATGTTAAAAGAAGCAATGCCTGCATTAGATAAAGTCCGTTTCGTAAACTCTGGTACAGAAGCAGTGATGACAACGATTCGTGTTGCTCGTGCTTATACAGGTCGCACAAAAATCATGAAATTTGCTGGTTGTTACCACGGTCATTCTGATTTAGTACTTGTGGCAGCTGGATCTGGCCCTTCTACTTTAGGAACTCCTGACTCAGCTGGCGTACCACAAAGTATCGCACAAGAAGTTATTACCGTTCCATTTAACAATGTAGAAACTTTAAAAGAAGCTTTAGATAAATGGGGTCATGAAGTAGCAGCTATCCTTGTAGAACCGATCGTTGGAAACTTCGGTATTGTAGAGCCTAAACCTGGATTCCTTGAAAAAGTGAATGAACTTGTTCACGAAGCTGGCGCACTAGTAATTTATGATGAAGTTATTACTGCTTTCCGCTTTATGTACGGCGGTGCTCAAGACTTACTTGGTGTTACACCTGACTTAACAGCGCTTGGTAAAGTTATTGGCGGTGGCTTACCAATCGGTGCTTACGGTGGTAAGAAAGAAATTATGGAACAAGTTGCTCCGCTTGGACCTGCATACCAAGCTGGTACAATGGCAGGAAACCCTGCTTCTATGGCATCAGGTATCGCTTGTCTAGAAGTACTTCAACAAGAAGGGCTTTATGAGAAATTAGATGAACTTGGTGCAATGCTTGAAAAAGGAATTTTAGAGCAAGCAGCGAAACATAATATCGACATTACATTAAATCGTCTAAAAGGGGCTTTAACTGTATACTTCACAACTAATACAATTGAAGATTACGATGCCGCACAAGATACAGACGGTGAAATGTTCGGTAAATTCTTCAAGCTTATGCTTCAAGAAGGAGTTAACTTAGCACCTTCTAAATACGAGGCATGGTTCTTAACTACAGAACATACAAAAGAAGATATTGAATATTCAATCGAAGCTGTCGGCAGAGCATTTGCTGCCCTAGCAGACAATAAATAATCCCGTCATTAAAAGGAAAAAAGAAAGCTCACCTTTCTTTTTTCCTTTTTTCTATTTCATAAATTACGTATTAATAGTATAATTATTCATAATTATCTGTTTTATATTCTTTTACAGCATTACTATCTCTGTGTACAAGGTGATTTGCGCCTTAAATAGTAAGATTATTCTAACTTTTACAAGAGGGGGGATTGACGGATGCTCAATAAAAAAAATACATGGACACCGTCTTTATTTCGAGATTATAGAAATGCAGAACATGATGCGTGTGGAATCGTTTCCATTATGGAGAAACGAAAAATTGCTACAAAAGAAAACATTGACCTTTGCATACAATCACTCGTCAAAATGAATCATAGAGCTGGTTTCATTAATGGCGAGGGCGATGGCATCGGCATTCACATTGATATACCAAAAACACTTTGGAATGAAAAACTAAAAAGTAGCGGATATAATCCAACGATTGTGGATCATCCCCACTTTATCGTTGGACATTTTTTTCTAAATAAAAAAGAAAACATTACTGCCTTAAAAGATTATATTCGTACGCAATTAAACAACAAAAACTTTACTATTATTTTCGAAAGTGACGATGCAACAAACTCAGATGCGCTCGGTCCACTTGGTAAACAAGAAGAACCTTTATTTTGGCAAGTTGCCCTTATCGCAGAAAACGAAATTATAAATATTGAGCAAACATTATTTTCTGTCACAATAAAAATAGAGGAAAACGAAGCAATTCATGTTGCTTCATTAAGTCATGATCATGTTGTATATAAAGTTCTAGGTGCTGGTGATACGCTTGTTGCCTACTATAATGATTTACAACATCCGCTTATCGCTTCAACTATGACATTAGGACATAACCGCTACTCTACTAATACATTATCTAATTTTTTTCGTGTACAACCATTTAGCATTCTCGGACATAATGGTGAAATTAACACAATTGCGAAATTACGCGATCAAGCTGAAATGATTGATGTACCACTTACTGCAGGAGGCAGTGACTCTCAAGATTTAAACCGCACCTTAGAAACCCTACTTGTTCAATACGGCTACAGCTTATTTGAAGCAATGGAAATTCTATTCCCACCAATTATTAATGAAATTAAACTTTATGAAACACCTTTACAAGATTTATATACGTATATACGTGAAGCATGGGGACATTTTGCACAAGGACCAGCTGGCATCATTTCCCGTTTTAAAGATGAAGCTGTTTTCAGCGTTGATTCCCTTGGATTACGCCCAGTATGGAAAGTAGAGACAGAGAGCTCTTATATTTTCTCTTCTGAACCTGGAGTTGTATCACCAACTAAATATGTAGCAGAACCAAAACCACTCGCTCCTGGAGAAAAAGTCGGATTAAAATGGAATGAACAAGATGAACTTGTTCTTTATGAATATGACAAATATCAAATCCAAGTATATAACCGTTTTAAAAAGCGAATTGATACTACCAATTACCATTTAAATTTATCTATCCCTGAAACGAAAAAAATCCAAGGGCTATGTGATTCTGTTCAAGTTGAAACGAAACAATACGTCGCTTTCGGATGGGACCGAGAACATATTCAACTTCTTGAACAGATGGCAACAAAAGGCGTTGAGCCAATACGCTCACTTGGGCATGACTCACCACTTGCCGCACTCGATACTGATAGACGAAATATCGCTGACTTTATTAAAGAAAGTGTAGCTGTTGTTACAAACCCTGCAATTGACCGTGACCGTGAAATTGAACACTTCTCTACACGTACTGTACTTGGAGAGCGTCCAAGTTTATTAAGCGGCGCAAAACGGCCATTTGTAGTTGAAATGCTTTCACCAATTATTTTAGAAGGCAGCGTGGCACAACCTATTGCAGAGGAATTACACACAATTACGTACGAACAACTCATAGAGCTATTTAAGACTCATAACTCTATCGCCACAATCTCTGCTACATTCAGCTCGTCAGAAACTCTGCAATGCGCATTAAGCCGCATTAGTTCTGAAGCGATAGCTGCTGTTAACAATGGCGCTTCCCTACTAGTATTAGATGACGCAAAAGCCCATCTAAATGAACGATTGTGGATTGATCCACATTTAGTTACTGCTAAAGTACATCAAGCATTAAGTGAAAATAAATTACGCCGCAATTGTTCTCTCGTTATACGTTCTGGTGCTCTTCGCTCCTTACATGACATTGTCACGCTATATGGATTAGGAGCAGATGGTATTAATCCATATTTATTATTCGCGACTGTAAATGATGGAACAAAAACACCAATTACGAATCTATATAATGCACTTAATAAAGGATTAGAAAAAGTCATTTCAACAATTGGAATTCATGAGTTACGTGGTTACGGACGTCTCTATTCATCTATTGGATTACATGAAGAAATCGCAAATATATTACAGATTACAAATTTCTTCGGTTCAAATGATTTAGCCTTTTCACTTGAATCACTTGTTGAAGATGCAAAAATACGAGCAGAGGATTATAACAATCCTAAAATTAGAATGCGAAAATCATTTCATATATTCCCGCGAATTTGGAAAGCAATCGGCGATGTTGCAAAAGGAAATTCTTATGATGATTACCGTGACAAGTTAAGTGAACTAGAAGAGAATAATCCAATCGCAATCAGACACCTTGTTCAAACGAAACAAACAAAACATGTCGTTCCAACTGAAGAAGTATCTATCGGCATCAAAAATCATAATCTACCATTTATTATTAGTTCTATGTCATTTGGTTCTCAAAACGAAATTGCCTTTCGCGCATATGCAGAAGCAGCCGATCAGCTAAATATGATTAGCTTGAACGGTGAAGGCGGCGAAATTAAAGATATGATTGGAAAATATCCACATACACGTGGACAACAAGTAGCATCTGGGCGATTTGGAGTAAATGCCGAACTACTAAACTCATCAAACTTAATTGAAATCAAAATCGGTCAAGGCGCAAAGCCTGGGGAAGGTGGGCATTTACCTGGTTCAAAAGTGACAGCCAAAATCGCTGAAGCACGTAATGCGACAATCGGCTCAGATTTAATTTCGCCTTCTAATAACCATGATATTTATTCAATTGAAGATTTAGCTCAAATGATTACAGAAATTAAAACAGCTAATCAACTTGCCAAAGTAGCCGTGAAAGTCCCTGTTGTTCCTAATATCGGAACAATTGCTGTCGGTATCGCCAAAGCTGGCGCTAATTTTATTAACATTAGCGGATTCGATGGCGGAACAGGCGCTGCACGTATTCACGCATTGCAGCATGTAGGTCTCCCTGTAGAAATTGGTGTTAAAGCCGCTCACAACGCTTTATTAGAAGCAAGCATGAGACATAAAGTAGAGATTTGGGCAGATGGTGGTATTCGAAGTGTAAATGATGCCTTGAAAATCATGCTCCTCGGAGCAAACCGTATTGGATTTGGCACACTATCAATGATTGCAATCGGCTGTACTACTTGCCGTGGGTGCCATCTAGATACTTGCCATGTTGGAATTGCGACACAAATCGAGTCTGAAGCACAAGCAAAAGAACATGGGTTACGCCGCTTCGTCCCACGCGAATTAGAAAGCGCAGTTGCTGGCCTGCTAAATTTATTCACCTCTTTCGGTGTAGAACTAAAACGATTAACAGGACAGCTTGGTTATACAAATTTACAAGCAATTGTTGGGCGTTCTGATTTATTAGAGCAAGTTCGAGGCGAAAATTTATTAAACTTACGTAATTTACTACAAATAATAGAACATCCATCTGTTACAACAACAGAAGGCGTACCGGAAAAACAATTTAAGACAGTTCATTCCGCTGACTCAAAAGAATTGGTAGGCGTTGGTGTAGAGCAACGCGTTATGGGTGGTCTAGAATCATGTTATCGCGTTCGCAGTAAACTATATGAAGCTACTCAACTTGAACCACTTACATTAAAGTATACGAATGGTTCTATTCCCGGAAATGGGTTAGGTGCTTACAATAGTGAAAATTTATTTATACACGTAAATGGCGGCGCACAAGATGGCATTGGTAAAACTTCCTTTGGTGGTGGGATTTATATAACGAAATCAAAAGGAAAAGACGGAGTATATTATAACGGTTCTGTCGGAAAAGGATTTGGATATGGTGCACAAAAAGGGGCACTATACGTACAAGGGAACGCTGATGCTCGCGCTGGCATTCGCCTTTCTGGGGCAGACATGATAATTGGAGGTAGAATAACAAAACCACTCCGTGAAAAAGAGCAAGGAAATATAGGTGCATACTCCAATATTAAAGGTTTTGCTTTTGAATATATGACAAACGGGCGAGCGCTTGTTTTAGGTGACCCTGGTCCATGGATTTGCGCTGGCATGACTGGCGGTGTTGTTTATTTGCGTCGTGATTCAAACTTAGGCTTAACAGAACAGGCCTTAAAAAGAAGAATCGCAAAAGGCGCAAATGTTACATTACAACCAATTAGTAAAAATGGTTTGAAAGATGTAACTGAATTATTGCTAGACTATATTCGTGTACTAAACGAGCACGAGCAATATGAGGAAGTTGCTTTGTTAACACCATTATTAGATGATATACAGAACAAGTTTTTTGAGATTATCCCGAAAAAAGAACAGGCAGATCCATCTATCTCAACAGAGTAAAATGAGTAATTTTCATTATTAAGAAAAAATTGACGAAGTACGCTTCTCATAGTAATCTATAGTAACAATTTGAGACCTGCTGAAATTCAGCAGGTTTTTTTACTAAAAACTGATGTTTAAAAGGAATTAGGAAAAATTATAAAGTGAAACTTTAATTAGCCTACACCAATCGGACGTTTACCGGCATCCAGCTTCTGAATTTTGAGGCGTGAATCTTACTACTCACAATTAGCGGGATAAAATGAACACTAATTTCTTTTAACGTCACTAAAATATCACTTGCTAACATATTGTAATGAATGTATAGTATCATGTTGTACATTCATTATGACAAGAGAAAGGATCTTATTAAGGGTATGAAACTTGGTGCTCGCATTTTAAAAACGGGTATTGCCATCACGTTAGCTTTATTTGCTTGTATTTTACTTCAATTACCGAGTCCGGTATTTGCGGGAATTTCAGCTATCTTTGCTGTTCAACCGTCTGTATACCGTTCTTATTTAACAGCACTTGAACAAATTCAAGCAAATGTAATTGGTGCGATATTTGCTATCGCATTTGCTACTGCTTTTGGACATAATCCTTTTATTATTGGATTAACATGTATATTAGTAATTGCTCTTACATTACAATTACGATTAGAAAACACAATATCAATTGCTTTAGTAACAGTTATCGCCATTATGGAGTATCAAGGCGAAGATTTCTTTAGTTTTGCCTTACTTCGATTTGCGACGATTATGATTGGTATTATTGCGGCTTCACTTGTAAATTTAGTATTTATGCCGCCAAAATATGAAACAAAACTTTATCATCGTATCGTTGATAATACAGAAGAAATTGTAAAATGGATTCGAATGAATAGCAGGCAGGCTTCTGATTTTACAACGCTAAAAACTGATATTGATCGTATGAAAGAAAAAATGATCAAACTAAACCATTACTATTTGCTGTATAAAGAAGAAAGAAGCTACACGAAAAAAGTAAAGTTCGCAAAAATTCGTAAGCTCGTTTTATTCAGACAAATGTTAGCGACAACAAGCCGTGCTTTAAGTACGTTAAAATCATTACACCGTACTGAAAATGAACTGCGCTATATGCCGGAAGAATTTCAGGAATCTATCCAAAACGAACTTGACTCATTAACGCATTATCATGAACAAGTTTTATTAAAATTTATTGGTAAAGCAAAAAAACAACAATCAGTCGAAATGCTTGATGAAGTTGAAACAGGTAAACAAGAATTAATTGATATCTTTATGGAATATCAAAATAAAGACGATGAAGAAGCATATAAAACATGGTTACATCTCTTCCCTCTTATTTCTTCCATCATTAACTATAGTGAAGAAGTAGAGCATTTAGATTTGCTTGTAGATAGCTTCTACACATACCATAAACCAGAAAAAGAACTCCAAATCGATGATAAAAAAGAAGACGAATAAAAAAACAGCTCCTTTTATGCTAAAGGAGCTGTTTCTGTTATATGTTGAAGTTGATATAAATTGTAATAAAATCCTCTTTTTTGCATTAACTCTTCATGAGAACCAGTCTCTTTAATCTCACCGTCTTCAATGTAAATAATCGTATCAACATGCGTAATCGTCGCTAATCGATGTGCAATTATAATCGTTGTCCGGTCAGCAGCTAACGTCTGAAGCGCCTCTTGAATATACCTTTCATTTTCTAAATCTAATGCTGAAGTTGCTTCATCTAATATAAGTACCGAAGGATTCTTTAGAAACACTCGTGCAATTGCCACGCGTTGTCTTTGCCCGCCCGATAGCTTCACACCACGTTCTCCAACGACAGTATTATAACCATCTGGTAAGTCTATAATAAAATCATGAATTTGCGCAGCTTTAGCAGCTGCAATCACCTCTTTCTCTGTAGCCTTCGGATTTCCATATAAAATATTAGCTCCAATTGTATCGCTAAACAATAAATTATCTTGCAGTACAATTCCAATATGACTACGCAAATTTCTCATATTATACTTTCTTACATCTATGCCATCTACATAAACCGTGCCTTCAGAAACATCATAGAAACGCGGGATCAAACTAGCAAGAGATGACTTTCCTCCCCCACTTGCTCCTACAAGCGCTACTTTCTCTCCAGGCTGCATAGTTAATGACAAGTTGTGTAATATCTCTTTTTCATCTACATTATAACGAAAAGAAACATTGTCAAATACAATTTCTCCATTTAATTTTTTCGTTTGTACCGCATTTGGTACATTAACAATATCGTATTTTTCATCTAACAGTTCAAACACACGGTCCATCGATGCAAAAGATTGTGTTAATGTTGTAGATGAATTAACAAGGCGGCGAAGCGGACTATATAAACTATCCATATATCCAACAAAAGCTACCATCGTTCCTAGCGTTAACTGCCCTTGAATTACTTCATATGCTGCAAAACCAATCACAAGTAACGGACCTAAATCGGTTAACGTGTTTACTGCCGAAAATGTTCTTGCCGTCCAACTTGTATGGGTTAATGCTTTCGTTAAAAATTCATTATTTCTTTTTTCAAACTGCTTCCCCTCATACTCTTCTAACGCAAAGCTACGTGTCACTTGCATTCCTTGAATACGTTCATGCAAATACCCTTGCATCGTCGCTAACGCTTGTGAACGCTCTTTCGTCAATTTCCGAAGACGTCCGAAAAAATATTTCACTGCAATTACATAAATAGGTAAAATCAATAAAGCAACAAATGTTAATTTTATATTCATAGAAAACATAACAATGATAGCAATAGCAATTGTTGCAGTATCTAACCAGACGTTCATCAAACCAGTAATTACAAAATCTTTCGTTTGTTCTACATCATGGATGACACGCGAAATAATCTCCCCTGTTTTTGTATTGGAGTAATAACGTAAACTTAACTTTTGTAAGTGACCGAAAATATGCTTCCGCAAATCATACAGTATTGTATTTGCGATACGTTGGGCGAAATATTGACGATAATATTCAATCGGTGGTCTTAATACCGCAAAAATAAAGAAAGCAATTCCAATCGCTGTTATTAATTGAGATGTTTTATCTTGAAGTGAGCCAGCGCCTTGAATTACATCATCGATAATATACTTTAATAACCACGGCATAATAAGTGGGATACCGAACTTAACTAGTCCAATAATAATTGTAATAGCAATAAGCCATCGATATGGTTTAACAAATTGTAAATATCTTTTTATGCCTTGCACATAATCCCCCCTCTAATAGGACAAACCTGCCGGGAAGCCCCCTGCAGGTTTGTTTTAATTTCTGTACATTAAATATCGTTCATACCACATATCTACGAAATCTGGTGCAAATGGACCTTTTCTTTGATGAATCCACTGTGTTAAATGTGCTACATTTCGTTTTAAAATTGTATCAATAACAGGTGGATACTGCATAATTTCACTATGTTTTTCATACTCATCTTCATCTAGAAGCGTATATGTCATATCTGGATATACTTTAATATCTAAATCATAATCAATATACTTTAATGCTTCAGGATCATACGCAAAAGGTGAGCTTAAATTACAATAATAATATACGCCATCTTCCCTAAGCATCCCAATCACATTAAACCAATAGTTGGCATGAAAATAACAAATTGCTGGTTCACGAGTAATCCATGTTCGGCCATCCGATTCTGTAACTACTGTACGATCATTCGCTCCGATTACAAGACTCTGTGTCCCTTTTAAAATTGTTGTTTCTTCCCACATTCTATGAATGGAGCCATTATGTTTATAACTATGTATTTGTACTTTTTCTCCTTCTTTGGGAAATCCCATATATGCTCCCTTCTTTCAACTGCAAATGCCCTTTGAACGGCATTCACTTTTTTTCTATTATAACTTTTTTGTCGAAATTTTAAAACTAAAGGGATAAGACTCTATTTTTCAAACTGAATATGCAGGAGGTTTATCGTTGAATACTATGCCCCACCACTTCTTAGGAGATAAAAGGATTGTACTGTATTATTTATAAGCGAGGACATGTAATAGAAAAAGCCCTTCTCTATTTCCATACAAAGAAGGACTTTTCACCTAAAGATAACAATATATCTTATCCTAAATTTGAAATCATTTTTTCAGTTGCAAAAGATTGGATTACACTATTCGTTTGTTCTTCAAATTTCTCATGTAACATCTTCAACGCTACTTCTGTTCTATATATTTCCTGGCGGATAAAATGCAGTTCTTTTTTATCGCACGTATCTTTTTCATTCATTTCAATTTGTTGATACTTCTCTAGATGTGCTTGTAACTTTAACAACTCATCCATCGTTTCTAATTGCTCCCCTACCAACTTATCAAAATCGTTCATTACTTACCCCCTTTTGGACTTATTCATCAGTTATTATTCCTAATTACATAATTCTAATTGTTAACTTCCTTCTCCTTTGACTACATTTGTTGACTTATTAGAAGTTATGTCGTTCGCTTTCTTTTCATTACAACGATCCACGCAAAAAGAAAACACTTCTCCCGAATTAGAGAAGTGTTTTTCTTTCATTACTGATTTGAGCTAGAAGATTGTGATTGTTTTGCAGCTGACTTAGCATTTTGTTTTTTCACAGAATGCACGTCTGTTTCAGTTGCAAATTCTGTACCATAACTAGCGTTTGCACTTTGTGCACCAGAAGCTTGTGCTTTCTTTGCTTCTGATTGTGCGTTTGCTTGTTTTACAGCTTGTACATCTGTTTCAGTTGAAAACTCTGTACCATAACTAGCATTTGTACTTTGAATGCTAGCACCAGAAGTTGCTTTGTTATAACCTTGTTGTTTTTTACTCATCTTTCTCACCTCCACAATCAATAATGTAACCAATTCACTTAGAAGCTATCCGTAATTTTCTTTTTTAAAATTTCCGCATATAACTTTTGTTACTCATTCAAACTATAGAAAATGGAGGTGTAAATATGTATATAGGACGCGATATGACTGAACTAACGATGATTTCAAAAAATGAATGGAAAGAAGATGAATTAGCTTATTTTCATCACTCACTACAACAGGTTCTGCCTTATTTAAATATAGAAGGGCAAAGTATTTACAAAGAAATTGTAGTAGAAATCGAATCAAGAGGCGGCTTACAAGAAGGTGAAGCTAGTTGGACTCATGGGACAAAAATTTCTTACGATTAAAAAAGTGTTCCCTAGATTGGGAACACTTTTTTATTTATTGCATTGTAATTTTCTCCACACAATTTTCATAAATAGTACGGTGTGATTTCGAGAAAGGTAATTGCTCAAATACCTCTTTTGATACAAATTTTAATGTATCTGTATCAACAATATTACCGGTTACTTTTCCGTAAAATACAAATATATCCCAAGTACGATGTGTAAACGTATGTTGTACATTCATTGCGTATTCATCAATAGAAACCTCGAGCTCAAATTTTTCTTTCATATAATCTATAAGCTGTTCCTTCTGATTTCGAATACTTTCTCCAAGTTCCACATTCGGAAACTCCCACATGTTAGCTAACAAACCTGTACTTGGACGTTTATTAATAACGTAACGACCGTCTTCAGTTTGAAGTACACCTGCAACAATAGGTACCATTTTAGGAGCTTTCGCTTTACTTTTTACTGGTAATTCTTTTTGAACACCTTCAGCATACCCTCTGCAATGTTCACGTACAGGACAAAGTAAGCATGCTGGATTTTTCGGAATACAAATTAGTGCACCTAATTCCATCAAACCTTGATTAAAATAAGATGGATTTTCAATCGAAATAATTTCACGCACAATCTCTTCAAAAACTTTTCGAGTCTTTGGTTTTGCAATATCATCCCATACTGATAAAATACGAGATAATACACGCATAACATTTCCATCAACTGCCGGCTCTGGTATACCATATGCGATACTTAAAATAGCACCTTTTGTATATGGTCCGACTCCTTTTAACTTTTCAATTTTCTTTACATCACTTGGTACAACTCCGCCATATACTTCTTTTACCTCTTTTACTGCCGCATGTAAATTACGTGCTCTAGAATAATATCCTAAACCTTCCCATGCTTTTAATACTTCTTCATCATCTGCGTTCGCTAACGCTTCAAGTGTAGGAAACTTCCCCATAAAATTTGCGTAATATGGTTTTACAGCTTCTACTCTTGTTTGCTGTAACATAATTTCAGAAACCCAAACGCGGTATGGATCTTTATTCTTTCTCCATGGTAAGTCGCGCTGTTCTTCTTCAAACCAACCAATTAAATCATTTTGAAACTGCTCTATATTAAAATTGTTTAGTATTTCAAGTGTCAAACTTGATCCCCCTCATTTTTTTGCATATAAGTACTATTATAAAGATTTTAGGAAAAAATTTAAGTAAGATGATACAGGAAATAGAAGGCAAAGGACTTGAGGTATCGAATAAAAAGAGTTACATTAATAAAAAACGGAGGTGGATTTCTATGGACACAGCCACTCACCTTGTTATGGGTATCACTTTAGGTAGCTTAGCAACATTAGATCCAGCCATAGCACAAAGTGATATTGGCCCCCAAGCTGTTATGCTTGCTACAATTGCTGGTTCCAACATTCCTGACATTGACACAGTTCTAAAATTGCGTAATAACGCTAAATATATAAGAAATCATCGTGGGATTACTCATTCTATTCCCGCGGTAATTCTTTGGTCATTCCTTATAAGTGGCATCTCTTTCGCCTTCTTTTCAGAAGCTCCATATCTTCATCTACTACTTTGGTCATTTATTGCCGTCTTTCTTCACGTCTTTGTAGATATTTTCAACGCCTATGGTACACAAGCATTACGACCTTTCACAAAAAAATGGGTCGCACTTGGCATAATTAATACATTCGATACCGTAATTTTCTTTATCCATATACTTGCAATTGCTTGCATGCTCGTCGGTTCTCATAAGGGATATACAGCTTTAGCGGCATATATATTAATGATTGTTTACTATATCGGACGGATTATGATGCACAGAAATATAAGAAGCGTTGTACACAAACGTTTCAAAAATGTCGAAAAGATTATCATTTCTCCTTCTTACCGATTTTATCATTACCATTTAGCAGTCGTTACGGCTGATTATTACTACGTTGCGAGATGGCACCGTGGTAACATCATGATATATGACAAGTTCGATCGGGTACCGTTCCCAGACAATAATATTATGCGAGCAGCTAAACAAGATGAAAACATCTCAGCCTTCCTATCTTTCTCTCCTGTATATCGCTGGGATATTTTTGATCATGACCATTATTATGAAGTACGATTCATTGATTTACGATATCGAAGTAAAGATTATTATCCATTTGTTGCAATCGTTCAGCTCGACCACAATTTAAATATTATTAGTTCCTATACAGGATGGATCTTTAGTGAAGAAAAGCTTCGAAAAAAACTGGAATTACTTCCACATTAAAAAAAGCGACTTAAGTCGCTTTTTTTAATGTTTCAAATGATCTTCTTGATTAATTAAATGACTATACTTCGGATTATTTGTCCGCATTTCATGAAGGCGTACACCATGATTATTAATCCATGATCGTACCACTTGTTCCGTCATTTCATCGCCTTGATAACGACCTGATTTTGCATAAGTTGTTTGAAAATCTTCCCATAGTAACTCAACCCACGCACGAGCTTGTGCGTAAGAAAGCTTGTCATTCTTGTCTAATAATTCTTTCGTTAATGTTTCATAAATATCATTCATATTATAATCTCCTTTTACCTATTTATCCCTTCATTTCTAAAGGATAGTTTCTTCAATTTTGCACATTCTATAATTGATACTTCTTAAAAAGGTATCAACCGATAATGAGGAGGGCGTTCGCAATGGGTAAACAAGCCGAATTTTGGTCTGAGTCAAAAAACAACAGCAAAATCGACGGTCAACCGAAAGCGAAATCACGCTTCGCTTCGAAACGACCTAACGGCACAATTAACACGCACCCACAAGAACGTATGCGTGCTGCAAATCAGCAGGAAGAGTAGTACAAATTAAATTAACTTCCTACACGAGGTGATAAAGATGAGCTACCGTGATCGCTTAGATAGTCGTTCTGAATTATTTAACCATACGTGGACTCGTCCAAAACATGCGAAAGCGCAAGTTAACGGACAGACGCAACAAACCCAGTCTCTCATTATATTGGCAAATGAATGTAAAAAACGCCAATTTTAGAATCTCCTATCTCCTTTAACGCCTACCAAAGATGAAAACCAGAGAGATATGTGCTCTCTGGTTTTTATTTTTCTTGCAATAAGGAAATTGGTATGCCAATCTCTTCATTATCATTTTGCTTATATCCCCAAGCAAATACCCCATTGAAATACGTAATTTTAAATAATACACCAGGTTCTTCTACTAATTCATATGTTTCACCAATATGGAACTTGTTTATATCCGTCATATAAGCACGAGCCATTGCCATTTTTCTCATTAATACATCAAATTCATTGACAATCCCAAGCTGCTCAGCTTTTACTGCTTGCTCCTTCAAAGCGCCAATTTCTTCCCTTAGCTCATGCGGTGTCATTTCACTGTAGCGTTTTGGCATATTCATCTTATTCTCCTCATTCCTCTTCGCGTTTCATTTGCAAAAATATCTCGATTTCATCAATAGAGAATCCTTTTCGATATAACGCTTGTTTCATCTTGTTTTCAAATGTCCATCCATCATGCTTCTTATATTTCTCATAATATTTATTCCCATGATAGTGTAACGCTTCTTGTTGCTTTTCGTCATCTTTTTCGTCTTTCAATTCTTCCAAACAAATTTGAATTACTTCTCTAGAATATCCTTTTCGAACAAGCATCTCATCTAACTTTAGTTTCATTTGTAAAAAAGAATGTTTTTGATAAGATTTTTTCTTCTTCTCTATGAGAAACAAGGCATTCTCAATTTGCTTTTCCTTCGGATATTCTTGTAAACTATGTGTAATAATTAAATCCTGAACACCTTTATTTAATAACTCTCTTTTAATAACAGTTGGACCTTTTCGATTCACATTACTTTGCGTTCGCGTATATAAAACAGCATACTCTTTATCATTAATATATCGGTCATGTAATAATTTCGAAACGACTTCAGAGATGATGGCCTGTCCCACTTCTTTTTTTCGTAAAAAATCTTCTATTTCTTGTTTTGTTCTCATTTGATAGGATAAATAGGAGATTGCTTGTAAATATGCTTTTTGTACTTCTTCATTGTACAAAATATTCCCTAACTCGATTTCATCAATTTCTAAGCCCTTTTGTAATCCATGTTTTATTAAGATTACTTGATCCACACTAAATCCGTACTCTTCGCCTTGACCTTTATCAATATAAATATTAAATCGTTCTTTCGATCGTTTTTGTACTTCTATTTTTGTAATGACAGCCATACTCTCACCTCTCTATTATTTTAACATAGTCGAGGAACATTTTTTCTTTTCAAGAATATATATAATGAGGAGGAAATACTTGTGAAAATCGCAATTTCTGGTGGTACAGGCTTTATCGGTAAATCCCTTTCTACTTTTTTTATTCAAAAAGGATATACTGTTTACATTCTCACACGAAAAAAAACTACTGAAACTTCCGACCCTAACCTTCAGTATGTTCAATGGACACCAGATTTACAAACCTTCCCCCTCTCTTCTATTGATGTAGTTATTAATCTAGCCGGAGAGTCTATTAATAGTAGATGGACAAAGCAACAAAAGAAAGCCATTTTAAACAGTAGAATTCAAACAACAAAAGGACTCATTAAACAACTGCAGGGACTCCATACAAAGCCACACACATTTATTAACGCAAGTGCTATTGGATACTACGGAACATCTGAAATAGAGTCTTTTACAGAACAGCATGAGACTCCTGGAAATGACTTTTTAGCAAATACAGTATATTCATGGGAACAAGAAGCATCTAAAGCACGTTCTCTCGGAATACGAACAATCTACGCAAGATTTGGAGTCGTATTAGGTGCAAATGGAGGAGCTCTTCCAAAAATGCTACTTCCCTATCAATTCTATATCGGCGGCACCATTGGTTCTGGGAAGCAATGGTTATCATGGATTCATATAGACGACGTCGTTCGTATGATGGATTTCATCATACACAAAAAAGAAATTGATGGCCCTCTTAATATGACAGGACCAACACCCATAAGAATGAAGGAATTTGGAGAAAACATTGCAACTATAATGAACAAGCCTCATTGGTTGCCTGTACCTTCATTTATCATTCAAACTTTATTAGGTGAAATGAGCATACTTGTACTAGAAGGGCAACGTGTATTACCCATTAAGGCAATTGAACATGGATACCAATACACATTTCCGGCAATAGACCATGCATTACAAAATATACTTTCGCATACAATGTAGTACTTCTAAAACACAATTTTACATGGGCTCTTTCAAAACTTTCATTTTCTAGGATCCGAAGCATTACCATACAAATAACCTTTCAGTTACTTTCCCTTAACTTCCATTAGCATTATAAAGTAACAGAAATGAGGTACCTATGAAAATATTGCTCAAACAAGCCATTGTATACCCTATTACATCTCAAAAGTTTCAAGGCGATGTACTCGTTACAGGAGAGCGAATTACCGAGGTCAAACCTTTTATTCAACCTACTCAAGATATGACCGTTATAGATGCACGAGCACTCCATCTCTTACCTGGCTTTATTGATGTCCATACTCACCTTGGTCTCTATGATGAAGGCACTGGTTGGGCTGGAAATGATGCCAATGAAACATCTGAAGTTTCAACACCACATATTCGTTCTTTAGATGGAATCCACCCTTTGGATATCGCCTTTCAAGACGCTGTACAAAACGGAATTACAACCGTTCACGTTATGCCTGGCAGTCAAAATATTATCGGGGGGACTACTTGTGTAATAAAAACAGCTGGAACTTGTATTGATCATATGATTATTCAAGAACCTGCTGGTTTAAAGATTGCCTTTGGAGAAAATCCTAAAAAAGTCCATAGTAATGGAACAAAAGAATCCATTACACGTATGGGGATTATGGGGTTACTTCGGGAATCATTCTATGAAGCACAACACTACGGGCACGAAGCTGATTTTCGAATGCTTCCTATTTTAAAAGCATTACGTCGTGAAATACCCGTACGTATCCACGCTCACCGAGCAGATGATATTAGTTCTGCGCTACGCTTTGCAACGGAATTCAACCTCGATCTACGTATTGAACATTGTACAGAAGGACACTTTCTTGTTGAAGAGCTTTCGAAACATAATTTGAAGGTTTCAGTTGGTCCCACTCTGACACGTCGTTCTAAAATCGAACTAAAAAACAAGACATGGGATACTTACCATATATTATCTAAAAATGGTGTGGAAGTTTCTATAACAACAGATCATCCTTATACACCCATTCAATATTTAAATATTTGTGCCGCTGTCGCAGTAAGAGAAGGATTAGACGAGAAAACAGCACTAGAAGGAATCACCATATTCCCAGCGCGAAATTTGCGTTTAGAGGATAGAATTGGAAGCATCGAGGTTGGAAAAGACGCCGATCTCGTGTTATGGACTCATCATCCTTTCCATTATTTAGCCAAGCCTGTACTAACTATGATTGATGGAAAAATAATTTACAAAAAAAATAAAAAAAACTAGTTTATTTTTTTGACTAGATAAAGTATTATACGATTATAAACTGAATGAAACCATAATCAATTTGTGTCGTGATTATCATTTTCAAATTGATGAATGGGGAAGGCAAATGGTGCGCCACCAGCGTTAGAAACTGGTTCTAGTGGGTTCGATTCCCACCCCGAAATTTTTTAAAGATTGATATAAAAATTTCGAGGGTGGGGTGTTTTTTCGTCATGCTACCCTCGTGTGAGGAGGAGTTAGTATGTTGAAAAAACGCGACTTACACGACAGCCACGTTCTATACGAGTTAATGGTGGATCCAGCTGTCTTCCCTTTTGTGCGTCAAAAGGCTTATTCTTATGAAGAATATTTATTCTTAACAAAACAAACGATTGAAGCTGAAGAGCGTGGTGAATTAATTTCACGCACAATTTTAGATGAATGGGGTAACCCTATCGGAACAATTACTTTATTTGATGTGCAAGAAAAAGCTGGATTTCTCGGGACATGGCTTGGCAAACCATATCATGGAAAAGGCTATAATAAATTGGCAAAAGATTCATTTTTTAGTGAACTTTTCTATGAATTAGATATTGAAACAATTTTCATGCGTATTCGTAAAATAAATATTCGTTCTATTAAAGCTGCAGAAAAACTGCAATATGTGAATCTAGCAAACGAAACAAGAAAAGCCGTATATGATGAAATTAACGCAAACGAAGAAGTATATAACTTATATGAAATTCCAAAAGATCAATACACACTTGCTACAATGCGAGATACAACCTTCCAAGATGCTCATCAATTAAAAGAAGCATAATCTAAATTTTCTGAAATGATAATCAATCATTAACATTTTCCATATGCGTATATCCCCTCATGTCTTTGGAAACGATAAATAGTAACTTTAAGACACGAGGTGATTTGTAATGGATAAAAAGAAACGTGATAAAGCAAAAAACACATTATCTAGTACACAAGAAGTTCTCTATCAACGCGAATTTCAAAAAGCAGATCGTGCAGCAGGATATCGCTCGAAAAGCATTTAAAGTGAAAATGAATAATTAGAAGTTTCCCCCCTAATTATTCATTTTCATTACATAATTTTCTCGATTGATAGAAGTAAGCAAAAAGGCCCCTTATGCTTATGCATAAGGGGCCTTTTTGCTGTGGACAACTTTATCCACAAAACTGATGCAATTGTTAGTAATTTTCAAAAACATTTAATATCTTTCTATATTCAAGCATATATCGACTGTTTTAATTGTGGATATTTTTCTAAAAATTGTGGACAATGTGGATATAGTTGTTAATATTCCGACTTTACTGTTTAATGAAAGCGCAATCCTTTTGTGGATAAGTAGCTAAATTTTCTTTAAAAATAATAAAGAACCCTCTTTACATATACAAAGAGGGTTTCATATTAAGTAAAAGATTGTGCAAGAGCAGGTGATTTAATAGGTATATGACGCGGTTCTGCATGATTTTCTGCCAAAATTGCATCTACAATATGACCAGCTGGCTCTGGAAGATAGATGCTTTTCATTGCTTCTTTCATTTGAAGAAGCTTCACATCATCTTGTAATAATGCCTCTGTTTTTGCAAAAACCTCACTATCATCGCGAATGACAACTGCTGCTCCCTTTCTTTCAAAGTACATCGCATTTTCATTTTCTTGTCCTGGAACAGGCTTATATAAAATGACAGGTACTTGCAACGCTGCTGCTTCACTTAATGTTATTCCGCCTGGCTTCGTAATCATACAAGAAGTAACACGGAATAATTCATCAATATTTTCAACATACCCAAACACTTTTAATGCATCGGAATTTTGCTTCTGTAAACTTAATAAATCCTGTTTTAAAGCTTCATTTTTCCCACAAACGACAACTACTTGTAAATTAGGCACTGACATAAATGATTGGCATAGTTCTTTTACATTTCCTAATACCCCATGAGCACCTGCTACAATTAGTAAAATCTTTTTATTCTTACATAACTGATATTTAGTATATATGATTTCTGGATTTACCTTTAACTCAAAACTACTCCGAATTGGAATTCCTGTTTCAACAATTTGTTCCGCAGGTACACCGATATCAACCATCAATTCTTTCACATGATCCGTTGCAACAAAATAACGATCTACTTCTCGATGAATCCATATTTTGTGCACGCAAAAATCCGTTAATACGTTATAGACAGGAATTGAAATACCTGTTTGTTTCTTCAATTCTGGTACAGCGATAATTGGAAATGTATTAATTACAATATCTGGTTTCTCCACCTGTAATAGTGTTTTCAAACGTTTTCTTCCAAAGTTCGCATACCAAGATGCTATTTTCTTATCATAAATTTTTTCTACCCCGTAATAAAACAAACGATATAATTCTTTTCCTATTGTATAACTTTTTAAATATAGATATTTTGTAATGTCAGTTATAAATGGATGTGATTCTCCAAACAAGTCGCATACAATAACATCTTCAATTCCTTTTTGGCGAAATGTTTGTTCTAATGTTTTTGCTACTTGCACATGACCATTACCGTAATGTGCAGTTAATATTAAAACCTTGGGGTTTTTTATCAAACAAATCCACTCCTAGCTTTTTGTTTCTCCATATTGCATATACGACAATAGGAAAAACATTTTCCTTAAAAATTACATAAACAGATTCTAATAATTCCCTTTCAGCTATGTACCTGTCGTGGATATGCAAAGCATATAAGATTGACCCCTTAATCCTATCTGTGCTCATATCTTTACATTATACTTTCCTATAAGAGCTTTCGCAATAACTTACAAATGTTCTCTATTCCATGATACTCACTCTTTTACTTCTTAATTCTTTTTACTATTTTGATTTCCCTTTACAATTATGTAAATTTCTCCATTTATTCCGTACAAAATTATGGATATTCTACTTTCAGTATAATCTTTTATCAATATATACTCTAGATTTTATTGTAAAGAAAGCAAAAAGCCTAATCCAATATTTGGATTAGACCGCTTGTAAAATATATTTAGCATGTTCTACATTTTTCTCAGTAGGTGGTTCTACATTTGCGAGTGGATACTTGTGTCCAAGCGCCTCCCATTTATATACACCAAGCTTATGATATGGTAACACTTCAACTTTTTGAACATTAGACAGACTTTGAATAAAGCTAGATAGTTTTTGTAGATCCTCTTCATTATCCGTAACACCAGGAACTAATACGTGTCGTACCCAAATCGGTTTATTCTTATCCGATAAATAACGAGCAAATTGTAAAATATGTTCATTTGGTTTCCCTGTTAATTTACGATGCTTTTTGGAATCGATATGTTTCAGATCCAATAAAACTAAATCTGTATAATCCATTAAAATATCTAGCTTATTTTGAAATTCTGGTTCCTCAGAATAACAACCACCCGAAGAGTCGATTGTTGTATGGATACCAGCCGCTTTACACTTTTTAAACAACTCAATTAAAAAGTCTAGCTGTAATAATGGCTCTCCACCGCTAACTGTTATACCGCCTCCGGAAGCTTCAATAAATGGAAGGTAACATGTCACATCCTGCATCACTTCTTCAACTGTTATTTCTTTACCTTTACCGATTTCCCACGTATCAGCATTATGACAATATTGACAACGTAATAAACACCCTTGTGTAAATATGACATAACGAATCCCCGGGCCATCAACAGTACCACAAGACTCTACAGAATGTATTCTTCCTTTTACCATGTTACTTCCTCCTTTATTGAAACAGCCTCCCTTCGCTATATATTAAGAGCGAAGGGACACCTTTTTTCATTTACATGCTTTCATGCATTGTACGGTTAATTACATCAATTTGTTGTTCACGAGTTAATTTAATAAAGTTTACAGCATAACCAGATACACGAATTGTTAATTGTGGATACTTCTCAGGATGTTCCATTGCATCCATTAATGTTTCACGGTTAAATACGTTAATATTTAAGTGGTGCCCTTCTTTTACTGCATAGCCATCAAGCATTGATACTAAGTTACGTACTTGTACATCATCTTCTTTACCAAGTGCTTTCGGAATAATAGAGAATGTATTAGAAATACCATCTTGTGCATCTTCATATGGTAATTTAGCCACAGATAATAATGAAGCTAATGCACCTTTTGTATCGCGTCCATGCATTGGGTTCGCACCTGGTGCAAATGGTTCTCCAGTACGGCGGCCATCTGGAGTATTACCAGTTTTCTTACCGTAAACAACGTTAGATGTGATTGTTAAGATTGACATTGTATGAACAGAGTTTCTGTATGTTTTATGTTTACGAAGTTTATTCATAAATGTTTTTACAAGATTTACAGCAATCTCATCTACACGATCATCATTGTTACCGTATTTAGGGAAATCTCCTTCAATCTCGAAGTCAACTGCAATACCATTTTCATCACGAATTGGTTTTACTTTTGCGTACTTAATTGCACTTAATGAATCTGCTACTACAGATAGACCAGCGATACCTGTTGCCATTGTACGAAGAACGTTTGTATCATGAAGTGCCATTTCAATACGTTCATAGCTATATTTATCATGCATGTAATGGATAACATTTAATGTGTTTAAATATAGACCCGCTAACCATTCCATTGTCATATCAAACTTATGCATAACTTCTTCATAATTTAATACTTCAGAAGTAATTGGTGCGTACTCAGGACCAACTTGTGCTTTTGACTTTTCATCTTTACCACCGTTAATCGCATATAATAATGCTTTCGCTAAGTTTGCACGAGCTCCGAAGAACTGCATTTGTTTACCGATTCTCATTGCAGATACGCAACATGCAATACCGTAATCATCGCCGTATTCAGGACGCATAATGTCATCATTTTCATATTGAATTGCTGATGTTTTAATAGACATTTTCGCACAGTAGTTTTTAAAGTTCTCTGGTAATTGTTTAGACCAAAGAACAGTTAAGTTTGGTTCTGGAGCTGGTCCTAAATTATCTAATGTATGCAAGAAACGGAATGAGTTCTTTGTTACTAATGGACGACCATCTAATGCCATACCACCGATAGATTCAGTTACCCAAGTTGGGTCACCAGAGAATAATTCATTATAATCAGGTGTTCTTGCGAATTTCACAAGACGTAATTTCATAATGAAGTGATCTACAATTTCTTGTACTTCTTCTTCTGTTAAAGTACCATTTGCTAAATCTCTTTCAATGTAAATATCTAAGAATGTAGAAGTACGTCCAAGACTCATTGCAGCTCCGTTTTGCTCTTTAATCGCTGCAAGGTATGCGAAGTATAACCATTGGAATGCTTCTTGTGCATTTGTTGCTGGCTTAGAAATATCGAAGCCATGAGAAGCAGCCATTTCTTTTAACTCTTGAAGTGCACGCATTTGCTCAGATAACTCTTCGCGTAAACGCATTGTATCTTCGCTCATTACACCACCAGTTAAATTCAAATCAGCTTTTTTCGCTTCAATTAAATGATCAATACCATATAACGCTACTCGGCGATAGTCACCGATAATACGTCCACGTCCGTATGCATCTGGAAGACCAGTAATAACACCTGATTTACGTGCATTTCTCATTTCTGGTGTGTATGCATCAAATACACCTTGGTTATGAGTTTTTCTCCACTCTCTAAAAATACGACTAAGTTCTTTATCCATTTCGTATCCATAAGATTCACAAGCTTGTTCTGCCATACGAATACCACCATATGGTTGTAAAGAACGTTTAAATGGTTTATCAGTTTGGAAACCGACTACTTTTTCAATATCTTTATTTAAGTATCCTGGGTCATGTGATGTAATAGAAGAAACAATTTTTGTATCCATATCAAGAACGCCACCGTTTTCACGTTCTTTCGTTGTTAAATCCATTACTTGATCCCAAAGTTGTTTCGTTGCTTCAGTTGCTTCTGCTAAGAAAGATTCGTCCCCTTCGAAAACGTTTACATTATTTAAAATGAAATCGCGAACATCAATCTCTGCTTTCCATTTTTCACCTTTAAAGTTTTCCCATGCGTTTTTAACATTTTCTAATACTTGAGTCATCCTAATCTCCTCCATTTTTGATTAGTACAGGACTAAGATTTTTTATATAACAGCTTACACACTTAGAATACTACTTTTTTACGAAAGTGAACGAAATAGTTGTGACATGTTTGTGAAATATTGAGCAAACTACTATATATATAGTGTTAACTTCATTTAAAAGTCTTTAAAATTAACCCTTTCCTTAATTGTATTTTTTTGGTATCCTTATATACGAGTCCTATTTTGTAATATAAGAACAATACCCATTGTAGAGCTGTAATACTCTTATCTCCTAATCTGTTATAGTTTTTATAACAGAACAAAAAAGTGTACACATGTTGTACACTTTTTTTGTTACTTCTATAAAACATCTCTTTTTCTATTGCCATCATAGAATCCGCCACGATTGTCTGTTAATGCAATTATTTGATCTAGTCCTTCTATATGATCACCTATAATTCGAAGTACAGCTGGTGGATGACCTATTTTAGCAAAATGTTCACTGGGACGAATACGGTTCATCTTATCGACCTCAACACGACTTACACATGCAACTTCAAATCCTGAAAGAATAGCTTTCACTTGGGCTACACACGGCGCCAGTAAAGATCTATACCCAATTTCTTTCAAACACTTACGGCTAAACGCATTCGGTACAGCGATAAGAGAGCCTACGCCTAGATCTTTTCTATCACAAGCTAAATTTAATGCATATTTAAATGCAGTTACAAGATGAAGCGGTACTCTTAAATCTAAATAATGATTTAGATCATTTAATGCAACATCTGTTCCATCTGCAATAGCTTTCGCAAAAGGATATAGCTCACTCGCTGGAATAACAAAATCGCCATCTATAAATAACACAATTTCTCCTTTTGCAAAATACGTTCCAAGTGAGCGCCCCACATCATTTCCGAGTGCTTCTTTATATACAATTGTCGTTGCCCCTTTGTCTTTTGCAATTTTTTTCGTTTTATCTGACGAACCATTTACGACAACGATAATTTCGAAGGGTTCAATTTTGCGAAGCTCTTCTATAACGTTTCCAATTGTTTTCTCTTCATCTTGTACGGGAATAACAACCGATAGTTGCTTTCCTTTATAGAAATCAGATGTAACACCCCACCCTTGATAAAACTCTTCAAAACTTAAAGTATGATAGACACTATCCCTTTTCCTATTTCCATCATAATATCCTCCGCGCTCATCACTGCTTAATATCCGTTCTGCTACTGCTTCTATATGATCACCTATCATTCTTTTTTCAGATTGGGAAAGATTTGTCCCATATGCAGCATGCTGGAATGGACGAAATTTATTCGGCGTAATAACGTCAATAGCACAATGACGACTAATTCTCCATTTACTTTGAACTAGGCGTAAATGAGCCACAATAGGATTAACAAAACATTCATATCCGATGCTTTGAACGACTTCTTTCGTCAGCGCATGAGGTACATCTAATAAAGAATTCATTTTTAATTCTTCACGCTCTAACATTGCATTTAATATTTGGCGCCATACTGTAATAGAAGTGGTTTTTTGTCTTTTTAAAAATAATGCATCCAAATTATTTAAAACTACATCTGCCTGATCGTATAAAATCGGATTAAGGAATAATTTTAATTTTGAAGTTGGAATAGCAAAATCACCATCTATAAATAGTAATACATCACCTATCGCATGTTTTGCGCCGACTGCACGTCCAACATCGTTCCCTAGTAGCTCTGTATGCTTGATTACTTTACACCCTAAACGATCTGCAACATCTTCTGTTCCATCATTACAACCGTTTGCTACTACAATGATTTCTACTGGATTTAATGGTCTTACCGATTGAATAACGTCTGAAATCGTATCGACCTCATTACATGCAGGAATAATAACAGATAATGACTTAGCCATTGTTTTGTTCACGAAACCACTTAATTGTTTCCTTCAATCCGTTTTCCCACGTTACTTTCGCCTGAAATTGAACAAGCTCTTTTAATTTTGTTACATCTGGTCTTCTATTTGGAATTTCTTCAAAACCATGAGGATATACTTCTTCAAAAGGCACTTGGACAATCTTCGAAGAAGAATTCGTTAATTTTTTAATTACTTCTGCTACTTCTTTTATGCTCTTTTCATTCTCAGAACCTATATTAATAATCTCACCATTTACCTTCTCATCCATTGCCCGAATCGTTGCCTCTACCGCATCACTTATATACGTAAAACAACGTGTCTGCTTTCCATCTCCATATACGAGAATGTCTTCTCCTTGCAGTGCCGCGCGGATAAATCGCGGGATTACTCCTGCATATGGACCATCTTTCGCTCTTGGACCATAAATATTAAAGTATCGAACAATCGTTACTGGTAAACCTTCTAATGCGTACCCTAAACATAATGTCTCTTCCAACGTTTTACAAACTGCATAACTCCAACGAATTTTAGAAGTTGCCCCGTACAATCGATCTCCCTCTTCAGAGAAAGGCGGCTTGGCCTTACCATATACTTCTGAAGTAGAAGCAAAAACTACTTTCTTCTTTCCTTTTAACGCTGCTTGTAAAACATTTCTCGTCCCATCAAAATTCGTTTCTATGAGCTCTATACTTTTTTCCATTGTTGTTTTCACACCTAAAATTGCTGCTAAATGAAACACGACATCATGCTGATCTACTAATTCATAAATAGAATTTTTATCTAAAACACTTATTGGAATAACACGGATTTCTTTCATTAACTCTTTATGGTACTTATTTTTACCTTTATAAAAGTTATCCACAACAGTGACCTCATAACCTCTTCTCATCAACTCTTCAGCTAAATGCGACCCGATAAATCCGGCCCCACCTGTAATTAAACATTTCTTACTCATTTACTCACCTTCTTTACAATCCCGCGTGTATCTATTACTCGATCCATTCCTTTAAAAAGCTTCCAATCAATATTAGAATGATCCGTTAAAATTAAAATACAATCCGCTTTTTTAACTTTTTCTTCATCTAAAGAAACAGATTGGTACACCTTATCTCCAATTTCCGCGGAAGAAATATAAGGATCATGATATTCTATCTCGTATCCTTGATTTCTTAATAATTGAATAATCGGTAACGCTGGTGATTCTCTCAAATCATTTACATCTTTTTTATACGCAATCCCTACAATTAACACCGTTGCAGGTAATTGCACCACACTTTTTACTTTCCGGACCATTTTCTCTGGCATTTCTTCATTAATTATATGTGCAGCCTCAATTAATTGACTAATTGCCCCATTCTTTTTTATTCTCCATTGAAAATATAAAGGGTCTACGGGAATACAGTGTCCCCCTATCCCTGGCCCTGGCCAATACGGAGTAAACCCAAATGGTTTTGTAGATGCCGCTTCAATGGCCTCATAAAAATCAATGCCTAAACTTTCACATAGTGTGTTTAGTTCATTTACTAAAGAAATGTTAACTAAGCGCTGAATATTTTCAAATAGCTTGCACATCTCTGCTACTTTCGGAGAGCTAACAGGTACAACTTCGTCAAAAATGGTACTATATAAATCCTGTACCTTTTGTTTACACTTTTCTGTTTGTCCACTAATAACTTTTGGAATAGCTTGAACTGAATATTGACTATTTGCTGGATCAATTCTCTCAGGGGAATATCCGATATAGAAATCTTCCCCTACCTTTTTACCATTTTGAGAAATAATAGGTAGGATGACTTCTTCAAGTGTACCTGGATATGTGGAGCTTTCAAAAATGAAGGTTTGTCCTTTTTGAAGGTTTTGTTGTATATAATGCGAAGCTGAAATGAGGGCACTTAAATCTGGTTCTCTTTGTTCATTAATTGGAGTCGGGACAGTGACAATAACATAATCACTATTTTGAAAATCAGCAATGCCTTGATCCGGTGTATTTACTGTTAATTTTTTTTTCGTCAATAAACTTTGTAACTCTTTAGAAGAAACATCCGGAATATAACTTTCTCCTTTTATAATTGAGTCTATTTTTCTAATATCTTTATCTAATCCAAGTACTGTATGCCCTCTTTCTGCAAAATGTACCGCTAAAGGAAGGCCAACATACCCTAGCCCAATAATAGCTACTTTACTACTATTCATTTGTATTCTCTTCTTCCCTTCTCAATTGTTGAATTACATCTCTATCTCTATCTCCATCTGTAAAACCACCACGTTCGTCCGTACATTGTAATAAATACGCAACCGCTTCAAGTTGATCACCGAAAATACGATCAAATGCTGAAATACGCCCATTTACAAATTCGTGTTGCTCTGGACGTACACGACTACTATTCATTTGTATTCTCTTCTTCCCTTCTCAATTGTTGAATTACATCTCTATCTCTATCTCCATCTGTAAAACCACCACGTTCGTCCGTACATTGTAATAAATACGCAACCGCTTCAAGTTGATCACCGAAAATACGATCAAACGCTGAAATACGCCCATTTACAAATTCGTGTTGCTCTGGACGTACGCGATTTGTTTTTATAACATCTACTAACTCTACTGTTGTAATAGAGAATCCTTCTAAAATAGCTTTCACTTGTGCTAATGGCGGAATGATAAGGGAATCATATCCTATTTTCTCTATTACCTTCTTATGAATGGCATGTGGTACAGCAGTTAGTGAGTTATTCCATAAATCTGGTCGTTTCGCTATCAAATTCACAAAGTATTTTCCCATACTAATTGGATCTGCTGGATGAAACATATCTAATAAGCATTGTAAATCATTTAACACCACGTCATTTCCATCTTCAACAGCATGTAAAAATAGAGTGAGTTTTTTTGCTGGAATAACAAGATCACTATCAACGAATAAACAAATATCTGCCGTAGCATGCATGGCACCTATTGCTCGTGCTACATTATGTCCAAGCGCCTTCGTAAACTCAACAACAATAACATTCTCTAGCTTTGCCTGTTTAACAGTCTCAACATCTGCTCCATTCGCGACAACTATAATTTCATCTACACCTGCTTCTTTCACTTCTTTTATAACAGACCTTATGGTTATTTTCTCTTCTGATACTGGGATAATGGCACTATATTTCGCTTTATTCTTTTGTAATAAAACTGGTTTATACTTTCCTACAAACTCTCTATCTCTATTGTCCTCTGAAAAACCACCGCGTTTACCATATGTTTCGATTACGTATTGTAAAGCTCGCAAATGATCACCCATAATACGACTAGTCGCTTTCGGATAAGGAGAGCCAGACGATGTACCAGTATGCACAGGACGAACTTTATTTGTGTAGATGACATCAACTGAAGCCATATCAGAAATATCTACTCCTCTAGACATCGCCATCGCTTGAAATAATGCTGGATCTGCTAAATTCCACCACCCCAGTTTTTCAATCACTTTACGACTTATCGCATGTGGTATTGCAATTAAAGATCCTACAACAAACTCTTTCTTGTTCAAATAACGATTTAACATATATTTTCCAACCGTCGTATAATGCGGTCTCATCTTCAAGTAAACGGACCATGTTAAATTATTTAAAACAATCTCATGTCCTTGTCGTATTCCTTTAATAAAATTGTATAATTCTTCACTTTTCATGACGATATCACCATCTAAAAACAAAACAATCTCGCCTTTTGCTTCTCTAGCACCAATTGCCCGTCCCACATCATTACCAAGAGAATATCTATAATAAATCACACGGCAATTATGCTGTAATGCTATTTCCTTCGTCCCATCTGTCGATCCATTATCTACTATGATAACTTCATATGGTTCGAGCTTTCTTACCTCTACTAAAACTTTTGATAAAGTACTTGCTTCATTATGCACTGGAATAACAACTGACACTCTCATACTTGTATCACTCTTACCCTTCCAAGCGAACATAAGCAATAATAGGAATACGCACAACTACATCTTCTGGTGGTCCATAAGAAGGAGAAGTACGAACAATTACTGCCCCATCCGTCACAGATAAAAGAACGCCTACAATGATTTCTACAGCTGTCACAACTTGCACTAGTTCTCCAACATGGTTACGTAATTCATCAGTAAATAACATATATAACTCTCCTTTCTTAAGCTTCTTTAATTGATATAATACTTGTAAATGGTAATAAAACTTCAGTTCCTATTCCTTCTTGCAATGTTAAAAAGTCATCACCAACTGCTACAATAACACCTGTTAATTGTCCAACTGTCACCGTAATCTCTACGCTTTTACCTAAATACTGCTTTGCAATTTCTTTAAAAGGTGATGTATTGCATTCTTTTAAAATGTTACAAATAATAGATTGAAATCTACTTGATTCAATAACTTCTTCCGTAGCTTGCTTAGAGTTTCTTTGAATAAATCTCGCGAAGTTTTGTGAAAATAAAAGTCTTTCCACAGCAGGCAATAACTTATTATCTAAAAAATAATCTAATTGTCTATTAAACAATCTTGATAATTTATGCCAATATTTTCTGAACAGACACATACACTTCTCCTCCTATTATTTTTAGATTATAAAATTTTACATCCATACATCTTAATGTATACAAAATGGATATTTTTGTGATAGGTAAGACATACATTTTCTAAAAGAAATATTTGTTTCAGAGCATAAAAAAAACTATCCAAAAGGATAGTTTCTTACACTTCAATATTCCGCAATATCGAATAAATGTCATTATTCACTTTACCAAATGATTTAATATTATTTTGAATGTTAGATAATAAAACAACATATACACTACCATTTTTACTAAATCCGTTTAAGCAATTCCAACCTGGCATTACACCATGATTCGAATAGCTTCCTGGGTCTACGTACCATCCAAACCCGTAACCCTTTTTTCCACCCGTAAACATTTGATCGTAACTCTCTTTTGAAATTAATTTTCCAGAGTATAACGCCTCATTAAATAAATATAAATCATGTGCACTCGTATATATATCACCACAACCATAAAGTTGTGACATGCTTGGAATATTAGGCGTTGTCATATTATTATTTACTATTTTATAACCCGTTGATGGGAATCTTGTTTGTTCTAACGCTGTGCCAAAGCCAGAATGTTTCATACCCGCAGTAGCAAAAATATGTTGTTTAATATATTCTTCGAGTGACTGCCCACTTACCTTCTCTGCAATATAAGCAAGTATAGAGTAGTTCGAATCAGAATACTTCCACTTCTCTCCCGGACCACCAATACGCTTTTGATTTCCTATCCGCTTTATCAGTTCTTCATGAGAAATATCTTCTTTTCCCTGCTCATATTCGGGAATCCCTGATGTATGTGTTAATAGATGTTTTAGCTGAATATTATTACCTTGTGGAAAATCTGGAATATACTTCGCAACAGTATCTTCTACTTGTAATTTATTTTGATCTTTCAATTGCATAATAGCAGTTGCTACAAACGCCTTTGAAATAGAACCAATATAAAAAGTCGTCTCTGAATTATTCGGTACTTGCTGCTCTTTATTTGCCATACCGTACCCTTTATTCAGAAGAACTTTTCCGTTCTTCACAATAACAGCTGTCCCGCTAAATCCTGCGTTTTGTAAATACTGGTCCAATTGAGCGTTTTCATTAATTTCTTGAGGTGGTCCTTCAGCAGGTTTCTCCGCTGCTTGCGCTTGCTTCATTTGTTCTTCCTGCTCTTTTTGTTTTTGCTTCTGTACTTCTTGTTTCTTTTTTTCTTCTTTCTTTTTTAACTCTTCTTGTTTCTTCATTTCTGCTGCCGCTTTTAAAGTTTCTTCTTTCTTATTATGCGCAACAATTTTTGTATACATGAAATATACAAGTGATAATAGTAAGACGAGAATGATTGTTCTTTTTATGTATACAATCGGCCGATGTGCTTTCCCATTCGCATTATTTTTTTCCTGATCCATAATTGCTTTTTTCCCCTTACTCACCAATAATTTAATTCCTCTACTAAAGATTTATTTTAGTAGATTATGGATAATCCATTCTATATCATCCCTACTTTATCACGCACTGCACATATTACCAACCTATATGTACAAAAAAGAAAAAGAAAATTTACAAAAGTAAGATTCCCGTTAAATTATTAACAAAAAAAAGAGGATATCCTCTAAAAAATTGATGTTATCAATCTTTTGGGACATCCTCTTATCTCATTATTTATACGTGTTTTTTCATATCATCGGCAACAGATTCAACATTTGTACCTACGATAACTTGTACACTAGTATTACTTAATTTCATAACACCTTTTGCACCAGCACGTTTTAATGCTGCTTCATTTACTTGACCAGCATCTTTTACTTGTAAGCGTAGACGTGTTGCACAGTTATCAATAACTGTTAAGTTTTCTTTTCCGCCTAAAGCTGCTACGTAAGTTTCACCAATTGAACCTGCAACTGGTGCATCACCATCTTCAACTAACTCATCGTCATCTTCACGACCAGGAGTTTTTAAATCGAACTTCTTAATTAAGAAGTAGAATACTATGAAATAAATTGCTGCGTAAATTAAACCGATACCTGCTAGTAAGACTGGTTTTGTTGCAATACCGAAGTTTAAAGCATAATCGATTGCACCGGCACTAAATGAGAAACCATCATGAATGCCAAGTGATGTTGTAATGAATAAAGAAAGACCTGTTAGTACAGCATGAATACCATATAATACTGGTGATAAGAACATGAATGAGAATTCAATAGGCTCTGTAATACCAGTTAAGAATGAAGTTAATGCTAGACCAGCTAACATACCAGTAACTGCTTTACGCTTTTCTGGTTTAGCAGCTGCAATCATTGCGAAACATGCTGCTGGTAAACCGAACATCATAACTGGGAAGAAACCAGTCATAAACATACCTGCTGTTTTGTCACCTGCAAGGAAACGAGCAATATCACCATTAACAACATTACCTGCTGCATTTGTAAAGTCCCCAAATACAAACCAGAAGTATGTGTTCATTACGTGGTGTAAACCAATTGGGATTAATAAACGGTTTAATAAACCAAATAATCCTGAACCAATTGCACCTAAATTAACAATTCCATGAGCTAATGCATCAATACCATTTTGAATTGTTGGCCAAATTTGTGCAAATAGAATTCCTAATATCAGCATCACAACTGATGTAACAATTGGAACGAAACGTTTTCCAGCAAAGAAACCTAACCATTCTGGAAGTTTAATCTTATGGAATTTATTATAAAGAAGTCCTGCTATAACACCAACAATAATACCACCTAAAACTTTCATATCTACTTTAGTCGATAATTCAGCAGCCTTAGATACTTGTGTCATTGTATCCGCAAGCTTAGATGGATCTACATTTGCGCTATTACCTATTAAATCTTGGACTTTACCTAATTTACCTTGTAATTCAGCAGTTGAATACCCTTTGCTAAGTGCATCAATACTATTTTTCATAACAAGATAACCAATTGCACCTGCAAGACCTGCTGCACCACTACCATCCACTGAAAGACCGATTGCAATACCAATTGCAAAAATAAGTGCTAAGTTATCAAAAACTGCTGCGCCGGCCTGTGCCATAACAGGAATATCAAATACATCTGGTTGCCCTAAACGAAGCAATAATCCTGCTGCTGGTAGTACTGCGATCGGAAGCATTAAAGCTTTACCAATACGTTGTAAAAACTGCAACATTTTAATTCCCCCTAATTTAATTTATGAAATCGTTATCATTATAAGTACGCTTTAGAAAACGCTTTCTATTACATAACCATAATAACATATAGTTGTATAGATGTGTAGTTTTTATTTCTGAACTTTTTATGGATAAATCTCCTATTTCCAAACTGTTATATAAAAGGAAAATTCTCCTTTTTAAAATACAGAATACTCGAAACGAAAGACCTATTATATCACATTGAACTTTCGTTTTATCATTCCACTTTTTCATGTTATTATTTATTTCCGAGCATATCGGGAAAAGTAAACTTAGTTAATTCAAAATAGGAGCGTTGGTACTATGCAGTGCATTGAAACAAACAACTTACAACAGTTGTTAGAACAAGTAAAACCATATACGAAAAAAGGCAAACTTGCTACTTATATCCCCGAACTAGGAAATGCAAATCCAGACGATTTAGGGATTGCCATTTTCCATAAAGAAACAGAATATATCCATGCAGGCAACTCACAAACACTATTTACTCTTCAAAGTATTTCCAAAGTAATTACACTTGCCCTTGCCCTTTTAGACCGTGGTGAAGAATATGTATTTTCTAAAGTTGGAATGGAACCAACGGGTGACCCATTTAATTCTATTATTAAGTTAGAAACGACAAGTCCGTCCAAACCCCTTAATCCAATGATAAATGCAGGAGCATTAGCTATTACAAGCATGTTAGCAGGAAAAGATAACGAGGAAAAAATGGAACGTATTCTTCACTTTGTACGTGAAATAACAGATAATCCTACTATTAATTATTCCTCTAAAGTTGCCGATTCAGAATTAGAGACAGCTTATCTAAACCGTTCACTTTGTTATTATATGAAACAAAACGGAATTATCGATTGTGATATTGAAGAACTTATGGATTTATATACTCGTCAATGCGCAGTTGAAGTAAACTGCATCGATTTAGCACGTATCGGCTTAATTTTTGCAATGGATGGATATGACCCATATAAGAAAAAACAAATTATCCCTAAGCATATTACAAAAATTTGCAAAACATTTATGGTCACATGTGGTATGTATAACGAATCTGGTGAATTTGCAATTCGTGTTGGTATTCCTGCAAAAAGTGGTGTAGCCGGTGGTATTTTTGGCTGCGTAAAAGGAGACATGGGAATCGGTATTTTCGGACCAGCTTTAGATGCAAACGGAAATAGTATTGCTGGTTTTAAAATTCTTGAACTTCTTTCTGCTCAAGAAGGTTGGAGCATTTTTTAATCGCGAGTTATCCTGCTATACTAGCAGGATTTTTTATTTCGCCAAAACCTCCCTTTTGTCAGTTATCAATACTCTTACAAAAACAGTGCTGAAAGTTTCTCTATATCATGCATATTTGTTCCCCCCTCCTGAATAATATAGTACAACCTAGCGCTATATGTGGAGGTGTGAAAGATGAAACTAATATTTCAAATGGGAAAACAACCTGTTCTTGAAAAAACAATCCTTCTTTTTATATTGAGTATTGTAGAAAGCTTGAAGTTAAAAGTTGTTTCACTCGACGAAGCTCACCGATACATATTCAATTTAGAAGTACTTGAATTATTAATGGATCGGAACATCGATGATCAAGTACTTGAACTTATTCATTTCGGGATGGGACTTGAAGACATTTATCATGTGCTTCCTGAAGAACTTGAGCATACGATTGAGGAATTAAAGTGGCTTTGCATTCAAGTATTAAGTGAGTACAGTATGCATGAAGAATCCGAACAATTAATTGAAGATATACGGTAAAAAAGCACCTATGTAGGTGCTTTTAATGTTTTTTTAAACTATTTTTATACGCCTCAATATTTACTGGTAGCTCTTCCTCTTCCAAAGTATGTTCATTTACATCTTTATGAATGAACGCACCTTTAGGTGGTTGATGATCATGCCCTTTTTTCTTATGATCAAATGCTTTCCCGCGTCCCATACAAATCCCCCTTTCTTAAAAGAAATCCGTATTAGTATGGAGAAAAGTACGTCGATATATGCAATCCCTTGCTGTATTTCCAAGGAAATACTCGAACCTTGTTTTCTACTCTCCTTACAACAACTGATCGATCCCAATAAGAATTAATAATACTCCTGCGATAATTGTCGCCCATTTCCCTAAGTATTCTGCTAAAAATCGTTTTCCTACATACGCAAAACCACTAATACAAATAAAACTAAACACCCCAGAAATAGTCGCTGTAAGCCAAAGATTTAAATTTGTTACCCCTGCATCAAATCCACCTGCAATATTATTAATAGACAACGCAACTCCTAAAACAATTGCTTCTGAGAAACTAATTGTTTTAGAACCATCAAAATCTGCTTTTTCCGGATCACGTAAAATTCCCATAAGTACATTATCATCTTTAGAACCTGCAGTATTTTTTTGGCCCAAGAAAGGCTGACATAAAATAAACACACCGATTATCCCTAAAACGATTGCTCCAATCAGATTTGCTGTAAACTCTGAAATAAATAACGCAATCCAGTTTCCAAAAAATCCAGCTAGTAAAGTAAATAAAAATCCAAAGAATGCGATGATAAAATTGTTAAACCACGAAATACGAATTTTACGAATGCCATATGCAATTCCAACACCTGCATTATCTAAATTAGAAGCGATCCCGATTAAAAAAATTGAAAATAAGCCTACCGTACTCATAAATAGTCACCCCTTTTTCTCACTTTTCAATGCATATTATGAAAATGTTGAGCAACTGTGCCTGTCTGTTTCATATACTTGTAATAAATGCTCAATATTTTTTCAACACTAAAAAAGGAGTGCCTACACTATGGCTAATGAAAACCCGAATGATCGGCTTGGCAAATTAATAAAAAAACTTTTAAAAGAACGCGCCTTATCTATGCGCCAACTAGGAATACTTACAAATATTGATCCTGCAACAGTCTCAAGAATTATTAATGGTAAACAACCGCCAAAACAAAAACATCTACAAAAATTTGCAGAATGTCTTCAAGTTCCACCCCAATTGTTATTTGATGAAATGTACCCTGATTCTCCTCACATTAATAAAGAAAAAACAGATATGTACACATCTCTTGATACCATTCAGCAAACGCTGCAATCCTCTAACTTATTCGATTTCGATTACACTACAACTCGCGTAAAACAAGAACTCGAAAATTACGAACGCTATGCCCAGACAACAGAAGGCGAAAAACGTATTCATGACAGTTTCGCGAGCAAATTAGAGCAAATTGATAGTGCTGGTCCTTTTATTGAACAATTAACAGATATGTATCAACAATTTTGCAATGAAACCATTTCAAAAGAAGAACGTGCAGTTCTTGGAAGCGCATTACTGTATTTCATTTTATCGACAGATATTATTCCCGACTATCTCTTTCCAATTGGCTATTTAGATGATGCGATCGCCGTTGAATTAGCAAAAGAGAAATTACTTGAAATAAAACGAAAGACATAGCAAAATAAAGAACTATTTCAGTTATTTATTTTCACCTCTGAAATAGTTCACTAAAAAATCGTACAAGTATACATACTCGTACGATTTTACTATACAAATCTATTTTTTCGTGTGGCACCATTCATATATAAATGCTGTTATTACTTTTGTAAATTCAATTAACTGCTCTACTTCTACTTTCTCATTTATTGAATGAGCTTCCTCTAATGTGCCTGGTCCGTAAATAACAGCCGGAATATGAAATTCACTAAACCAACCACCATCCGTTACCGTTGCAGACATATCTAAAATTGCGTTTTTAGAAAGAATTGATTCATGTACTGAGCTAAGCGTTTTTACAGCTGTATGTTCACTATCTATTTCTAAAGAAGGGAAAATTTCGCCACGATCCACAATCATTGATTCTCCGCCCCACTTAAATTGTGGTGGATTTTCACTTAGCCATGGATCGGCAGCTGCTACTTTACCGATATACTCTTCAATTTCTTTTATTATTTGTTCATGTGTTTCATTCGGATAAAAGTGCACTGTTATCCATAACCGGCACTCATCCGCAATAAAAGCTGCATGTCTTCCACCTTCAATAACAGCTGGATTAATTGTTGTTGTTCCAGACGGATAGCCTTCATATGTTTTCATAACTGCCCAATGACGCTCTAATTCTTGCAAACTTTGCACAATTTTCATCATTTTTTCAATTGCACTCGCTCCAAATAAACGTCCTCCAGCATGAATCATTTGCCTACGCGTTGCATCATGAAACGTTTGAGGGCTTTTCACAGTAATCCAGCCAGTAATTACGCCGCCCTGTCCTTGCATATGTAAATTACTCGTATCCACTACGACTGCAAAATCAGCATCATAACCTCTTTTGCAGCATTGAAGTGTACCAGCTTCTCCAACTTCTTCTCCAATTACGGATTGAAAGATTAAATCTCCAGGTAATTCAATACCAGCTTCTTGTAATAGCTGAATAGCAAATAGCGCTCCAGCTAGTCCCCCTTTCATATCAGCTGCACCACGTCCAACTAACCAACCATCTTTTATAAATGGCTCAAACGGATTTGTTTCCCACGCCTCATCTGCCGATACTTCAGCTACATCCATATGTCCATTAATAATAAGACTTTTATATGAGTCACTTTTTGCCCCTTTTTTCACACCAACAACGTTCGGATCATTAGGATATACATCCCATTTATCAACACTAAAATTTCGTTCTCTTAGAAACTCTGCAACAAATTGTTGTGCCTCATTTGTATTTCTCGCCGGCGGTGCTGGTGTTTCAAAACGAATTAATGTTTTTGTAAGTTCTAACAATTCCTCTTTCCTTGAATCTATTTGTTTTAACAACTGCGAAACTTCTGGATTCATCGCTAATTCCCCTTTGCATACATAGTATGTTTCCAGCTTTATTTTCACAAAAAAAGAGACTGTTTACAAATCTTACAGTCTCCAAATTAATTCATATTATAAGCTCTCTACTTCCGTCGTATTTGTCTTTTCAATATGTTCTACTTTACGTGCCTTATTTCTTGTCGCACGGTAAAACAGTAAACAAACAATCATAAATGGAATACCACAATACAATGCCATTCTTTGTTCTGGAATAAAGGCCATTCCAACGATTACTGTTAAATTTAATACTAACGCAAGAAGTGGTACAAATGGATACAATGGTGTTTTAAATTTCAATTCTTTCACATCCCCGCCCTGCTTTATGTATGACCTTCTAGCTAATAAGTTAGATAGAGCAATAGATGCCCAAACTAATATCGCCCCGAACCCGGCAATAGAAAGTAGCCATAAATAAACTGTATCTTCCGCATAAATACCTGATAGTAATGAAAGGCAACCTACAATTGTACTTACAATCAATGCATAAATAGGAACACCGTTTTTAGATAACTTACCAAAAATCGGACTAATCATTCCTTGATTAGACATAGACCATAGCATACGAGAAGTTGCATATAACCCTGAATTCGCAACGGATAGCACTGCTGTAATGATAACAAAATTTATAATATCTGCTGCATAAGGAATACCAATTTTATCAAATACAACTACAAATGGACTTTCAATTACTCCCGCTTGTTGCCAAGGGAATAGTCCAGCAAGAATAAAAATAGATAGTACAAAGAAAACAAGTATACGCCAAACTGTATTGTTAATTGCCTTCGGGATTGTTTTCTCTGGATTTTCACTCTCACCTGCTGCAATACCAACTAATTCTGTTCCTTGGAAAGAAAAATTAACTGCAATCATCGTAATTAAAATGGCTGATAATCCATTGGGGAACAATCCACCATAATCAGTAAAACTAGAGAACATCGGCGCTGGTTCATTTCCTTTCATATCTAGAAAACCAAACATTGCTGCCCCGCCTAAAATAATAAATGCAATAATCGTAATTACTTTAATACTTGCAAACCAAAATTCAACTTCCGCAAAACTTCTTGAAGATAACGCATTAATAGCAAAGAGGAGTACCGCAAACACTACGCACCAAATCCATGAAGGTACATCAGGAAACCATCGTTTCATTAAAATACTAACTGCAATTAGTTCAATCCCTATCGTAGCTGACCAGTTTAACCATGACATCCATCCAACTACATAACCTGCTGCAGGAGAAATATGCTTTGTCGCATACGTTTGATAAGATCCTGCGTCAGGCATTGCAACAGCTAACTCTCCAAGACAGAGCATCGTTAAATACATAACAAATCCTCCAACAAGATATGCTACAATCGCTCCTCCAGGCCCAGCTTCATGAATTGTATACCCAGATCCTAAAAAAAGACCGGTACCAATAACGCCTCCAAGTGCAATCATAAATATGTGCCTGCTTTTCAATTCTCTTTTTAATCCTTGATTTTGATTCATCATATAAATCCCCCCTTTTCACTTTGTAAACCCATTTAATGTAAGCGTTTTTAAAATTATTCACCGTAAAAATAATGATTTAAAAGAGCAAAAATACACGTCACTTACATTAATCACTGCCTGTTACTAAAAGGTCATCCCTTACTGTTATTAATAACTTTTGATCAGCAATAGCTTGTCCTTCTACTACTTCTAATGATTCAATATAACCACTGATCCCTATCTTAATTTCTACTTTCTGTTTATCTATTGTTTCAATTAATGCTAATTTCTCCCACTCATATACGTAAGAACTTTCCGTAACAAATAACTTCTCTACTTTCCCGTAACAAGGACTATACACGCATTCTATAACCGTCTTCACTTTATACACTCCTCCTTCTTATTAGTTGGTACTGAAACGTTGCATATCCCTCCTTTAGATATATCAATTATTATTTATGCAAAATGCGTACCAATCTCCAATTCCTATTTAAAATGAAGGTTTCTCAAAAAAAAAACTTCATAACCGCAAAATTTTTCTATCATTTCAGAGATTTTAAAAGGAAAATAGCAAAAAATTTTTGCGATTTTATAAGAATTTTAATAAAATTATAAAAAGTCAGTCTTCATAGGGTGGAATGAGGAGAAGATAATCTATGCGTACAGAAGAAATTAATTTAAAACAGATCATTGAAATGAATATGCTATATGAAACTTTACTCAATGAACTCGACATCGGAATTCATATTATTAATGAGGAAAGTAAGACGATTATCTATAACCGCAAAATGATGGAAATTGAATCAATGGAGCGCTCAGATGTGCTATATAAAAGTCCTTTAGAAGTATTCGCATTTGAGGAAAATAAAAATAGTACTCTTATAGAGGCATTAAAATTTGGAAAAACAAAGAAAAATATAAAACAAACGTATTTTAACAATAAAGGACAAGAAATTACAACGCTTAACGATACTTTCCCTATAATAGAAAATGGAAAAATTAAAGGCGCTATTGAAATATCAAAAGAAATTAGTAACTTAAAGCAAACGATAAAAATAGGTCCTTCTCGAAAACAAAGTACTAAATTTACCTTTGATCACATAATTGGTGATTCTGAAGCCATTCAATCAATCATTACAGAAGGAAAAAGAGTAATTCGTACATCTTCCTCCATACTTCTAGTAGGAGAAACAGGCACTGGTAAAGAACTATTTGCACAAAGCATCCATAATGAAAGTCAGCGTTCAACAAAACCCTTTATTTCACAAAACTGTGCCGCTATACCTGATACCTTAATGGAAAGCCTACTATTTGGCACAAATCGTGGTGCCTTTACAGGAGCAATAGATAAATCAGGCTTATTCGAAGAAGCAAACGGAGGAACTTTGTTATTAGATGAAATCAATTCATTAAGCCCAATACTTCAAGCTAAGTTGCTGCGGGCTATACAAGAAAAAACAATACGAAGAATCGGAGGTACACACGAAAAAGAAATTGATGTTCGCATTATAGCAACTATCAATGAAGATCCCTTTGAAGCCATCGCACATAATCGATTAAGAGAAGACTTATATTACCGATTAAGCGTCGTTACTTTATGTCTTCCGCCTTTACGTGAAAGAAAAGAAGATATTCCAGCTCTTGTTCAGCACTTTATTGAAAAATATAATACTCAATTCGGGCTCAACGTAACCGATGTAGATGTAAATGTAAGAGAATTTTTCTATGCCTACGATTGGCCTGGAAACGTACGGGAGTTGGAACATATAATTGAAGGTTCCATGAACTTGATAGAAGATGAAACCATCATTACAGCGTTTCATCTTCCTACTCGCTTTCGCGAACGAATAAAAACAGAATTCAATATGCAACATGCACTAACTACTCACAATACTGATGCACCTAAAACTTTAAAACACACAATAGAAAAAATGGAAAAGAACTACATTAATCAAATTCTTAAAGAGAATCATGGCAACATCTCACAAGCTGCAAAATTTTTAGGATTAAGTAGGCAAAACTTACAATATCGAATTAAAAAACTGCATTTACACGTATGAAATAAACATGTCTCCAAGTGTAAAAATGACTTGGTAAAATATGTTATAATAAACATATAACATGCTAGAAAGGGTCTATATATATGAGTAATGATAAAAAATTAAAGTTATTACAATACTTATACTTTTTCCCTGCCATGCTCTGTATGATGTTATTCATTAATGCCGATGTAAGCAGCTCTCCTTATGCAAAGCTATTAGGAACAATTTTTGGCTCCTTTGCAGCTATTATGCTTGCTGCCTTTTGGAATTTGAAGCTACGTATAAAAAACAAAAAGTCTTCGTAATACTAAAAAAATCGAGCTACTTAGCCCGATTTTTTTATTTTCCATTAAAATTCAACATTCTCTAAATACAACCCACTTGCCTCAGCAAGACAATTAATTTGATTACGTTGTTTCGCCTCTAGAATTTGTGGAATCGCCTCTGCAGCTAATTGTCCTAATCCAACTTCAATTAATGCTCCAACAATTTTTCGTACCATGTTATGAAGAAATCCGTTGCCACTTACTCTAATTTGTACAAATCCTGCCTCTTCCATTACTTCAAGTGAATATACTTCTCGTACCATAGACTTTTTCTTTGATTTCGCATTTGAAAAAGCAGTAAAGTCATGTGAACCAACTAAATGTTTTGCAGCTGCTTTCATGCTTTTCACATTTAATTTTTTATTCACATGCATGCTATATTTACGCATAAATGGATTTGTATGCTCTTCATTCCAAATTTTATACAGATATGTTTTTGCTTTAGAATTGTAACGAGCATGGAAACGATCATGTACTTCTTCCACATTCGTAATGCTAATATCGTTAGGTAAATATTGATTTAAATATTTTTTCACTTTATGTTCCACTAACTTCTCATCACTTTGAAAGTTAGCAACTTGATTCAAAGCATGTACACCAGCGTCTGTTCTACTACAACCGATAATTTCAATTTCTTTTCCGACCATTTCAGATATGACACTTTCGATTTTTCCTTGAATTGTATTATCGTTATTACCGAGACGTTGCCATCCTTTAAAACGTGCACCGTCGTACTGAATCGTTAATTTATAATTATGCATAATATTCTCCTTCATAGAAAATATTCCCTCATACCATGAGGGAATATTAATAAACTTTACTTTCTAACAAGCTTCACTACATTTTCTACGTGAGCTGTATGCGGGAACATATCAACTGGTTGCACATACTCCACTTCATAGCTCTTCATTAATGCTTGTACATCACGTGCTAATGAAGAAGGATTACAAGACACGTACACAACTTGTTTCGGCTTCACTTTTAAAATTGTTTCCAGTAATTTATCATCGCAACCTGTACGTGGTGGGTCGACAACAATTACATCTGGACGCCATCCTTCTTTTACCCATTTCGGTAACCATTGTTCAGCTTTACCTGCTTCATATTTCGTATTTGTAAATCCGTGACGCTTTGCATTTTTTCTTGCATCTGCAATTGCTTCTGGAATTACATCCATACCACGTACTTCCGCTGCATCATTTGCAAGCCAAAGACCGATTGTACCAACACCACAGTACGCATCCACAATCTTCTCGTTTCCTGTTAACGCAGCTGCTTTTTTCGCTTCATTATACAAAACAACTGTTTGCTCTGGATTCAACTGGAAGAATGCACGTGCTGATAATTCAAATGATAAATCGCCAAGTGTTTCTTGAATGACTTCTTTTCCAGCTAATTTAAATGTTTTGTCGCCAAAAATAACAGATGTTTTACGCCAGTTTACATTTTGCATAATTGATTTAACCGCTGGCATCTGTTTTTGTACTTCTGCAATAAATTGTTCTTTATTTGGTAATTCTTCTTTTGTTGTAATAAGTGTAACTTGTACTTCCCCTGTTTGAACTGCAGTACGTGTTACAATTGTGCGTACTAAACCTTTTTGTTTTTTCTCATTGTAAATAGAAACATTTAATTTTTCTAAAATACGTCTTACAACTTTTGTCGCTTCATTCGTTGCTTTATGTTGAATCATACAGTGAGCGATATCAATTAACTGATGTGAGTTTTGTTTATACAGCCCTGTAATAACCTTTTCGTCTTTACGCCCCACTTGTAATTGACTCTTATTACGATAATGCCATGGATTTTCCATGCCAAGCGTTGGGCGAATTTTCTCTTCCATACTATTTTTCATGTACTTCTCAAATGCTTGTACAACGATATCACGCTTTTGATTCAATTGTTCTTTATAATCTAAATGTTGCAGCTGACAACCGCCACACTCCTCATATACTGGACACGGTGCTTTCACACGATGCGGTGAAGCTTTACGAACTTTTTTCACTTTCGCTTCAGCGAAGCCACGCTGAATTTTCGTTGTTTCTGCAACAACTTCTTCTCCTGGTAATGCCCCTGGAATAAAAACAACTTGTCTCTTAAAATAACCAACGCCTTCTCCGTTAATCCCAAGACGTTTAATTGTCACAGGAAACGTTTGACCAACTTCCAACTTACTCTCATGTTGCTTTTGTATCATTATTACACCTCTACTCTATACTTTTCCATAAATATAACGCTGCATAACTGCAGTATGGTTCACACTCTTGTTTCACTTTTTCTAAAAATGCATCATCAGGTTTATCATCTAATTGAAATATACCTTGCACTGCACGCTGAATCCCAATGTCCGCTTTCGGGAACATATTTTTCCGTCCAAGCCCAAACATTAAAAAGTTTTGCACTGTCCATGCACCAATTCCCCTAATTGGCAACAATTGTGCTGAAATGTCTTCTTCCGCCCCATTTTCTATACTCGCTAAATTTAATGTACCACTGACAATACTTCGACCTAATCCTACTATATATTCAGCCTTTCGCTGACTAAACTTCTGCTCTCTCAATTCTTCTATTGAAATATTTGCTACTATTTCCGGAGTGGGGAAAAAGAATACACCGTTCTTCTCTGTTCCATACCGTTTCACAAATTGTTCTGTTAACACAGTAGCAAATTTCAAATTTATTTGTTGGTGAATGATACAGCGAAGCAGACAAGCAAAATAATCAAATTCTAAAATAATTGGAGTATAAGCATATGTTTCAAATAGTGGACGTAATGATGTGTTTAAAAAATGATTTTGTATATCTTGAAACGGTTCATTCCAATGAAAAATGGCCCTCATTCGTTTCATGACTTTCTCTGGATCTCCTGTCTGACTAGAAATCCAAAACTGTGGATTTTGAACAGTACCAATCCCTTGTAAGCGAACAACAACCTGTTCCTCGTCTATACAAAGCGGGATATAAATAACTTTCTCATCTAATTGAATGACGTTAAGAGGATCAAAAGATAAACGTTTTAATACTTCTTCAAAATGATACGGATACTCTAACGTAACATGTTCGCTCCACATACGTTTCCCCATCCTTTTTACACATCATTATAGCATGAGAAAACCGTAAGCATACATGCTTACGGTTGATTGCCTTTTACTAAGTCATCTAGACTTTTAAAATGATACCCTTTCTCGCGCAAATCATCAATGATTTTCGCAAGTGCTTCTGCATTATCTTTTGATATTGCATGAAGTAATAAAATAGATCCTGGATGAATCATCGTCATAACATTATTATGCGCATATTGCCATCCTCTTTGCTGATCCACTTTCCAATCCAAAAATGCAAGTGACCAAAATACATTATAATAGCCCATTTCTTTCGTAAGAGCTAACGTTCTTTCACTAAATACACCGCGCGGAGGACGTACATATTTCACTTCTTTTTGCCCAGTTACTTTTTTAATTTCTTCCGTTACACTTGTTAATTCTTCACGAAGTTTCTCATCATTTACCGCTGTAAAATCAGGATGACTCCAAGAATGGTTTCCAATAATATGTCCTTCATCCTTCATTCTTAACAATAAATCTTTTTGTGTTTTAATGTAATGCCCCGTTACAAAGAAAGTTGCTGGTACTTTTTTCTCTTTTAATACATCTAATATTTTCCCTGTGTATCCATTCTCATATCCATTATCAAATGTTAAATAAATATCTTTTTTCTTCGTATCTCCTAAATAAAACCCGCCATTTTTTTGTAGTAAATCTGTATATAACTTTCCTGCATCTGGTACTGTTTCATTTTTAGGACGCGGGATTCCCCAGTTATGTGGAGTATTTGTATAAGCCAGTGCTGAAACTGGAACAAGTGCCATCATAATTGAAAAAATGAGACCGATATATAACCATTTATATTTCATAAATAGTCTCCTTTCCATATATAATCGTACTTGTAGTTTCTGTTGCTACACATTCTTTCATGCTGAACATGTTTTTCTATATATACCAAAAAAATGCATCTCGAATCATTCGAGATGCATTTTTTATTTACTTAAATACTGGCTCTTTAAAGCTAGCTAATTTTTCAAGTGATGTTTTATCAACATCTGCATGTAAGCTATTACCATGAGAGTCCATCGTTACAACTGCTTTAAACCCGTCGATACGTAAATGCCACATTGCTTCCGGAATACCAAATTGTAAGAAATCAACATCTTTCACTTCTTTAATACATTCAGCATAATATTGCGCTGCACCACCGATTGCGTTTAAATATACACCGCCGTGTTCTTCTAAAGCCGCTAATGTTTTCGCACCCATACCGCCTTTTCCAATGACAGCGCGAATACCGAATTTCTTCATAATATCGCCTTGGTACGGTTCTTCACGAATACTTGTCGTTGGACCTGCCGCTTTAATTTGCCAATTGTCATTTTCATCTTTCACAACAACTGGACCACAGTGGTAAATAATTTGTCCATTTAAATCTACTGGACAATCATTATCCATTAAATGCTTATGGATTGCGTCACGACCTGTATACATCATGCCATTAATTGTTACAACATCACCAACGCGAAGTTCACGAATTTGCTCTTCTGTAATTGGTGCTTGTAATACAATCTCACGTTGCTCTGTTTTTTCTTGTACTTCATGCTGAAGTGTATCTTCACCTTCTTGATATAGCCAATCCATAATGTCTCCTGTTTCAGGATGGATTTTCACACCAAGGCGACGATATGCCCAGCAATTATACGCAACAGATACATAGAAACTAGCTGGCAAACGATTATAGACGCCAATTTTACAACCAAGTAAAGTTGTTTCTCCGCCAAATCCCATCGTACCAATGCCAAGCTTATTCGCATTTTCTAATACGTACTCTTCAAGATGTTGTAACTCTGGTACTGGATTGACATCATCTAATGTACGGAATAATTGATTTTTTGCCAATTCATAACCTGATGTGCGGTCTCCCCCGATACCAACACCAATTACACCAGCGCTACATCCTTGCCCTTGTGCTTGATATACTGCATGAAGAAGGCATTTACGAATCCCTTCTAAATCACGGCCAGCTCGTCCAAGTCCTTCTAGTTCACACGGTAAGCTATATTGAATATTTTTATTCTCACAGCCACCACCTTTTAGGATTAAACGTGCATCAATATAATCTTTTTCCCATTGTTCAAACTTAATCACCGGTGTACCTGGTCCTAAATTATTTCCACTATTATCTCCAAAAAGAGAATCAACAGAATTGGGACGAAGTTTACCATCTTTTGTCGCCCGCTCAAGCGCATTATAGATAGCTTCCTTCAACTTTAATTGATTCACACCAACTGGTGTATAAATTTTAAACGTTGGCATCCCTGTATCTTGGCAAATCGGCGAGATGTTATCATCAGCCATTTTAATATTATTTGTAATTGTGCCAAGTGCCATCGCAGAACGAGTCCCTGCATTTTCTCGCTCTTTCGCTTGTTGAATCGCACGACGAACATCTTTCGGTAAGTTCGTTGACGTTTCAACAATTAGTTGATACATGCTTTCTTGAAGCTTTTCCATTGTTACTTCCCCCTCAATTGTGAACGCTACCAAAACGTTATGAGCTGAAAATTCAATTGTTATGCTCTTTAGCTATTTATTTGTTTCACGCTATTAGAGCATAAATGAAATTTTTCACAACTTGATTATACCTCTTTTTCTATCGTCCTTCTATTACCCGAACAGAAAAAGGCTACCAAATTGGAATTGGTAGCCTTTTTAATATATTATTCGTCTTTTTTAAATTGCTCACATTTTAATTCTAATTCATCTAACATTGCAAGAAGACGATCTACATCTTCTAATTCTACTTCTTCAGGTTCAATTGTATCAATTACTTCAATGAACATATTTAAACGTTCTTTTAAATATACTAATTGTGTATCTTTATCTTGAATTGCTTTTCCCATGAAGGCACTCTCCTTTTAATTCGAGTTGCTTTTATTATACCGCAAAAACGATTGCTATGGGCATGAAATTTCATCAATTTTGTCACAGTCATCCACTATAATGTAAGCCCTCTCTCTTTCCATGCTAAAAAGTTTCACTTTATAAAAAGCACATATTCTTCTATTATAGAGAATGGACAAATTGTTATTTCAATAGTCAAAGGAGTATTTCATATGACGATATCACAAAAAATGAAGCCGATTACTCCTTCTTACGATCCATGGGAAGCGTATATGGACCTTGAAGAGTACGGCAAACTACTATTAACAAATGTTGAATTTACAACGACGACGTTATGCAACATGCGCTGTGAGCATTGCGCTGTTGGTTACACGTTACAGCCGAAAGACCCAAATCCGCTTCCGATGGATCTTTTATTAAAACGATTAGATGAGATTCCTCATTTACGTTCTTTAAGTATTACTGGCGGCGAACCTATGCTTTCAAAAAAATCCGTCGACAACTATGTAACACCACTCTTAAAATATGCCCATGAACGAGGCGTTCGCACTCAAATCAACTCTAACTTAACTATAGATTTAGCACGTTACGAACAGATTATTCCTTATTTAGACGTATTGCATATATCTCATAACTGGGGAACAATTGATGACTTCGTTGAAGGCGGATTTGCAATGATGGAGCGTAAGCCTACTTACGAACAACGTGCAAAATTATTTGAAAGAATGATTACAAATAGTAAGGCTCTATCAGATGCAGGTGTACTTGTATCGGCCGAAACAATGCTAAACAAAAGAACTCTACCACATATTGAACATATTCACCGCCAAATCGTCGAAGAGATGGGCTGTAAACGTCATGAAGTTCATCCAATGTATCCAAGTGACTTCGCGAGTAATCTAGAGATTTTAACAAAAGCTGAAATTCGTGATGCGATTGAACATTTACTAGAAATTCGCGATGAAAATGTATGGATGCTATTTGGAACTTTACCTTTCTATGCTTGTAGCGATGACGAAAAAGACATAGCTACATTTAAAAAATTGCAAGAGAGCAAAAATGTAACTGTTCGTAATGATCCAGATGGCCGTTCTCGTTTAAATGTAAATATTTTCGATGGAAATATTATTGTGACGGACTTTGGTGATGTTCCACTTCTAGGAAACATACAAACAAACACATTACAAGAAGCGTATGAAAAATGGAGCACTTCAAAAACAGCAAAATCATTAAGCTGCCACTGTCCTGCAGTAAAATGTCTTGGACCAAATGTTCTTGTAAAAAACAGCTACTATCCGACAGAAGATTTCTTATCAAAAACAGCAAACATTACATTATAAAAAAAACGTCAGCTTATAAGCTGACGTTTTTTATGTTATTGCGAGTGAGAAGAAGAAATAAATTTAAAAAACAAATGATCATGAATTGGAATTGCCGCTCCAATTCCTTGAGAAGTAATATTTTTCACAACAAGTCTTTTTTGATTTCCCTTTAATACAAGATACACTTCTCCAAATGTTACTTTTCCCTTTTCATTTACTGCTGGTGTATAAGCGTATAAATATCCAAGTTGACTCGGACTAATATTATACACACGCTCATGTCCAGTACCATAACCAATAGTTGTCTTAAACGAAAGAGGTAATTGTACTTTTTCAAGTGCTTTGAGAAGCATCATTTTTTTCACATCTGCAGCATCTTTCATATCTGCTGTTAAATCGCCTTCAACCGTCTTTTGTGTTTCTTGCTTATAGCGAAGTGGATATAAACGGTCTCCTCCGCGATTATCATACACATTTCGATTCACTTGTTTATATTCCCAATTAATCGATGTGTCTACTGATTCATAATGTAAGGCCCATTGACCTAAATAAATTTTTGCCCGATACCCTACTGCAAGTGGCGCATTTGAAATTGTCGTTTCATTAAACATCCGAATTAAGTCTGGATTTTCAATTTTAATATTAGCCGTTTTCAATAGCTCTTGAGCAAATTTACTTGGTTGTAAACGTGGCAAATCTTGCGCATCATTTGGAAATGTATTGTCTTTTGAAATATTTAAAACAGATGAAGGCATTTTTGTTCCTACTGTTGTCTTTGCAAAACTCATGTTAGGAAATAATAAAATAAACGAGACCATAGTTGAAAGACATATGCTGTATACTCGTTTCACCTGTCTGGCTCCTTCCTATGTAGGTATATATACTACTTCGTTTATTGTTTTCTCTGAGCGCAATTGTTATGCCTATTTTTCATAATAAATAAAAACCAATTCCCATAATGACATACGCCGCTAGTAAAGTGCCTCCTTCAAACCAGTTTGTATCTCCATCATTGGAAATCGAAATCGTTAAGAAAACGGCTGTAATCATAGACACAAGTTCTGGTATGGTAAATACTAAAGGCATCCTTTGCGCGAAGAACATAGATAGTAATACTAATACAGGAGCAACAAACATGGCGATTTGTAATGTAGAGCCTATTGCAATTTCAACTGCAATATTTACTTTATTTTTATAAGCCATAATAATTGCAGACGCATGTTCCGCTGCATTCCCAACAATTGCAACAATAATAACCCCTATAAATAACTCTGACCAGCCAAATGACTTTGCAACAGTTTCAAAAGTATGCACGAGTGCCTCTGACACATAAGCTACCGCTAGTGTTGCTATCGCTAAAATAAGTAGCGCCTTCCCTTTCGACCACTCTGGCTCTTCTTCATGCGCTACTTCGTCACTTTTATGTTGATATACACCACGGTGCGTAACTAACTTAAATAGTAATGCAGCAAGGTACATGATAATCATAATAATAGAAACACCTATACTTAATTGATACGTCTTGCCAGCGTCCATCTTCATTGAAAAGATCTCTGGAATAACAAAGGCCACAACAACAGCAAATATTAATAAAGCTGAATTATGCCTTGCATCATATACATTAAAACTTTGTCTTTTGTATTTAAGACCTCCAACAAAGAAGGATAACCCTCCTACTAATAATAAATTTCCAAGTACAGATCCCGTTAAAGAAGCTAACACCACTTCAATTAACCCTGCTTGAAGTGCAAAAATTGAAATGATAAGTTCAACAGCATTACCGAAAGTAGCATTTAATAATCCGCCTATTCTAGGACCAGAAACAATTGCTAGACTCTCTGTTGCTCTCCCCATAAAACCAGCTAATGCGATAATCGTAATACAATACACAGCGAACATAATTGTTTCTGGCCAGTGAAGTGTTTTTCCAAGTACAGATAGTGGTACACCTATAAGCGCTACTATAAGAAATATTTTATTAAACATGCTTTTCATCCTTCCATCGTATGTATTTCTCCTCAATATTATTATTATTCTTCTCCTAACTTGTCCGATTTCATCACAATTACGTTTAAAAAATCGGATTGAAGAAAACAGTATGAAAGATATTTAAATTATCTTGTTTAAACAGACAGAATTATAAATTGTGAAAAGGGGTTAAAATTATGCACTTAAAAGAAAAAATCGCAACTATTATTCAAGGTCAACGTACTGGTGTATTATCTACAGTACGAAATGAGAAACCTCATAGCGCCTTTATGATGTTTTTCCATGAAGATTTTGTACTATATGTTGCAACAGATCGACAATCAAAAAAGATAACAGATATTGAACAAAATCCTAATGTCCATGTACTACTCGGACGAGAAGGAAAAAAATTAGATGAAGATTATATTGAAGTTGAAGGGTTAGCTTCAATCGAGGAAGACTCAACATTAAAAAACAAGTTTTGGAATAATAGCTTAAAACGTTGGTTACTCGGTCCTGAAGACCCTAATTACGTATTGATCAAAATCAATCCCGACACAATTTATTACATTGATGGTGCGGGTACGACGGAGCCTGAGTTTTTACGACTATAAAATAAAACAAGCCCCCCCTTAGGTGGGCTTGTTTTGTCGAAAAGTTCTTTTAAAAAAAATAATAAAATAGGTGGCACTTTCCAAAGATTCTGTTATATAATAGCAGTAACTTAAATAAACTGTATTAAAACAGATTGAGAGGAGAAATAAAATTGATGAAGAGAGAAGAACGCAAAAATATGATTGAGTTTATTGAAAAGAAAAAAGGGATTGAGCGTGACGAATTATTGTTTATGACAGACGATGAAGTAGAACATATTTATAATGTAACGTACTTTTTATATGAGGAAATTGCAGAGTAGTATAATAATCCCCACCTTATTAAAAATATAAGGTGGGGATTATTTCGTTATTTAGCCCACTATTTACAGGCAGTAAAACTCCCACCTTAAAATTCAGGTGGAGCAAGAAGTTAAGTTGAAGTAACGCTTTCTATAAAGCTCAATTGCTTCAACTTTATACATGAGAATAATTTTCATGTATAATACTGTAAGATTGGAGGAATTTTACTATGAGTTCGTGGCTCTTATTTGCACTATTATCAGCAATTGCTGCTGCCCTTGTATCTATTTTTGGAAAGTTTGGTTTAGACGGCATCGATGCAAACGTTGCAACAACAATTCGATCTATTATTATGGCATTATTTATGATAGGCGTTATTATCATACAAGGTAAATTTCAAAATATCGGCGACGTACTGCTAAATAAAAAAGCACTGCTATTTATCACATTAAGTGGGGTTGCAGGTGCTTCGTCATGGCTATTTTATTTTCTTGCCCTCAAAACAGGAAAGGTTTCACAAGTAGCTCCTGTCGATAAATTAAGCGTCGTATTTTCTATCATTCTCGCTATGATTATCCTCGGTGAAAAGTTAAACTTTATGACCGGTGTTGGTGTAGTCTTTATTACAGCTGGTGTATTATTTATTGCTTTCAGCTAAAAAAACCGCTATTAGCGGTTTTTCTTTTTCTTTATGTACAACCATACAACACATGTAACAACTGCTGAAATTAATAAAATCCATATTCCATAATGATGTAAACTATACTCAACGAAGCGCCACTTCTCGCCTAACTTCCAGCCAAGCCCAATAAAAACACTTATCCAAATGAGCGCACCACCGTAAGCGTACAAACAAAAACGCCAAAGTGTCAAATTTGATACCCCAGCAAAATATGCTGTTAAATGACGTACGCCCGGTATAAAATAACCAATCATTAAAAGAAATGGCCCATATTTTTCAAATAAAATATGTGTTTTTTCAATGTGATGTTCTTTAATTCTAATTTTCGGCCCATATTTCTTTAAAACAGGGAGCCCAAGTTTTAAACCTAATATGTAGCTTAACGTGATCCCTAACATCGCACCAGCCATCCCACTTAAAAAAGCAGCAGTTCCTGACATAACTCCTTTTGAAACATTATAACCAACAAAGGTCAATAAAAACTCGTCTGGTATCGGTAATCCGACAATCCCACCAGCCAAAGCTATAACAATTCCAAAATAGCCATAATGCGCGATTAACTCGCCAATATGTTGTTCCATTCGGAAGACACATCCTATGCACGGTCGTTATTCCACATTGTACCCTTTCTATCTTTAAGGCAAACATGGTATACATATTCACTATACATTGTTTTTATAATGAACTCTACTTCTATTCTTTCCTTTAACAGAGATAAAGGAAAACTTTACTCAGTGGGAGTTTTGTTCATCCTCTACTAATTATTAACCTATGCCAATCTTGCTTTTACAGACATCCCGACTCCACATAACTCACTTATATTCACCAATTTTGAGATTAGATTCTTATTGCCCGCAAATAACCCGATAAAAAATAAAAATTCATATGCGTGTTTTTTTGTTACAATAAAGGAAAGTTACTTTTCGCAACGGTTTAACTCTCAAGAAAAATGATATATCTAGCAAAAACATAGTTTGGTCTATATAATGCAACTTCTACCTATTAAAAGAACATACACCCTTTTACATACAACATCATTTTTCTAAATTATACAGGGGGGAACGAACATGACCATTGAAAATCAATTTATTCAAAAAGTTTACTATAAAACATTTTTAACAGAAGAAACTTCTACTCCTGCATCGGAAGTACTCGGTGAAGCATATATAAATGAATCTAAAAATGAATTCTCCAACATTTCTAATATTCGATTTGCTCAAGGTGAATTTTATTATCAAAATAAAGATTTTGAAGCAGCTATATTTAAATGGGAAAAAGTAAATAATGCTCTTGCACTTTGGGCGACAAAAAATATTGCAGATGCTTATTTTGAACTAGGATTCTTACCAAAGGCAGAAGAAATTTATCAATCTATTCAAACGGAAGATACGACTCTTACGATGGAGGTTTCCTTACAACTTCTTTCTCTTTATATCGAACAAGATCGTTTAGGACTCGCTTTTAAGACGATTAGTGAAGCTGTTGCATTCCAACCGGATTACCCAAATATTACTGCAATTGCACGTTCTTTCTATGAAAAACAAGAAGATTGGAACAACGCTATCGAACTAGCTGTTCAAGAAGGTATCCGAACACAATCTTTACACTGGTTTGATACGTTAATAACTTACATAAACAAAGGATTTACAAAAAATATTAAGCCTGAATATTTCTATGAGTCTTTAAAAGCTCTATATGCTGTTGATCAAGCTCAATTTAAAGAACTTGTTATTGCTCTTTGGAATAGCTATCAACATGAATCCTTATACCTTCCTTGGATTCAAAGTATTAATCATTTATTCTTGCATATTGAAACAGACAATAATGACGATTGGAATGAAATTTCTACTCGCTACCAAGAAACATACTTTGCATTAATTACCGGAAATCATTTTATGCATGAATTAAACGGACTTGTACCAAATCTATTAACAAATTGGTTCAGTTTAACGAAAGCAAAAGATTCTCTAGTTGTCTCTGCAGCAGTGTTAGCATGGAATGAAGTCTCACCTACAACTTTAGAATCATTACTCGTAAAAAGTGCTGGATCCTTACTTTCTAATACATCAGCTGAAGCAGATGTAAATATGGAAACAGTTTCTCATTTATTCGAAACAATCGCTGTATGGGCTGAGAAAAATGATGTAGATTTAAGTCATCAATTTACGCTACTCGTCCATGAACTATGTGATTTAAATGTCACACCAATACTAATAGCTGGAACTAGTGACCATGATAAAACATCATTTGTTAATTCAATATTAGGAGAGAACATCTTAACTGAAACTTTAACAACTCCTATTCTATTTAAAGACGCTAGTCAAACTGAAATAACAGAATTTACCGAGTTAGATATAAGAAATATCCCTAACCTTGATGAATTCCATCAAATAACGGCTACATCTGCTCAGTCAGAACTTGAGAAAAAATGTATAGAAATTAAGCTACCAAGTAGGTTTTTAAGAAAAAATAAGTTTACATTTCTTATTACACCATCTATTCAAGGACAATTGGATAAAAACAATGCATACTTTGAATACTTACAAGCAGCAGATAGCCTTGTATACGTATTAAATTCTTCTTCACCATTGCATAGTCAAGAAATTGATACGTTAATTTATTTACGTGAACAAGTACCAAACTTACAAATTCACTTCGTATCACACACAAATAATACGACTACTGATGAAAAACTAATTAGTAAACTTAAAGTACATTTTCCAGATGCACAATTCTTCCCATACTCTCCTTCGCAAGAGAGTAGCCAGCAACTTGGAGATGTAACAGAATCTATTCTTTCTAATCTTGCAAAACGCGATATAGAAAAAGAACGTATAGAAAAGCTAATATGGTTTACGCAAAAGACAATTGCTTATCTCATAAATGAACGTGTGGAATTAGAAAATACATTAGTAAAATCCGTACGCTGGAATAAACACATCTCAGTGAAACTTACTGGATTTATTAATAACCTTACTGCTCTTGAAAAAGATAAAATTCGTTCTATTACCGAATCCTATCTTTTAACGAAAGAAGAAATTACACGAGATATACATTCTCAAATTCCTGAATTATTACAGAGCTGCTCTGATCTTGTTCAAGAAGATAGTGATTTCAAACTAGTTCATGAAGAATTAAATGCTGCAATGAATGAACGAGTTCAAAAGCATGTACAACAGGTACTTCTTCCTAAATTTACTGGGTCTATTCAAGAATGGATTGAAACAGCACATAATGAATTTATTCAAGCTCAAGCTTATTTAGATGAAATGAGTGAAACGTTTAATAAATTATATAAAGAAGAACGTATGAAACTTCCTTGCGATTTCAAATTATTAGATGATTGGAATCGAGATGTTGTACGAATGACAAATCGAATTACAGTAACGAACATCAATATTTTATTACGCTTTACACCGACACAGTTTTTCTTAAAAAGTGCCGGAAAATTATTTGGTAATATGCAAAAAAACCAATCTATGCTCGCCAACAAATATAAACAATATATTGAAACAGAAGACTATACAGAAATTGCTCACACAATTTCAAAACAATTCTTCCTTCAATTTGAAGTATTTGAAGGTGCATTAGAACGTGATATCATGATGTTCTTCAAAGATCCACTTAATATATTGAAACAAAATGTAGATGCAGCTCAACTTGAGATAAAGGAAGACGAGCAAACATTAGCAACGCTAAGAAGCAATCCAGAAACATATCATGATCCTTTGGCGTTATTTAAACTACAATTGCTACAACATAAATTCGTTTTAAGTACTACAAAGAAACATGAAGATATTTTTGTATCAAACGAATCTCCTACTGTTTAACCAAAAAAACCAAGCAAACTAAAATTTGCTTGGTTTTTTACTTTATTATTTTCATATGTTCAAACGGATAATAAATGCCTGCTAACTTTCCTAACACATCTTCTCTATCAATAAAACCTAAACCATTTCTACTATCTTTACTTATTAAGCGATTATCTCCCATAACAAAAATCTTATTTTCGGGAACTGTAATTGGTCCAAAGTCCTCTGTTAAATTCATAAGTTTTTTTTCTGCTTGTTTTTTATTACTATCCAAATACTCTTCATCTTTCACTTCAGAATTTACATATAATTGATCATTTCTCATCTCAATTATATCTCCAGATAATCCAATCACTCTTTTGACATAAAAATTATCTGTTTTCACAACAATAATATCTTCTCTCCCATAGCTTTCAAATTGTTTTGCTAACTTATTAACAATCACCTTATCTCCATCTTGCAACGTTGGCCTCATAGATGCTCCTTTTACAGTCGTAGGGAAAAACACAAAAATTTTCGCCAAAAACACCAATAAACATGCAATTGCAATAGTTCCAAAGAATTCACGCCAACGTTTTTTCTTTTGCATCATTTCACCAACTCATCATCTTTTTACTTTCATTATAAATAATACGACCGATGATTTTCTACAAAATTCTGAATTATAAATTATAATATTAGAAATTTCAAAATGGTAATACTGATCAAATTAAACAAGCAAAAAAGATACTCTCAAAATAGTCTATTCACTATTTTGAGAGTATCTTTTTATAATCCCACATATACAATACACATTTGAGCAGCTACATATGTAAACCAAATCCAAAGTGGCTCATACTTCAATTTACGTCCTCCGATATCTGTCACGCCAATAATAAAATCAGAAATCACAAACAGTAAACCACCAAACGCTGGTATCCACCATATTCCTGTATTTTCATAATATAAGGCGAATGCAAAGCAAGCCATTCCTCCAACCCACAATCCGTAAATTAGAGCTCCTATCGTAAACAATTTATCCTGTTTATCATTTCGGATAAAGAAGAACCATCCTACAATTAGAAAGAGCCCATATACGAGTAAGCCAATCCAAAAACCATTCCACGAAATTCCTGTTTGCAAAAATGCTTTTACATAAAAACAATGAGCAAGAGCGAAAGTAACCATCCCACCAATTAACCTGTGACCAATTGGAATCAGCCCAGCCATAAACAAATCTCCTACAGTCGATAAAGTCATACCAAGTGCAACCCACGTACTATACTCTACAGATGGATCTTGTAACCATATCCAAATTGCACTACCTGTTAAAGAAAAACTAAGAATAAGACGGATTGCTAAAGGTAACGGCATATTATCTTTCGTTCTTTTTGTCTGCCGCATTGCATAAATTGCACCAATTAAAAAAAGAAGTATTTGCCCAATTAACACCACGTAAAGTAGATTCATAATATGTTCTCCTCAATAAATGCTTTTTGTATCTTTTTTCGTTACACTTAGTCTATTATCCTTTTTCTATAAAAAAAGAAGAACAGTACTGTTCTTCCATTGTAATCGCTTTTCTGCTTTCTATGCTACTTGTTTTTCTTTCTCTATTTTTTGCTTAGCTGGCGTCCGATTTACCACAATAATTCCCGCGGCTACACATGCTAAACCGAGTAACACAAATGAATGAATTGCTTCACCTAAAATCATGCTCGATAATAACACACCAAATACGGGTATAAAGAACATATACATAGATACTTTTCCAACCTTATTGTACTTCATAATTGTATTCCAAATGCAAAAACCAGCTGCAGATAAGAAAGATAAATAAATCAGCATAATTAGTGCATGTAGACTAAATGTAAATGGCATTAATCCAACTTGTAAAGCCCCTATACATAATAATCCTATAGAACCAAACATCATTTGGTATGCTGTCATATAGCCAACATCTAACGTTTTACTACCTTCTTTCGCTAATATGTTTCCATATGAATACAGCATTGCTGCACTAAGAAGTAATAAGCTTCCAATTCCAAAATGAAATGATAAGCTACCATCACTCGGCATATTTACTAAAACGACGCCACAAAAGCCAATCGATACGCCAATTATTTTTCTCATATTGAGGGCATCATCTTTATATAAAAAATGGGCGAGTAAAATTTGAAAGAATGATGATGTCCCTGAAATGATAGCTCCTTCAATTCCCGAACTATAACTCATTCCAATATAAAAACAGATATATTGAAGAAACGTTTGGAATAAACCAATTTGTATTAACTGTTTCCCCGTTCCTTTTTTGAAGCTCATATCTTTTCCTAACACTTTAAAGAATAATAAGAGCATGAATCCAGATAAAAAGAAACGATAACCGGCAAATAATATTTGCTCTCCAACTTCTTGTGGTTGAATTCCAAGTTCAACATAACTTAATTTAATAAAAGGAAATGCGCTTCCCCATAAAAAAGTTGCTACTATTGCAGCAATAAATACGCCAATCGGATGGGTAAAAAATTTCTCTGTCTTCACTTGTTGTCTTCCTTTCCGACCTTTTTATGAACAATATTCATATATACCAAAGGAATTGCGAAAACACAAGTTTTCCGTTTATACTTGAAACAAAACCGTACCATCTCATAAAAACATATGATATACTATAGAATAATTACAACATAAGAACGATTAAAAAGAGATTCAACAGAAATGCTGCTATCCATTATGGATGGCAGCTTTCGTCGTTTTATAGGGGTTTCGATTTTGATTATTTTTCTCAATAAGAATTCGGAAGGAGCGAGTAGTAATGAACTCAGAAGTAAAAACGTTACACGCAAAAGAAACAATTTCTCATCCCTCTTTATGGGACACATTAAAAAAACATTATGAACTTGTATTTGCAGTAGCATCTGGTATTTTTATTTTATTTGGTTGGTTATTTACAAAGAACGATGCAATGAATGTAGGTATTACTTGCTATATCCTTGCTTATATAGTTGGTGGATATGCAAAAGCAAAAGAAGGAATTGAAGATACGATTGAAGAAAAAGAGCTAAATGTTGAAATGCTAATGCTCTTTGCAGCTATTGGTGCTGCAATTATTGGCTACTGGGCAGAAGGGGCTATTTTAATCTTCATCTTTGCACTCAGCGGTGCTATGGAATCTTATACGTTAAGTAAGAGCCAAAAAGAAATTTCCGCTCTTCTTGACTTACAGCCTGAAGAAGCATTACGTATTTCCACCGGAACTGAGGAACGTGTCCCTGTTGGAGAGTTACAAATTAACGACATTATTTTAATTAAACCCGGTGAACGTGTTCCTGCTGACGGTACGATTCATAACGGTGAAACAAATATCGATGAGGCAGCAATCACAGGAGAACCTATTCCAAATGAGAAAAGACATGGCGATGAAGTATTTGCCGGTACTGTAAATTTACGTGGTGCTATCGAAGTTAAAATTACGAAGCCGAGCGATCAAACATTATTCCAAAAGATTATCCGTCTCGTCCAAAGTGCACAAAGTGAAAAATCACCATCACAACTATTCATTGAAAAGTTTGAAGGAACATACGTAAAAGGTGTACTACTCGTTGTTGCGCTTATGATGTTCGTTCCTCATTTCTTACTTGACTGGAGCTGGAATGAAACGTTTTATCGCGCTATGATCTTACTTGTAGTCGCATCTCCTTGTGCGCTCGTAGCTGCCATTACACCAGCTACGTTATCAGCCATTTCTAACGGAGCGAGAAACGGTATTCTCTTTAAAGGCGGTATACATTTAGAACGCCTTGCTTCTGTGAAAGCAATCGCGTTTGATAAAACAGGAACATTAACAGAAGGTAAACCTACCGTAACAGATGTATATGTTCGAGAAAATATAACAGAAAAAGAAGTACTTTATATTACAGCATCAATTGAAAGTCACTCTACACATCCTTTAGCTGAATCCATTGTTAAATATGCACAACATGCGTACGACATTACTTTAAAAAAACCAGAAAAGGTTGAAGATGTAACTGGTTTTGGTCTAAAAGGAATATTGGAAAACAACGCTTATAAAATAGGTAAAGCTGATTTTATCGGTGAAGAAACAAAGACATTTCATAATGGTATTTCTGCCTCACTTGAAAAAGAAGGTAAAACTGTCGTTTATATTAGTGATGAGGGAGGCATTCTTGGACTTATCGCTTTAAAAGATACGCTTCGCCAAGAAACAATAGCTGCTATTCGTGATTTACAAAGCATTGGTGTCGAAGCAATTATGATTACTGGAGATAATGAAGAAACGGCAAAAGCAATTGCCTCTGAAAGTAATATAAAGGAATATTACGCATCATGCTTACCAGAAACAAAAGTTGAAACGATTAAAAAGTTAAAAGAAAAATACGGTACAGTAGCAATGGTTGGAGACGGTATAAATGATGCACCTGCCCTAGCTACTGCTAGCATTGGTGTCGCAATGGGAGAAGGAACAGATGTAGCTTTAGAAACTGCAGATGTTGTACTGATGAAGAACGAACTATCTCGCCTTTCCCAAGCAATTCGTTTATCAAAACGAATGAACCGTATTGTGAAGCAAAACGTAATCTTTTCGCTAGCCGTTATTGCCATGCTAATTTGTTCAAACTTCTTGCAATTTTTAGCTCTTCCATTCGGTGTTATTGGTCATGAAGGAAGTACGATTCTTGTCATTTTGAATGGCTTACGATTACTAAAAGGAAGCAAATAAAACGGGTCCCTCATAGAGGACCCGTTTTTTTTAGTGATAGCTATTATGACCGTTCGCACTGCTACTCGTTTTATGCTTTGGATGCGAACTGCTCTTTTGTTTATTATTACTTTTATTATTATGGTTCTTTTTATTATTACTCATGAAATATCCCCCCTGTTCCTTTTTATTATGGAACAAGAACTCATTATTCATTACGGGAATTATTGTCACCGGTTCTATAATGGTGGAGTAAACCATTAATTTCACCGCCAAGTAAAATTACCCATCCAGTTAAATAAAACCATAACATTAAAATAATGATACCACCGAGACCACCATATGTATTGGCGTAATTCGCAAACTTATCTACATAATAAGCAAATGAGTAAGACACCACAATCCATCCTACAGTAGCAAATAACGCCCCTGAAATAACTTCTCTTCTTTTTAACTTTCGATCTGGTGCAAATGTATATAAGAAACTAAACAAAGCAAATAGTACGAAGAAACTCGCTACTAATCGTGTAATGCTCCATACGAAAGAAAAACTATCTGATAAACCGAGTGCTTTAAACACTGCTGCTCCAATAACTTGTCCGAATACCGGAACAATTAACGCAAAGACAATCATAAAAATAATAGCTAATGTAAACACAATTGATAACGCTCTTGTTGTAATAAAAGAACGTGTTTCCTTTACGTCATAAGCGCGGTTAAAAGCATTCATAACCGCATTAACACCATTTGAGGCAAACCATAACATGGATAATAAACCAAATGATAATAAACCACCATTTTGCTGGTTTACAACTTTATCTACATTTACCTCAATTAAGTTCATTGCATCATCTGGTACATAAACCTCTAATAAACTAAGCACATCCTCTGTTTGAATGGGAATAAATCCAAGAAGCGTAATTAAGAAAACGAGCCCAGGAAAAATTGCAAGCAAGAAGAAATAAGCGAGCTGTGCTGCCAAGCCCGCTACATCATCGCGCATCGTCCGGTCATATAAATCTTTACCAAACGAATAAGTACGATTTCTTCTCACCTTTTCTAAAATTTTTCTCATATATGTTTAAACGCTTTTCTTCTCTTCTTTATCTTGCTTTAACTCAATGTACGCTTCAGTTTTTTTTTCCACTGCATTTGAGTCTTTTATAAATAATTCACGCGCTTCTTTCATACCACCATCTTCAGCAACTACTGGCTCTTCTTCTGCTTTCAGCTCATCTACCTTTGGAGATACAGCTTGAATTTCAATCGTTTCTGGCTTTTCTTCTGGCTCAACTTTTTTCTTACTAAAAATTTCTTTCGTTTCTTTTAACGTCTCTACAACAGATGGCGTTAATTTTTTAATTTCTGCTACTTTCGCTTTTACCACATTGAAATCTGCAAGTTCGCGTCCTTTATCTGTAACAGTTTGCACTTTTTCTTTGATCTTTGCATTTTCACCAATTTCAATCATCTTTGTTTTTGCTTTTTCTGCTGTATTTTTTACTTTTTCACGGTTTTCTTTCTTTAACATGGATACAGCTACACCTGCCGCTACACCAATCGCAATGTTTCGAGCAATATTATTTTTCTTTGCCATATTCCTTCACCCTTTCATTTCTTATGTTAGAAAGTATTTCTTTCTAAGCTTCCTCATATTCCTTGTTCATTTCGAATGAAAGCTAATAGCTTTGCACACCCTTCTGTTACAAGGTCATATACTTCTTGGAAATTCCCTGTATAGTAAGGGTCAGGAACGTCTGTCCAGCCACCGTCTGGAACAAAGTCGGACAGCCTACCAATATAGCCTCCAGTTTTACCTAAACTTTTTAAATCTGCTATATTCTTGTTGTCCATGGCAATAATATAATCAAACTTTGTTAAGTCTTCTTTTTCTACTTGCCTTGCTTTAATTCCTTCAAAAGTGACTGCATTTTCTTTTAAAATTTTTTGTGTTCCTTTATGTGGCGGATGACCAACATGCCAATCTCCAGTTCCTGCAGAATCAATGACAATTTTCTCTTCAAGTCCCTCTTTTACGACAAGATTTCGAAAAATCGCTTCTGCCATCGGAGAACGGCAAATGTTCCCAAGACAAACAAACAATACTTGAACCATGTTTTTGTTTCTTCCCTTCTTGGTGCATTTCTTCATATATACTTATAGTATAAACAACCAATTATGAAATATAAAGGAAATCCCTACTAATTTAATAGGATTGAAAAGATCCATTAACGAAAATGATAAAAAATGTTAAGATAGCCTTATGTTATTTTAAAGGGGGACACTTCGGTGGATTTATCCGTAAAGTCAGAAGAAAACGTTGAATACATGGTCGAAGCTATTAAAGAAAAATTACGTATGGTTAATGCTGGAGCGATGAGAGCTGCTAGTTTTAACGAAGAAATGTACGAAGATTTACGTGACATTTATGATCATGTTATGAAACGTGAAACATTCAGCATTAGTGAAATGCAAGCTATTACAGAAGAATTAGGTACATTAATTAAAAAGTAAAAAAGCCTCTCTTATTATGAGGCTCTTTTTTATTTCCAACAAATTCATGACAACTCTTCTCTTTCCCTCAACCAACTGTAAAATATTGTACAATAGAAGTTGAACCTCACCTTAGATTTTTTCTCCATACATACTACTCACAAATAATAGCAACACTACCATTGCTAACTGTTTTTACTGGAGGTGCTTACTTATGAGCAATTGGTACAGTAAGACGAAAGATCAAACATTGATTGACCTAGAAACAAACGAACAAAACGGTTTAACAGATGAGATTGTAAGTGAACGTTTAAAGCAATACGGTTCTAATGAATTAGCTACAAAACAAAAACGCACTTTATGGCAGCGTATTTTCGCCCAAATTAATGACGTCCTCGTATATGTCCTTATTATTGCTGCCCTTATTTCTGCCTTTGTAGGTGAATGGGCGGATGCCAGTATTATCGCGCTTGTTGTAGTTTTAAATGCTGTTATCGGTGTTGTCCAAGAATCGAAAGCAGAACAAGCTTTAGAGGCATTGAAAAAGATGGCAACACCTAAAGCTATCGTCAAGAGAAATGGTGAACTAAAAGAAATTCCATCTGAGCACGTCGTTCCAGGGGATATCGTTATGCTCGACGCCGGACGATATATCCCCTGCGATTTACGCCTTATCGAAACCGCAAATTTAAAAGTTGAAGAATCTGCTCTAACTGGTGAATCTGTCCCTGTTGATAAAGATGCAATCTACCACCCTTCCATGCAACGTGATGAGCAAGTACCACTCGGCGATCAAAAAAACATGGCCTTTATGTCTACTCTTGTAACATATGGAAGAGGCGTCGGTGTTGCTGTTGAAACTGGAATGAACTCACAAATTGGTAAGATTGCTACCCTTTTACATGAAGCAGACGATGATATGACACCACTTCAAAAAAGCTTAGCACAAGTCGGAAAATATTTAGGCTTTGTCGCTGTAGCTATTTGTATCGTTATGTTCCTCATCGGTTTTTTACAAGGCCGGGATACGTTAGAAATGTTTATGACTGCTATTAGTTTAGCCGTTGCAGCTATCCCAGAAGGCTTGCCAGCTATCGTTTCCATCGTTCTTGCAATTGGTGTGCAACGTATGATTAAACAAAACGTTATCATTCGCAAACTACCAGCTGTTGAAGCCCTCGGTTCTGTCACAATTATTTGTTCAGATAAAACAGGTACGTTAACGCAAAATAAAATGACCGTTACTCACTTTTATAGTGATAACACATACGATCGCTTAGAAAGTTTAAATGTAAATAATGATGCGCAACGTCTATTGTTAGAAAATATGGTGCTATGTAATGATGCATCTTACAATAACGAATCACAAACGGGAGACCCGACTGAAATTGCACTTCTCGTTGCTGGAACCACTTTTAACATGCAAAAAGATCATTTAGAAAAAATACATGAACGTGTTAACGAAGTACCTTTCGATTCAGATCGTAAAATGATGTCAACTGTACATACATACGATGAAAGCTACTATAGCATGACGAAAGGCGCTATTGATAAGCTCTTACCTCGATGTACCCATATTTTTAAAAACGGCAAAATCGAGATTTTAACTGATTCTGATAAAAATCAAATATTAGAAGCTGCCGGAGCAATGTCTCAAGAAGCTTTAAGAGTACTTTCATTCGCATTTAAACAATACGATTCAAACGATGTGGATATAAATCATCTTGAAAAAAATCTTATCTTTATTGGTCTTGTCGGTATGATTGATCCACCACGAACTGAAGTGAAAGATTCAATTAAAGAATGTAAAAAAGCCGGTATTCGCACAGTTATGATTACTGGTGACCATAAAGATACCGCCTTTGCAATTGCCAAAGAACTTGGCATTGCTAAAGAAATATCGGAAATTATGATTGGAACTGAATTAGATAACATTTCTGATACAGAACTAGCTAGCAAAATTAATCATTTAAATGTATTCGCTAGAGTCTCTCCAGAGCATAAAGTGAAAATTGTAAAGGCATTACGCGCGAAAGGAAATATCGTTTCTATGACTGGTGATGGTGTCAATGATGCACCATCTTTAAAGCAAGCTGATGTTGGCGTTGCGATGGGCATTACAGGAACAGACGTTGCAAAAGGGGCAGCAGACGTCGTGTTAACAGATGATAATTTCTCATCTATTGTGAAAGCCGTTGAAGAAGGTAGAAATATTTATCGTAACATAAAAAAATCAATTCTCTTCCTACTCTCTTGTAACTTCGGAGAAATTATCGCTTTATTTTTAGCGATTTTACTCGGCTGGGCAACACCACTACGACCTATTCATATTTTGTGGGTGAATTTAATTACAGATACACTGCCTGCATTATCACTTGGGGTTGATCCTGAAGATCCAGATGTGATGAAGGAAAAACCACGACATGCGAAAGAAAGCTTATTTAGTGGCAGCGTTCCTTTCCTGATTTTCAATGGAGTTATCATTGGACTTTTAACGCTAATAGCTTTTATCGCCGGAGCAAAATTCTATACTGGAGATACAAATTTATTTCCTCTTTTCCCAGAGCGAATTGATGACGATGCTCTATTACACGCTCAAACGATGGCATTTGTCGTTCTTAGTTTTTCTCAGCTCGTTCATTCATTTAACTTGCGTTCAAGAACGAAATCAATTTTTTCAATTGGGATCTTTACAAATAAATATTTAGTTTTCTCCCTTCTTATCGGTGTTCTTATGCAAGTTTGTATCATCTCCATCCCGCCCCTTGCAAATATATTCGGTGTACATGCATTAACGATGCGAGATTGGGGATTTGTTCTCTTATTAAGTATCATTCCACTTATTGTGAATGAGATTATTAAATTAGTGAAGAGAAACTAAAAGGCAATGAGGAATAGTCCTCATTGCCTTTTCATTTATCCTACTATTTTCCGTGCAGTAAAACTCCCACCTCAAAATTCAGTTTGAGCAAAGAAGTTAGGTGATGGATTAACTGCCCATAAATGTCCAATTGGTGAAGGCTAATAATCGGTGGTGATGAACAAAACCCCACTGATTATTAGCCTTCACTTTATCCTTGTAATTCTTTTTTGATATTCTCTGTTAATGTAGCCATACGCTTGCGGCTTTCTTCACGCTCACGTTTATTTTGTTCTTCAATTTGTTGTGTTTCTTGCATACCTCTTGAAATAATGTTCCAAGTTTCCTCAAGTGTTTCCATCTTAATACTAGAAGAACCTGATAATCTCGCTACTTCTACACTTTGCGTTGCGATATTTTGTGCATTTTTCTTAAGTAATTCATTTGTACGGCGATCCAGTTCAGCCATAGAATCTGCAACAAGCTTTTGGCGCTTGGCATTTACCGCTTGAATGATACCATTTTTAAAGATAGGAATCGTTGTAATAAATGCTGTATTGATTTTACCAATTAATTTATTATTACCACGTTGAATCATACGAATTTGTGGTGCTGTAAGTAACGCAACCATACGTGCTTTTTCTAAATCGTCAATACGCTGTTCTAAAATTTCAACAGAGTTTTTAAGCGACTCTAATTCAATACCTGCTAATTGATCATTATTACGTACACGCTCTTCATACATCGGAACTAACTCTGTATTTAAACGCTCTAATAACATTTCTCCTGCTACTACGTACTTCTCTAAGTCTAAATAATATTTTAAGTTTTGCTCATACAAGCCATCTAACGTACCAATTGATTTTTTCATCTCATCTTGGTACTTCGTAATTTCCACATAAACTTTATCAATTTCGCGGCCCATCGTTTGATATTTACTAAAGATTTGTTCTATCATTTTATCCGCTTTTTTGAACATACGTGAGAAGAAACCACTTTTTTCTTCCGCAAAGTCTTTACTATCAAATCGGTCCATAATTTTACCAAGCTGTTTTAATAATTCACCAGAATCTTCTATCTTTGATAATGACATTGTATGTAAAATTTGATCAGCAAAACGTGAAATTTCCATAGAAGGTTCTTTTCCAAGTTCAATTAATTCTAATTGATCTTTAATATCTACCGCATTATAAATACGTTGTACATCCGCATCTTGTCTAAGTTTTAAGCGAACATCTTGTGCTGTTTGTTCATTTAATTCTGTTTTCGGATCTAGTACGACTGGGTTATTCATATGGTATTCTCCCTTTCCTTATAAAAATGGACGAAATAGTCCTTTTATTGTTTGTGATAAATTTTTATAGGCTGATGAACCATGAAACTCAAGATCGAAATTAACCTCTTCAAGCCAATGTGAATCAAATGCCCCCGCTTCAATATACGGTTCAATATCGTTTCTTCCCGTTGGATTGAAATGGAATACATCTACTCCAATTTGATTCAAAAATAGTAATAAAACAGCGTCAGAACGAGTTAATTCTCCGCTCTTCTCATTATTAAATATAACAATTTTCGGTACATCTTGTGAATAATCAAATTTCTCAAGCTGTTCTAAAATATTCGGTGGTATTTGAGAAAGTTGTGCGAAAACATATAGCGCTACATCTTGTTTCGTCTCTTTCGCAATTGGTTTGCACATTTCACTTTCGCACGTATGGATAATCGCCTCTGCAATCCCATGCTGTAAACCTTCCGGTAAACGCTTATGCGGCCACCAATGGCTATTCATAATTAGATCAGGATGCAATTTTCCAGCTCGGTCCAATGCATCTCGATAATGATATTGGAAGTTTGCTTTTTGCTCTTTCGTAAACGGGAATGTATTAATTAATAAACTGTTATCAACTGATGTAACAGCCTTTAATCGTTGAAAATATTCTTTATCATTCTTTGAAACGCCTGATATTTTCGCAAATAAAGAAGGAATATAAATATGTTTATTTTCAACAAAGAATGTTGGGCGTACAAATGCCTTTTCTTTCGTAATTAAAAAGAGTTCATCATATGTCGTTTTTAACGTACGAGCTACAGGCGTATAGGAACGGAATTGCCACGGCTTGTACAGCAGTGAATTATCGTGGTGAAGTACTTGTTCAATTTCTTTCGAAGCTTGATACGCTACTGTTGCAACACGCTCACGGCGACGATCAGGGAATGGTTCAAGCGAAATGCGACTTGAATGAGATACAACAAAAGTTCTTCCCTCTTCATCAATATTTTCAAATCCATCTTTTCCTTCTGGGTGATAATAAAGCACATCACAACCGAGCATAATAAGAAAGTATAAGAAATATATACGGCTTTCCTGTGCATCACCGTACCAAATGATACGCGGCATTTGTTTCTTATAATTAATCGTAGAGAACCACTTCGCTACGTAATTTTCGCTTAGTTTAATTATGTCGATTAAGAAACGACGGAAGCCTTCTGTCTTTAACGACTGATTATGTTGCTTCTCATATAATTTCAATAGTGAAATAAACGTCGTATGTATGTAATGCTGTAAATCAGGATTGTCTACTTTCGGTAAAAGTTGTTTCCCAGATAAGTGTGCAACTAGCCTATTTACTGTCAGACCATTTGGTGCTTCTTGATGTAATCCGAACACTTCTTGAATATGACGAAGCTTTTCCGAATCAATCACTTTGTTTAAATTTTGTTCGTGTAAAACTTCGATTCCTTTCGCTTCACTATAATCAAACAGTTCATTAAAATATTCATCTACATCATTAGGAACACCAAGGATTCGACATGCTATATAACTAAATTTCATCTCATTCTCTGTCAGCTCATATTGTGGGCGTTTTTCTAAAAGCGTTTCAAATTGCTTTAAATCTGATTCATCTTTTAATGCATATGGTTGAAGTGTAAAACGTGAAAACACAACAGTTCACCTCCAAAAACATTTACGTTTTTTCTAAGTCCTTCTTCTATTATAAACTATTTTTGGTTATAAAAAATGGGCGCTCGCAAAACGAGCAAACCCATTTCAATTATTTATTGTCTTCTTTAGTAGCTGCAACTTCTTCTCTAGCTTGTCCAGAATTCTTCATGTAGTGAAGTATAAATGTTGCTCCAAATGCTACAACTAAAATAATAAAGAATAGTGTATGACTAATCTCAATCTCGATTAAAGACAGTAACATTTTTGCTGCAATAATTAAGATTAAAATGTATGCTGTCGTTTCAAGCTCTGGAATACGCTCTAACAATTTTAAGAATACACCAGCAATACCACGCATCATTAAAATACCTAGCATTCCGCCTAATAGTAAAATCCAAACTTCATTAGATACACCAAATGCAGCAAGTACGCTATCTACAGAGAATGCGATATCCATTAATTCAACCATCGCAACTGTTCCCCAGAAGACACCAAACATTCTAAAGAGAATACTATTTTGATTCATACCGTGAGCTTCGTCTTCTTCACTTGCACCTTTACGCTTATCAATAAAGTATTTTACTGATAACCAAGCAAGGTAAAGTGCACCAAGAAGTTTTACCCACCATAATTTAATTAAGAACATTCCGATTCCAATCGCAATAAAGCGGAACACATAAGCTCCAATAAGTCCATAGAATAATGCTTTTTTACGTTTTTCTTCCGGAAGATGTTTTACCATTACCGCTAACACAAGTGCGTTATCAGCAGATAATAATCCTTCAAGTACAACAAGTGTACCAATTAATCCCCAAGATACTGGATCCTGCAACACTTTAATCCACATGTCCAAGTCGAAAAACTGAGCATACGTATCAAGGATTCCTTGCAAAATACTCATCTTACCTTTATCCCCTATTCTTTGCTAGATTTATAGAAAGGTCAAAAAAAGGAAACGAATATCGTTTCCTTTCTATGCATCCAAGCCATACGCTCTTACAAGCGCACCTAAACCACCTTGGAATCCACTTCCTACTGCATTAAACTTCCACTGTCCATTATGACGGTATAATTCACAAAAGACAACTGCTGTTTCGATGGAGAAATCTTCCCCTAAATCAAAACGAAGAACTTCTTCACTCGTTTCTTCATTCGCTAAACGAACAAACGCATTTCCTACTTGCCCAAAGTTTTGACTACGGCCTTCTGCATCATAAATCGTAACTGTAATAGCAATTCTGTGCACATCTGCTGGAACTTTCTTCAAATCCACAACAAGTTGCTCATCGTCACCTTCACCTTCACCTGTACGGTTATCTCCTGTATGTAAAACAGATCCACAAGGAGACTGTAAATTATTATAGAAGATAAAATCAGTTTCCTTCGTACATTTTCCGTTTGCATCTAATAAAAAGGCAGATGCATCTAAATCGAAATCGGCTCCGCCGTCATAAGATTTAATATCCCATCCAAGACCAATTACTGCTTTTGTTAAACCAGGGCTTGTCTTACCTAAATCGATTTTCTGGCCTTTTTGTAATTGAATAACCATCTATATTCACCTCTATATTTTTATCTTTAAAAATATATCCATCAGTAAACATACATTTCACCGATGGATATATAAATCAAATCTATTACTCTACATCTAAACCAAAGTTATTACATAGAGACGCTAATCCACCTTGGAATCCACTTCCGATTGCATTGAATTTCCAATCACCTGCATGACGATATAATTCACCTACTACTACGGCTGTTTCAATAGAGAAATCTTCTCCTAAATCGTAACGAATTAATTCTGCATTCTTTTCTTCATCAAGAATACGTACGAAAGAATTAGAAACTTGTCCGAAGTTTTGGCTACGGCCTTCTCCATCATAAATTGTAATTGTGAAACAAATACGTTCGATGTGAGCAGGAACATTTTTCAAATCTACTTTAATCGCTTCGTCATCGCCTTCACCTTCACCAGTGCGGTTATCTCCTAAATGCTCTACAGCACCATTCGCACCTTTTGGATTATTATAGAAAACGAAATCTTCAGCTCCTGAAACTTTACCATTCGCACCTACTAAGAAAATACTAACATCTAAGTCGAAATCGTTTTGTCCGTCATAACGATTCGTGTCCCAACCAAGTCCTACAAGAACTTTCGAAAGACCTGGATTCGTTTTTGTTAAGTCTACCTTTTGTCCCTTTTTCAATGAAATTGATGCCATATACAATTCCTCCTCGGTTATTTTATTGATAACGTGATACAATCTCACTTAAGTTTTTATCTTGCGTGCCTTCTCCAACTGCTGAAAACTTCCATTCACTTCCGTGACGATACATTTCACCTGCAATTAGAGTTGTTTTGCCAGCATAATTATCCGATAAATTATAGCGTGCTAATTCTTCACCAGTTTGCGGGTTTTGAATACGAATATATGCATTACGAATCATCCCGAAATCTTGACGACGATTTACACAGTCATAAATATTTACAACGAATACTAAACGATTAATACGGCTTGGAACTTTATGTAATTCTACGAAAATTGTTTCGTCATCACCAGCGCCTTCACCTGTTAAATTATCTCCTGAATGAATAATACTACCACAAGTAGAAAGTTTATTTCCGAAGTAAACTAAATCATTTTTGTTTAAAAAACGATCTCCTTCTAACATAACAACAGATGCATCACAATCTACATTTGGTTTACTTCCAAATAATGAAGACAGAAATCCACCTGATTGCCCAATTGGATCCCAGCCTAAGCCAACCTGTAGTTTTGCTACTTTTGGTTGTCCTTTCGTTAAATCGATCTTTTGACCTTTTTCTAAAATAATAGGCATGAAGTTTCTCCCTTTCTACAAAGCATTTTCCGAATCGGAAAATATTGTATTCTTCTCTTATATTGTAGCATTATTTACCTAGCGATAAAAAGGATAAATTCTCAGTTATATGAAAACATTCATATAATTTACTTATGATGATGTAAGAAGTGGTAAATAGCACCAATCATTCCTGCACAATTACCGTTTTGCGCAAGTTCAATCTCATAATTATTATAAATCTCTTGATTTAAGTATTTACTGACCTCTTCTTTTACTTCTTTTAAAAACTCATTTCCTCTATCGGTAATTCCTCCACCAATAATAATCGTTTCTGGATTAAAAATATAAGCAAGATTACTAATTCCGATTGCCAAATGTTTAAAGAAAATCCCAACTGCTTGAGCAACTTCCCGATCTCCTTTATCATACAACTCGAAAATTCTTTTCCCATTCCACTTGCCTTTGCCTTTATATTTGCTTACAAGTCGAATTAATCCTGAAATCGAAGCAACCTCTTCAAACGTTTTTCCTTCTATTAACATATTCCCCCATTCACCAGCACTAAATGAATGTCCTCGGTACAATTTTCCATCTATAAAAATTGCTCCTCCAATCCCTGTTCCAAGGGTGAGCATAATAAAGTTATCTTTCTCTCTTCCACTACCATTCCACTTTTCTCCAAACGCTGCACAATTCACATCATTGTCAATCGATACTGGAACTTTTAATATCTCTTGCAATCTATCAATAATAGGAATAGTACTATATCCCGGAATATGATCCGCGCCTCCCGTCACAATTCCTTTATTAATATCAACAATTCCCGCAGTGCTAATACCGATTCCGGCAATAGTATGTTCATTCATTATTTTTTTGGATACATATATAAGTTTTTGAATAATTTGTTCTCCGCCTAAATGAATTTCTGTTGCAACTGTTTGACGCTTTAATACTCTCCCTATTTCTGAAACAATACCATACTTAATTTGCGTACCGCCAATATCAAACGCTATATACTCTTTCATCTGCTGCCACTTCCTCTACCGTTATGAATGTAAATTCTCCCCCTCTACTATTTGTAGGAAATCTACATTAACTCTTTTCTGCTTTGACAAATACACCACCTTTTTCTATATATAGTTTTTTTTGCATAAAACTCTTTTTCCTAAGAAATATTACAAAGGGATGTATTTTAGATGGAACATTAATCTCTTAGGAGGAAAACCATGACGAAAATCTTCATTTTAGCATCAACACTCTCTTTATCTTTTTTTAGCGGTTTAAATATCGGTAATGCTGCAACTGAAAACTTCCAACCATTAACAAACGCTATTGTACAAAATAGCGATCATTTTGCAGAAGGAAACTCAAAGGATAATAATATACCTCCAGGAAATAACGGTTCTCAGGACGATACTGGTTCTGGTGACAATGGTTCTGGTGACAATGGTTCTGGTGACAATGGTTCTGGCGGTAACGGTTCTGGTGGCAGTGGCTCTGGTGGCAATGGTTCCGGCGGTAACGGTTCTGGTGACAACGGTTCTGGTGGTAGTGGCTCTGACGGCAGCGGTTCCGGTGGCAATGGTTCTGGTGGCAACGGCTCTGGCGGCAGTGGCTCTGGTGACAATGGTTCTGGCGGCAATGGCTCTAGTGGCAATGGTTCTGGCGGTAACGGTTCTGGCGGCAATGGCTCTGGTGGCAATGGTTCTGGCGGTAACGGTTCTGGTGGTAACGGTTCTGGCGGCAATGGCTCTCAAGGCGGCAATCGTGTTAAAGGTGATAGCAGTTCTCAAGGGGGTAATGGCTCTCAAGGTGGCAATCGTGTTAAAGGCGATAGCAATTCTCAGGAGGGCAACGGTTCTCAAGGGGGTAATGTAAAAGATAATACGAAAAAACAAGGTGATAAATTACCTAATACTGCAACGCATTATCCTATATCTATTTTAATGGGGCTTTCAACATTCCTAATTGGTATGTTACTGTTTATTCGTCGTAAAAACGTAAAATAAGAACAACATCCTTCCATCTAAAAAGTACATGAAATACTGTATAAAACTAAAAAGGACTTTGGATTACATTTTATTATGCAGCCCAAAGTCCTTTTATCACCTATCAGAAAAAGTATTAATACGCTTTTCCCCAATACACCATTTGTTTAGCTTCTTTACCACAACAAATACATTCTTCAGCTAAATGCTCTTGCTCAAAAGGCATACAACGTGAAGATACGCCAACTTCTTCTTTTAGTTTTTCTTCACAAGCTAATTCCCCGCACCACATTGCCTTAATAAAGCCTTGCTTTTCGTCAGCTATTTTTTTCATCTCTTCGAAATTTGTCGCAACATACGTATTCTCATCGCGAAATGCTTTTGCTTTATTAAATAAAGCAATATGAATTTCTTCAAGTAATGCTGGAATACGTTCTTCTAATTGATCCATTGGTACAAACTCTTTTTCCTTCGTATCTCTTCTTACAAGTACAACTTGATTCTTTTCAATATCTTTAGGGCCAACTTCTAATCGAATTGGAATCCCCTTCATTTCATACTCATTAAATTTCCAGCCTGGTGTTTTATTACTAGCATCTATTTTTACTCGTGCAACCTTTTGAATATGTGCTTGTAACTCTGTTGCTTTTGCTAAAACTCCTTCTTTATGCTGAGCAATTGGTACAATAACAACTTGCACTGGAGCGACTTTTGGTGGCATTACAAGTCCATTATTATCACTATGAACCATTATTAGCCCGCCTATCATTCTTGTTGATACACCCCAAGATGTTTGGTGCACATATTGCCACTTACCGTTACGATCTAAAAACTTAATATCAAATGCTTCTGAGAAATTCGTCCCAAAGTTATGAGAGGTTCCTGTTTGAAGTGCTTTTCCATCATGCATTAAACTTTCAATTGTATAAGTTGCCTTTGCTCCAGCAAACTTCTCTTTTTCTGTTTTTTGTCCTTTAATAACTGGTATTGCTAAATAATCCTCACAGAAAGAAGCATATAAGTTTAAAATATTTAATGTTTCAGCCTGCGATTCTTCTGCCGCTTCATGGATTGTATGACCCTCTTGCCATAAAAATTCAGTCGTACGAAGGAACGGCCTAGTTGTCTTCTCCCAACGAACTACTGAACACCACTGATTATATAACTTTGGCAAATCATTATAGGATTGCACAATTTTTGAAAAGTGCTCACAGAATAAAGTTTCAGATGTAGGACGTACACAAAGTCTTTCCGCTAACTTTTCATCTCCACCATGCGTAACCCATGCTACTTCAGGAGCAAATCCTTCAACATGATCCTTCTCTTTTTGCAATAAACTCTCTGGGATAAACATTGGCATATATACATTTTCATGGCCAGTTTCTTTTAACTTCTCATCCATCACCTTCTGCATATTCTCCCATAAGGCATAACCATACGGACGTAAAATCATGCATCCTTTTACACTTGAATAATCAACAAGTTCGGCTTTTTTTACAATATCGGTATACCACTGCGCAAAGTCCTCTTCCATCTTCGTAATGGCTTGCACTTGTTCTTTTGCCATAGTCAGTCTTCCTCCTTCTAGAAAATACAAAAAAGCCCGCGTCCCTAAATAGGGACCGAGCTTTGTCGGCGTTACCACCCTGATTCATGCACAAAAATTGCGCATGCTCTCTTTTTGATAACGGGAAATTCCCGCTGCATATGCAGAACTCAAAGGCAGGTTCCATATTGCCTTTTTAAGAATCTTTCAGCCTGACGGATTCTCTCTCTGCTAAAAAGGTTGAACATGTACTAGTCCTTTTTCATCGTTATAACGAAATAAATTTGTTGATTATCATAATACAAATTCTTTTTTAAAACAATAGCTAATTTTCTTATTTTTATATATTCTTTTCATTTTTTGCAGTTTTATACGTAGCTTTTCCGCGTAATTTTCACAAGTTGATGTGCAATCATACCGATAAGTGTACCAAGTAGGACGAAGAAACCAATAAATCCATATCCCATTCCTTCCCACCCACCAATAACAATCATTGTAACGGGAAAGGACGCTAAGCAAAGAATTATTAAACTAAGTGCAAATATAATATCGAACTGTTTGTCTGGAAACCGTTTCTTTAGTAAATATGAAATAGCAAATACAAGGATAATCGTGATTCCGCCAATGATGTAAAAGATACCAAATCCATCTAACCAATCCATAGTGTTTCCTCCTTCCATAGATTCCCCTATACTTAATTATATGTTTAATTTTTCTGAAAATAAATAATAAATTTTCACATAAAAATATATTTTTATTACTAGGTATTAATAGTAATATATAAGAATAGGTTTTATATAATCAGGAGGGAACTTTATGGATAAAGCATTAACAAACCATGTCATTATTTTATCATTCGACTGTTTATCAGCTTTAGATTTTCCTATACTACAAAAACTACCTCATTTCCAATCTCTAATAAAAAAGGGCACGGTTATCGAAAAAGTAGAACCAATTTATCCTTCTGTAACATATCCAAGCCACTCAACAATCGTAACCGGTAATTACCCTAACAAGCACGGTGTTGTTAGCAATACGTTACTTCAACCAGGGCGTGAATCACCTGATTGGCATTGGTACCGAAAATCAATAAAAGGAACAACATTGTATGATGAAGCGCGCAAAGCAAATTTAACGACAGCTGCCCTTCTATGGCCTGTTACTGGAAGAGCGAACATCGATTACAATTTACCAGAAATTTTTCCAAATAGACCTTGGCAAAATCAAGTGTTAGTTTCCTTATTTAGCGGTAGCCCACTATACCAATTAGATTTAAATCGTCGTTTCGGCCATATAAGAAATGGTTTATCACAACCAGAGCTGGATGATTTCGTCCTCGCCTCTGCTGTGCATACAATCCAGACGAAAAAGCCTAATATCATGTTCGTACATTTCACCGATCTAGACACACAAAGACACTATCACGGCTTTGAATCTAACGAAACAATAGCTGCTATCCAGAGACACGACGAACGTCTAGGGAAAATTATTCAAGCACTAAAAGAAAGTGACTTATACGAAGAAAGTACAATTATTGCCCTTGGTGATCATAGCGCTTTAAGTGAAAACAAATCCATACAATTAAATGTGCTATTCCATCAAAGAGGACTTATATCTCTTAATAAAAAAAGAAAATTAGTAGACTGGAAAGCCTATTGCCAAAGTTGCGACGGCTCTGCCTATGTATATGTAAAGGACAAAAATGATACGGATACAATTCGGGAGGTACAACTACTCCTTGAAGAACTACTTCAAAATAAACAAAACGGAATTGAATTTATACTTCATGATGAAGCTGCGAAAGACTGCGGTGCAGACGGTAATTGTTTATTCATGTTAGAAGCACGAGAAGGGTATTATTTCACTGAAAACTATACAGGAGATTTTATAAAAGAAATTACCGAAAAAGATGTTACGCCCAGTAAAAAATATACATTTGGTACGCATGGATACTCTCCAACAAAACCTAACTATGAAACAATTTTTATAGCTGCTGGGAAAGGGATAAAAAGCGGCATTACCATACCGTATATGAGACTTATTGATGAGGGCCCAACTATCGCTAGACTACTCGGTTTACACTTAGGTGAAACAGACGGAGCAATTGTAGAGGATTTACTCCAATTGTAAAGAACAGTGTATATATGTAAAAGTTATGTAAAATTCATCACTGTTTCTCTTTTTATAATTTTTATTTTTGTACACTGTTAGTAAAACAAATTTAAGGGGGAACATTATATGAAAAAAATGTCCAGACAAGAAAAAAGCTGGATATTATACGATTGGGCGAACTCTGTATACTCGCTCGTCATTACAACTGCATTATTTCCAATTTACTTTAAAGCAGCTGCAAAAGAAGCTGGACTATCTGGGGCAACTTCAACAGCATATTGGGGATATGCAAACTCATTCGCAACACTTTTAATTTCTATACTTGCTCCTATTCTTGGCACAGTTGCTGATTATAAAGGATTTAAAAAACGTTTTTTCACATTCTTCTTTGGACTCGGTATCGTATTTACAAGTATGTTAGCAGTCGTTCCAACCTCTCAGTGGTACTTATTGCTAGGGTGCTATATGCTCGCCTTAATCGGCTTTGCTGGAGCAAACATTTTCTATGATGCATTTTTAGTAGACGTCACTTCTGAAGATAGAATGGACCGAATTTCTACAAGAGGATTTGCATTAGGTTATATCGGGAGTACAATTCCTTTTATCGGTTGTATCGCTCTTATTATTCTTTCCCAAAAAGGAACTATTCCCTTATCGGTCGGCATTGCTAGTCAAATTTCCTTTGCAATAACAGCTCTTTGGTGGGGATTATTTACAATTCCAATGCTAAAAAACGTAGAGCAAACACACTATATTGAGCGTCATCCAAGACCTATTAGAATGAGCTTCAAACGTCTTGCTGATACTTTTAAAAATATTAAAGAATATAAAACTGTATTTATGTTTCTAATCGCTTACTTTTTCTATATTGACGGAGTCGACACAATTATTACTATGTCTACCGCTTACGGAACCGATCTCGGTATTAGTGCAACGAATCTATTAATCATATTATTTGTAACACAAATTGTCGCTTGTCCATTTGCTTTACTATACGGAAAATTATCTGAAACATTTACTGGTAAAAAAATGTTATATGTCGGTATCATTATTTATATCATTATTTGCACATATGCTTATTTTTTAAAAACGACACTTGATTTTTGGATTTTAGCAATGTTAGTTGCTACATCTCAAGGTGGTATTCAAGCACTAAGTCGTTCATACTTTGCAAAACTAGTACCTAAAGAATCTGCTAATGAATTCTTCGGATTTTATAATATATTTGGCAAGTTTGCCGCAATTATGGGTCCGGTATTAGTCGGTGTTACAACCCAATTAACAGGAAAAACAAACGCTGGTGTTCTTAGTATTATTGTTCTGTTTATTATCGGAGGATTTTTACTAACTAGAGTTCCAGAAAATAATACATCCGTTACACCACCTAGTCCAAAGACTAAAACGCTATAAGAAAAGATCCTCTTCTCATAAGAAGAGGATCTTTTTTATTTTTAAAGGTGCGACTTATAATGAACGACTCTACTGCTTGTACAAAAATAATTTATCAACAGTTGTTCCTAATACTTCAGCTAAACGGAATGCTAACGCTAAACTTGGATCATATTTATTATTCTCAATTGCATTTATCGTTTGTCTAGAAACTTTACATTTATCAGCTAATGCGCCTTGTGAAATATTATTTTCAGTGCGTAATTCATAGATTTGATTTTTCACACCATTGCTCCTAACCTGTAAAATCGTTTTTACAACATCAGTATATAATTGGCTCATATAGTTGTCAAAAGTTCCTCAAAGAAAAAGGGAGCAATATTGCTCCCTTACAATAGTTATTTCGAAGCTAACGAATTTGTTAGTGCCTCTTTATTAGCAACATCTTCTTTTTTTATTTGCATACGTAGAACTGGCCCTATCGCTAATAAAATAAGTGCCATTGCTATACAAAACACAGTAACTAGTGAAGTTAGTTCCTTTAATCCTCCAGCTAGTGAAGTTCCAATTAGCATTGCCCCCATAAACAGTGGTAAAATCGTCCCATTTACTCTTCCAACCATATTTTCTGGTACAAGTTGAATCATGAGCGTACCGACAACAATATTAACACAAGCTAAACAAATACCTGTTCCAAACCTCATGAAACTAGTAATCCAAAATGATGTAGATAGCCCTTCTACTAAAAATGACATTGCTAATATGCCCATACCGAATACAAACATTTTTTTCGGATTCACTTTTGAAGCGAAAATTGCAGCAACAATACCACCAATTAACATACCTATTCCATCAGCTGCAGCTAAATATTGAACTGCTTCCTTTTCCATTCCAAGGCGTTCTATTACAAGAAACACCTCTAATGGAGTTGTTAATCCAACAGCTAAGCCTATAATGGTGAAAGTGATCGTAATCATACTTAAATTTTTCGTATGAAGAACATACTTCCAACCTTCTTTTATATCATTTTTTAATGAATCTCTCGCCACTTGCTCTTTTTCAACCCATTTTGGTAAAAATGAAAGGGCGATAGCAGATAACAAAAATAAAATGATTAAGCTATATAGTGACGTAAATAAACCAAGTTGTGTATACACAAGCGATCCTACCACTGGTCCAAAAATCAGAAATAATGACTGTAATGTTTGGTTAAATGCAATCGCATTTGCTACCTGTTCTTCTTTTACATAGCGCTTAAATATACGCGAAGATGAGGGCTGAGAAAACTGACCTACAATCGCGGAAATGAGTGTTGCAAAAAATATAGCCTGCCAATAATCCAGCTTTAACAACAGGACAATTCCTATAATAGACAGTACACTCAACACATCTCCAGCGACCATTGTTCTTTTCGGATTCCAGCGATCAGCTAGCGCACCACCGATAAACGAGAAAATAAAAATAGGTGCATATTCCATAACTGATAACAAAGAAACAGAAACCGGATCATTATTCGTTCGCTCCATTATAAAATACAAAAGAGCCATATTTCTGATCCAAATTGCAAATTGTTGTAAAATATCAGACGCCATAACGAGCATAAATGCTCGGTTTTTAAATAAAGCGTTCATTTTCATTCCCCTTTCACAAACCGACCGTTCAGTCTAATTTATTTTGTAAGAAAAGCAACTGACCTATTATTCAGCTGCCATTCCTTTTAACAATACATCTATTGCCTTTTTATAAATACGCTTCAACTCTTTATAATCTAGCTCGTAGTAAAGTACTCCAAGCCCTGATAATAATCCATTCACAATATACATAAGATCACGAGTATTATCTTCACGGAACTCTCCAGACTGTATACCTGCTTCAATTAATTTCTCAAACATAACATATGATTCTCTAGTTAAAGCTAATAGTTCCTCCAAAATCTCTTTACTTACAACTTGACTCATAGAGAATTCCTCTATGGCATTTGAAATTGGTTGCTGTATGTCCTCTACATGATATTCCGCGAGACCATATAGTTTTTCAGTACTAGTGCTATACAACTTCTCTTTTTCATTCCATTTTTCAAGCCAATCATACGTATGCTGTTTCACTACAAATAAAAATAATTCTTCTTTACTTTTAAAGTGATAATAAATACTTCCTTTACTTCGCTCTGTAATTTCACAAATCTCTTCCATAGATGTAGCTGCGTAGCCCTTCTGTGAAAATAGACTTTCTGCTTTGTATGCAATTTCTTTCTTTATCTCTTCTGCGCTTCTTCTCATATTCACACCTCTTTAAACCGACCGTTCAGTCTAATAATAACAAATCAAAAACCTCTATCGCAAGAGGCTATATTCCTTATTTAAGAAAACGTACTTTCAAACCAAGTTCGAATCATATGTATTGTTCCAAATTTAAATGCTAATTTAACAAGAAATACGCCTCCCGCAGCTAATAAAAATAACACTACTTTCCCCTTATTTTTCACTTTCGGTTCCCTTTTCATTTCCATTCCCCTTAGTATGTTAAAAATATTAATCAAACGTTTGTTTAACTGTGTTTATGTATATGTAAGCCGACTAATCAAACGTTTGTTTAAAAAGAAATACGCCTATATAAGGCGCATTTTCATCAATCCCCACCGCCACCGCAGCTTCCTCCGCTATCTCCCCCAAAAGAGCCTCCACAATCATGTGAACCGCCATCATGCGAGCTATCATTATCCGATCCAGCAAAGAAAAATAATGGTGATGAGCTGTTAGATGAATTATGTATGTTATTTTGTTTCGCCAAGTTCACCTTCTTTTTGTTCGATCGAACTGCTGTTACGATTATTCCAACTACAACAAATAATAGTATGACAATAATAAATCCCATATAAAAGCCTCCCCTATTCCTCGAATAATTGAATGATTCTCTCTAGATTTTCAAGTGAAATGAAGCGTGATTCACGAAGAATTTCTTTTCCATTATGAAATAATAAAATTGTTGGCCCTGTAAATACTCCATATCGCCCCGCAATCTCTTGCATGTCTTGTAGTAATATTTCTATTTTCTCTACGTAATCATAATTCTCTAATACGCAATTTACTTTTCTTAGCATAACATCACAAACACCACAATTTTCCGTTTTAATAAACAGAAGTACCAATTGTTGTTCTTCGATATAGGTCGCTAATTCTTCTATCGTTTTAAATGTAGTCATATTATCCCTCTTAGCGTAATTTACGAAATACTTTTTCTTGATACATACGAAAAGCTGAACTATCTTTAATCTTTCTCTTTTCCATTACCTGCTGAAAACGAAGCGTTTTTACTGTTAACTCTTCTCTTAATTTCTTTCTCTCTTCTTCATCATAACAGCAAGCAATTAGATCCTCTATTTTTAATATATCTTTTTGTAGTTCCATTTCTGGTGGAATCCTTCCCGCATTTTTTAAAATTTTATAACTCATTCTAAGTTCTGGAGGTACCATTGAAAAATCTTCTAATTGTAGTGGTTTTCCTTTTCCCGGAAGATAATCAAGATCACCGTTCCGTATTGCTTTTCGAATTTTTTCTTCAGCAATGTTCAAAAACACATCCACACTATTCCCTCCTTTACATATTTTTACTATTATTTTACATGATATTTCCTTATCTTTCTACGTCTTTAATAATTGGCTCCATACAATTTTTTCTCAAATTTATTTATAATGAGCTATTTCCTCCCATACCGATCTTTCGTTTTCATATATAGTTTGTATTCAAGCCTTTTTGTATTGAGAAAGTCTTTTACAACTGAATAAAGCGTTTACACTAAATCTTACATTTGTTACGATTTAATCACCCCCAGCTCCCTTGTATAGACTTCGTGATGTCTGATCATTTTATCTAGACGTTTCATACGTCTAGATTCATTTTGATTTATTGGCGTATGCCTTTAAATATATCTTTTATTTTGAAAGGAGAAATGGCTATGAGGTCTCAAAAATTCACACTGCTATTACTATCTCTACTACTTTTCTTACCTCTTTTTCTCACAAATTTTATTACTCCAAATCTCGCATTAGCAGATTCACCAAAGCAAAATCAAAAAATTGTTGGGTACTTTCCTTCGTGGGGCGTTTACGGACGTAATTATCAAGTTGCTGACATTGATGCATCAAAACTTACTCACCTTAACTATGCTTTCGCGGATATTTGTTGGAATGGAAAACATGGAAACCCTTCTACTCATCCTGATAATCCAAATAAACAAACGTGGAACTGTAAAGAATCTGGTGTACCATTGCAAAATAAAGAGGTTCCTAATGGTACTCTCGTACTCGGGGAACCATGGGCTGATGTTACCAAATCGTATCCTGGCTCAGGTACAACTTGGGAAGATTGCGATAAATATGCCCGTTGCGGAAATTTCGGAGAACTAAAACGATTAAAAGCTAAATATCCTCACTTAAAAACAATTATTTCCGTTGGTGGCTGGACTTGGTCTAACCGCTTTTCTGATATGGCCGCTGATGAAAAAACAAGAAAAGTATTTGCTGAATCTACAGTAGCTTTTCTTCGCGCATATGGGTTTGATGGCATAGATTTAGACTGGGAATATCCGGGCGTTGAAACGATTCCTGGTGGTAGTTATCGTCCTGAAGATAAACAAAATTTCACTCTCCTTCTTCAAGACGTCCGAAATGCTTTGAATAAAGCAGGTACTGAAGATGGCAAACAATATTTACTAACAATCGCTTCAGGCGCAAGCCAACGCTACGCTGATCATACAGAGCTAAAGAAAATTTCTCAAATACTCGATTGGATTAATATTATGACATATGATTTCCACGGCGGATGGGAAGCTACTTCTAATCATAATGCAGCTCTATATAAGGATCCAAATGACCCAGCAGCAAATACGAATTTTTACGTAGATGGTGCTATAAATGTTTATACAAATGAAGGTGTTCCAGTCGATAAACTAGTATTAGGCGTACCCTTTTACGGACGTGGCTGGAAAAGTTGTGGCAAAGAAAATAACGGACAATATCAACCTTGCAAACCAGGTAGTGATGGGAAACTTGCTTCTAAAGGTACTTGGGATGATTATTCTACCGGTGACACAGGTGTGTATGATTACGGTGATTTAGCAGCCAATTACGTTAATAAAAATGGTTTTGTACGCTACTGGAATGACACAGCTAAAGTACCTTATTTATATAATGCAACTACAGGCACATTTATTAGCTACGATGACAATGAATCTATGAAATACAAAACAGACTATATAAAGACGAAAGGTTTAAGTGGAGCAATGTTTTGGGAACTAAGCGGAGATTGCCGTACAAGTCCAAAATATAGTTGCAGTGGTCCAAAATTACTTGATACGCTAGTAAAAGAATTACTTGGTGGACCTATTAGTCAAAAAGATACTGAGCCACCAACGAATGTTAAAAACGTTGTAGTTACGAATAAAAATTCAAACTCAGTTCAATTAAACTGGACTGCATCTACTGATAACGTAGGAGTTATGGAATATGAAATTACTGCTGGAGAAGAGAAATGGAGTACAACAACAAATAGCATTACAATTAAAAACTTAAAACCTAATACGGAATACACATTTTCAATAATTGCCAAAGATGCTGCTGGAAATAAATCACAACCTACCGCTCTTACTGTCAAAACGGATGAAGCTAATACGACACCTCCTGATGGAAATGGTACTGCTACATTTTCAGTCACTTCGAATTGGGGCAGCGGTTATAACTTCTCGATTATAATCAAAAATAATGGAACGACTCCTATTAAAAATTGGAAATTAGAATTTGATTATAGCGGTAATTTAACACAAGTTTGGGATTCTAAAATTAGTAGTAAAACAAATAATCATTATGTAATTACGAACGCAGGATGGAATGGTGAAATTCCTCCTGGTGGATCTATTACAATTGGCGGTGCAGGAACAGGTAATCCTGCCGAACTTTTAAATACCGTCATTAGCGAAAACTAGACGTAATATCCATTAATTAATTCACTAAAGTTTGAATTTAGGTTTGAGCAATACCTCCTAAATTCAAACTTTTAATTTTACGAAAAATCAAAAATATCATAATAACCTATTATAATTATATTTAATTTCTAATATGAAGTTTATATGAAGTTCATTTGAATTTTACATGAATTTCCTTTAATTTCTATTGTCTTCCTATAATATCCATATTATCCTTTACATAAAGGAATTATTTTCATTCCATTTTGAACTATCTATATATATAAAGAAAGATAGTCACCTGTTAGGGAAAGGCTTTCGTATTATAAATATAACAAAAGAAAAAGCACGCTTATAAGCGCACCATAAGAGTGCTTCTTCATACAATTCTCATGTAAGAGTTCTCGAAAATCATGTTAATCACAAAGAAAAGGCATTAGCTCCTAAAAGCTAATGCCTTTTCTTTATTCATATTGTTCAGTATTCCAATCTTCTATATTCCATACTTTTGTTATCCACGATTCATAGAAAGAAGGTTCATGTGAGACAATTAAAACCGTTCCTTTGTATTGTTGTAACGCTTCCTGTAAAGCCATCTTAGTTTCTACATCCAAATGATTAGTCGGTTCGTCTAAAATTAAAACATTGCTTTTCGTTACGATAAGTTCACATAAACGCACTTTCGTTTGCTCTCCACCGCTTAATAAACGAATAGGTTTTAATACGTGTTCTTCTTTCAATCCACACTTCGCTAATGCTTGGCGCGCTTCTTTCTTTGTCATATCTGGTCGTTCTGCCCAAACTTTCTCTAACGGTGTTATTTCTGAAGCAAACTCTTCCTGTGCAAAATAAGCAGGATTTACTCGTTCCCCAACAAAAATTGAACCGCTTAGCGGCTTTATTTGACCTAATAACGTCTTTAACATTGTCGTTTTTCCAATACCGTTATGACCAACAACAGCTATCTTTTCTCCTTTTTTCACTTGTAAATTCAAGTCTGGAAATAACGGCTCACTATAACCCACTCTTAGTTTCTCAGCCTGTAATATACGACTTACTGGTTCATTATAAACAGTAAAAGCAAAACGGGACTGAGGTACATTATTTACCTTTTCAACCCTTTGCATTTTCTCCAATACTTTCTCTCGACTTTTTGCCTGTTTTGCTTTTCGAATCTTATTTTTTTGAATAAATGTTTCTAACTGAGCAATTTCTTTTTGTTGTTTCACATACGCCGATTGTAATTGTTTCCTTTGTACTTGGTAACTTTGTAAAAACTTTTCATAATCCCCTACATATCGCTTAACTTTTCGTTCTTCTAGATGGTAAATGACATTCGTAATATTGTTCAAAAATACTTCATCATGCGAAATGATAATATAAGCTTTTTCGTACAGTTTCAAGTACGATTGCAACCATTCTATATGTGCTGTATCTAAATAGTTCGTTGGTTCATCTAGCAATAAAACATCAGCTTTTTCTAGAAGAAGCTTTCCTAGTAATAACTTTGTCCGCTGTCCTCCACTTAACTTTGAAACATCCTTTTCCAATCCTATTTCAAACAGCCCTAAACCAATTGCTACTTCTTCAATTTCTGTATGAATTTGATAGAAATTAGAGTTTTCCAATATAGTTTGTAACTCTCCATACCTTACTAACAATTTTTCTACTTCTACTGCTTCAGCCATCTCTTCTGCAATTTTTAACATTTCGTATTCAATCGCATACAAGTTAGAAAATGCACTTTGCAAGTATCCTTCAATTGTTATTCCTTCTTGTAAATCTATATGCTGCTGCAAAAATCCAACCTTCACATGTGGAAACCATTCAATGTTCCCATCATCATGTATAAGTTCTCCTGTTAAAATTCTTAGCAGTGTTGATTTTCCAATCCCATTTTTCCCTACTAACCCAACATGCTCCCCCTTTAATAATCGAAAGCACACATTATATAAGATGGTTTTCTCACCATACGAATGACTTAAATTTTCTACTGTTAATATACTCATTTTTTTCTCTCCTTTACTTATCGTCCATAAGCTAAATAGAGAGACCAACAGTATGAAGCCTTATTTAATTATGCATATAAAAATGGGTAAGGTGAATACACCTTACCCATTACATATTATCGTAAAAAAGGATTAAGGTTCTTTACCTGCTGTCTTCAATTTAGCTTAATCTTAAAAAATGGGCAGACTTCTCCCATATCAAGCTAAAACCATTTGAAGAACAGTTGATAAAGTCATTTTATCCTTTCACTCCTTTAACATTTGTTATATTAAGAGTATAAACTACTCTGTTATATTCTATTCTCTATTTTCCCTTTTGTTCCTTCTCCATCTTTTCATATTCTAAAAAAAGCCTCTTAACAGTAATTATACTAAAAACTGTTAAAAGGCTTTTTCTATTTTTTCATATAAGGAGCTAACACACTTAAAATCTCTTCTTTATCCTTTTTTAATTCGAGTGATGTTAACATATCCATCGTTCTCGGCCTAGGTAATTTCACTTGTACCTCGCCAACTATTGACGCTGGTCTTTGAGATAAAATAAATACGCGATCTGAAAGTAAGATTGCCTCATCTAAGTCATGTGTCACCATAACGATTGTTTGCTTTTCTTGATGCCAAGAGTTTAAAAGCCAGCTATGTACTTCCATTTTTGTAAATGCATCTAATTTACCAAAAGGCTCATCCAGCAGCATAATTGGCTTTTCACATAAATATGTGCGCAGAAAACTAATTCTTTGACGCATACCACCAGATAATTCATCTGGATAATGGTCTGCATATTCATCTAGTTGGAACTGCTTTAATGCTTCCATTCCTTCTGTCAGCCTTTGTTTTTTCGGCTTTCCTTCAATTTCTAACGGAAGAACGATATTTTGCAAAGCTGATCGCCACTGTAGTAATAAATCTTGTTGTGGCATATAACTAACAACATCTTGCTCTTGTACTTGCTTATCGTTATACGTTACGTTCCCGCTTGTTGGTTTTTCAACATTTGCAATCATGTTTAATAATGTGCTTTTCCCGCAACCACTCGGTCCTACAAAGGAAACAAACTCTCCCTCTTGTATAGAGGCACTAATATTCTCTAATACATTCTTTCCGTCAAAAGATTTCACTATATTTTTTATTTGTAATCCGCTCATTTTTCACTTGGAAGGAATTCATTTGTAAAAGCATCTTTTACATCGATTTTCTTTTTAATAACTTTGTTGTCATATAAGAAATTCATGTAATTCGTCCAAATTTCTTCCTTCTGTACTCCCCATGCTTTAGCATCATCTTGATACTTCGTACTTAACCATTTTTGGCTTTCTTGAACTAAATCTTTATTTACATCTGGAACAGCTTTAATTAAAATATCAGCAGCCTCTCTCGGTTCCTTAATTGCAAAATTATAACCTTCTGTCGTTGCACTTATAAACTTTTTCACAAAGTCTTTATCTTGCTTCGTATGTTTTTCACTCGTAATAATAACAGGACTATAGAAATCAAGCGCTGGATCTAAGTCCTTCACCATAATCGTATTTAACTCTTTTCCTTGGCGCTTCGCTTCAATACCATCCCAACCGTAATAAATCCATTCGAAATCTGCATCACGACCGATTGATTTAAAGAAATCTGTTTGTCCTAAGATGATTTTTTCAACTTTATTAAAATCAGCTTGATGTTTATCCATAATCGTCTTTAATGTCGCTTCTTCCGCTGGTCCTCCCCAGCCGCCGTAACGTTTACCTTCAAAATCTTTCGGTGACGTCATATTATCTTTCTTAAGCGATGCAAACGCTGAAGTGTTATGCTGAATAATCGCTCCTACAGATACAACAGGAATTCCTTCCACACGAGCTAACGTTACATTTTCTTGTGCGCTTATTGCGAAGTCTGCTTTTCCTGATGCTATCATTTGCTCTGCTGTTACATTGTCACCTGGTTGAATAATTTCTACATCTAATCCTTGCTTTTTGTAATAATCTTTCGTTTGCGCTACATACAAGCCAGTATGATTCGTATTTGGAAACCAATCTAATACTACTTTTACTTTTTGATCTTTACTTGCACTTTCTTCTTTCTTCGCCGGATTACATCCAGCCACACCTACCGCTACTAAGGCAGCTAACATAACTTTCAAACCTTTTTTCATTTTCTGCCGTCCTTTCTATATATCCATGGTGCTGTTATTCTTGCCATAAACTCTACGATAAAATACAGGCATAATGTCACCATAACGATGATTGCTGCAACACCAAATACTCGGGCAGTCAAAAAGGATTTTGTAGCCCTCGTAAGCATAACGCCTAATCCTTCACTTGCACCGAGCCATTCTCCGATAATTGCCCCCATTACGCTATATGTAACTGCAATTTTTAAACCTGAGAAAAAGTATGGAAGCACTGCTGGAAATTTTACTTTCTGGTAAACTTGCCATTTTGTCGCCTTCATTGTTTGTAACAGTTTCAACATGTTTTTATCTACTGTTTGAAAACCTTCTAAAATACTAAGCGCAATTGGGAAGAAACAAACGAGTATTACGACCATTACTTTCGGCAACATCCCATATCCAAACCAAATAATAAATAGCGGTGCAAGTACAACAATTGGAATTGTTTGCGAAATAACGAGCAATGGATTTATTAAAATACGAAATAACGGTATAACGTCCATAATAATTGCGATGCTCGTCCCTAATAAAATTGCAAAGAATAGTCCAATTATAACTTCCTGCAGTGTTTGCATCGTATTTGATAATAGTAAATCTTTCATCCCAATTAATTCTTGAACAATGGCAGAAGGCTTTGGTAAAATCCACGGTTCGATTTTAAATAATGAAACAGATCCTTCCCATATCGCAATGAGAAGGATAAGCCAAATAGTTGTAATAAGTTTAGATTGCTTCTGGTTTTGCATATTCATCACGGTACTTCCAAACCTTTTCATCTATCGTTACACCAGTGCTTGGACGATAATGGATTTTAATAGAAGTAATCACTTCTTCTGCTCCAGCATCGACGCAAGCTTGTTGCGCACGTTTAACGACATCAAGAAGTACATCTAATTCTCCTTCCAAAGTTGTTTCCATTGCCCCTACTTCATAACGAACTCCCGATTGTTGCACAACTTCAATTGCTTTATCGACAACAGAATATACATCTTTCGTTTTTGCTTGTGGTACTACTGAAAATGACATTGTAACTTGTTGTGACATAATAAAATCCCCCTTATAAAAATAAATTTCAAAAATAAGAAAAGGCTTTCCTACTGCGTAGGAAAGCCTTGTATGCAAGTTATTACAGAATAACATATGCTACATCACTTTAAGTAACTCCCTACGCTGGCATTATCCAGATCAGGTTGAGGGTCGATGTTTACTTACATCCTCTCAGCCAATTGGCTCCCCGGTCCTTAATTCGTTTTCATTGTAGCATGATTTATTTTATTGAACAAACAAAAGCATGCATAATCATTTCATTATTTTTGGAAAATAACCAACTTTTTCACCATGAGCTAATAACTGCTGAATAAATTCTTTATTAATTGCTGGTACTATCAATTCTTTTTTCTTAATCCATTTATTCGTTCTACGCGTACCCATTACAATTTCAGATTGCTGCGCTCCATCTCCTGCAACTTGAGAAGCAATTAACTCTGCTATTACTTCATTTCCCTTCGCTAATGCAAGTCCGGTATTTACATATTCTGAAAGTGGAACCATTTCAAGATTGTATCCACACTCTCCAATTAGCTGTATAAATTGTTCAAACTCAATTTGATGTGGATGACAAATATGTAACGTCTCTCCTATAATTTGCGCATCTTGCAAATACGATACAATTGATTTACTAGCAAAATCAATTGGTGTGAAATCAACTTTCCACTTCACATTTGGTGCTTTCCCAATTAATAGCATTGTTTTAATAAGACGATAAAATGCGTTTCCTTCAATATTTTGTTGGAACGAACCTGTTTCTGAATGACATGCTAAATTACCTGCACGATAAATATTTCCGCGCAAACCATTTTTCATTGCTTCACGAACAATGTTTTCCGCTTGTAGTTTACTATTTGAATATACATTCTCTAAGTCTACACTGTAATTAAAATCACCAGTTTTCATGTATGTATCCCATTGATCTACCGCTAATTCTAACGGGATACCAATTGTAGAAATAAAATGGAATGTAGCACCTTTCTCCGCTAATGCTAGCATACGGCTAGTTCCTTGGACATTTATATTTTCAAATTGTTTTACATCCCCAAAATGTCTTACATCTGCACCGCAATGAATTATCGTATCCACCTTAGAACTGATGAACATAAATTCTTCTTCGCTCATCCCAAGATACTCTTCTCCCAGATCACCAGCTACGGCCTGTATACGCTGTAACCATTCTTCACATACATCATTAAAGTAGCCTGTTAATGTATCTATAATTCTTTGCTGCACATCTTTAGTTGGTCTTACTAAACAATAAATAGTAGCAGCTGTATCTCTCAACAATTCATATAATATGTGTGATCCTAAATAACCAGTAGCTCCTGTTAAAAAGACATTTGAAATCTGGTTTTCTTCCAAAACGTTTGCATACGTGATAGTATCTGGTTCGTGAATCACTTTATATTCACGAAATACTTCTTCTTTCTCTACTTTTACTTCTCGCTCAATTCGAGCTAATCCATATATCGTTCTTTCTTTAAAGAAATCTTGAATTGTTAAATGTGAGAAATCTTCTTTTAACAATGTTAAGACTCGTAATACTTTTAATGAATGTCCACCAATTGTAAAGAAATCATCATGCACTCCAACTTTTGAAATTCCTAATACTTCCGCCCAGGCGTTCGCTATTTGTTTTTCTGCTTTATTAGAAGGTGCAACATATTCTTGTAGACGAACCGGTTCATACTTTTCTTCTAACTGAGCTAACTTCTTAACATCAATCTTTTTATTAGGTGTAAGTGGTAATTCATTAATATAAATTAGTTTAGATGGCACCATATAATCTGGTAATTGCTCTTGTAACTGGTAAACTAATTCTGGTATTTCTTTTTTATTTAAAGTTGTATAGAACGCGATTAAATATTGGCTACCTTCCTTACTCTTCTTAGCAAAAACAGCATTTTCTTTTATATTATGATTTTGAGAAATTTTACTTTGGATTTCGCCTAGTTCAATACGATGTCCTCTAATTTTTACTTGATCATCTTTCCGATGTAAAAACTCTATATTTCCATCCTCTAGCAACTTAACGATATCACCTGTTTTATATATATTAACTATAGGATTAAAAGGGTTCGGAATAAAAGCTTCAATTGTTTTATTAGGCTTATTAAAATACCCTTTTGCTAATCCCACTGAATCTATATATAATTCACCAGGTACACCAATTGGACAAAGATTCATATTCTCATCCAAAATCATAACTTGATAATTAGCACATGGTTTACCAATGGGAATACTCGCAACATCCTCATTTAACTGACTAGGTATTTTATAGGTTGTCGTCACTACAGTACATTCTGTCGGTCCGTATACATTATGAATTTCAACATTTGTACCTATTCTTTCTCTCCACAATTTAATAACCTCTACAGGCAACATTTCACCGCCAATCGCAATTCTTTTTAGGGAAGCTAGCTTATATATATCTTCTTCTGCCAAATAAGTTGCTACTTGTCGAACAAAAATTGTTGCTAATGCCAAGATTGAAGTTGCTTTCACTTTATAGATTGCATTTGCAAATGCTTCTACAGACAATCGCTCTTCCTCTAATAGTACATATAAGTTTCCTCCACAGAATAAAGAAGCAAATGACTCCCATACAGAAGCATCGAAACTAAAGGAAGGAAATTGGGCAAATACATCCTCTTCTGTCAATTCATATTGCTTTTTCATCCAAGTATACAGATTAACAACGCCTCTATGTGCTAACATCGTTCCCTTTGGATTCCCTGTTGAACCAGATGTATAAATCATATAAGCTACATCATCACAATGAATAGACAACTTTACATCTATATCTTCATAAGTTTCACTATCATACATTGAAACTGTTTGAACCCCATCACATGTTATAGGCGTCTCTTTCATCAATATAACTTTCGCTTGGCTATCTTGAATAATGTACTGTATTCTACTTTCCGGATAATCTGGATCAATCGGAACATACGCTGCACCAGCTTTTAATATAGCTACCATACTTACTACTGTGTCTATGCTACGTTTCATAAATATTCCAACATAGTCTCCTAATTGGACGCCGTTTTTGATTAACATATGAGCTATTTGATTACTTTTTTTATTTAGCTCCTCATAAGTTAAAGTACCTTCCCTTGAAGATAAAGCTATACGATTTGGAAATTGAGTAACAGTATTATAGAACATATCGACGATACTTTTCTCAGGATATACTGCTGTCGTATCATTCACTTGACTATAAAGTGCCATCTCGGCCTCTGTAATAATATTAAAATTATTTATATGATTATTCTTATTTTGTGATTTATTAATTAAAACACCTTGTATTTGTTGTGCATAACGAGTAATTGTTGTCTCTTTCCAATTAACACTATTAAATATTATTTCTACACTTTGCATATTTTTACTAAATACAAATTGTAATGTATTCGTGTCTTGTAGCTCATAATATGTTTCGCCAATAATAATAGGTGACATTTCATATAATGTATTACCGTTTTGAAACTCTTCTATTTCTTCCTCATTCATTTCTTTAATTTGCTCCAGTTGCTCTTCAATCTGTAAATTCAAACTTTCATAGGAGAGAAAATTAGAAACTTCAATAGTAATCGGAAATAAACTTCCTCTTACATGATAAAGCACGACAATATGTTTTTCTTTAGAAATATGATATAACCACGTTGCAGTCGCTCCTATTAAATCTACAATGTGAGTCAAATTTGGAAACAGTTCCGTTTTCCTTTTTATCCTAAGTTCTGTTCCTTGCACATCTTTAGGTATTTTAATACTTCCTTCTACTTTTTCTAAAAATTCTTTTACCATCTCACTATAAGAAATTGCTAATTTCATATTTATGTAAATTCCTCTCTTAAATATAATAAAGGTGTGAAAATTCACACCTTTTTTATCCCTTATTAAAGGGCAGATTCGTTCAATTCATAATCAGTAGCGGAGATACCCCCTTGATTAGAATTGAACTTTCTCCTTATTCGCTTTTAAACTCACCAATAAGCTCTTGTAATTCCTGAGAAAGCCAACTTAAAGAAGTCGCTAATTCTGCAATATCTTGTACTGATATTTCTTGCTCTTTCATGCTTTCTTCAACATTACTACTGCTGTTGGCATAAGTATTTGCAATATGTGATAATTCATTTACGACTTGAACAATATTCTGGCTATTTTGTAAAATATCACTCGAATTACCAGAAACAGCTTTTACTTGATCTGTAACAGATTGCGCTGATTTTGAGATTTTTTCAAAGAAATCTCCGCTACTTTGAACAAGCGAAATTCCAGTTTCTACTTCTTTTGAACCTTTTTGCATGGAAACTACAGCCTCTTCTGTCTCAGCTTGTGTTTCACCAATTAATTTCGCTATATCTTTAGCAGACGCTTCCGTCTGTTCTGCTAATTTTCGTACTTCATCAGCAACAACTGCAAACCCTCTTCCAGCTGCTCCAGCGCGTGAAGCCTCGATAGAAGCATTTAAAGCTAATAAATTTGTTTGATTTGAAATGCCTGTAATTACAGTTACGATATCACTAATTTCTTTTGACCTTGTTTCTAACGAATAAATGATGGATGATAAATCTTGTACTGCATTTTGAATTAAACTCATTTGATTAATAATTTGTCCAATCACTTCATTACCTTCAATTGAATGTTGCTCCATACCTTCAGAAGCAACCGCAACTTGTTTCGCAGCCCCAGTTATCTCTTCTACCTTATCTTCCATTCCATGTACAATCCCTAAACATTGTTGTACTGAAGTTTTTTGAGACTGTGCCCCTACTCTTAAACCTTCAATAGAACTTGCAATCTCTTGAACTGCCATACTGTTTTCCTCTGTACTCGCCGACAATTCTTGTGAAGAAGAAGAAACTTGCTCAGCAGTTTGCCTTACTTTATCTATAATCCCTTTAAACTTTTCAATCGTGTTATTGAAATAAACATTAATAATTCCAATATCATCTGGTCTTTCTTTTAATTTAATACTCAAGTCACCTTCGCCAATTTTACGTAACCCTTCTCGTAAATCTTTTAATGGAGCTAGCGAGTGACGCACGATAAAGAATTGAGTAATAGTCGCAATTGCTAATGAAATAATGATAAAGAGTAAACCCTGTATCATAAACTTCTCTTTTGTAATAGGAACAATGGAAGCATCTAAGTCAGCGGCAACAATTGCAATAATATTGTTTTCTCCATCTGTAATTGGTTCTAATATTGTCACCCACGAACCTATTTCATCTTCATATACTTCTGTCATTTGAGCCTTTTTCGTATCAATCACTTTATCGTATGCCTTCATCCAATGAGCGGGTTGTTCATAATAATCTCCCGGCTTTATAGGAAACGCATTTGTTAACTCTGTAGTCAAACCAACGAGTTGTAATTCTCGCTTTTCATTCGGCTTTGCTCCTGTAACATACGTTTGTCCAACGCTTTTCAATTCTTTTGATACTTCATCTAATTTCTCTGTTAACTTTTCTTTTTTCACTTTTTCGGCTGTAGGATCTTTCGCCATGTCTCTAACTAATTCTACATCCAGTTTTTTCAATACTATTTCTCCTGTTTCAATAGACTGCCTTTCAAATAAAGACATCATACTATTTTGAAACATATTGAAACTTAACGCACCCATACTTCCAACAAGTGTCAAAATAACTAATACGGTTAATAAGACGTTCTTTTGAAGGAACGATAACTTATGCCAATATTTTTTCATTAATATCCACCTTCCTTAATCAACACAAACAAAAAAACAAAATATATGGATATTTTGTTTGAAAATGTTTCTCAATATGTTCGAGAATAAAAAAAAGCCAATGTAAAAGCATTGGCCAAGACCAACCCTATCCGTCCGGTAACTGGCTAGCGTAGCCTTTCGACCTTAGCTCCTGTAGTTTTGCGTCCTCATGTTTCCATCAGTTTGCCTTTCTCGCTGAACGAGTTGAACGATATGGGAGTTCTATGAGAATTAATTTATTCTCTTTCAAAGATTACAACATATAAATCAAAATGTCTACTTATTTAGAGATATAAATACAAATTTTTAATGCATTGCTTTTTCAAAATAATTTCAAAAAGTACGTGAATGTTACTTTTTTTGTGTTATATAATAAAAAATGTATAAATAACAAGGATTTCTTCGGGTATTTATTTAATTTTCATTCAAATTAAACTATTCGAATATATCTTAACTAATGAATTTCGGAGGTAGTTTATCATGTTTTGGCTACAATTTCTTACCTTGTTACTCTGTATTTTTATTGGTGCACGCCTAGGCGGAGTTGGTTTAGGAGTAATGGGTGGAGTTGGTATGGCAATACTCGTTTTTGTCTTCCACCTACAACCAACCGCGCCTCCTATCGATGTAATGCTTATGATTTTGGCAGTAATTACAGCTGCTGGTGCTTTGCAAGCTGCTGGAGGAATGGACTATCTTGTTCATCTAGCTGAAAAGGCATTACGAAAAAATCCAAAGCGTATTACTTTTTTTGCTCCAATTGTTACTTATTTATTCACACTATGTGCAGGTACTGGTCACGTTGCCTATTCTGTACTTCCTGTTATTGCAGAAGTCTCTCGTGAATCAGGGATTAGACCGGAACGCCCAATGTCGATTGCCGTAATCGCTTCTCAACAAGCAATTACAGCTAGTCCAATTTCAGCTGCCACAGTTGCTCTTTTAGCAATGTTAGCTGACTATAAAATCACTTTATTAGATATTTTAAAAGTGAGTATTCCTTCCACTTTCATTGCTTGTATGTTAGCAGCATTCGTTGCTAGTAAGATGGGAAAAGAATTAAATGAAGACCCTGAATACTTAAAACGATTAAAAGAAGGAATGATTCCTAAGCTTGAAGAGAAAAAAGAATTTGTAGGTGTAAAGGGCGCAAAATTATCAGTTATCCTTTTCCTTGTAGGAACCTTCCTTGTTGTACTTCTTGGTTCATTTGAAGCACTTCGTCCAGGATGGATAGTTGATGGGAAGTTAGCCCGTCTTTCCATGCCGAATACAATTGAGATGGTTATGTTAACTATCGCGGCTCTTATTATTATTTTCTGTAAACCAAATGTAGAAAGCATTGTGTCTGGTAACGTCTTTAAAGCGGGGGCAACAGCAGTTGTTGCTATTTTCGGTATCGCTTGGATGGGAGATACTTTCTTTAATGGAAACTTAAATATGATTCAAGGATCCATTCAGCATTTAGTAACAAGTGCACCTTGGCTATTTGCCATCGCACTATTCATTCTATCTATTTTACTATATAGCCAAGCAGCCACAGTACGTGCTTTAATGCCTCTTGGATTATCACTCGGTATTCCACCAGCGCTACTGATTGCGATGTTCCCTGCAGTAAACGGATATTTCTTCATTCCAAACTACGGCACAATCGTTGCTGCCATTAACTTTGACCGTACCGGTACAACAGGTATTGGTAAATACGTATTAAATCATAGCTTTATGATTCCTGGCCTAATTGCAACATTTACTTCTATCGGAATTGGAATGCTCTTAATTTCAATTATGTTTTAAAGAAAAAGCACAAACCTTTATTTAAAAAGGTTTGTGCTTTTTTAATCAAATGTTTGTTTAAATTTTGGGGCAGTCTATTTCTCCATGTAGCACTTAAAATACTACACGTCCTTCCCTACAAACTTCTCTTTACTTCTTCAGCTAATTTTCTCGTACTTTCATACGCAGATTCAGCTAAACTAATTGCTGAAATAACTGAAACACCGTCCGCACCCGCTTCTATAACTGCCGCTGTATTTTCAATTGTAATCCCACCAATACCAACGATTGGCACTGTAATTCCTTGTTCTCTAAAATAAGCTAATCCTTTCGTTCCTTGAACCGCTTTCGTATCTTTTTTCGTACTCGTTGGGAAAATAGGTCCAACGCCTAAATAATCTGCTCCATTTTCGATTGCAAAGCGTGCTTCTTTAATTGTATGAGCAGATACACCGATAATTTTATCTCCCATTTTTTCACGAACAGATGTAATTCCTTCATCATCTTGTCCTACATGAACACCATCTGCATCTAATTCAATGGCTAATTCTACATCATCATTTACAATGAAAGGAACACTATATTCCTTACAAAGCGTCTGCAATTCTTTTGCAAAGCGCACTCTATCTTCTCCGATTAAAGAACCTTCTCCCTTCTCGCGAAACTGAAAAATTGTCACTCCACCATCTAACGCTTCTTTCAATACAGCTAAAGGATCCCTCGTGCAGTTATTACTTCCCATAATAAAATACACTTGCAATAGCTTAGACATTTTATCTATTTCAATGCGTGCCATTTCTTTCACTCCCTCTTACTCTAACTCCTCAATCTTTCCATATTTCTCAATATCACTAGAAGTAGTATTCGCTAACTGATTTAAAAATTCAATTTGGAAACTACCAGGTCCCTTTTCCACGGTCTTAGCAGCTGCCAGTTCCGAAGCTGCACCATAAAACGTTAATGCTGCTACTGCTGCTTTTACATAATCTTTTTCCACTGCTACAAATGCTCCTATTACAGAAGTTAGTAAACAACCTGTTCCCGTAACTTTCGTTAAAATAGGGTGACCATTTCGAATAACAATAGTTCTCTCTCCATCTGTAACAACATCTTCTTTTCCAGTAATGACCGCAACTGTATTTAGTTCATCTGCTGCCTGCCTTGCAATACTTACAACATCGCCATTTCCAGTACCAGCGTCTACCCCTTTAATTTCCCATTTCTCATTAATAACATTTGCTATTTCAGCTGCATTTCCGCGGATAATTGCTAAATCAATTTCAGCCGGAATATGTCTCGCAACTTCTGTTCGATACGAAGTTGCTCCTGCACCAACTGGATCAAATAGTACTGGCACATTGTTCGCATTTGCTGATTTACCCGCGAGTAACATCGCTTCTACTTCTTCAGGACGAAGTGTCCCCATATTTAATACTAACGCTCCAGCAATGCTAGCCATTTCTGCTACTTCTTCTTTTGCATACGCCATTACAGGCGATGCCCCAAGTGCCAACAAACCATTAGCAGTAAAATTTGTTACAACAACATTTGTAATATTATGAACAAGCGGATTAGATTCTCTCACCAAATCCACTACTTTACTAATTTCTTTCATATTCATCCTTTTCATCTCCTAACTATAATGATGGGAGATACACAAAAAGACACTTTGCGCGTACGCAAAGTGCCTGAATATGTGCTTTTACACTCTCCCTACGCTGGCATTATCCAACAGGTTCAAATGGTCAATGACGGACTAGTAGCCATACTCTCAGTTTGTATCCACAAACTCCCATGTGTTTCTTATTCATCTACTTCAAAGTCTACTCTTATTCTAGTAAAATAACAAGTTCTTTACTTTTCTATTTACTGTAGAAGCAACTGATAAAGTGAAACTTTAATCAGTTGGGATTTTGTTAACTCCATTAAAAACAGCTGAAATATGGAGCGAAACTGAATCTCAAGAAGATGTATGCTATATTTAACTTATGGAAATTTGAAAGGATGTTTTTAATATGTCAAAAAGCGTTGTAATCGCTGAAAAACCTTCCGTTGCACGAGATATTGCTCGTGTACTGAAGTGTGATAAAAAAGGAAACGGCTATCTTGAAGGTAGTAAATATATTGTAACTTGGGCTTTAGGTCATCTCGTTACATTAGCAGATCCAGAAAGTTATGATGTGAAATATAAAAAGTGGAATTTAGAAGATTTACCGATGCTACCTGAGCGTTTGAAATTAACGGTTATTAAACAAACTGGTAAACAATTTAATGCTGTAAAAAGTCAGCTACTTAGAAAAGATGTAAATGAAATTATTGTAGCAACAGACGCTGGACGTGAAGGGGAATTAGTCGCACGCTGGATTATCGATAAAGTTAAGCTAAATAAACCAATCAAACGTTTATGGATTTCTTCTGTAACCGATAAAGCAATTAAAGATGGTTTTGCAAATTTAAAACCAGGTAAAGCCTATGACAATTTATACGCTTCAGCAGTTGCGCGTTCAGAAGCTGACTGGTATATCGGTCTTAATGCAACCCGTGCTTTAACGACTCGCTTTAATGCCCAGTTAAATTGTGGCCGTGTACAAACCCCTACTGTTGCTATGATTGCTAGTCGTGAGGATGAAATAAAGAACTTCAAAGCACAAACTTACTACGGCATCGAAGCTCAAACAATGGAGAAGCTCAAACTTACTTGGCAAGATGCAAATGGCAATAGCCGTAGTTTTAATAAAGAAAAAATCGATGGTATTGTAAAAAGTTTAGATAAACAAAATGCTACTGTTGTGGAAATTGATAAGAAACAGAAGAAGTCATTCTCTCCTGGTCTTTACGATTTAACTGAATTGCAACGTGATGCAAATAAAAAGTTCGGTTACTCTGCTAAAGAAACATTAAATATTATGCAAAAATTGTATGAACAGCATAAAGTACTAACGTACCCTCGTACAGATTCACGCTACATTTCATCTGATATCGTTGGAACACTTCCAGAACGTCTAAAAGCATGTGGTGTTGGAGAATACCGTCCCTTCGCACATAAAGTATTACAAAAGCCTATCAAACCTAACAAATCATTTGTTGATGATAGTAAAGTAAGCGATCATCATGCGATTATTCCAACAGAAGGATACGTTAACTTCTCAGCATTCACAGATAAAGAACGCAAAATTTATGATTTAGTTGTAAAACGTTTCTTAGCTGTTTTATTCCCAGCATTCGAATACGAACAACTAACGTTACGCACAAAGGTCGGCAATGAAACATTCATTGCACGCGGAAAAACGATTTTACATGCTGGTTGGAAGGAAGTATACGAAAATCGATTTGAAGACGATGATGTAACTGATGACGTAAAAGAGCAGATTCTACCTCACATTGAAAAGGGCGATACATTAACTGTAAAGTTACTTATGCAAACATCAGGTCAAACGAAAGCACCTGCACGCTTTAATGAAGCAACTTTACTTTCAGCAATGGAGAATCCTACAAAATATATGGATACGCAAAATAAACAACTTGCTGATACGTTAAAATCGACTGGTGGATTAGGTACTGTAGCGACACGTGCAGATATTATCGACAAACTTTTCAATTCTTTCTTAATTGAAAAACGTGGTAAAGATATTCACATTACATCAAAAGGTCGTCAATTACTTGATTTAGTACCAGAAGAATTAAAATCACCTACACTAACTGGTGAGTGGGAACAAAAACTTGAAGCAATTGCAAAAGGAAAATTAAAGAAAGAAGTATTCATTTCGGAAATGAAGAACTATACGAAAGAAATTGTTTCTGAAATTAAATCGAGTGATAAAAAATATAAACATGACAACATTTCAACGAAGTCTTGTCCAGACTGCGGTAAACCAATGCTAGAAGTAAACGGCAAAAAGGGAAAAATGCTCGTATGCCAAGATCGTGAATGTGGTCATCGTAAAAATGTATCTCGTACAACAAACGCTCGCTGTCCGCAATGTAAGAAGAAACTAGAATTACGTGGTGAGGGTGCAGGCCAAATTTTCGCATGTAAATGTGGCTATCGTGAGAAATTATCAACATTCCAAGAACGACGTAAAAAAGAATCTGGAAACAAAGCCGATAAACGCGACGTTCAAAAATATATGAAACAACAGAAAAAAGAAGAAGAACCATTAAATAACCCATTCGCAGAAGCATTAAAAAAATTAAAATTTGATTAAACAAAAAGGTTCCTACCTCTATCGGTAGGAACCTTTTATTTTAGTGAATGATTTTACTTCCTTTTGCATTCTCAACAAATTTTTCACTTGATTTGTTAATTGGTGTTTTCAGTAATAACGCAGCAACAATCATAACTACTACGAAAGCACTTAACACAAGTAAATCTCGCGTTACGATATCCCAAAGCATTCCGCCAACTGTTTCACGAATTGCGCTAATTGCGTATGTGAATGGTAAGAACGGATAAATCGCTTGGAAGAACGCTGGTGTCATTTGGATTGGGAATGTTCCGCCCGATCCTGCTACTTGTAGTACAAGTAAAATGATCGCCATCGATTTCCCAACGTTTCCGAAAATAGAAACGAGTGAGTATACGATACAAACGAAGACTCCACCAATAAATAAACTAAATAACACAAACCAGAACTTATCGACTACGTACGTACCGAGTAAGAATATATCTCCCATCGATACGATAAACGCTTGTGAAAGACCTATCGTTAAGAATGTTAATAAACGTCCGAAGTAAATTTCATGGCTCTTATAATTCGCGCCCTCTTCGTGTACTTCTACCGTTAATAATGAAACCATTAATAATGCGCCTACCCATAATGCAAGCACTGTATAGAATGGTGACATCGCTGAACCGTAGTTCGGCATCGCAAATAATTTATTTTCTTTTAAATTTACTGGATTCGCAAAGTAATCACTTTGCTTTTCAACATCATTTTTCAATAAACGTATGATGTCTTTTAAATCCTCTTCAGATTCAAAATCACGAATTTTATCTGCTAATTCTTTAATCTTTTTCTCAGTCTCCGGCATTTCAGCTTTAATATCTGCCAATTTCTTTTTCCCGTCTACTAAGCCTTTTGATGAATCTTCTAGTAATTTTTTAACATCTGGAAGCTTTTTGTCTGCCTCTTTTAAAATTTGAGATGTGTTTTTAGACATACGTTTCGTACGTTCAATTGCTGTGTTAAAGTTTGGAACGATTTCTGAATCATATGTTGCTAAGAAATCACCTAATTGAGCTGAAGCATTTTTAGTCGCTTCATTAATGCTTTCTACAACCTCTTTTGTAGGCTTCTGTCCATTATTAATTAGTGTAGTTGCTTTATTCGTTGCATCTATACCTTTTTGAACAGAATTTTGTATTTTGTTCAATTTTGCAATTCCGCCATTAAGGTTTTTTCCGCTATTTACATCTGCTAATACCTTATTTGTGCTTTCTAGAACCGGAATCGCATCACCAATTAGATTATTAGTAGCTTGTAGTTGACCATTTAAATCGTTTAAAGCCACTTTTGTACTATCTAATCCATTAACACCTCTATTATTTACGTCTGCTATAACACCTTCTAAATTATTTTTTGCCTTTTCATATTCATTTTTCACACTATCGTATGCTTCATTTGCATCAGCTTTAGCTTGATCGACTGTGCTGACTGCTTTTTTATAATCTGCTACAAACGTTTCATTATAATCTTTTTCCGCTTGATCAATTAATCCATTTGCTGCATCTAACTTTTGATTCGCTACATCTGTTACATCTTTCTTTACTTCTTGTCCTGTACCGATAACATTTACAATATCTTTAATACCCTTGTTTGCATTTTCCATACCGCTTTTTAGCTTAGTTAAGCGATCCACTCGCCCTTGGAAAAAGCTTTGACCAAAATCAGTCGTCGCTGACTGTTGAAGTTCAGTAAATACATTAATAAGATATGCAATACTATCTGTACGCCCTTGAAGATTTTCAGAAACCGCATTAAGGTCTTGTTTTGCCTTTTCTGGATCAAACTGACCATTTTGCAATCCATTCACAACACTTTTTCCGTATGCTGTTCCTGCACGTGCTGAGTTTAAAACGTTATTAACTGTTTGATTAATGTTTCTTGCAATGTTTTTATAACCTTCATCATTCATCTTTGAAAGATCAGGGCGTGCTGGGAACTCCGGTAATCCTTTCATACCAGAAAGGTCTATCCCTGGATTCATTAAAAAGTTCGTAAAAGCATTGGCCTTATCCATTACATCTTTTGCTACAGTTAAATTGTTTCTCATTGTTCCAGGTGCGTTCTTTAAAGTTTCATCATTATTTGCAAAGAACTTATCTAAATTCCCTAATGCTTCTTGCCCATCATTAATAACACTCTCTACAACCGGCAACTCTTTTTGCGCTACTTTTACAACATCTTCTGCTCGAGTCGCATCATCTAACGCCTTATCCATAAGTGTATTCATTTCTGGGAACTGCGCTTCTAACTTAAATACAAGATCTTTTACTTTTTCGATACTTGGTAAGTTTGTTTCTAAATCGATTCCAAGATCATTGAAAATTTTAAAAATCTCACCGTTTGCTGTTTTTACAAAGTTTTTACTAATTTCTTCTGTAATACCTGATGCACCTTTTGCTGTAATCTTCGGTGCAATCGCGTTTACTTTTTCATTCACATAGTAATCCAGTTCTGGTTTTTTAGGATTTTCATCCAGAACAGTTGCAATTTTTTCAGAGAAATCTTTTGGAATCGTAATACTTGCATAATAATCTCCACGCTCAACTCCGTAAATTGCTTGTTTTTCATCTACAAATTTCCAGCCAAGATTTTTGTTTTTCTTAAGGGAGTCTACAATCTCTTTCCCGATATTAATATCTTTCCCTCTTAAATTAGAACCTGCATCTTGGTTAGAAACTGCAATGGGAACCTCTTTTGTATTTCCATATGGATCCCAAGAAGCTTTAATGTTAAACCATGCATATAACGATGGTAAAATCATTAATCCTAAAACAATAACAATTGCAGCCCAATGTTTGGCTACATTCCGTAAATCTGTCTTATAAATACGCCAAATCTGTTTCATAGAAGTTATCACCTAATTATATATTTTTCCTTCTTTAGAAAATGATACATACATTTTGCAATTATATCACTTTCTACATCGTGTATTAACCAAAAACGTACTATTTTTTCCCATTAACTTTCACTTACTTCATTATATAACGAAGTGAGTCAAAGTATGAATACAAAATGACCAAATCGGTTTTACATTCAATAATAACAAATATATATGAAATGTCATAAAAAATACAAGTATTTTCTCTTGGAAATACTTGTATTCCTAAAAAAAATCCTCACAGCTTTTATTCTCTGTGAGGATTTCTTCTATTATATATCCAATTGAACCTCTACACCGAAATGATCTGAAATTACATTTCTGTTTGTACCATTAAAAATAACTTTTGAAGAATGAACTTTTTTACTTTGGTTACACAATATTAGATCGATTCGCAAATTATGTTTATTTTCATCCCAACCAGCAATCTCACCTTGGACAGTCGTTCCTTTATCCTTCTCTATTGCTAATTCATATGTGTCATACAACCCTTTTTGCATCATATACTCATAACCTTCGCCTTTCAATCGAGCATTGTTATTAAAATCCCCCATTAAGAAGGCGAGTTTATTGCTATCTACACACTCCATCAAACGATCGACTTGACCTTTGAATGACTCTTCTTCATCATTCCACCAACCGAGATGACAAGAGTAAAACGTTATATCCTTACCATTATAAGCAATTGTTGTACTTACAATTTTACGCGTTTTCCAATACGTTGTATCCTCGTTTTCTGAAATGAAGAACGTATCTTCTTTTATAATATTATGCTTCGTTATAATTGCTAATCCTTCTTCGTACACATCATAACCAATATGAGAGAAATCCCAAGTAATATTGTAATCTTTTACATGTAGCGCTTTTAACTCTTCTAATAGTAAAAGTCCAAAATTATCTTTTTTCTTGTTACCGCATACATTTTCAGCTTGTATGGACTGACTTACTTCTTGCAATGCGATGACATCGTACTCTTCTTCTTGAATTACTTTAGCAAGGTATTGTATCTTTTCTATTTGATTCTCTTCTTGCCAAGAATGACAGTTTAAAGTTAGCAATTTCATATTATTACGCACCTAACATATCTTGAATGTCTGACTTTAATACGTCAGCTTTCGGACCATATACCGCTTGTACACCTTTGTCTTTTACAATAAGCCCTAAAGCACCATTTTGTTTCCACTGTGCTTCTGGTGCAACAACATTTAAATCTTTTACTGTTACACGTAAGCGCGTCATACAAGCATCTACGTCAGCAATATTTTCTTTTCCACCTAATAAATCGATAACTTTTGTTGCTAATGAACCGTCTTGTACATTTCCTGTTCCTTCTGATGCCTCATCTTCATTATCAATATAGTTACCTGCACGCCCTGGTGTTGGTAAGTTGAATTTTTTAATTAAGAAATTAAATAGTGTAAAGTTAAGACCGAAGAACACTAATGAAACAATAACAAAGTTGATTAAGTCTCTTGTTAAACCTGCGTTAACCATCATTGGTGTACGAGTAATTAACTCAATAAATCCAAATGCATGAACACGTAAGTTAATTAAATCAGCTAGCGCGAATGCAAGTCCTGTTGTAATAGCATATACAACATATAATACTGGAGCAATAAACATGAACATGAATTCAATTGGTTCTGTTACACCTGTTAAGAATACTGCTAATGCTGCTGATAAAAACATTGGTTTATATTTTGCACGCTTTTCTTTATCAACGTTACGGAACATCGCAAATGCAATCCCCATTAACGCTGCTGTTGAGCCGATAACTTGTCCAGCTTTGAAACGAGCTGGTACAACGTTATTTAATAAATCGTTATATGCCTTCGTATCTCCATTTGCTAATAAATTATTTAAATCTGTAATCCATGCAAGCCATAATGGATCTTGTCCTGCTACAACTTGTCCAACTTTTGAACCAGTTAGCATCGTATATGTTCCGCCTAGCTCTGTATAGTTCATCGGAATCGTTAACATATGGTGTAAACCAAATGGTAATAATAAACGCTCTAACGTTCCATATACAAACGGTGCAACAACTGGTGCACTATCTTTTGAAGCTGCAATCCAGCGACCAAATTCATTTAACCCACTTTGGATGAATGGCCATAGAAGTGATAATACAATCGCAGTAACTGTAGACCAAAGAATTACAACGAATGGTACAAATCGTTTTCCATTAAAGAATGCTAATGCCTGTGGCAGTTTATTATAGTTATAATATTTGTTATATAAAGTAGCTCCTAAGAAACCTGTGATAATCCCTACGAACACTCCCATGTTTAATGCAGGTGCACCAAGTACAGAAGTAAAGTAATCTTTTACAATTAAATCTCCCGCTATTACTGAAGAAACTTTCGCTTTTGAATCCGCTAACATTTCAGCGTTTACCCCAAATATAGCTCCTGTAATTCGGTTTGTTAAGACGAATGCTAATAGCGCTGCAAATGCACCACCCGCGCGATCTTTCGCCCAAGATCCCCCAATTGCTACTGCGAATAAGATGTGTAGATTTGTAATGATTGCCCAACCGATGTCTTCCATTACGCGAGCGATTGTATGAACTGCGTTAACATCCCCAGCAGACATACCAATTAACTTACCGATGGAAATCATTAAACCAGCTGCTGGCATTACGGCTACAACAACTAATAACGCTTTCCCGAACTTTTGCCAAAAATCAAAAGACGTAATTTTCATCTGTTCTTCCTCCCCTTTATTTATAAAAACATAATGATTTAAATTATAATTTCTGTTCCCTTTATGAAAACGATTCCTTATGTTACTTTATTTTTATCTTTACGCAACCGTTTTCATAAATCTATTTTAATAAAAGCGTTTTCACTTTGCAATAGAAATTTATTTTTTTTAATAAAAAAAGATGCTCAAAGAGCATCCTTTTTTATTATGAAATGCGATAAACCCTTGTTTCATAAGGCTTTAAAGCAATTGTTGTTACTTCTTCATGTTCCGCAACTTCATAGTTATTTAAAAGCAAACGTTTGCGTTCTAGTGCAAATGAACCCTCATTATACACAGCTTCCTCTTTTGAGATATTACTAATTACAATGACTTTTTCATCCTGTAACGTACGTGTATATGCATAAATTTGTGGATCGTCTTCTAAAAGTAAATCATACGTACCATAGTTCAGTACATCGTGCTCTTTTTTCAGGGCAATCATTTTCTTATAGAAATTAAAAATAGACTTTTCTTCATTTTTTTGCTTTTCAACATTAATTTCTTTGTAATTTGGATTCATGCTAAACCAAGGTGTACTTGTTGTGAAACCAGCATTCATCTCATCATTCCACTGCATAGGTGTACGTGAATTATCGCGGCAAGAAGCCCATATAATCTCCATCATATCTTGATGTGGTACGCCCTCTGCAATTTTCTCGCGATATAAATTTTTAATTGCTACATCATCGTAATCTTCAATATTTGGTAACTGAACATTTGTCATACCAATTTCTTGGCCTTGATAAATAAAAGGTGTACCGTGCATAAAGAAATACATCGCCCCTAGAGCTGTTGCACTTTCACGCCAATATTGTTTATCATCTCCCCATGTTGAAACGATACGTGGTTTATCGTGATTCTCAATATATAAAGCGTTCCATCCTTTATTTTCTAATCCTTTTTGCCATTTCGTTAATACTTTTTTCAATCCTACAACATCAAGGTCTTTCTTCTTCTCTGCATCCCATAAACTTAAATGTTCAAATTGGAATACCATATTGAACTTACCTTGCTCTTCTCCAACCCAAAGCTCAGCATCTTCAATCTTAACACCATTTGCTTCACCAACAGTCATAATATCGTACTTAGAGAATGTATTTTCTTTTAGCTCTTCTAATAAAGGTTGAATACCTTTCACATTCATATGTTTATCAAAAGATGGCACATATTTTAACCCTTTTGGATTTGGCATATCCTTGAGGCCTTCTTCTTTTTTAATATGACTGATTGCATCAACGCGGAAACCATCAATACCTTTATCAAGCCACCAATTAACCGTATCGTATAGTACTTCGCGAACTTCTTTATTCTCCCAGTTTAAATCTGGTTGTTTACGTGAGAATAAATGTAAATAATATTGTTCTGTTTCTTCATCATATTCCCATGCCGAACCATTAAAAATACTTTCCCAGTTGTTTGGCTCCGCACCATCTTTACCATCATGCCAAATATACCAATCACGCTTCGGATTATCTTTAGATGAACGTGATTCAATAAACCATGGATGTTCATCACTCGTATGATTAATAACTAAATCAATAATAAGCTTCATATCACGCTTATGAACTTCATCTAGTAAAGCATCAAAGTCTGCCATTGTACCAAACTCATCCATAATATCTTGATAATCACTAATATCATAACCATTATCATCATTAGGTGACTTATACATTGGACAAATCCAAATTACATCTATACCTAAATCTTTTAAATAATCCAGTTTTGCAATAATACCTTGTAAATCTCCAATACCATCACCATTTGAATCCATAAAGCTTCGTGGATAAATTTGATAAGCAACTGCTTCTTTCCACCATGTCTTATTCATAGTCCTTCTCTCCTTTTGCATCCCATCGGAATTTTATGCAAACGTTTTCGTAACACTATCATAACAAAATATGAACAGTTTGCAACTGTTTTCATTGAACTCTATGTAGATTCTTTATTCTTATGCTTTATTTATTTCTCACAAAGGTAAATCTCATTCTTCACCTCTCCTTGTCCACGCGTATTACAGACATTTTTCATATATTAATAAAAAACTCTGATTATTTTAGAAAGGAGTAATAAATTGAAGCAAACAAAATTAACAGGTCGTATCGTTGTTCCCTCAGATCCTGACTACGACGTAGCCCGAATGAATTTAAATTTAAGTATTCCAAAACTCCCTTGTATTATTGTTTTTTGTCAAAATAACAAGGATGTCTGTAACGCCTTAAAATGGGCACGTGAACGTCATATACCATTTCGGTTAAGAAGTGGACGTCATAGCTATGAAAATTTTTCTCTTTTAAATAGAGGACTTATTATTGATGTGAGTGAAATGCATCGCATTACTGTTAATACAGAGAAATTAACAGCAACAATTGAGGCTGGTGCAAATCTTGGCACTGTTTATAAAGAACTTTGGAATTACGGTGTTACAATTCCTGCTGGTACAAGTGCAAGCGTTGGAATTGTTGGATTAGCACTTGGTGGTGGTATTGGTATGCTTTCGCGCTTATATGGATTAACATGTGATCAATTAATGGAAGTGGAAATGGTACAAGCATGTGGAAAATTTGGTGCCAAACTCATTCGTGCAAATGAACAAGAGAACTCTAACCTTTTTTGGGCATGCCGTGGTGGCGGTGGTGGAAACTTCGGAATTGTCACTTCATTAACTTTTCGAGTCCACCCGATAAAAAATGTATCAATTTTCTCAATTACATGGGAATGGGAAGACTTTATTGCTGCATTTCAAGCGTGGCAAATCTGGGCACCTTATATAGATGAACGTCTCACTTCATCGATCGAATTATTCGCCAAGCAACGAAATAAAATCGAAGCACAAGGCGAGTTTATCGGTTCTCCCTCTGAACTCCATTCCCTATTATCCCCTCTTCTTGAGACTGGTAGCCCCTCTCTCTTTATAGAAGAAGTTCCTTATATAAAGGCTGTTGAATTTTTTAATGGAGGTAACATCCCTGAAAATTTCAAGCGCTCTGGTTCCTATGTCTATAAACCTATTCCCCTTAAAGGCATTCAAATCATGCAATCCTTTCTTTCTCATGCACCAAATAAAGATGCTAGTATTTGGCATCAATCGCTCATAGGTGCTGTTGAAAATATTTCGCCGAATGAAACGGCTTATTTTCATCGTAAAGCAATTATTGCTCAAGAATACATTACCTCTTGGAAATGCGATGATGAAGAAAATCGAAATATACGCTGGGTTAAAGGTTTACGAGAAAGCTTAGATCCTTATACACTAGGTGACTATGTGAACTGGCCCGATATCGACATTAAAAATTGGCAAACTAGTTATTATGGCTCTAACTTTCACAGATTACGTAAAGTAAAAACCATGTATGATCCTTGTGATGTTTTTCATTTCCAACAAAGTATTCCTCCTTTTCATACGTGAAAAAAGGGGATAACATAAAAAAATCATCCAATATACCGTTACCTCGCAGTATGTTGGATGATTCAAGTTGATTTTCTATATCGTTTCAAATTCTTGCTCCTACTCATAAACTTTTACTTACAGATTAATTGTATTTCGTATCATTTTCATGCAATGAATGTAATTTAATATTTGGTACTTTATCTTTTTCAATACCTCTATTATAAGAAACAGGAACTTGAAATTCAAATTGCTTTGTCTCATGTTTTTGTAAATAGACTGGTTTCGGTACTGGATAGCTTTTTGAATTCTCGTTTGCATTATCATATAAAACAACTTTTAATGCTTGTGAATGATTACGATAATTTTTTAAAGTAACAATGCACTTCGGTTGGATATTCTCTCCATTTTTCTCCATTCTACACTGGCTATCTTCTTTTTTATATTCTATTGCTTCTACCCCTGTTTTTCCTGCATAATACCATGTTTTATTCAATGTCTGGAGGATTGTATTTAAAATAAACGGCATCATTACAATCAAAATACTAGTACCTACTACTTTTATTTTATTCATTTTTCTAAATGTACTAGACTCCTTTTTTCCTAGCCATTTTAAAAATAATATAAATGCAATTACATGTAGTATGAAAGAAACAATCAATATATTTGAGACTTTATAATCCATATAAACATACGTATGTATCGGAATCTTATAGACATTGAATAGTTTTTCCCCAATTAATTCATTATCATTTGGAATTTTTAATAATAACAAAACCCCTATACTGTAACAAATAGCTACTAATCGATCATACTCAATACGAATCATTCTTTCTCCCCTTCACTTTGTATTTTATTATCGATTTTAGCTATTATTACCATACTATACAATCTTTTTATAGAGGATAACGTAAAAAAGTTCCTTATAAATATATAAAGAACCTTATTAATATAAACTATGAATTAAAAAATCAATATACAATTTTCACATAGAGATTTCTTCAAAATATGTTGGATCATGTATTGTAATTTTTTTATCTAAAATTGTAACAATGCTATCATTTTTTAATTGTTTTAATACGCTGCTAACTGTCTCTCGAGATGTTCCAGATATTTTGGATATTTCAATTGTTGTAAGTGGACATGAAATTACAATCTTTTCTCCACTCTGTTCTCCTAAATCCTGCATTAAATAATTTAACGTTTGGATAACACGATCTTGTGCATTAGGAATTGTAATATTTTGCACTCGATTTTCGTTCAATTTTAATATAGATGATAATTGCTGAACAACGTACATCAATTGTGTTCTGCTGGACTTTACCATATCTTCAAAGATTACCGTTGGAATATAATATACCTCCACATCCGTCATTGCTTCTGCTGTATAGTTATATCCTCTGTCTGTAAACATACCACCATAAGGAAAAATAGAATACCGCTTTACATAGTCATCGTATAATAAGTTCCCATTTTGATTAACCCGCTCTAACTTTACAAAACCATCTAACATGAAGTAAATTCTTTCCCTTGAATCCCCTTCTAAAAATAAAAATTGACCTTTTTTATAAGTTCGCCAATAAACAAACTCTGTTAAGCCTTTCAATTTTTTTTCTGTTAAATGAGCAAATAATTCGAACTGCTTTAAGTCTTTCACTACGTTCCGTCTATTCATAAAATTCCCTCTCTCTTGCTGTATGTTGGAGCGAAAAATCAAGAAAGCGTATTCAATTTGAATTTTATCATAATTAACTTGTATATTCAGATTTCATCATGAAAACTTTATGAACAATGAGTACAAAAAATATTAATAAATAAAAAGAATGAAGTTATTAACCTCATTCTTTTTTTACTACTAAGTAGCGTACATAATAATTTAAACATACATGCATACATTCTGTTTTGAAATAATAGTACCGGCTTTTTCTTCTAGTGCTTCATATACTTTTTCTAAAGACGTAATAATCGTTTTTCTTTTTGGATTTGTATTAACAAAATTAATAGCAGCTTCGATTTTTGGAAGCATGCTTCCCGCAGCAAATTGTTGTTCTTCAATATATTCTTCTAATTGATTCACTGTGACATGCTCTAATTTTTTTTGATTCGGTTGATTATAATTTACATACACATAATCAACTGCAGTTAAAATAACGAGCGTATCGGCATCTACTAATTCTGCTAATTTCTGCGCAGCGAAATCTTTATCGATAACCGCTTCAGTTCCTTTTAACCCTTCTTCAGAATCAATTACTGGAATTCCACCTCCGCCCACAGCTATCACTATGTTTCCATCTTCGACCAAAGAATTAATCACTTTATGTTCATGAATACTTACAGGCTTCGGTGATGGAACAACACGTCTCCATCCTCTACCAGCATCTTCTTTAAACACTGCTTTTGTTTCATCCATTAATTTTCTGGCCTCTTCTTCTGTATAAAAAGGACCAATTGGTTTAGTTGGATTTTTAAATGCCTCATCTTTTTTATCCACAACAACACGTGTTATAACCGTTGCTACATCTTTGTTTATATTCCGTTTTTTCAATGCCTTTTCAATTGCATTTTCCATCCAATATCCAATCATCCCTTGGCTCATTGCCCCACAAGTATCTAATGGCATTGCAGGTGTCTTTTCCGTTTCTGCAGCTTTTTGCTGTAATAAAATATTCCCCACTTGTGGGCCATTTCCATGCGCAATTACTATATCCACATCATTTTCCATTATTTTCACAAGTTGTTCTGCCGTTTTTTCCAACGCTTCTTGCTGCGCTCCCGCAGTAGCTTCTCCAGACTGTATCGCATTTCCCCCTAGTGCAACTACAATTTTTCTTCGTGCCATATTCCAGCCCTCCAGTTGATTTCGCTTTCACAGCGCTTTATAAAGTAATACTGCCTGTAATTAATCCATAAATCGCAAAGAATGCTAAAGCACCAATTGCTACGGATGATGCTAATTCCACTCGAGTAAATATTTGCTTCGAACTCTTTTGTTTTTGAACATTGTAAAAAATAAAAATACCTGGCGCATATAAAGTCATTGTTAATAATAAATACTCTAAACCGGCTGCATAAACTAACCACACTCCATAAATACTTGCGATCAAGCCAATTATTATATTTTTATTTCGATCTGCTTCTTCAGACTTTAAGCTATGCTTCAGTTGATAAAATGCTGAAAAAGCATATGGGATTAAAATAGCTGAAGATGCTAAAGAGAATGCAAAGTTATACGCCTGATCAGAAACGACGAATGTTAACAAGAATATTTGTATTAAACCATTTGTTATCCATAATGAATTTACTGGAGCCTTATTTTTATTTTCTTTTGCGAACCATTTTGGAAATACTCCATCTTTAGCCGCTAAATATGGAATTTCAGAAGCGAGCAAAGTCCAACCTAACCAAGCACCTAATACAGAGATGACTAAACCTAAATTAATAAAGATAGCACCCCATTTTCCAACAACACTTTCAAACAAATAAGCCATAGCCGGATTTTTCAAACCTGCAATGTCTGCTTGCTGCATAAGTCCAAGAGACAATAATGTGATTAAAATGTAAATGATGAGTGTACCAATTAAGCCAATAACGGTTGCTTTCCCTACATCACTTCTATTTTTTGCTCGACTGGATAAAACAACAGCCCCTTCTACCCCAATAAATACCCATAAAGTTACAAGCATTGTACTTTTAACTTGGCTGCCAACTGCTCCCCATGAAAAAGAACCAGTTTGCCCCCAAAATCCATCTAAGAACGTATCAATATGAAACGCAAAGATTCCTATGACAATAAATACAAATACAGGTACTAATTTTGCGATTGTAGTTACTAAATTCACAAGGGCTGCTGATTGAACTCCACGTAAAATTAACATGTGAACACACCATAATAATACGCTTGCACCAATAATGGATTCTACATTTTGACCGCCTTCAAAGATCGGGAAGAAATATCCTAATGAAGAAAACAATAATGTACCGTAAGCTACATTCCCAAGCCAAGCAGATAGCCAGTATCCCCACGCACTATTAAACCCCATAAAATTACCAAACCCTGCTTTTGCATAGCTAAAAATACCACCATCTAAATCTGGCCGTTTTACAGTTAGATTTTGAAAAGATAATCCGAGTGCGATCATCCCAATTCCTGTTATAACCCAGCCAATAATAATGGCTCCAGCACCAGCACCTTTTGCCATATCACTCGCTAAATTAAAGGCTCCACCGCCAATCATAGACCCAACTACAAGAGCCGTTAGTGTAAACAACCCTAATTTCTTATCTTCACCCATTCCACTCACCTCTCTTTAATTGCAATAACAATACAAAAGCAATAGTGAATGATAGTGTCTAAAGGAGGAGAAAGAAGAAAGGAAGACTCCCTTTCTTCTTTACTCCATGTTTCCTAAAGTAGCTGCCATAACCGCTTTAATTGTATGCATTCTATTTTCAGCTTGATCAAATACTTTTGAATGTTTACTGCGGAATACTTCGTCAGTTACCTCCATTTCTTTCAACCCATATTTCTCATAAACTTCTTCGCCATACATCGTTTCAACATCATGAAATGCAGGTAAACAATGTAAGAAAATCACGTTTTCATTCCCTGTTGCTTTAATCATTTTCATATTTACTTGATAAGGTTTCAATAACTCGACACGTTCAGCAAATTTTTCTTCTTCCCCCATAGACACCCATACATCTGTATAAATTACATCTGCATTCGCAACAGCTTCTTCCACATTACTTGTTATCATTACTTGTTCATTATATTTTTTTGCTAAATCAATTACTTCTTGTGCAGGCCATAAAGATTCCGGTGTACAAATACGTACATCCATTCCAACGATTGCTCCACCAACTAGTAAGCTATTAGCAACATTATTTCGCCCATCGCCAACGTAAACGAGCTTCACATTTTTCAATTTCCCTATATGTTCTCTAATTGTTAATAAATCTGCTAGTGTTTGTGTTGGATGCCACATATCTGTTAATCCATTCCAAACTGGCACACCAGAATTTTGTGCTAAAGATTCTACAGTTTCATGATTAAATCCACGAAACTCAATTCCGTCAAACATACGCCCTAACACTTTTGCTGTATCCTCTACAGATTCTTTTTTCCCAAGTTGAATATCACCTTTCCCTAAATATTCAGGATTTGCCCCTAAATCTGTACATGCTACTGTAAATGCACAACGCGTACGAGTAGAAGTTTTTTCAAATAAGAGCGCTACATTTTTACCTTCTAAATAATGATGCGGGATACCATTTTTCTTTTTCTCTTTTAATTCTGCTGCCAAATCTAGAAAATATAACAATTCTTCTTGTGTAAAATCTTTTTCTGCTAGAAAGCTTCTTCCTTTTAAATTTGGTCTAGTCATTAACATAATTCATCCCTACTTTCTCCGTTATTTATACTAAATATCTTTACGAACAATTGGCATACTCATGCAACGTGGACCCCCACGACCACGAGATAATTCCGAACTTAGCACCTCAATCACTTCTATACCGTGTTCACGTAATAACGTATTAGATACATAGTTGCGATCATATGTAACAACTACACCTGGCGCAATTGCTAATGTGTTCGAGCCATCATTCCATTGTTCACGAGCAGAAGCAATTACATCTCCTCCTCCACATGGAATAAGAACTAATTCACTTAAGCCTAATACCTCTTTTAATGCTTCCATTAAAGAAGTACGATGTGTAATTTTAAGAGTTTCCTCATCTGATCCTTTTTCTAAAATATAAATATTCATATTCCCTTTTGGCCCTTGAATGGCTGGGTGAATTGTAAACTTGTCATAATCAACCATTGTAAATACTGTATCTAAATGCATAAATGCTCGACATTTTGGAATTTCTATTGCTAACACTTTCTTAATTTTATTTTGTCGGCTAAAGAGATTTTTAGCTAAACGTTCAATTGCTTTAGCTGAAGTACGAGCAGATACTCCAATCGCAATTGTTTCTTCATTTAAAATTAGCTCGTCGCCACCTTCAATCGGAAATTTATAATCACGATCTAACCAGATTGGTACATTATGTTTTGCAAATCTTGGATGATATTTAATGATGTACTCCATGAATAATGATTCACGTCTACGCGCTGGTTCTCTCATCTTATTTATCGTTAAGCCATCGCCCACGCTAGCTGCTGGATCACGAGTAAAATATAAATTAGGCATTGGATCTAAGTAAAACGGATAGTGATCTTCCATTAATTCATATAAATGTGTCTTCTTACTTGTTTCAATTTCGTTTTTCCGTACACCGCCCATAATTTTTTGAATTAATTCTTCATTTGAAAAGGAAAGTAAATATTCTTTTAAAGTTTGATGTGCAACATTTACGTCGGCCTGTCCTTCTTTTAAAATACGATCAACAAATTCTTCTCGAAGTTTTTTATCTACTAACGCCTCAGCGGCTAGTTTTTCTAAATAAAGAACTTCAACACCCCGATTGCGTAACGTTTGTGCAAAATAATCATGCTCTTTTTGAATAATTGGTAAGTATGGAATATCGTCAAATAATAATTGCTGCAAATAATCTGGCGTCAAGTTTTCCACTTCTTTACCCGGTCGTTTTAATAAAACCGTTTGTAATTCCCCAATTTCTGAAGTAACATGTATCGGATGTTTCATTTGTTGTACCTCCTTTTAAATATGTTTGATGTCTTACAAGTACATAATAAATGCTCTGTACTTTCATCTTTGTGAAAGCATCCACATTATCATTGTGAAATATTAAACAAGTTATTTTTTTAAAATCATACGAATATGTATTTTTATAACAAACTATCTTGCTTTCTCAATAAAAAATACATATATTACGCATATATGTTGAATATTTAACTTCCGTATTTAAACAAAAATCCTGTTTTTAATTTTATTAAAAACAGGATTTTTGCATCTAAATAATTAAATTTAATCTTTCTTCTATAATCTCCCTATCTGATTTCGACTGTGAAATTATAAGGCATGTATCATTTCCACATATACATCCTATTTTTTCTTTCCAATCTAACTCATCAAATAAAACACCAATAACATGTGCATTACCAGGTAATGTTTTAATAACCATTAATTGATCTACACAATCAATTTTTACAACAACTTCTCGTAATTTTTTCTTTAACTTTATATCAGTTTGTAAATGCTCTTCTGAGAAAACTTTATATATCATTAATCCTTCTTGAGAAGGTACCTTCGTTAAGTTTAACTCACGAATATCGCGAGAAACCGTAGCTTGTGTTACTAATACATCTTTTTTTGCTAACAATTCTACTAATCTTTCTTGCTTATCTATTTCATACTCCTTTACAAATTGTTTAATTAACCGTTGTCTTTTTTCTTTTTTCATAAAAGACACCCCTTTTAATATTATAGCTCGCTATAATTTTCATCCGAAAGGGACAGAAAAGAATGTTGCGGAAACGTTCATAGTTTAACTGTAAATATTAAATCAAGCTAAATAAAAAAGAGAAGAACAATATTCTGTTCTTCCTTTTACATTGAAAATCGTTCAATTGTTTGTTTCAAATCAGTTGCTTGCTTCTCTAAATCCTTTAATAATTGATCGATTACTATCATATTTTTAGATTGTTGTAGCGTCACACGTGCTACTTCTTGCGAACCAGCTGACGTTTCTTCAGCAATTGCTGCTACAGCTTTTGTTTGTGCTCCTGTTTGATGAATGTGGCTCACTTGTTCATTCATATAACTACTAATTTGCTGAGTTGCATCGGCTACTTCCATAACACTTGATGACATTTCTTTTAAAATTAATTCCGTAGCTTCCCCACGTTTCGCCTCTTCTTTAGCTATTTTCACTTGTTCTGTCATTTTCATTGCAACTTGTTGTACTTCATCTTGCATATTCCGTAATAACTGCGATATGTTTCTTGCAGAATGATCACTTTCATCAGCAAGTTTACGTACTTCTTCCGCAACAACCGCAAAGCCTCTTCCATGCTCTCCTGCGCGAGCTGCCTCAATAGAAGCATTTAGTGCTAATAAATTCGTTTGGCTAGCAATTGCACTCACAACAGACACAATATGTTCTACTTGTTTCATTCGTTCTTCTAACTTCTGTACATTTTGCATTGAATCTTCATTTTCTTTTGCCAATGTTTGAATACCTTGAATTAAAGACGTAAAGACACGAGTACTATGCCCTAAAGCTTCAACCATTTCTGAAGACAATGTATCAGACTGCTTCGCTTTTTCTTCTACTTCACTTGCAATAGAAGTCGTTGTATCAACAGCAGAAACAATTGCTTGAATTGATGCCGCTGATTGCTCAGCGCCTGAAGAAATCTCTGCAAGTGTCTCAGATACACCTTGCGCTTGTCTCGTTGCTTCGCCTGTTTGTTTTCTAATCTGCTGTACTTGATTATTTGTATACGAAAATGTTGTATCAATATTTTTTACCATGCCCCTTAAGTTTCCTAACATCATATTAAATGCAACACTTAAAGATTTAATTTCATCATCTATCTTCGGTAATGGAACATCTTCACGAATATCACCCTCAGCTGCTTTTCTTGCCGCTTCCTCTAACTTGCGAAGCGGTTTAATTAAAAATACGGCTGCTCCATATGCTAAAATTCCAGACCATACTACCCCTAATAACATAACGATAATATTATATACAGTTTGACTTACATAACTTTGAAAATAATCGTATATCACGTAAATAAAAAATATACTTGTTGAATATGTAATGAAAGCTAAAACTGTAGTGAATAGCATAAGTTGTGTACGTAATCCAAAAGAAAATGTTTTTCTTTCTTTTTCCATCTTCCCTTTCCCCCTTTTTATAAGCAATATAAATACTACCTATATATTATTATCCATATTTTCATTATAGAAGGATATAGAGATTTTAAAAATCATTATTTCTTTGAATATCAAATTGCACGGAAAAAATAAAGGATTCTGACAATTTATGACTAATAACAGAAATACAGGGCAACATTTGTAAAATATATTTTTAACTGGGGGTTTTGTATGATTCAAGTTCGAAATCTAGTAAAATCATTCGGTTCACTTGATGTGTTAAAAGGAATTGATTTAGAAGTAAAAGAAAAAGAAGTTGTTGTTTTAATTGGTGCCAGTGGTTCTGGTAAAAGTACATTACTTCGCTGTCTTAACTTTTTAGAAATGTACGATGAAGGCGAAATTCACTTACAAGGTGAGCGAATTGATCCAAAGCATTCAAATTTAAATAAAGTCCGTGAAAATGTCGGTATGGTTTTTCAGCACTTTAACCTCTTTCCTCATATGACCTCACTAGAAAACATCATAGAAGCACCTATTCACGTAAAAAAATTAGAGAAAGCAAATGCACAGGATATTGGAAATCAACTTCTCCAAAAAGTCGGCCTTCAAGATAAAGCGGATGTAACTCCTCATCTTCTTTCAGGTGGTCAAAAACAGCGCATTGCCATTGCACGAGCTCTTGCAATGAGCCCTAAGATTATGCTATTTGATGAGCCTACCTCAGCTTTAGACCCTGAACTTGTTGGAGAAGTATTGCAAGTTATGAAAGAACTTGCTGAAGAAGGGATGACAATGGTTATTGTTACTCATGAAATGAATTTCGCAAAAGATGTAGCTGATCGCGTCATCTTTATGGACGATGGAAAGATTGTAGAAGATGCTCCGCCAGTACAATTCTTTTCAGCTCCATCACATGAACGGGCAAAACAATTTTTACGCAACGTTTTATAATGTAACTTTTGTTTCAAACGAAAAGGAATACATTCATACGGTGCACAACTAATCATCCAAATAAAATATTTCAATAACATACTAAAAAACTATCCGTATGATCAATATATAGGAGGGGTTTTATGAAAAGAAAACTATTAACCATTGTTGCGAGCATTACACTATGTACATCCTTCATACTAGGAGCTTGTAGCAAAGAAAGCTCTACTACTTCATCAAATAGTGAAAAAGAATTTCGCTATGCGATGAGTGGATTATACAAACCTTTTAACTATAAAGAAAATGACGGCAAACTTGTCGGCTTTGATGTAGAAATCGGTGAAGCTCTTGCTAAAAAGATGAACATGAAGGCTACGCCCGTTACAAACCCATGGGAAACGCTGATTCAAGGTCTTCAAGCGAAGAAATATGATGTAATACTGGGTAGTATGGCAATTACAGAGGAGCGCTTAAAAGCTGTTAGTTTCTCAAATCCGTACTATCGCTCTGGCGCCCAAATTTTTGTGGCTAAAAAAAATACCGCTATCTCTTCTCCAGAAGATTTAAAAGGTAAGAAAATTGGTGTTGTAAAAGCTAGTACCTTTAAAAATCTTGTTGCAAAATATACAGATCAAATCACAGAATATGACAGCGATATTACTGCTCTTATGGACTTAGAGCCTGGGCGTGTTGACGCAGTAATTACGGATCAAATGGTTGGTCTACGTATGATAAAAGAAGGAAAATCGAAGATAAAAGAAGCCGGAAAACCATTAAATCTTGATGAAATGGGAATTGCTATTCGCAAAGATGATAAAGAAATGGTTGAGAAAGTAAATAAAGCGTTAGATGAAATCATTAAAGATGGTACGTATGAAAAGATCAGTAAAAAATGGTTCGGGCGTAATATTCTCGGTGAAGAGGAAAAAACGAAGTAAGTTAGCCATTCAAAAGATTTATAAACAATGCCCCACTGATTAAATGTTCATTTTATGTGGGGCATTTCATTCTCTACTAAAATCTATAAAATATGAGGTGAAACGCATGTTTGAAATTTTTATCTCTTCCTATCCCACACTCTTAAAGGCTACTATTGTCACATTACAATTAACATTAACTTCCCTAGTACTCGGTTCATTAATTGGATTATTATTCGCTTTCTTTCGAATCTCTAACAATAAAGTTTTAAATAGTATCGCTCATGTCTACATTGCTATTATTCGTGGTACACCTTTAATTGTTCAAATTGCCATTCTCTATTTTGGAATTACATCCGTTGTTGTTTTCACCCCTTTTTGGGCAGGTGCAATCGCTTTAGCAATTCATAACGGAGCATATATTACGGAAATTTTCCGTGGATCTATTCAATCCGTTGACCGGGGACAATTAGAAGCAGCTCGCTCTTTAGGCATGCCTTATCCTTTAGCTATGCGACGAATTATATTACCACAAGCATTTCGTCTGTCTCTTCCTCCTCTAGGAAACCAATTTATTATCGGATTAAAAGATTCTTCACTTGTTGCTTATGTAGGAATGTCCGAATTATGGGGTTCAGGTTTATCAATTGCAGCAGGTAATTTCCAACAATTAGATACTTACATAATCGTTGGTGCATACTATCTCATACTTGTTCTTCTATTTACTTATTTTGTTAATCTTTTAGAAAAACGACTACAACGAAAAGAAACTAACTCCGTCCAAGTCCATAAAAGGAACAAAAAGGAAGTTTCTTTATAAGAAAAAGCAAGCCTGAGATGGCTTGCTTTTTCATTGCAAAAATATATTAATTTTTACTGATTTACTTTTTTAATACTCTTTTCTTCTTCTATATGTTCCTCACGATATGAAATATTATGAGGATCTAGTCCATTTCCTAAAGAACCATAGAAATGCTCTCTATGCGGATCCACTAATTCACTTCCTTGATAATACACACGTGGTGTATTCCATAGCGCTGCCAAAGCTTTTGTCATCGGCATCTCATGATAGCGTTCCGGCCACATTTCTTTAATCTTCTCTTTTACTAACGGATAGTATTTAGAACTCATAGCGGGAAACAGATGATGTTCTGTATGATATGAGAAATTGAAATGTAAAACGTCTACCCAGCGCGGCACTGTTACTGACAAACAGTTTGCTAACGGATCATTTACTGGAACAATTGGATTTAAGCGGTGATTTGTTGCGATATATGCCATTACAATAAAGTTAGCAATTAACAACGGAATGACATATGCAAATAACCATTTTCCAGGTCCCATAATAAACAATAAACTAATCCAAACTGTCCAAGGCAAAAGAAGTTGAAGCCATACAGATTTTTGATTGGATGACTTGAACTCTTTTATAAAATGAAAGAACATTCGAGTCGAATGCAATGTAAATTGAATTGTTAGTGACAGAAAACTAAAGAATGAACGTACATGTAAAGGCATACGATATACCCAACTCAAAAACTTACTCTTCTTAAGTTTCTCAAGTGTCGGCCATGCATCTGGATCATTCTCTTCATGCTGTGTATGAACATGATGCGTTGCATTATGCCACTTTCTCCAAAGCTTTGGCCCTGTTGATAATGGCATAAATGCAATCGCGCCTAAGAAGTCACGAAGCCATGCCTTTCTTACAACAGTTCCATGTAAAATTTCATGCCCTAAAAATCCTAGTGAAGCAAAACATAATCCAAGAACAATCGCAATTCCTAGATTCGCCCACACATTCAATTCAAATACACCAATCGATATTAACCCCGCCAATGCCACAAGCAAATAAGCCAGTCCACCAAATAAACGAGTAGGCACTGGTTTAAATGCTTTTTTCGGCAAATGTGGTGATACACGTGCTGCATACCACCCAAACGTATGAAGCTCCTTCATCCTTTTGCTCCTTTCTTATGCCGCGCCTTGCGCAACTTACATATATCAATTCTTGCTTCCAGATTGATTTTACTAGATGATCCAAAAAGCATCTATTATAAGGAAAATATACTCACTCTATCGTCACTTATTTTTCGCTTTTATTATCAATGAAAAACATTTCTCTTTTTACTCTCTATCAACCTTTCCACATGATGAATCATAACAATAGAATTTCTATATTGTCAACACCTTTTATGACCTAGTAATAAAAGGTGGTTATATTTTTATAATCATACTTTATTTCACTAAAGAAAATGTATAGATTCCATAAGGATTTACCCACTATATATAGACATTTTCTTAAACGCCATAGACTCTATCTCATTCAATAACTCCCTATGTAATCAACAAACAGAATCACTTGAATTTAGTTTTATATAAATCCTACTACATCATAATGCCCCACCTAATTAATTATATTAAAATAATTTATAACCTCTTTTAATAAAAATAGACTACTTCTAAAACAACACACATGAATTTCATATAATATGGAAATATTAAAAGGAAAATTGTTCTAAAATCAGGAGGTTTCCGCAATGACAAGTGATACATTTCCACAACTGCCGCTATCTTATTGGATTGAATCTACTCAGTTTCCTACTTTCCCTCGTTTATCCGAAAATATAAAGACGAAAGTTGCTATTATCGGTGCTGGTATTACAGGTATTACTACTGCCTATTTACTTGCAAAAGAAGGCATCGATGTTGTTTTAATTGATTCTGGTCGTATTTTAAATGGAACGACTGGGCATACAACAGCGAAAGTAACAGCACAACATGATCTTATTTATGATGAATTAATAAATCATTTCGGTGTAGAAAAGGCCCTGCTTTACTATGAATCAAATAATCAGGCTCTACAATTCATAAATAAAACTGTTCAAACATATAAAATCGACTGTAATTTCTCAAATGAAGATTCATATTTATATACAACTACTGATAACGGATTAAGAAATTTATCGAAAGAATATGAAGCTTATCAAAAATTAAATATACCTTGTGACTATGTTCAATCTCTATCGATTCCTATTCCAGTACAATCTGCGCTTGTAATGAAAAATCAAGCACAATTCCATCCCCTTCTTTATTTAAAAACACTTTTAGAAAAGTTTGTGGAGATGGGCGGAAAGGTCTACGAACAAACAACAGCTATGGATGTGGAAAAGGGCGATTATTCACAAATAATTACAAAAGAGGGCCATCATATCACTTGTGAATATGTCGTCTCTTGTTCACATTTTCCTTTTTATGATGCGAATAGCTTTTTCTTTACGCGAATGTACGCAGAACGCTCCTACGCTCTTGCAATAAAAGCAAAAACGGAGTATCCAGGTGGCATGTATTTAAGTATTGATGATCCAAAGCGCTCCTTACGCTATATAACAAACAATGGAGAAAAATTAATTTTGATTGGCGGAGAGAGTCATAAAACAGGTCAGGGAATAAATACGATGCTTCATTATGAAGCACTCTATTCTTTTGCTGAAGCCACTTTTGGAATAGATGAAGTTCCTTATAGATGGTCAGCACAAGATTTAATTACTCTAGATAAGCTTCCTTATATCGGACATATTAACGAAAGAAATCCAAATATATTTGTTGCAACTGGATATCGCAAATGGGGAATGACAACTGGAACTGCTGCCGCTCACCTACTGAAGGACTCCATCCTAAAAGTTCACAGTCCCTATAAAGAACTGTATGCACCATCACGCTTCCATGCAAATCCAGATATAAAAACGTTCCTCTCCCAAAACATTGATGTTGCGAAACATTTAATTGCAGGAAAGATTGAAACCGCATTACGTAAGCCAGAAGATCTCGAAGTTGGTGAAGGATCTGTCGTACATGTTAACGGTAAACGAGCAGGTGCTTATAAGGACAAAGAAGGAAAATTACATATCGTCGATACAACTTGTACACATCTCGGCTGTGAAGTTGAATGGAATAATGGTGATTGTACTTGGGATTGCCCTTGCCATGGTTCTCGTTTTTCAATTGAGGGAGACGTTCTTGAAGGCCCAGCAGACCAACCGTTAAAACGAGTTGATAATGAGTAAACAAATAAAGAAGTTCAACAAAATTACTGTTGAACTTCTTTATTTGTTATAAACCCTTTTCAGATAAAATTCGACACAAGGAGGAAAATATTAACATTAAATAAAATAATATATTCATCTACAAATTAAAAGGGGTGAATAATTATGCAACCTTCAGCTCCACCTCATCTAGAATCTACAGAAACTATCTTTCCAAGCTCTATTACAAAACTTGTTGTTTTTATTTGTTGGCTAGCCATTTTAGCTGATGGATATGATTTAGGTATTTACGGTGCCGTTCTACCAAAGCTCCTAGAAGACAAAAGCTGGGCGCTATCACCAGCGCATGCTGGTACAATTGCAAGCTATGCTTTATTTGGGATGTTTATTGGAGCTATTCTAGTTGGAACGATTACAGATCTAATTGGGCGTAAATGGACGCTTATATGCTGTTTAGCACTTTTTTCTATCACAATGGGTTTAGCGGCTATCGCTCCTTCTCCTGAGTTATTTGGATTATCTCGATTTATAGGAGGAATCGGATTAGGCGGTGTTATCCCAACAGCTTCAGCACTTACTGTTGAATATTCACCAAAAAAAAGGCAATCTTTTATTTATGCTCTTATGTTTACTGGCTATCCTTTAGGTATCGTGTTAGGTGCTATTTTGTCCATGCTTATGTTAGAAGATTTCGGATGGAGAATTATGTTTGGTATCGGAATGATTCCACTACTCCTCATTCCTTTCATTATTCGCTATTTACCCGAGTCCATTCAATTTTTATTATCACGTAATCGCCAAGAAGAAGTGAACCAAATTCTTAATCGTTTTCAAATTGAATTTCATGTAAAAGATAAAACTCATCAAGACCCATCTACTATACGAAAGAAAAATGGATTTTTTACTTTATTCTCAAAAGAATACATAAAAGCAACGCTACTTTTTTGGATCACTTATATAATGGGAATGTTTTTAATATATGGTTTAAACACTTGGTTACCACAGATGATGCGCCAGGCAGGATATCCTCTTGGGTCTAGTCTGTCATTTCTACTTATGCTAAATATTACCGCAGCTATCGGCGCATTATTCGCTGGAGCAATTGCTGATCGTATAGGAGCAAAAATTGTTATTAGCATCTCTTATCTTATGGCAGCCATATGTATCGGACTATTAACAATCAAACCATCTGTTACAATCATTTATCTTTTAATTGGCCTTGCTGGTATTGGATCAGTCGGTATTACTCAAATATTAAATGCATATGTAACACAATACTTCCCATCACATATCCGAGCTACCTCCTTAGGCTGGGGACTGGGGCTTGGCCGAGTTGGTGCAATTGCTGGCCCAATTCTCGTCGGTATTATTATGACAATGCAATATGACTTAGCATGGAATTTTTACTTATTCTCCTTTGCAGGTTTTATCGCAGCTATATCTGTTTTCTTCATTCCTACAAAATAAAAAGAGCACAAACTTACTTGTGCTCTTTTTCATATGCTTCAAACAACATATCTCGAAACAATGTATTTAAACTCTCAATATCGATTCCTGATCCCTTTTCAATTCCTTTTACATATTGCTGATAGTAATGAATTTGTTCTTCTAAAAATTGATTTAGCACCTTAATTTTCAATCCAACATCTAATTCAGTACCTGCTTTTTTCTTTATTAACAACTTTTCAATTTCATCTAATACGCTACGTTCTAATGATAATTCTGTAATTAATCGGTCAAATTCTACAGGAGGTAAAGTCGTTTTCTCTTCTAGCCACTTACAAGCTAAAATGGGGCGTAATACATAAAAGTACTTTTTCAGCTTTACATTCTCACCTTGCAAAAATTCACGATAATTTTTCGACGCCATATGTAAATAATGATATATCGTTGCTTTTGGATCAAAATTCTTCTCACTCATCTGTTGAAGTAGTTCTGGAAAATTAGAGTTTTTCGAATAAAAAATTGGTGATCGAATCCACTCAAGTAAAGCAGGATTCGACTTCGCGAATAGTTGCAACGCCTTTTTAATATCCCAACCACTTATATCTAAATCATCACTAATTGGATATTCAATTACATCTCGTTTGTCATGAATTGATAAATACCATTCTACCGGATGTATATAAACAAACCTAACATCATAATCGCTATCTTTCGATGGAAACCCCCAAGCACGACTCCCTGATTCCACCGCAAATAAAATTTTTACATCATTCTCTTTTTCAATTCTTTCTAACTCCAACTCGATTTTCTCTCTCATTTCATAACATCTCCATTTTTTGATTATTTCCTTGGAAATTCGACAATACACTATTAATTTTACTACATACTAAAAAAACTGTCAGAAATTACTGACAGCCTAATGAAACGTCTATTGTTGCTGTTCAATTACAGTAGCAGCAATTCGTTCAAACTCTTTTTGAATCTCCTCTTTATATGCATCTACTATTGAAAAATCCATAGCAGCAATATAAATTCGTTCTAATTTATCACGAACCGATTTTGCTTTCGCTAAGAAAGACATCGCCTCATTCATTTTTGCTTTATATTGAATGGAGACATCACGAATTTCCTTCGCATATTTCTCATCCGTCCCTGGCGTAACAATAAGGGCATACATATCAATAATTTCATCACCCTCGCGACTTGGAAAATATTCATGTGGTGCGGTGCTATCAAAAATTGCAAATCCTAATTCTCTTACGATAACCATATCAAGACTATTCGGGTCAAATCCGCAATGATATACTTCAACTTCAAACCCTTTTTCTTCAGCTTCCTTAGCTAACTTTTTGAGCATCGTTGATTTTCCAGAGCCTGGGCGCCCTTTTATGAAATAACGATGTGGTAACCCTTCTGTTAAATTAGGAACAAAATCAACTGCTCCTTTCGGTGTAGCAGCTCCTAAAAAACGATGTTTTACAAGCGATTGTCTCCCGCTTTTATCTGCAAATAATTTCTGGATTAGCTGATTGGTTAGTTCATTTGCTTTATTAAAATCTATATTATCAATATATATCTTCTCCCACTCATCATGTATAACCAATGCCTCTTTAAAACGTGCGTAAGCAGACTGAAAAGCTTTGCTTGCTTCTGAAACAAATCTTTCAATTTCTAACTTCTGCTTTCTTAGTTTATCTGAGTCCCAAGCAATTCCTAAATTTATATACTCTTCAACAACTCCTGGCATTTTTGGCTCAATAACATGCGGCGATGTCCCATCAACAATTCCTACTTTTAATTTTGGGATAATTACACCATCAACCGATTTATTATCAGAAGAACAATGTAAAAATTCAATATCATATCCTTTTTCAATCCATTCACGACCTATTGCCTTTATTAAAGAAGATTTTCCCGTTCCTGGGCCACCCTTTAAGATAAATAATCTGTCTAATCCTTTTAAATTCTCTTCGTATAAATTGTGAAATCCCCTAGCTGTATTACCACCAGCATAATAATTTAATACATTTCCTGTCACTGCACTCACTCCTTCGCAGCATTCTATTTACATAAGCTACAATATGCGAGCAGCTTTATTTGGGTGAATACCTATTTTGTATTGCACGCAAAAAGGAAATGAATTACAATTTAACTATCGGAAAATTCCGATTTCAAAAACTGAATACTTCTTTATCAAGAGAGGCAGAGGGACCGGCCCTTTGAAGCCCAGCAACCTCAGTTTATACAAACTGAATAGGTGCTAATTCCTGCAAAATGCAATGCATTTTGGAAGATAAAACTCAACTAGCATGTAAAGCTCATCTTTCTTGATACTGAAGGATGAGCTTTTTATTATTTGAAAAACATATATTGGAGGTATGTAAAATGAAAGTAATTGATTTATCACAAACATTTGAAAATAATATGTCTCAATTTCCTGGAACACCTAAAATACAACTAGAAGCTGTTACAAGTGTTGAAGAATCAGGATATCAAGTTACAGATTTTCATTCTGTCGTTCATGTTGGCACGCATTGTGATGCTCCTGCGCATTTTATTTCAGGCGCAACGACCATCGATCAATTACCGCTGGATCAATTTGTAGGTGAAGCTGTTCTTATAGATGTAACACATATTCAAGAGCGAAAATTACCTAAGACAGTATTGCATAATACTGACATAAAAGAAGGTGATATTGTTATTTTTCATTCTAATCTATCCACAAAATGGAATACAGAAGCTTATGAGAAGGAAGCATTTTATCTTTCTGAAGAATTAGCTAAAGAACTAGTGCGATTAAAAGTAAAATCTATCGGTTTAGATTTCATTTCTCCTGATGAAGTCACAACAGAAACATCACCGATTCATCACATATTACTAGGGAATGATATTTACTTAATTGAAAACTTAACAAATCTAGATGCTATCGAAGAAAAACGTTTCTTTTTCTCAGCAGCACCTTTAAAAATTAAAAATAGTGACGGTGCTTTCGCAAGAGCATTTGCTGTTATTTTTTAAACATAGCCTATAAAAAAAGCAAAGGCCACTACTGGTCTTTGCTTCTATATTTTCTATTTAAATTAAGAAAGAATTGTTCCACACGAGGACGCACCCAAGCTAAACAATCTATCTCTTTCTTCTTTGTGCAAGCTATCTCTTCTCCATCTACCATTTCAACAAGTTCTAGTTCTAACAGTTGCCTCGTGAATGCTAACATATTCACTTCTTCGGATGGATACTCTTCTTTTAATTTCTCCTCAATTTCCCCCAATAAAAAACCGTCACGCATCATTGCCAATGCATCAATCCAAAGTGGCGGCATTTCATATTTTTCTCCTGTAATTGTATCTTTTACAATATAATTCTTTTGCTCTTTTCGAAATTGAATCGTGTGTAAACATACAGTCGAATTTAATGTTAATTCCATCATACCACCTCTTTCATAATATCTGCATAGAAAAAAGGATGCGTGTGCACCCCTTCTTATCTTTTCATAACACTACTGAACCGCTACATGAGCAATCAATCTCATGTCGATATTTTCCTCCATTATAAACGAAGTATTTTATAAAAAAAACCCTTCTTGAAACATTTTATAAAATGTTTATATTTACACAACAAGAACACTTTTCTGAAAAATCTTTTCTCCCAATACATTAAAAGGTCGGCAAAAAAATTTCTACTTTCGTTCCTACTCCTACACTACTTTGGATCGTGATACTCCCTTGATGTTCCTTAATAATTTTATATGTAATCATTAATCCAAGTCCTGTACCAGTCTCCTTTGTTGTGTAAAACGCCTTGCCAATTTTTTCTAACTTCTCATTCTCTATACCAAATCCTTGGTCTTCAACAGAAATACACAAATGTCCTTGCGTTTTTTGATATGCACGGATATGAATTTCTCCACCCTCTGGCATTGATTCTATTCCATTTTTAATGATATTTAATAACACTTGTTTTAATTGCTTATCATCACCGTTTATAGCCGGTAAATTCCCATCTACTTGTAAATGACATTTAACTCTATATTGCGTTGCATAACTTTCCATTAGATGCACAACATATAGAAGGATGTCTCGTATATTACACCTTTCATAATTTGTTGGCTTTGGTTTTCCTAACAACATCAATTCACTAACAAATCCATTGACTCTTTCAATTTCTTGTAGCATAATGTCGTAGCTCATCGTATCAGTTGGATTTCTTTCTTTTTGCATTTGCGTAAACCCTTTTAACGCTGTTAACGGATTTCGAATTTCATGAGCAATTGTTGTAGACATAGTCCCAATCACAGCTAAATTTTCCGTCTCTTTCATATTGTTCATCATTTCAACCACTGTTCTTACATAAGATTGAAATCGTTTTAATAAAGAATGTGAAATAATGAAATAAAATACACATAAAACAAGTGGAATTATCACTTTTAAATCTTGTAATAGCAATGTGAAAAATACGTACTTTCCAATTACACTAAAGGACACTAAATAAAAGTATTTTCTATTCACGAAAACTGGAGCAAATAAAATTAATAACATTTCTACCATACTACCATGTTCAAAAGGTCTATCCGTTCGCAAATAAATCATTAAATTATTCACAAGATTGATAAACATGTACCCAAATAAAAATAAATATTTTACAGAATATACATACCCTCTTTTTTGAAGATATATAGAAATAGGAAATAATGCTATTACAAATATAGGCACACCTATCCCAAGACTACCTTCTGGCCAACCTACCGCTGTTCCACTAATATTCATAGCAGGATATACAAAATAATATATAGCGTCATATAAAAAGAATATAATATAAAATAATAATATAAATACCTTTAAGGCTCTTCTTTCTTCATAAATCAAGCTCTTGTATTTATTCATATAAAAACTCCCCTTGATCGATACAAAAAACTTTCATTGTTATCTCCTTAAAGTATAAGTATGAAATTGCTTTCAGGGCAATATTTAACCTTATAATAATGAAAGGAAGGAGATCTCTCCTTCCTTTTGGTAACAACTTACATCCATCTTACCCTGTCATGTAACAATCCATCCGTAAAATTATTATGCCCTATTACAAAATCCTTCATATATAAATTTAAATACTCACCGTACTTACTTTCTGTATTTAATAACAACTCCTCAACGTAATAAGCACCTTGTTCAAATTGATCTAAAAGTAAACTGGACAAGCCCGCATAAATCCCGCACCCTACCTGAAAATACGTTGCATTCGTTTTATATTTACGAAAAACTTGGCTACTATTCATCACATTATACATATATGTCTCACTATTTTCATAAACGAGTAACACACCGACCAAGTCCTCTCCAGCAACCTCTTCTTCCGCTGGATTAAACACTTTACGATTCCAGTTCCATAAATCTTCTACTTGATCTAAGTTCTGTCTAATTATATTTGTTGTATACTCATTAATTCGGTAAAGAAAACCAACTTCCATATTAAAGTTTTTCCCTAAAATTAATACTTCCTCATGTGGCATTAAACAACCATAGAATTCTTTTTCTCCTAACTTCACTTTATACTCTGAAGCATATACATCTTCATAAAAGTAAAGAGGACGATGATGGCTCATATACATCGGATAACTCCAGATTGCTTCATCTAAAAATCGCTCTACTGCCCATGAAGCATAAAGTGTATGTGGCTTTATAAGTGCTGTATCATTCAAAAATGACGTGTCATGTTCTACAATATAACATGCTCTTGGCCTTTCATTTGGTCGTTCCTTCATAAGCTCAACAACCATCCATTGAACAACACCTGGATTCATACCTGAACCTATAATCGCTTTTGTATTTGTAAATTTCTCTTTCTCCTTCTCAAACCTTGTATATCTTTCCGTAAGCTGAAAGCCAATTAAGCTATCGTCCTGATCTACTGCCTCATTTTCCAAGGCTGAGTTAATATAACAAATTCCTAGTTCATTACAGCAGCTTAATACTCTAATTGTATCTGCCCCTGAAACATCAATCACAACACCCGTTCTTTTTTCTTTTAAATGTTGTTTAAATTCCACTACATTTTGAAGGTTTATTTCATATAAATATAATTGACCTTTCAGATTCGAAAACAACTCATCATAATAAGTCCTATCTTTTTGTTTTATATCCACCAAATGAAATTTGGCATTCTTTAATACTTCATAAATTGGATCTTTTTCATTTGCTATCGCTTGATTTAAAATTGCTAAAACTGCTTTTGCTGCTCCACCAGCACTACCAAGCAATGTAATTGATAACGAATTAAGAAACTGCTCCACAAACAAAACCCCTTTAATAAATTAGTTGAGCAGCTCCTCCTCAAAAAATAAATTGAATATATAATAAGATAGCTCGTACACAATGTTTATAAGTTAGTGCAAAGTTACCTTTTAAAAAATCACACTATACTATGCTTATATTCAATTCATTTTCCCCTCATCTCCAAATTAAACTAAAACAAATAGGCTCGACCTTTTCTTCTGCATATAAAAGAAAAAGCCAGCCCTTCCAACTAATCTACGGACAATGGACGGATTTTACATGTTGAATATTCACATACATTTTTGCATCACGTGCTTTTGATATTTCAATATGACCTTCATCAATTTTCGCCATTTTTCCAATTTTATTGGACTCCTCACCTAAATCAAACACCATAATTTTCCCAGTCATTTTAATAAGCTGTTCTTCAAATGTTCTAGCTAATGTAATATTTAACGGATTTACGGGGAGTTCATTTTTATTGAGGGCATACGGTACTTGGTTTTCTTTATACGGAATTAACCATTTTAAATGCTTTAAAGATATATATACCGTTTTATAAACCGGACTATAAAAAACAATATAGTCGTTCATCACACTTGTAACATAACCATGTATTGGAGCATTTCCTGCTACATAAACTTCTGTAAAAATCCCTTTAGAAGTACTTAATACTTTTCTCAAAGAAATTGAAGGGGATTCCCTCTTAATTACAGAATCAACATCTGGTTTTAGTATGTCTTCGTCATGTGGTCTTAAAAATTTATAGTATTGTACATGATATAAAGATATATATACATAGTCTTGTCCATTGTAAAGAACAATAATGTCATTTCCTACGTCTATTAATATACCTTTAAACCTTTTTTCACCGATTAATTTAACATATATATTTTTCCCAATACTTTTGTTTAACTCATTCATCTATATCCTCCTTCCTATGAATTTCAGCTTTCCTATCTTCCGTTTCAAAAAAATAATCAGGGCAATGTTCTGTCTTAATAGTAAGTAATTCCTTTTCATACTATCGAAATAAGAAATTGTTCTTCTCTTTCCCTCATAATGCCCCTCTTATTTATTAAACATTATTCATCTTCATTCTTTTTACATTTCACTACTTGACTCACACTCTTAATATGATAATTAATGATATAAATAACTTCATCACCGTTTACTAGCGTAATACATTCTTCATGCACTTCACTTAATAGGCCTTCTACACACTCTGGGCCGCCACGGTTAATCTTTACCCACTTATACTTCAAGTCACGTAATACATCGACGAAAGTATCATCATCAGAGCAGAAACATGAAACATAGCCATCGCCACATTTACTTTCTTTCACTTTCTTAACTAGACTCTTCACATGTTTCAATTGGTAATATACTAATTCACCAAGAGGAAGTTGTAATGTAAGGTAATCTCTTCCTAACGATACAAGTACCCCCACTCGACTCTCTGGTCCACGAAGATTTACTTTTACAGTCTCACCGACTAAGCCTTTAATTTGTTCACAGCATAATATACTTTCCAAATTTGTATCCTCCTTTCTTATTATCTTCCTCTTCTTGACTGTCTTTGTGCGCGAGCTCGACCTGAATCATTACTTTCACTTTCGCTTTCACTTTCGCTTTCTTCGCTCTCTCTACAAGGTACTGTTACACTCTTAATATGAGATACTGCAACTAATATAACTTCTTCTTTTACAATTAGTGTCACAAATTCACAAGAAACATCTTGTAAAATACCTTCAACTTTCTCTGGGCCACCACGATTAATTTTCACCCAGCAATATTTGAAGCTTTGAAGTAACTTTTCAAAGTCATCTTCACATTCACATTCCAACCATCTGCAATCATCTGCTTTACAATCTTTCACATTTTTTGTAATACTTTTCAGATGACGAATCTGATAGTAATAGAGCTCTCCTTTTTCATTCTTTAATACAAAGTAATCCGAACATACAGCGACTATTGTCCCTTTTTGAGATTCTGGACCACCCCTGTTTACTCTCACAAAAGATCCAATTAAGTCTTTCAGAAAATCACAATGAAATAAACTCACGAGAAAACCCCTTCCATTAATTTATAAGCTTTTGCACTGATAGTATATGTATCTGTACAGGTTACGTTCTCTATGTTTGTCCTAGCTAGAAAAAAATATGCTTTTAACATGGTAGACTACTACCTATCAAAATTTGAAGAAAGGCTAAGAACTCCTTATGTTTTTGATATCTTCAAACAAAAAATCCCTTATGAATATACATTTCTGCATATCTTCATAAGGGATTTTCCATAGTTTAATCTTCGTCTTTAACATCCATATCTTCTGGAATTGGTTCGTTCAATATTTCTTCCACTAATTGCTTATATTTCTCCATTTGTTCTAAATGTGTATTAAATTGTTCTTTATTTACTAAATATTGCTCTCCATCGAATAGCGCACGAATTTTCTTTTGCTGAATTAACTCTTCAATATACGATTTTGGTAAATTCAAATACTCCGCAGTCTCTTCTACTGTTATATACAATACGTTCATTCCTTTATTATTTTTTCATCTATACTGTATCTTACTTTACTTTATTTTTGTAAACAAATAAAAAAGATTTTGTAAATGCAGTTCAAAAAGCAGGTAGATGCATTCCATATATTGTATAGTATTATATAGTAAGAATTTTTTAAATATAGAATGGTATTACCCATTTACACAAAGGAGAGTTAACATATGGCTACTCGTCACATCATTACAATGTTAGAAAAAACACTACAAGTTGAAACAGAAAACACAATTTCTCATTTGAATGTATCTTTATCTGATCGTTTTCTTTCTCAAAGCACAGCAATACATGAAAACAATTGTTATCATACAATTGGTGAATGGTACAAAAATCATTTCTTATTCCAACAAGATGATTTCCTTTGGGCTAAATATGCTTTCTATGACGCATATTGTGAAGCCATCAAAAAACAAGGCCATCTTACAAAACGCGTCCGTCAAATATTAGAATCATTGGCTCGAAAACACGGAAAACAGTATATTGCTTCTATACTAAATATGCCATTTCCTAATGAACGCGCTAAAGGGACAGCGTAATTTAGCCATGTTCTGCGTAAGCAAAACATATCTAAATTGTTTTCTAGGATGCTTTACCAATAAAATGTTCATATCATATGAACTGATGAAACCGGTGTCATTATAATGATTGAAAATATAGTAAACAGGAAAACCCCCACGTACATCTCTCATCCATTTGAATAGAGAAGTATGTGGGGGTTTACTTGTTCCTTATTATTTTATCATCTGCTTAATCAGTTCGCGATTTCTCTTCTTAAATACTTCATTATGAGAAGAAACCATTCCGTACTCACTTGCATCTGGTTGGATAAATTGCTTTGCTTTATTCACAGCATTTCCAGCATCTTGGAATGCACCTGCAATTAAGTGTAGTTTCCCTTCGTGCTTTAAAATATCTCCAGCAGCATATAATCCATCTACTGAAGACTCACTATTTGCATTACCTGCAATATAATAATTATCTATAATTGCAACGTCTAACTCACTATTTTCTAATAATGTAATGTCGCGTTCATATCCATGATTAATAATAACTTCATCAATAGGTAAATGAGAAACCTCACCTGTTTCATGATTTGTTAATTCTACATATTCGATCGCTTCATGATTATCACCGGCAATTAATTTTGTAATCGATGTATTAAAGAAACACTCCGCTGAGCTGTTCATAAGTTGTTTTACTTGTGCTTCATGACCAGATAATTCTTCTTTTCTATAAGTTACATACACTTTTTTCGCAATTGGTTCCAATTCATTTGCCCAATCAACAGCAGAATTGCCTCCACCGGAAATAATAACTGTTTTACCTTTAAAACGCTTTAAAGATTTAACTGTATAATTTAAATTCGATACTTCAAATCGCTCAGCACCTTCAATAGATAACTTTTGCGGTTTCAATATACCACTTCCTGTTGCGACGATAACTGTTTTTGAAAAGTGTTCTTCGCCAGTACTTGTTTTTAATGTAAAAGTACCATCTTGATTACGAATAATCGATTCTACTTTTGTATCTAATACAACTTCCGGCTTAAATGTTAACCCTTGCTGTACAAGTTGTTCAATTAACTTATCACCTGTAACTGGCAATAGTCCTCCTACATCCCAAATCATTTTTTCCGGATACACATGTATTTTTCCACCTAAATGTGGTTGAAATTCTATTATTTTCGTTCTCATTTCTCTGAGTCCACTATAAAAAGCTGAATAAAGCCCTGCAGGTCCTCCGCCTATCACGGTTACATCAAACAATTCTTCTCGATTCATTCGTGCTCACTCCTCAGCTATTAATCGTTGATTATCATTCTCAATAAAATATAACCTGTTTCCGCAAAATTTACAATCAAAATTACTATTGACAATACACCTATATAAAATTATATTATTTAAAGAATCAATAGTGATAATCATTATCATTTTGTTAATAATTAGCAAATTTGAGATTACATCTTCTTTCATTAATATGGTTATTACTATATTATAAAATCTAATATTCAAGATTTTTAATAAATTTTTTTGCATTACCACTACTATTTCAAAAAGATTGCAGTTAAACAAATTATTGTATACACATATCATCTATGTTAAAGGAGAAAGACGATGAAAAAGTTATTTATTTCACTAACAGTCCTTTTCGTTCTTGTTATGAGCGCTTGTAGCAATAGCTCTACAGACAAAAAGAACGATGCAAAAGGTAGCAAATCAGAAACAATTACATACCAATCTGAAGATGGTAAAAAAGTAGAAGTTCCTGCAAATCCAAAACGCGTTGTTGTATTATCATCATTCGCTGGTAACGTAATGTCATTAGGTGTAAATCTTGTTGGGGTAGATTCATGGTCTAAACAAAACCCACGTTTTGATAGCAAACTTAAAGATGTTGCTGAAGTATCTGATGAAAATGTTGAAAAAATCGCTGAACTAAATCCAGATTTAATCATCGGTTTATCAAATGTTAAAAATGTCGATAAGTTAAAGAAAATCGCGCCTACTGTAACATACACTTACGGAAAAGTTGATTACTTAACACAGCATTTAGAAATCGGTAAGTTATTAAATAAAGAAAAAGAAGCAAAAACTTGGGTTGATGACTTCAAGAAACGTGCACAAGAAGCTGGTAAAGAAATTAAAGCAAAAATCGGTGAAGATGCAACAGTTTCTGTTGTAGAAAACTTCAACAAACAGCTTTATGTATACGGCGAGAACTGGGGCCGTGGAACAGAAATCCTGTACCAAGAAATGAAATTAAAAATGCCTGAAAAAGTAAAAGAAAAAGCATTAAAAGAAGGTTACTACGCATTATCTACTGAGGTATTACCTGAATTTGCTGGTGATTACTTAATCGTAAGTAAAAACAAAGATACTGATAACTCATTCCAAGAGACAGAATCATATAAAAACATCCCAGCAGTAAAAAATAATCGTGTATATGAAGCAAACATGATGGAATTCTATTTCAATGATCCACTTACATTAGATTTCCAACTAGACTTCTTCAAGAAGAGCTTTCTTGGTAAATAATACAAACATGAGGAATTCTTAATTTAAGAATTCCTCTTCCTTTATTCTATGAACAGAAAAGATGTGAAACGAATGACAAAAGATCATGATAATCCACGTTCTATAGCTTTTACATACAAACTAATTTTAAGCTTAATTGCATTCTTTCTTATTTTTATGGTTGCAATGGTATTAGGTGCTGCAGATACTTCGATAAAAGATGTATGGTTAGCACTCACTTCCTCCGCTAAAGGAGACAAAATATCTATTATTAGAGAAATACGTTTACCACGTGAAGTTGCTGCTATTTTTGTAGGAGCTGGATTAGCCGTTTCTGGAGCAATTATGCAAGGATTAACACGAAATCCACTTGCGGACCCTGGATTATTAGGGCTATCTGGTGGAGCAAATGCTGCGCTTGCACTGACACTTGCTTTCAACCCTTCCATCAGCTATCTTTACTTAACATTAGCTTGCTTTATCGGTGCTGCAATTGGCGCAATTATGGTATTTGGAATTGGTATGGTGAAAAAAGGCGGCCTTTCTCCTCTTCGAATTGTATTAGCGGGCGCTGCAGTTTCAGCATTTCTACTCGCAATTTCAGAAGGAATCGGCATTTACTTTAAAATTTCACAAGATGTATCACTTTGGACTGCTGGGGGCGTAATTGGAACAACTTGGAGCCAATTAAAAATTATTATTCCAGTCATTTCAATTAGTATCTTTATCGCTATCTTACTAGCAAAAAAATTGACAGTTCTTAGTTTCAGTGAAGAAGTGGCTATTGGACTAGGTCAAAAAATTATTGTTATTAAAACTATTTTATTTATCATTATTATCTTACTTGCAGGTGCATCTGTAGCGCTTGTTGGAAATATGGCATTTATCGGCTTAATGGTACCTCACATGGTACGCCCAATTGTCGGTCCAGATTACCGATTTGTTATACCGATGTCAGCAATTGCTGGAGCTTCCTTTATGCTACTTGCAGATACAATCGGACGTACTATTAACGCTCCATACGAAACACCAGTTGCGGCAATTGTTGCGATTGTAGGGTTACCATTCTTCCTATTCATTGTACGTAAAGGAGGAAAAACATTCTCATGATGCAATCTATTTTAAGAAAACAGCGTCTCATTATACTCGCTTTACTTATAGTAATCATCACAACCATTGTAGTTGGAATGGGACTTGGTTCAGCATCTTTATCTTATGATCGACTACTCCCAACATTAATGGGGCAAGGGACTTTTAAAGAGGAGTTTGTTTTATACTCTTTAAGACTACCTAGAATTGTCATTACATTATTAGCTGGTATGGCTCTCGCTTTATCAGGGGCTATTCTGCAAGGAATTACCCGAAATGATTTAGCTGAACCTGGTATTCTTGGTATTAACTCTGGGGCTGGTGTTGCTGTTGCTATTTTCTTTTTATACTTTCCAATAGACGTAGGTTCATTTCTTTACTTACTACCTGTCGTTGGATTTATTGGGGCATTTCTGACAGCTGTTCTAATTTACGTGTTTTCATATAGTAAATCAACTGGACTTCAACCAATACGATTAACATTAACTGGTATCGGTTTTGCATTTGCACTATCTGGAGCGATGATTGTCCTTATTTCATCCGCTGATCGTATGAAAGTGGACTTTATCTCAAAATGGATTGCCGGAAATATTTGGGGAGATGACTGGATTTTCGTTTTAGCAATGCTCCCATGGTTAATCGTATTAATTCCGTTTGTTTTCTATAAAGCAAATCGATTAAACATTTTAGCATTAAACGAACCAGTCGCAATTGGCGTTGGAATTGAAATTGAAAAAGAACGCAGGTACTTATTAGTTGCAGCCGTTGCACTTGCAGCCGCAGCTGTTTCCGTAACAGGAGGAATTAGCTTTATCGGATTAATGGCTCCTCATATCGCGAAATCTTTAGTAGGTCCAAGACATCAAATCTTCATGCCTATCGCCCTTTTAATCGGCGGATGGCTATTATTATTAGCAGATACAATCGGACGAAATATCGTTGATCCTAATGGCATTCCAGCAGGTATTGTCGTTGCTTTAATTGGGGCTCCTTACTTTATGTATTTGTTGCTTAAAAAAGCTTAAAAAACACCCTCAAGATTTCTTGAGGGTGTTTTTGTTTCATTCTACTGCTGCCCATACCCTTCAAACTTCTTCGCCAAATTCTCCATCTCATCTTCTGGCAATAGCTTTGGTTCCCCAATGCTTTTCGTTTGATAATAAATTTGAGCACAAAACTCAATCTCTTCTGCAACAGTAAACGCCATTTTTATATTATTTGCACCAGCAATTAAACCGTGATTTGCAAGTAAAACAGCACGGCGATCAATCATGCCTTCAAAAGCAGCCTCCGCTAATTGCTTCGTACCAAATGTTTCATACGGTGCACAGCGCACATTCGGTCCTGCGAAAGCAATTAAATACGATACAGCAGGAAGCTCCCATCCTAATGATGCAATCGTCTTCGCGTAAGGAGAGTGTGTATGCACAAGCGCATTTATATCTTCACGCTTCCTATAGTAAATAAGGTGCATATCTAATTCACTTGATGGTTTTCTCTCTCCTTCTACTACTTCACCATCTAGGTTTAATATAACTACATCTTCAGGCTTTGTTTCATAATACTCTAAACCACTTGGGCTAATCGCAACAAGACCTTGTTCACGATTAAAGATACTAATATTACCGCCCGTTCCCTTTGTTAAACCACTAGAAATCATTTTCTTTCCATACGCTACAATTTCTTCTCTTTCTTTTTGTAATAACATATACATCCCCCTAAGTATGAAGCTTATGATGACTGACTTTTATATTTATCTACTTATTGAAATAGCTTTTTTAAATTCTCCGTAAACGGTGCCTTTACAATCCCTTTTTCTGTAATAATCGCTGTTACATTTTCATGTGGAGTAACATCAAATGCTGGATTATATACTTTACTTTCTTTCGGAGCAGAATATTGTCCGAAGCGATTAATCACTTCAGAAGCATCTCTTTCCTCGATGGGAATTTCTTTTCCTGTCGATGTCTTTAAATCAATTGTCGGTGTTGGCGCTGCTATATAAAACGGAATGTTGTAGTACTTAGCTAAAATAGATACGCCTAATGTGCCAATTTTATTTGCTATATCACCGTTCGCTGCCACACGGTCGCAGCCAACAATTACAGCGTCAATCTTCCCTTGTGACATGACCATAGCCGCCATATTATCTGTAATAACAGTAACGTCAATGCCTGCTCGCTGCAGTTCTAATGCTGTTAACGTTGAACCTTGTAATCTAGGGCGTGTTTCATCAGAATAGATTTTTAAGTCCCATCCTTTTTCTTTCGCTAAATACATTGGAGCTGTCGCAGTACCATACTTAGTTGTCGCTAACGCACCAGCATTACAATGTGTTAATACTCCCATTCCATCATGGAATAATGTTAATGCATGTTCTCCAATTTGACGGTTAATTTCTTCATCTTCTCTATGAATTTCTTTTGCCTCTTCTAGTAATCTATTTTTCAGCTGTGAGATTGATAAGTGAGCATTATCTGTCGCTACACTTTCCATTCTTTCAAGCGCCCAAAATAAATTTACGGCAGTCGGTCTTGATGTCGCCAAGTATGTACATACCTTTCTTACTTCATCCATAAATCCTTCTTCCGTACTTTCAGCAAATTCCTTTATCCCTAAATACACTCCATAAGCTGCTGAAACACCAATCGCGGGTGCACCTCGTACTTTCATTACTTGAATCGCATCCCACACACTTTCAGCTGTTTTAAAAGATTCATAGACAATTTCATTCGGTAATAACGTTTGATCTAACAAAACTAAAGCATCATCTTTCCACTGAATTGGTATTAATTGTTCTTCCATCATATTCTCCCCTTACTTCGCGTAGTGCATTGACTGTTCTTTTAACGTTTCTACAAAACTTGTGCCCGTTCTATATTGATTCGCTCGTAAAATAAAACCCTTCGCTACTTGAAGACAAATTCGCTCCGCTCTAGCACGTGCTTCCTCATTCCCAATACAAGTAATATCTTTTACTTTCGCTAATCCAACAATACGGCGAATTAATTCCAGACCTGTCACTGCAGCTGTATCCTCTAATACAGATTGCAAATAGACTTCGCTAAAGCCTTCTTCCTTCGCCATAATCTCGGTCACATGAATATCCCAAGCACCTAAAAACTTCTGCTTAAATAAATCAATTACCTCTACCATCGTAGTTTGTAACCAATCCATATACGTATCTTTCTCAGCTCCAGGTGACATCGTTGCATCTGCATTCACCCAAGCAAACATTAAATTCGCCATTACATTCCCAACGTCATATCCCATAGGTCCATAAAAAGCAAACTCAGGATCAATAACCTTTGTAGAATCATCTCTTACAAAAACAGAACCAGTATGTAAATCACCATGAAGTAATGCCTGTGCATTCGTCATAAAAGAAAATTTACGTTTCGCTACTTCCATACGAAGCTCTTTATCACTATAAATATGTTCCCTAATCCATCCCTCATTTAACGGAAATAACTCATTACGCTTATTATGATTTGTAAATGGTTCTGAATATACGAGGTCCTCTGTAATCTCACATAATTCAGGATTTATATAATTCTTCACAAGTTCCTTCTTCTCTTTATGATTCATTACAACATCCGATGTTAACAAAAGTGTATTTACCATAAAAGTAGTTAAATCATCCGCAAGCCTCGGAAATATTTGATGATTTATAAGTGCTGTACGTAATATTGTGTGATCCGATAAATCTTCCATTACGCAACAATTCATCACACTATCAAATAAATACACCTTAGGAACAAGTCCAGGTGCTAACTCATCCTCTAACTGCAAAACATCTGATTCTATACGAATACGATTCGTCGACAACTTAAACTCATCTGAAATGCGAGCTGTATCCCCAGCTTGCTTTACGATGACAGACATGTTCTCTTTTTCATCCCAAACGCGGAACACATAATTTAAATTGCCATCACCTATTTCTTTACACTGTAACCCCTTTGCATGTTCAAACTTAGATAATTTCTCTTTCACATATGCAATCACATCTTTAGCTTCCATTAAAAAATACTTTGTGAACTTAGACATGGTTTCCCCTCCACACCAATTGTAAGCGTTTTCTAAAAGCTATAAAAAATAATAGGTTGAATTTTTTCATCCTATAAATATGTATTCTTCTTTTTGAAAGATATATCTAGGTTTTATTATATCTCGTTAGCACTTTGAGTCAATATTTCTAACTATCATCGTAATATACTTCCTAATTATATATTTGAGATGACAAAAATTGTTCAAAAAGATTTCGATTCATTTTATTTTATTTATCGCACAATTCTTTGTAAAATAGAAATAAGCAGTTCCTTTTCAAATACATAACTTCTAAGAAATATTTCCTTCCTAAGAAATTAAACTTACACACTATCTCTAACATACACACTAAACTTTCAACTACTCATCTAAAATTTATAGACTTAAAATTACCTTTCCATTCCCTGTTAGTCTTAATTGAGAATAAATATTAATTAAATTGGTATAAAGTTGGTTTATTCTCTTGACAAAATAACCACTTCTATATGATAATTAATATCGAATTAGAATTATTATAGTTAATTAAAAAATATATTTTATGAGCACACTATTTTTTGATGCTCAAAACCAACATTTAGGAGGAATTTTAACATGTTATTAATCGGCACAGAAGTAAAACCGTTTAAAGCTAATGCTTACCATAATGGAGAATTTATCCAAGTTACTGACGAAAGTTTAAAAGGAAAATGGAGTGTAGTTTGTTTCTACCCAGCTGACTTCACATTCGTTTGCCCAACTGAACTTGAAGACTTACAAAACCAATACGCAACTCTAAAAGACTTAGGCGTTGAAGTATACTCTGTATCTACAGACACTCACTTCACTCACAAAGCATGGCATGATAGCTCAGAAACTATCGGCAAAATCGAGTACATCATGATTGGTGACCCAACTCGCACAATCACTACAAACTTCAACGTTTTAATGGAAGAAGAAGGTCTTGCTGCTCGTGGTACATTCATCATCGATCCAGACGGCGTTATCCAATCTATGGAAATCAATGCTGACGGTATCGGCCGTGACGCAAGCATTCTTGTTAACAAAATTAAAGCTGCTCAATACGTACGTAACAACCCAGGTGAAGTTTGCCCAGCTAAATGGCAAGAGGGTTCTGCAACACTTAAACCAAGCCTTGACCTTGTAGGCAAAATCTAAGGAGTTCGATCAAAATGATACTAGATGCAGATATAAAAACACAACTATCCCAATACCTTCAATTAATGGAGAACGATATTTTACTTAAAGTAAGCGCAGGAAACGATAACGTATCTAAAGATATGTTAGCTCTAGTAAACGAATTAGCTACTATGTCATCTAAGATTACAGTAGAAAAAGTTGAATTAGAGAGAACACCAAGCTTTAGCGTAAACCGCCCTGATGAAAACACTGGTGTCGTATTCGCTGGTATTCCATTAGGACACGAATTTACATCATTAGTGTTAGCTTTACTACAAGTAAGTGGACGCGCTCCAAAAGTTGAACAAAAATTAATCGATCAAATTAAAAACATTCAAGGCGAATATCATTTTGAATCTTATATCAGCCTAAGTTGTCATAACTGTCCTGATGTTGTACAAGCTCTTAACGTAATGAGCGTTCTTAACCCTGGTATTACACATACTATGATTGATGGCGCTGCATTCAAAGAGGAAGTAGAAAGCAAAGACATTATGGCAGTACCAACTGTTTACCTAAACGGCGAATCTTTCGGAAGCGGTCGTATGACACTTGAAGAAATTTTAGCTAAAATGGGTAACGGTCCAGATGCATCAGAGCTTTCTGATAAAGATCCATACGATGTTCTTGTTGTTGGTGGCGGCCCTGCTGGTGCAAGTGCAGCAATTTACGCAGCACGTAAAGGCATCCGCACTGGTATCGTTGCTGAGCGCTTCGGTGGTCAAGTAATGGATACTATGGGCATTGAGAACTTCATCAGCGTGAAAAAGACTGAAGGTCCTAAGCTAGTAGCAAGCCTTGAAGAGCACGTAAAAGAATACGACATCGATGTAATGAATCTACAACGTGCGAAACGTTTAGAGAAAAAAGAACTTATTGAAGTGGAACTTGAAAACGGCGCTATTCTGAAAAGTAAGAGCGTAATCGTTTCTACAGGTGCTCGCTGGCGTAATGTTGGCGTACCAGGTGAAGCTGAGTTCAAAAATAAAGGTGTAGCATATTGCCCACACTGTGACGGTCCATTATTCACTGGAAAAGACGTAGCAGTTATCGGCGGAGGTAACTCTGGTATTGAAGCAGCTATCGACTTAGCAGGTATCGTTAAGCACGTAACTGTTCTTGAATTCATGCCAGAATTAAAAGCTGATGCTGTATTACAAGAGCGTCTTAACAGCTTACCAAACGTAACTGTTCTGAAAAACGTTCAAACGAAAGAAATCACTGGTACTGATAAAGTAAACGGTATTTCTTACATCGATCGTGAAACTGAAGAAGTTCATCACGTTGAATTACAAGGTGTCTTCGTACAAATCGGTCTTGTGCCAAACACAGACTGGTTAGGCGAAACAGTTGAACGCGTTCGCGGTGAAATCGTAACAGACAAGCACGGCGCTACAAACGTACCAGGAGTGTTTGCTGCAGGTGACTGTACAAATAATCCGTACAAACAAATCATCATCTCTATGGGTTCAGGTGCAAACGCAGCTTTAGGTGCATTTGATTACTTAATCCGTAACTAATAAAAAAGACGCGCTACCTATTGGTAGCGCGTCTTTTTTATTATATTTCATGTAAATAGTTATCAAGTTCCTTCCAACTCATTACTGTATAAGGTGTACCTACATTCAATACTACTTTTACATTTTCTGCTACTATTTGCATTCTCTTAGTTGGATTATCTCTTTTTCCTGAAGGATAAATAGCAAGTTTCATCATTTCTTGCTTTCCATCTTCATAAATCCTTTTCTTTAAACCAAATTGGTTAATTTGTTCCTTTGAAGGAACTTCTTTGCCTTCCCAGTCACATATTTCAAATAGAGGATACCTATCTCCGTGCCATTCCTCAATAATCTCAATTACTTTAAGAATAATACAACTCCCTGATACTAATTCATAACTAACAGCATCACCTGCTTTTAAAGAAGTATTAGCTATAAATCTTTTCGGCACTTTTTTAGCTTCTGGCTGCCGAGAATGTAACTGCTCTCTTAGTTTATTTAAAACTACTTCACGTTTCTTCTGTAATTTAGGTTCTTCTTCCCAACGGGCTAAATCTGCACCACTTTCTATTATTTGCAATGCCTCCTGCTTAACATTCTCTTGAAGTCTCCCTAACCTCCATTGTATGGAAGCAAATACTAACCAAAAAACAATAGTCTCTTCATTATCTAATTCATTCTTGTATTCCTCAATTACAATCCTACTTGCGTCCTCATTTGAATATTCATTTGCTAACAAATCCTTATACAGTAACTTAATATCTTCAGCAATATCGTCTGATAATATTGCTACTCCCCAAGCCCCCATACATTAACACTCCAATCTATAAACTAAAAACCTCTCATTCCCATTCTTCTCATAAGCACCTGGCAATCTAACTTCTTTCTTCAGCTCAAACGCAGTCTGATTTTCTAAGAAGAAAATATAGTCCTCAGAAGGATAATATAAAATAATATCCACTTCTCTCCCGGTTTCTTCTACTGAAAGCAAAATGTTATTTACTACATTCATAAACACTTGTACAGAAAATGGATTAAAGAAATAAAACCTATTATCATGTGGATCAATCTCATATTCCTGCGCTAAACAACATTGGAATTGAATTTTCCCCTTACTGTTTCGTGCCTTTCGTGCATAACGATCTCGATTATCCATCGCTTCTTTATAAAACTCTTCATTCATTTCAATTCCAACTGCTGAAGCACCACATTTATGATGCATATAAAAGTTTAATCGCCCTTTTCCGCACCCAAAGTCTACAATTCGGTCGCTACTTCGTATTTCATATTGATTCAATAACTCATCTAACCCGCTATACGGTGTCGGTTCATAGCGATGATAATGCATAGACTTGTTAAACCCTTTTTGCTCACCGACTGTTTTTATATGTAAAACTGCATCGTAATATTGTTCGTTCATTCGTTTTCTCCTATTATAAAATGGTACTTATTATTATACACCATGTACTGGAGGCTCATTTTTCATCAAATTAATAGGTACGTGAAATTATATTAACGATTTTCTTAATATATCTATCGTAACTTCAAATATATCAACGATTTTCTCAATATATCTATCATAACTTCAAATATATCAACGATTTTTCAAATATATCGATTTGCCGACAATTCACGACAAAAAAACAGGAGCTCTCTAGCCCCTGTCTTCTAACACTTTCAATACAGTTTGTTTCAATATTTCTACCCCATCCATAATACAACTATGATCAAACCTCATATACGGATGGTGTAATCCAGGTTGTAGGTCTGCTCCTAGTCCAAGCATGACAGCTTTTAAATGTGGTCTTTTCACTGTATAGTAATGGAAATCATCGCTTCCTGTCGTATAGAGAGGCCCTGTGCATCTCTCTTCCCCATACACTTCGAGAATACCTTTACGCATAAAGCGCTCTGCTTCTTCGGAAACCTCTGCTCCTGGTGCAAGATCCATCCATTCGTATGAAGTTTTTGATCCCATCGATGCAGCTGATTCTATTACATGCTCAATCTTTTTCTTTAATTCTTCTAATAGTATATTACTCTCTGCTCTTACATCTAAACTGAAATGACCATTTCCCGGAATAATATTTAAATTATCACCACCCGCTTGGCATCTCGTCATTTTTACTGAATAAGAACTTTGCGGTGGCAGCCAAATATTTTTCAAACCGATATTAATCATGGAAATGACATCAATTGCATTCACACCTTGATGTGGTCTTGCCCCGTGTGCATCCTCCCCATGAATCATACCCTCTAAAAATCCTGCTGCTCCATGACGAATAGATGGGGCTGCTTGTTTCAAAGATAGTTCTTCAATTGGTCTTAGATGGACGCCAAATAAGAAATCAGCATCATCTACAGCACCTTTCTCCACCATCTTCAAAGCACCATTCCCCTTCTCTTCTGCTGGCTGAAAAATAAATTTAACCGTACCACTTTTCCATCTCATATTTTTCAATTGTAAAATAAGTCCCATTACAATGGTCATATGAGCATCATGGCCACATGAATGGTTCGCTTTAAATTCTCCATTTACTTCTTGCCAAAGTGCATCCATATCAGCACGAATCGCAATAACTGGATTCCCGCCTCCAATCTCAGCAATTACACCTGGACAATCATCAAATGTTCTATATGAAATTCCTTCTTCTTTTAAAAAGTCAGTAATATACGCTGTCGTTTCATATTCTTTCCAACTTACTTCAGGGTTTTCGTGTAAATGCTGAAAAATCTCCGTTAAGCGCTCTTGTAGTTCTAATGTTTTCAACGTTCCAGTCTCCTTCCCACATTACAAACGATTCGGGTTAATTATACTTATGAAAAACAGATGTTTTTATGAACATATTGAATTTTAAGAAAAAAGTCAATTATTTATTTTTAAATACTTAAAAAGCTTACTCTGCACTTATATTACAAACTAAACAAACAACTAGAACATTCCTTATTTTCTGTTTTTTATGTTGACGCTTACATAAACTTTTAGTTATCATAACCTAATAAACGTCTATTTTACGACAATTCTAAAAATACAAACAAACATACGTAACAAGGAGGAACTTTATGAAAAAAGAAATACCTTTTGGAATAGCGATTATCCCTATTATCATTACCGTTGCAGTTATGATGGTTACAATTGTTGTATTAAAACAAACCCCTCACGTTCCACTTATTATTGGTACAACCGTTGCTTCTATTGTCGCTTGGCGTTACGGTTACAAATGGAATGATCTTGAAGAAGCAATGTATAAAGGGATTCGTCTTGCATTACCCGCTATCGTCATTATTATTCTTGTTGGCTTAACAATTGGTGCTTGGATTGGCGGTGGAATCGTCGCAACGATGATTTATTACGGTTTAAAACTTTTAACTCCATCACTATTTTTAGTTTCCATTACCGTCATTTGTTCTATCGTAGCATTAGCAATTGGTAGCTCTTGGTCTACAATGGGCACAATTGGTGTTGCTGGAATGGGAATTGGCCTAAGTATGGGAATTCCAGCTCCAATGGTTGCTGGTGCCATTATTTCAGGCTCTTATTTTGGCGATAAAATGTCACCGCTTTCAGACACAACTAACTTAGCCGCAGGATTAACAAATACAGATTTATTCGCACACATTCGTCATATGTTATTTACTACAGTTCCAGGTTTAATTATTACTCTTATCGTCTACGCGGTCTTAGGAAGAAGCTTCGGCGCTAACAATATTGATGCGAAGAGCATCGATCAAACGTTACAAGTATTGCAACAAAACTTTGTTATCTCGCCTTTTCTACTCATTATACCCGTAGTCGTTATGGTATTGGTCGCTAAAAAAGTCCCTGCTATACCAGCGATTCTCGTCGGTATTATTTTAGGATTCTTATCACAAGTCTTTATTCAAGGTGGTTCTATCTCAGCATCTGTCGGTGCACTCCAAGCTGGATTTGTTATAGACACTGGAAACAAGCTAGTAGACGAACTATTTAACCGCGGTGGCTTAGATTCGATGATGAATACAGTCTCTATGACAATTGTCGCTATGACTTTCGGAGGAGTATTAGAACATACAGGTATTCTTCGCTCAATTGTAAATCAAATTTTAAAGTTAGCGAAATCAGCAAAAGGGCTTATCGCTTCTACTATCGCATCTTGTTTTGCAACAAACCTTACTTGCTCTGAACAATATATTTCAATTGTTGTCCCTTCAAGAATGTACGCAAATGCATACACGGAAAAAGGACTACATTCAAAAAACTTATCCAGAGCATTAGAAGATGGCGGAACATTAACTTCTGTCTTCGTTCCTTGGAATACGTGCGGTGTATTTATTCTCGCAACACTTGGCGTAGGTGCATTTGAATATGCTCCTTATGCTATTTTGAATTTCATCGTACCTATTATCTCAATCATTTATGGTATAACAGGCTTCACAATTGTAAAACTATCAGACATTGAAAAAGCAGAACTACTAAAGAAACAAAAAGCTCAACTAGAAGCTTAAAAATAGCGGTAAATTCAGTTCATATAGTGCACGAGGTCGCCCTTGTTGATAGGGCATTTCCTCGCCGCAAATATGAGCATACCCGTAATCAACTAATTTCTTTAACAACCTTTCTGTCGATCTTCGAGTTACTTGTAAGTACTCAGAAAGGTCAGCTGCTGTAAACTTCAATGACGGGTGCGATTGACTAAATTGAATGATTTTTGACAAGTTGGCCGGACTAAGCTTTGTTTCCTTCGCTATTTTCATTAGTTCCGGATTATCATTTTTCAAACTTTGTACTCTCTGTTCTTTCGGGAACGGACCAAACAAATCTTTATCACTTGTTAGTATATAAAAACAACGATCTATTGGATTATTCTTTGCAAAACTTTGAGCGATTTTTGCATTTTGCTCCGCTTCTTTCACGGTTTTTCCATAACCAAATCCAATAGCTATCGTTCCTTCTATGCTCGCAAACAAGTTATCTATCGCATTTGTTTTAATAATCGATTCGATATCACCACGAGTTGTATACAAAATGCATGTCATTTCATCCACTTGTTTAAATGAACCACGTAGTTCTTTTGAAATGACATCTAGTTTTTCAAGCAAACTCGTTCGTAATTCTAAGGAAGAAATAATACAAGCACCAACAGTAGCTGAATAGCTTTTTGCTAACTCAGCTTTTATTTTTGCATCTTTTAGCCCATGTATAATGGATTGTGTTGGATCAATCATACGCTCTGAAGGAACACCTATTTTTTGAAGCTCGTCGTAAACAGCGTGAATACTAGTTAAAGCTAAATGAGCCTCTCCAGATTGATATTTAGCTACATGAAAATCGATAACTCTATTTATCTCATCTTTACTCCACAGCATATTTTCATAATCCAACACTTGCGGACTTTCTTTTATACCGATATCACGGAACACATTTGTAATAAAAGAGCGGTCTACTAAATCGATGGAAATGTTATGTGGTTGAATACTTTGATGATACATGATAGAAAGAATTGAAGATGCGACAGTTGTCTCGTCTTGCTGTAAGTATGTACTTGGAATTCGTAATTGTTCTCTTATTTCTTTTGCCATATAATAAGGTAAAGCACCTGAGAAAAAGATGACATCACAAGGCTTTAAACACTTTAATAGTTCAGAAGATTCCGCCGGATGAAGGTAAATATATGGATCAATTTCTATTCCTTCTAATTTTTGAGCAATAGGAAAAAGGTTGTCCATAAATTCCTTTGAACCGACAACTGCAATTTTTATCATCATTTTCTCCAACTCCTTATCATTAATTAACGACTATTTAACGTCAACTATATCAAATGTATAAAACTATTGTAAACAGGAAGGGGTTTCTATTCAATGAAAATTACAGCTATTCATCTTTACGCAATTCGTTTACCGCTTCGCAATCCGTTTGTTATTAGTTATGGCTCTTATTCTGATATGCCCTCTATTATCGTCAAAATGGAAACAGATGAAGGTATTATCGGTTACGGTGAAGGCGTTGCTGATGATCACGTCACAGGTGAATCGTGGGAAAGTACTTTCCATACTTTAAAACATACGCTAGCCCCTGCTCTAATTGGGCAAAATCCAATGAATATCGAAAAAATACACGACATGATGGACAATACAATTTACGGTGTTCCAACAGCGAAAGCCGCAATTGATATTGCTTGTTTTGATATAATGGGCAAAAAACTAAATCAACCTGTATATCAATTAATTGGCGGGCGCTACCATGAAGAATTCCCTGTCACTCATGTTTTAAGTATTGCCGATCCAGAAAACATGGCTGAAGAAGCTGCTTCTATGATTCAAAAAGGTTACCAATCTTTCAAAATGAAAGTTGGTACAAATGTAAAAGAAGATGTGAAACGTATTGAAGCTGTACGAGAACGTGTAGGAAATGACATCGCTATTCGCGTTGATGTAAACCAAGGCTGGAAAAATAGCGCAAACACATTAACAGCACTACGTTCATTAGGACATTTAAACATTGACTGGATTGAACAACCTGTTATCGCGGACGATATTGATGCCATGGCTCATATTCGTTCTAAAACAGACCTCCCGCTTATGATTGATGAAGGATTAAAAAGTTCTCGTGAAATGCGCCAAATTATTAAATTAGAAGCTGCTGATAAAGTAAATATAAAACTAATGAAATGCGGCGGCATATATCCAGCTGTAAAGCTCGCTCATCAAGCAGAAATGGCAGGCATTGAATGCCAAGTGGGATCAATGGTCGAATCATCTGTTGCCTCTTCCGCAGGATTCCATGTCGCTTTCTCAAAAAAAATCATTACGAGCGTAGAGCTAACAGGGCCATTAAAATTCACAAAAGACATCGGAAACTTACATTACGACGTACCATTCATTCGCTTAAACGAAAAGCCCGGACTCGGCATTGAAATAAACGAAGATACATTACAAGAACTAACCGTCTTTCAAGACGTTGTACGCTAAAGGAGGACTATCATATGACGGTTCTATACGAAGGAACATTAAAACAAAATAACGAATCATTTCACGTTACATTACTATCACTAGAGCACATCGAACAAATTTTATCACTACAAAACATTGTAGTTGAAGCACTAGAAGATAAAAGTCGTTTACAACCACTCTCACAAGAAGAATTTCAATACATTCTAGAAGGAAACGGTATGATGATCGGTGCTTTTATCGAAAACGAACTCATCGCATTTCGCGCTCTACTCGTCCCTCCTATCGACGATGAACATTTAGGGCTTGATATTGGTCTATCAGAAAGTGAACTGCACCGCGTCATCTATCAAGAAATCTCAAACGTTCATCCGAACTGCCGAGGAAATGGTATGCAAAAAATATTAGCAAACGTCATCATGGACGAATTGCAAAAAGAAGATAGCAAATATGATTATGTATGCTGCACCGTTGCTCCTTTTAACATCCCGAGTTTGAAGGATAAGTTTGCGCAAGGGATGGCGATTGCTGCGCTAAAGGAGAAGTATGGTGGTAGTCTGCGGTATGTTTTTGTGAAGAAATTGCGCGGAGATAAAGAAAGCGATTGGACGGATATTCAAAGTATTCTAATGAGTGATGCTAGTGGACAGCAGGCTTTGCTTTCGGAGGGGTATCGTGGGTATGAGATGGAGAAAACAGCAGATACTTTCATTGTGAAGTTTGGGCGATAATCTATATACTCGAAAAGAGGAGATGTCTGCTGTGACCTCTTCTCTTTTCGATTTGTTGAACAATCCTGTGGTAAATGAAATTATATCAACGATTTTTCGAATATATCTATCATAACTTACAATATATCAACGATTTTTAAAATATATCTATCAAAACTCACAATATATCAACGATTCGACAAGAAATATCGATTTACAGACAAAAATCGATATCCCTTCCTAAACCGTCATCTTCCAACTAGATAACGCTAACCAATTCTCCATTTCTTTATAATCAGGCATTATCTTCCCGACAAGACGCCAAAAAGATCGATCATGATTTAAATGAACCATATGACACATTTCATGAACAACTACATAGTCAATTACTCGCTGTGGTGCCATTGCTAGCTTCCAATTGAATGTTAGTTGTAAATTAGAATCGCAAGTACCCCAAGTACGACTACTATCTGTAATACGAATAGAACGTGGTTTTGTTTTGAAATTACTTTGATGCGCTTTAATACTCTTCTCTACTAAAGATTTACACTGCTTATAGTAAAATCGTTTTAAAGCTTGTTGTATTTTCTCATCCTTAAGCTCTTTCACATAAATATGTAACTTATCCCCTTCAAAAATCGCATTGTCTTGCTCAATGCTTGCATCTTGGGAAATCTGTATCGGATACGTATTCCCTAAATACAAAAAGCCCTCTCCTTGATCATAATCCTTTTCCTGTGGTCCACGCGCTCGCTCCGCCATTTCCTTACGTGTTGTCTGAATCCAATCCCACTTTTCCTCTAGCAACTGAACTAAGTATTCAACAGGTGTCCCTTTCGGAGCCTGCACTTCCACATTTCCATACGAATCCACAAAAAGACGCACGGACTTTTTCTTCTTATAAGTTATATGAAAATTAATTGTCTCACCTAAATATGTATGTACCATTTCATCACCTAGCATAGTATTTTTACAAATAAAAAAGAGTAGGATACGAACGTCCTACTCTACCTATTATATCATTTACTGCTTTAACGAACTCATTATCCTCTATACTTTACACCTAATCCCTTAATGAAATTCCTTGCGTATCTATCGCCACACTCTTTGTAATTTTTATGGCCTTTCTTTCTTAATAGAGCGCCTAACTCTCCTTTTGTTACCGTAACGCCTACGCTATCTAATATATCAAGTACATCCTCACTCGTTAAAGATAGTGCGATTTTCATTTTCTTTAGAAGAAGGTTATTAGCACTCTCCTTGCTCTGTACAGGTGCAGGCTGCCCTGGTTTCGGATCTTGCTTTCCTCTTTTTAAAGTAATAAATCCGTTTAAAAATGCCTCTAACATCATCATATCGCATGTTTTTACGTACTCATCTTCAGCTACCTCATCATTTTCAGCTTCATGCTGAGGAGCTCTCTTTATTTTTGTAAGCATATCAACTACGTCTTCTTTCGTTACTTCCATCCCGCCTAGTTTAAAGATTTCTACCATATCTATATCTTTTATATCTAAAGCGTATCGTACTCTTTTTAATATATCGTTGTTGCTCATTGCCATTGGGTTTCCTCCTGAAATGTTGATTATTTATTCAGCGGTTAAAGTTTATGCTATAACCTGCTTTAAATTATCATGTTTAATCTAACCTTTTAGTTATTGTCCGCTAAATTAATACTTTAACATTTTAAAGATATGTTTTATAGTCTTACCCGAACTTTTCTCTATCATTGTATCTACAGCGCTCTTACATGTTTTTTATATGCCTATAAAAAGATTTCTCTCTTAACATTAACTAAAAGAAAAAAAACAGTGTTTTGATTTCTCAAATACACTGTTCTTTTCCAGCTCTACGCTTATTTTCAACTCACTCATGTCATGCACTACATATGAAATGATTTAACTGCTTAAAAGTTAAACCGTCTCACTATCCTGAGCCACACCAACACTATCCTCAAACTTATCCAACAAAGCACGCACCTCATCAGTCGATTTCGTACTCATCAATTGATTTCTCAATTCAGCAGCTCCAGGGAAGCCTTTTACATAAATTTTGAAGAAGCGGTGAAGCCCTGTGATTGAGCGTGGCAGTACTTCTGCATATTGATCTTGAAGATCAAGTTGTAGTCTTAAAAGATCTAGGTGCTCTTTACTGCTATGCTCTCTTGGCTCTTTTTCAAAAGCAAATGGATTTTTGAAGATGCCTCGTCCGATCATTACGCCATCAATGCCGTATTTTTCAGCAAGTTCCAGCCCCATTTTACGATCAAGGATGTCTCCATTGATTGTTATTAACGTATTTGGTGCGATACGGTCACGTAATTTTTTAATTTCCGGAATTAGTTCCCAATGCGCATCTACTTGGCTCATTTCTTCTCTTGTGCGTAAATGAATAGAAAGGTTCGCAATATCTTGTTTGAAAATGTGAGTTAACCAATCTTCCCACTCGCTTAACTCTTTAAAGCCAAGTCTTGTTTTTACGCTGACAGGTAGTCCGCCCGCTTTTGCTGCTTGGATAAGTTCTGCTGCAACGTCTGGACGTAGAATAAGGCCACTACCTTTTCCTCTTGATGCTACGTTCGGAACTGGGCAGCCCATATTAATATCAATGCCTTTAAATCCTAACTCTGCCATACCAATACTCATTTGACGGAAGTATTCAGGATTATCTCCCCAAATATGTGCTACCATCGGTTGTTCATCTTCTGTAAAAATCAAACGGCCACGTACACTTTTCATACCTTCTGGATGGCAATAGCTATCCGAGTTTGTAAACTCTGTGAAGAATACGTCCGGACGACCTGCTTCACTTACTACGTGACGGAAAACAACGTCTGTCACATCTTCCATTGGTGCAAGTACGAAAAATGGTCGTGGTAATTCACGCCAAAAATTATCTATCATTTCAAATTCAAATCCTCTCACTATGAATACAATTTCAAAATCTCAATTTATAATTTGTGAAAATCAGCAATATTTATTTTAACTAAAATCGCTTATGAATGGTATTTTTGTAAACCAAAAAGCAGATGGTATAGATTTTCCTATATCAACTGCTTTCCTATTATACTAACTTAAGCCAAGCCACACACTCCACGTGAGTCGTATGCGGGAACATATCAACAGGTTGTACTTCCTGTGTTTTATATCCGCCTTCTTCTAGTACTTTTAAGTCACGTGCTAATGTTGCTGGGTTACATGATACGTATACGACACGGTTTGGCTTCATGTCGATGATTGTGTTTAGTAATGCTTCGTCACAGCCTTTACGCGGTGGGTCTACGACCATTGTGTCAGCAATTACGCCTTCTTTGTACCATTTTGGAATAACTACTTCAGCTTCTCCTACGCCAAATTCAGCGTTTGTCATGTTGTTTAGTGCTGCGTTTCGATTTGCGTCTTCAATTGCTTCTGGGACGATTTCAACGCCGTACACTTTTTTCGCTTTTTGCGCTAGGAATAACGAGATTGATCCGATTCCGCAATAGGCATCAATTACTGTTTCGTTACCGTTTAATTTTGCGTATTCTAACGTTTTATCGTATAGCACTTTCGTTTGTTCTGGATTTACTTGATAGAATGAACGTGCTGAAATCGCAAATTTAATGTCACCGATAAAGTCATAAATATATTCTGATCCGTATAATACTGTCGTTTTGTCTCCGAAAATTACGTTTGTACGCTTCGTATTTACGTTTTGAACAATCGATTTTACTTCTGGGAATTTCGCTGCAATTTCTTCAATAATTGCTTTTTTGTTCGGCAATTCTGCTGTACGTGTAATGAAGACCAGCATAATTTCTCCTGTTACTTGCCCGTAACGAGCCATTACGTGACGAAGTGTTCCTTTGTTACGCTCTTCGTTGTACGCAGTGATACCGTGCTTTTCACAAATACGTTTTACTTCTTGAATTAATGTATCGTTTTCTTCTGCCTGAATTAAGCATGATTCCATATTAATGATATCATGCGTTCCTTGGCGATAGAAACCAGCTACAAGTCCGCCTTCACGTTCTCCGATTGGTACTTGTGCTTTATTACGGTATACCCACGGATTTTGCATGCCAAGTACAGGATGAACAGGAACATCACCTAGTCCTCCAATGCGCTGCATAACGTCACGTACTTGCTTTTCTTTCGCCTGTAATTGTCCCTCATATGATAAGTGCTGAAGCTGACAACCGCCGCACTGATTATATACTGGGCATTCAGCATCTTTACGATATGGGCTTTCTGTATGAAGCTTCATTAAACGACCAAATGCAAAGTTTTTCTTCACTTTAATAATTTTAATTTGCGCTTCTTCACCTGGTAATCCGTTTTTAACGAAAATAGGATAGCCCTTTACTTTCGCAACACCGGCACCATCATGTGTTAAATCTTCAAATACTACATCTATAAACTCGTTTTTCTCAACTGGTGGCGTCATTTTAGTACTCATTTTCCGACCTCTCTTTTTCATAACACTGCGTTACATTTTATCATACTTATATGGTCTTTTTCTATTGGAAGAAAAAAAGCTATTGACGATACTTCTCTGTTAATGTTACGCTACTACTAATTTAATACGGACGATGTTACCTCATATATACTTGATAATATGGATCGAGAGTTTCTACCCGGCAACCTTAAATTGCTGGACTATGGGGAAAACTAATGAATATTAGCCTATGCGCAAAAAAGGACTCATATTGATTAGCTTTCTCTCATAGATGAAAGTGAATCCATATGGGTCTTTTTTTATTTTTATTTTTCTAAAAGGTCAGACATCTTACGTATGACATAAAACCTCATTCCTTTATTTTTAGTAATATAACGAGCGTTTTATGTACAAACTTTATACGAACTTCTGAAAGGGGCAACTACATGCAATATGTAATGAGCATTATCGGTATTATTGCCGTGTTAGGTTTATGTTTTGCTTTGTCAAACAACAAAAGTAAAATCAACTTCCGTGCAATTGCAATTATGATTGGTTTCCAAATTTTAATCGGTTGGTTTATGTTTGCTACAAAGATTGGTCAACAAATCATTATTTTCATTAGTAAAGTTTTCAACAAACTAATTAAACTTGGTACGACAGGTGTCGATTTTCTCTTTAATGGAATTCACAGAGATTTTGTCTTTTTCTTAAACGTATTATTAATTATCGTATTTTTCTCAGCACTACTTTCAATCTTTAGTTATTTAGGTGTTTTACCATTCATCGTTCGCGTTGTCGGCGGTGCTATTTCAAAAATTACTGGTTTACCACGTGTTGAGTCATTCCACGCAGTAAACTCTGTATTCTTCGGTTCAAGTGAAGCGTTAATCGTTATTAAAAACGATTTACAGCATTTCAATAAAAACCGTATGTTTATCATTTGTTGTTCTGCGATGAGCTCCGTTTCTGCTTCTGTTACAGCATCATACGTAATGATGTTAGATGCAAAATACGTACTGGCAGCTCTTCCGCTAAACTTATTCTCAAGCTTAATCGTTTGTTCGTTATTAACACCAGTTGATACGAAGAAAGAAGATGAAGTGATTCAGAAATTTGATAGAACTCTATTCGGAGACAGCTTTATCGGCGCAATGATTAACGGTGCGCTTGATGGTTTAAAAGTAGCTGGTATCGTTGCCGCATTAATGATCGCCTTTATCGGTGTGATGGAAGTTGTAAACTACGTAATTAGTGCAGCTTCAGGCGCAATGGGACATGCTGTTACTTTACAACAAATCTTCGGTTACGTACTTTCTCCATTCGCATTCTTAATGGGTATTCCAACTCAAGATATTATCCCAGCTGGTGGTATTATGGGTACGAAGATTGTTTTAAATGAGTTTGTAGCAATCCTTGATTTAAAAGACACAGCTACAACATTAGCTCCACGTACAGTTGGAATCGTTACAGTATTCTTAATTAGCTTCGCAAGTATTAGCCAAATTGGTGCAATCGTTGGTACAATCCGTGCCCTTTCTGAAAAGCAAGGAAGCGTTGTTTCTAAATTTGGTTGGAAAATGCTATTTGCATCAACACTTGCTTCTATTTTATCTGCGACAATCGCTGGATTGTTTATTTAATAAAAAATCACCTTACTTTAACAAGTAAGGTGATTTTTTTGATTCTTTATGAAACCGAGTGAAATTCAACTGCTTCTTCTGTATTAATAATCCTATCTTTATATATACCTTTTATTGAAATGTAAATGATAGATTTGTTTATGTTTTTTAACTTTCCTAATGAAAAATGATAAAGTAATCCATCGCTTTTTAAAGTCCACATCTTCCCACTCCATGGACCAGTAGCTTTTTGTTCATCCGACGCCTTTATTTCACCTTCATATTCGCATTCTCCCAAAGGAGTTTTAATTGTATTCTTCTCTGTATCAATTCGAATATTTTTAATTAGCTTCAAATTTTCATCAGAGAGAATTTGAATTTCATGATCTTTCTTTTTAAAAAAGAGTTTTCCGTCTTTGGTATTTATATATTCTGCATTATCCATTTTATCTATCATAAAATCATATTCTTCTTTTGTAATACCTAAGTTTTGATGATAAGGAAACGTTTTTTTCGGTATAATTTCTTCTTCGGCATACTTCAAATACCAATCTAAATTATTTGTAATACTATTGCTCATTTTATTTCCGATTTTCTCTAATTTCTCTTTTATCTCATAAGGAAATTCTAGTGTCATAATATCCGCCGTCACTTCCGCATTCATAAGATGCGATGGAATATACTCTTCCACGCTATTCGCTTTACTCACTTCACTTTGACAACCAACTATAAATAGCGATATAAAAAAGATATATATTATTTTTTTATATTTCATTTCTATTCTCCACTCCATACATTATTCTTACTTAGTTTTATAGCGGTTTTCATTATAGTATAAAATCTTTATATTTTAATAAAATACATATCCTTATGCAAAATTGCATATTAATATGTATTCTTCTTACTTTAAAATTAGCTTAAATCACTTTCCAAATTATACAAATAATAAGTTAAAAATGTTATAATTTTCAAAAAACCATTGGAGGATATTATGAAAGCCCACGCAATTTTCGATTTCTTACATTTACTAGTCTTAACGCTGAAAAGCTATTATGTATGGGGAATGCCTATCTATGTCTTCATTATTCCTCTTATCTTTGTAGTCGGTTATATTATTATTAATTCTAATAAGAAACAAAAAAATACATCTATTCAAAGTCACTAATCTATTACCTTAATAGCCTCCTAAAAATCATATTCCCCTCATTTTCTTCAAATGATATGATGAACAAGGGTATATCCCCACCACTCTTATAGCGGTGGGGATTTTAATGTCAATATGCAACATACTACACAATAGAAGGTGATTTTTATGAGAAAATACGCAGCAATTGCTTTATGTACGTCTGCCATTCTAGCAGGCTGCAATACTAGCAATGTAAGCCAAGAACCTAAAAAAGAGAAAAAGGTTCAAGAAGTAGCTATACAAAAAGAGACTCTACAAGAACAAGGTAAAATTTCTTATACTCCCATCACACACGAATCTACAAACACAAGTATTCATATTACAGACTTAAAAGATTCTTTAAATGAAGTACAATATAAAATTTGGCGCACAGCTGATGGAAAGGAACGTGCTAAATCTTTTTCTTCTAAAGAAAAAGAGAAACAATTCACACTTCCTTTTGATATAAAGGAATTTGAAGGAAAACGCGGTGAGTTCCAAATTGAAGCAATAGGAATGAAAGAAGATGGGAAAACAATCCCGCTTACGAAATCTACTATTACTTTCGAACAAAAGGTTCCTGTTCTTATGTATCACGCAATTGATGATTATCATGGTCAAGGTATTAAAGACTTATTCGTATCACCAGCTAACTTTGAAGCACAAATGAAACATTTAAAGGACAATGGTTATACGCTTTTAACGTTTGAACGCTGGGGTGATATAAATAAAGTAAATAAGCCGATTTTCGTTACATTTGATGACGGTATGAAAAATAATATGAATGCATTTCGCGTTTTACAAAAGCTAAAAGATGATACTTTTAAACCGGCAGCAACAGAATATATGATTGTTGATAACGTTGATGTAGAAGGAGCATTGTCTACTTCTGAAATAAAAGAAATGGTTGATTCCGGCATTTTCTCGGTGCAATCTCATACTGCAACACATGCAGACTTACCGAAAATTACAAACTATGAGGAAGAGTTAAAAGGTTCAAAAGAAAAACTAGAAAAAATAACAGGTAAGCCTGTTATCGCGATTGCTTATCCATTCGGTCATGTAGATGATAAGGTTGTTACAGAAACGAAGAAGTATTATCAATTTGCGACGACGACAAAGCCTGGGCAATTCATTACGAAGGGTGAACCTGATGAATTGTTAAAGATGAAGCGCGTTCGTATACACCATACAACGACTGTAGAGCAGTTTGCTTCCTCAATTAAGTAAATGTAAGAGCTCAATACATTTTGAGCTCTCTTTTTACTTTATATTTATATATATTTTTAGAATTTTCTTGTATTATATATAGTAAGAAATCTTTCAAATTAAAGGAGATTATACATATGTCATTTGAACAAACGTTAGAAAAATATGCTGCTCTTGCAGTTAATGTTGGTGTTAATATTCAACCTGGACAAACTTTATCAATTAGTGCACCTCTTGAAGCTGTACAATTTGTACGCCTCGTTACAGAAAAAGCATATAAATCTGGTGCAAAACACGTATATGTAGATTGGAATGATGAGACGTTAACACGCTTAAAGTTCGATCTAGCTCCTGAAGAAGCTTTCGCTGAATTTCCATCTTGGAAAGCACATGCTCGTGAAGAATTAGCAAAAGAAGGCGCTGCATTTATGTCTATCTATGCAGAAAACCCTGATTTATTAAAAGGTGTAGAAGCATCGCGTATTGCAACAGCTCATAAAGTAGCTGGAGAAGCAATGAAAGTATACCGTGATTACGTACAAGCAGATAAAGTAAGTTGGTGTGTCATTTCTGTTCCTACGAAAGAATGGGCTGCGAAAGTATTCCCTGACGTAGCGCCAGAAGAACAAGAAGCAAAGTTATGGGATGCTATTTTCAAAGCTACTCGTGCTGATTTAGAAAATCCTGTAGAAGCATGGAAAGAACATGATGAAACATTACATACAAAAGTGGATTACTTAAACGAAAAGCATTATAAAGCTCTTCACTATACAGGTCCTGGAACAGATTTAACAATCGAACTTCCAGAAAAACATGTATGGGCTGGTGCTGGTAGCTTAAATGAAAAGAACGTACCATTTATGGCTAATATTCCAACTGAAGAAGTATTTACAATGCCACTTAAAACAGGTGTAAACGGCCAAGTTTCTAGTACAAAACCGTTAGTATTTGCAGGTAATATTATTGATAATTTCACGTTAACATTTGAAAACGGGCGTATCGTAGACTATAAAGCTGAAGCTGGTGAAGAAGCTTTAAAACATTTAGTAGAAACAGATGAAGGTTCTCACTTCTTAGGAGAAGTAGCTTTAGTACCTCATGACTCACCAATTTCAAACACAAATGTTTTATTCTACAATACACTATTTGACGAAAATGCATCTTGCCACCTTGCAATCGGAAATGCTTATGCATTTAACTTAGTTGGCGGAAAAACAATGTCTAAAGAAGAACTTGCTGAAAACGGCGCAAACGCTAGTATCACACACAACGACTTCATGATTGGATCAGCTGAGCTTGATATTGACGGTATTACTGCTGATGGCAGACATGAGCCTATCTTCCGTAAAGGTAACTGGGCGTTTTAAATTTATTACCATAAAGAAACACATTGGATAATCCAATGTGTTTCTTTATTTATTTGGTCTCAATTCAAATTTTATCGTTCTATTTTCATGCGTAAACTCCGGTCTATACGTAGCGATATACGTATTTTCTTTCGCTACGTCAAATAGCATGATATCTTGAATTTTTTCATCTGGTGCTAACTTTTTACTAATAAAGCTATCAGGGTTATTATATTCTTTAAATCTTGTACCTTTCTTATCGGTAATCTCAAATTCATAAAATGCAAAAGGTATTTCCTTTTTACTATTATTTTCTACTTTGAAAATAATCCCCAAAATCTCCTCTTTCTTTTTATTCTCATCATAATCCGGATATCCTAATTTAACTGAATCGATAGTTACTTGCAAACCATCTACGTCTACTGTCTCCCCTATTTTATACACTTTATCTTGAACATCTTCTTGTTTACTTTCATTACTATCTTTAGTCTCAGTGCAAGCACTTAAACTAAAAGCTATGCCAAAAATTAAAACAATTTGACTTACCTTTTTTAACATACTCTTTCCTCCACATAAGACAATATTTCATATGTATCATAACAAAACGCTTTACTCTTTCTTGTCATATTTTGTCGTATTAATTGTTAACTGCACAAATAGAAAAAAGCTATCTTCTACAAAAGATAGCTTTCATGATGCCGATGAAACCTTAAGCCCAATGACACCCAAAACAATAAAAAGAATACAAAATGCTTGAAATAAACTAATATGCTCTTTAAAAAAGTACACACTGATGATTGTAATAAGTAATGTTCCAACGCCAGACCAAATAGCATAAGCAATACTTAAATGAATCTTTTTCACAACGATGGCAAACACGCTGAAACAAATCCCATAAAACACGAAAATCAGTACACTTGGAACGAGCTTTGTTAAACCATTTGATAGTTTCATCGCAATTGTTCCAGCTACTTCAAAAATAATTGTAACAAGTAATAATAGCCAATATACCATACTAGAATCTCCTTCTCTGTTACCTTATAGAGATTCTAGTATACTACTTATAATCCCAATGAAATATATTTAATTTCTAAATATTCCTCGATGCCGAAATGGCCTCCTTCACGACCGATACCACTTTCTTTAAATCCACCAAATGGTGCTTGTGCAACTGATGGAAGACCATCGTTTAGACCGATAATACCGTACTCTAACGCTTCACTAATTTGGAATGCTTGGCTAATGTCTTTCGTGAAAATATACGCAGCTAAACCGTATGGTGTATTGTTTGCACGTTCGATTACTTCATCAACTGTTTTAAATTTCGCAACTGGTGCCACTGGCCCAAATGTTTCTTCATTCATACAAAGCATCGTATCATTTGCCAACCCAATTACAGTCGGTTGAATGAAATGTCCCTCTAACTCTGCGACCTTTTGACCACCATATAAAACTGTTCCACCTTTTTGAATAGCATCTTCAATATGTTCTTGTACTTTTGAAACTGCATTCTCATCAATAAGTGGCCCGACAGTCGTTCCGTCACCGAAACCGTCTCCTACTTTCAACTGCCCTACTGCCTTTTGGAACTTCTCTACAAATACTTCGTATACTTCTTCTTGAACGAATACTCGGTTTGTACATATACACGTTTGTCCTGCATTACGGAATTTCGAACCAATCACCGCTTCTACTGCTTTATCTAAATCTGCATCATTCATTACGATAAACGGAGCGTGTCCCCCTAACTCAAGCGAAACTTTTTTCATCGTTTGCGCCGCACTAGCCATTAACTCTTTCCCGATTTCCGTTGACCCTGTAAAGGACACTTTTCGAACGCGACCATCTTCCATCCATGTATCAGCAATTGCTTTTGCACTACCTGTTATGATATTGATTACGCCCTTTGGAATATCTGCTTCATGGGCTAATTCAGCTAATTTCAATGCAGTTAATGGCGTTTGACTTGCCGGTTTCACAACGGCTGTACAGCCTGCTGCAAGCGCTGGGGCTACCTTTCTCGTAATCATAGCAGCTGGGAAGTTCCAAGGTGTAATAGCTGCCATAACGCCAACTGGTTGCTTCATAACTAAAATGCGCTTATTCGGATGAGCAGCAGGAATCATTTCACCATATACGCGTTTCCCCTCTTCTGCATACCATTCAACAAAACTGTTTGCATAATTTACTTCACCAAGCGCTTCTGCAAACGGCTTCCCTTGTTCCTTCGTCATAATCGCTGCGATCTCTTCTTTATTTTCATCAATAAGCGTAAACCACTTTTTTAACTTCGTTGCACGATCTGCTGCCGTTAACTTAGACCACGTTTTAAAAGCTTCATGTGCAGCATCAACAGCTTGCTTTGCCTCTGTTACTCCGCCTTTTGGTACAGTTGCAAATATTTCCTTCGTCGCAGGATTATTTACTTCAATTTGTTCTTGTAGTGTAATCCACTCACCATTTATATACATCGCCTTTTTATCTATACTTACGAAAGTCGCCTTTTTATCCAATGTTTTCTTCCTCCTCTATGAACTTCTTAATTTTTCTAGTAGCAGCAGATTGACTAATTTGCAAAAACTCAGCCACTTTATAACTTGATCCATACGTTTTATACGCTTTAAGAATTATATTTCTCTCTACCTCTTCCAGCATTTTATAAAGGCTTTGCCCCGATTGTTCAACTGCAGCCTCTTGCATAGAGAGTGGCAAATCCTCTACCGTTACAACATCATCAACAGTAATAACAATTCTCTCAATTACATTCTCTATTTCTCTATTGTTCCCTTCCCACGGATATCCAACAAACATTTGTAACGTACTCGGCGCCAGTTTCACATCACGTCCGTACTTTTTATTAAAGTGCTGCAAGTAATGATAAATAAGCGGCAAAATATCTTCTGTTCTTTCCCTAAGCGGGGGAATTGCAATTGGAATGACATTCAAACGATAGTATAAATCTTTCCGAAATGTTCCTTGTTTCACCATCTCGCTTAAATCTCTATTTGTTGCCGCCACAATTCGAACATCTACTTTTTTTAATTCTCTTCCGCCTATAGGACGAAATGTTTTTTCTTGCAATACTTGCAAAAGCTTCGCTTGAATTTCAAGCGGCATTTCACCGATTTCATCTAAAAAAAGAGTTCCTTTATGCGCGGATTCTAATAGTCCCTTTTTCCCTTCACGATTCGCACCTGTAAAAGATCCACCTGAATATCCAAAAAGCTCCGATTCAATTAAATTAGTTGGTAATGCCGCACAATTAATTTCATAGAAACTTTCATGCTTACGGTGACTCACTTCATGTAAATGGCGTACTAATCGACTTTTTCCTACTCCAGTCTCGCCTAAAACGAGAACAGTACTATCCACTACAGATACTTTTTTGATTGTATCGACTATTTTTTGCATAGCTAGACTTTTAAAAATAAGTCCTTCATGCTCATATGTTTCTCTTAATTCTTTTTTATATGTTTTTAGCTGATTATCCATTTCCTCTACCTTTTGACGTAATTGATAGAGTTCAGTAAGGTCGCGAGAATAACTAATCACTCTTCTTAAATTTCCCTCATCATCAAAAACAGGCCTTGTACGAACGTGTAAATACTCTCCTGATTTTGTAGTTTGAACGAGTTCAATTGGCCTCTTTTTTTCAATCACTTCTAATGTCGCTGATGGATAAAAGATTCCATCCTTTTGTAGTTCTTTTACATGCTTACCAACTAACTCTTCTGCAGCTAGTTGGTAGTGCCTTTCACATGTACTATTTACACGTACAACGATCCCTTGCTCATCTGTAACAAAAATTTCGTCAAACGCATATTCAAATACATCTTTTAAATCCATTAACACTCGTTCCTTTTCTGCAACCATCCTAGCCACCCCTAACTTCAAATCCATCGATCCACTTCACTACCTTTATTATAAAGTGAATTTTCTGCATTTAATATAGAGTCAGCTAGAATGTTTGCTATTTATACTTCAGTTTTTAAACGCGAGCGATGTTTGTTTGCTCATAACAAGCTTGCAATGATTCTTCAATTATTGTTAAACCTTCTTCAAGTTGCTCATCTGTAATAACTAAAGGCATTAACACACGGATAACATTTCCATATGTCCCTGCTGATAATAACAGTAACCCACGCTTATTTGCTTCTGCACATAGATTAGCCGTTAACGTTTTGTCAGGTGCTTTCGTCTTACGATCTTGAACGACCTCAAATGCACACATTGCGCCTAACCCACGCACATCACCGATGCAATGATATTTATTTTTCATCTCTTCGAATCGATTCATTACGACTTTTCCTAATTCTATCGCTCTATCATTTAATTTCTCATTTTCTATTACATCGAGAACAGCTAATGCAGCCGCACATCCTAATGGACTTCCTGCATACGTTCCACCAAGTTCACCTGGTGCAGACTCATTCATAATTTCTTTACGTCCAATGACACCACTTATCGGTACACCAGCACCTAATGATTTAGACACTGTAATTAAATCTGGAACGACATCATAGTGATCAATTGCAAAATATTTTCCTGTACGACTAAAGCCTGTTTGTATTTCATCCGCTACAAATAAGATGCCGTTCTCTGAACAAATGCGGCGTACTTCTTGAACAAATTTCTTACTTGGGACGATAAATCCACCTTCCCCTTGAACAGGTTCCATTACAACAGCTGCAATTGTTTCTGGTGCTACTTCCGATATGAAGAAGTTCTTAAACTCTTCAATAATAAAATCATCATACTGCTCTTCCGTTAATCCCTCTGGGCGACGGTATTCGTATGGAAATGGCGCTTTATATACTTCTGGAGCAAAGGGACCAAACCCAAATTTATATGGCTTCACTTTACTTGTCATCGTCATTGTCATTAATGTACGCCCGTGGAAACCTTTAGAAAATGCGATAATACCAGGTCTCTTCGTATATTTACGAGCGATTTTCACCGCGTTCTCAACTGCTTCTGCACCACTATTTAAAAACAGGACTTGCTTATCGAAACTTCCTGGTGCCAATGCCGCAAGCTTTTCTGCTAATTCAATATATGGCTCATACATCATGACGTTAAATCCAGTATGAATGTATTGATCGACTTGTTTATGGAGCGCTTCTTTAACCGTTGGATGACAATGCCCTACGTTAATTGTCCCGATTGCTCCTGCAAAATCAATGTACTGATTGCCATCAACATCTGTTACAAGAGCACCATTGGCAGATTGTACAAACGTTGGGATGCCGTTACTTACTCCTTTTGGTACTATATTTTGACGGCGTTCTAATAAAGATGCCGCTTTCGGTCCTGGAATTTGTTCATTTACTTTAGCAAATTTTTTTGTGTTCATTGCGTACCCCATCCTTTTCTTTACATTGTTTTCTCTTTTTATTGCAAAATATATGCCAACTTTCTTTTCTAGCATTTATCCTATATTCTTTGTATCCAGGCATAAAAAATAAGTCTATAAAGACTCATTAAGAGTCTTTATAGACTTATTTTCCTTACACATTAGACTTTTCTTTCTCCCAGAAAAACTCACCCGATTGAGAAATAAACTCTCCAACAGAATCTAACACTAAATCAGCAAGTGGTTCTAATGTTGGACGGTCTCCTGTACCAGATAGCACCCCAATTGCATAGCAATCGCCATTTTTAGCTAAATGTAAATCAGTTGGCGTATCTCCAACAACCGCAACCTCACATGATTCTAAATTAAATTTCTCACAAAACACTTCTATAATCTTTTTATCTGGTTTTTGCGCAGGGAATGTATCCGAGGCTATAATATAATCAAAAAAGTTCTCCAACTTATATTGTTTTAAAAATAATTCTGTTGGTGCGAAATCATCCGCCGTGACAACCCCTAATATAAATCCTTTATCTTTTAATGCCTGTAACACTTTCGGTAAGTCTGCTGTCATTTTCATATGCGAACGATGCTCATACATAAGGGAAAATAACTTCTCACTTACCCACTGATGCATCTCTTCTTCTCTAGCAGACTCAATATAATTACAAAGCCCCTTCGCTACATCAAGGCTTGTTCCAGCAGCTATTGCACTCCTTGGATTAACAAATGCTCCCTCTACACCAATCTCTTCTAATAAGGTCTGCCGCATTGTACTTGGTAAATGATATAAACTTATACATTCAGCTACAAGTTCTTCAGCTACTTTTATCCATATTGAATGAAAATCCATTAATGTCCCATCTTTATCAAATAATATCGCCTTTACCTTCTCCATAGCACCCTACCTCTCATTTCTTATCTCTTCCAGTGTATCAATAAAGTATGGATGTAAAATAAAAGAATTGTAAAAATACCATAAAAATCAAACTAACTCCCAATTTACAATTCATTTTAACAAAGTAAAAAAGGATGCCTTTACAGGGCATCCTCTTGATGTTCAGGAACAAATAGTTCTAAACAATGATATATATTTTCGAATTCCATCGGTGCATCTCCACCATACTCACCATCTAAATTAATCATTAGTTTATCTGGTGAATGTACTTTAATTCGGTTCGCTTGTGTATATAACACTTTTGGATTATTAATATGTTCACCACGTTGTGCTTGTGTTGCTGCTTTAATTAAATCAGCGATAGAACCTTTTTTCAGTACTAATAGGTCAAATAACCCATCGTTAATAGATGCATACGGTGCTACCTTTTCAAATCCACCTACTGAACGAGTATTCGTAATTAAAAACATCGTAATTTCTTCTTGTAGTAACTTTCCATCATACTCAATTTCAACATATGTCGGATGCAATGATGGTAACATCTCGATACCTTTTAGGTAATAAGCAAGCTGCCCTAATACTGTCTTTAACTTACTCGGTACTTCGTATGTTAATTCTGTAATACGACCGCCACCAGCGATGTTAATAAAATATGTATCGTTCGCTCTACCAAGGTCTAATGGCACTGTTTTTCCTTCGCAAATAATATCTGCTGCCTCTTCAATAGAACGAGGTACACCAATTGCACGTGCAAAGTCATTTGTCGTTCCAACTGGAATAATTCCAAATTTCGGACGGAATTCATGCCCAACTAAACCGTTTACTACTTCATTTAACGTACCGTCGCCACCAGCCGCAATAACAACATCAAACTTACGATCCGCAGCTTGCCTCGCCGCCACAGTAGCGTCTCCAGGACCCGTTGTCGCATGACAAGATGTCTCATAGCCAGCTTGTTCTAATTTTTGTAATACTTCTGGTAAGCTCTTCTTAAATAGCTCACGCCCAGAAGTAGGATTATAAATAATTCTTGCTCGCTTCATCATTTATTAGCACAGGAAATTTCTTTATGTATCGAAAAAGAACATACTGAACTTCTGTTCAGTATTCCCATGCCTACCTCCTCTCATCTTGCTATCCTTCTTTTATCCCGCTCAAACAGGCAGTAAGAACCCGATTCGTGTAGTCCATCAAAAGTAAATATTCATTTCAATGGTTTTTTATTTGACTCCAAAATTTATCCCGCTATTTGCGGGCAGTAAATGCCCGATTGGTGAGGGCTAATAATCAGTGTTGGATGAACCTCTCACTGATTAAAGTTTCACTTTATTTCTATCCATTCTTCCATAAAAATTTACATATAACGAATAATAACTATCTATTATTTCATGAGATGAAAAAAAACCTCTATGTTTAGATTTATCATTATTCCCACCTTTTTGCAACTATCATACCATAGTTGCTATACAAACATTTTTCCACTTTTGACAGTTAATCAAACGTTTGTTTAAACGATTTTGTCTCATTTAAACAAACGTTTGATTAACCTAGAAAAACACCCATGTACGGGTGTTTTTCTGCTTAATCTTTAAAAGTTACTACTATTATCGCTTATTAATCTCTTCAAGTAAGATTTTGTTAACAAGCGGTGGATTTGCTTGTCCTTTTGTAGCTTTCATAATTTGACCAACTAAGAAGCCAATTGCACGGTCTTTACCGTTTTTAAAGTCTTCGATAGATTGCTCATTATTATCAAGAATTTCTGTTACAACTTTACGAAGTGTACCCTCGTCAGAAATTTGAACAAGACCTTTCGCTTTAACGATTTCTTCTGGGTCTCCACCTTTTTCAATTAATTCATTAAATACTTTCTTCGCGATTTTAGAAGAAATTGTACCTTTTTCAATTAATTGAACCATTTTAGATAAACCAGCAGGCGTTAATGCAACGTCTTTTAATTCTTTTTGTTGTTTGTTTAAGTATGCAAGTACTTCACCCATTAACCAGTTCGATGTTAATTTCGCATCAGCACCGTCTGCAACAGTTGCTTCAAAGAAATCAGACATCTCTTTCGTTAATGTTAACACGTGTGCATCATAAGCTGGTAAGCCTAGTTCTGCAACGTAGCGAGCTTTACGTGCATCTGGAAGTTCTGGAATAGAAGCTCGAACTGCTTCTTTCCACTCATCATCAATGTAAAGTTCAACTAAGTCTGGCTCCGGGAAGTAACGGTAATCGTCAGATCCTTCTTTCACACGCATTAAGATTGTTTTCTTCGTTGCTTCATCATAACGACGTGTTTCTTGTTGGATGATACCACCAGATAACAGTTCTTTTTCTTGGCGCACTTGCTCGTGCTCAAGACCTTTTTGTACGTAAGTGAATGAGTTTAAGTTTTTCAGTTCCGCTTTTGTACCGAACTTCTCTTGTCCAACTGGACGAAGAGAAATGTTCGCATCACAACGTAAGGAACCTTCTTCCATCTTACAATCAGATACACCAGTGTATTGAATGATTGATTTTAACTTCTCTAAGTATGCATATGCTTCTTCTGGCGTACGCATATCTGGCTCAGATACGATCTCGATTAAAGGCATACCTTGACGGTTGTAGTCTACTAATGAACCATCAGCTGTATGCGTTGATTTACCAGCATCTTCTTCTAAATGAAGACGTGTAATACCGATACGCTTCTTTTTACCGTCTACTTCGATTTCAATCCAACCATTTTCACCAATTGGCTTATCAAATTGAGAGATTTGGTAAGCTTTCGGGTTATCTGGATAGAAATAGTTTTTACGGTCAAACTTCGTTTCCGTTGCGATTTCACAGTTTAATGCCATTGCAGCTTTCATCGCAAAGTTAACTGCTTCTTTATTTAAAGTAGGAAGTACCCCTGGGTATCCTAAGTCAATTACACTTGTTTGTGTATTTGGCTCCGCTCCGAATTCTGTTGGACTCGCAGAGAAAATTTTCGAATTTGTTTTTAACTCAACGTGAACCTCTAAACCAATAATTGTTTCTAAATTCATCTATGCTCGCCTCCTTACAGACTTGCTTTTTTTGTATGATAGTCTGTTGCTTGCTCAAACGCATGTGCAACGCGGTAAATTGTCGCTTCATCGAAGTGTTTACCAATGATTTGTAGACCAAGTGGCATGTTGTTAGCACCGAATCCACATGGAACTGAAATCGCTGGAACACCCGCTAAGTTTACTGGGATTGTTAAAATGTCATTTGCATACATTGTCATTGGATCGTCAACTTTTTCTCCCACTTTAAATGCCGGAGTTGGTGTTGTTGGTCCAATAATAACATCATAGTTAGCAAATACATTTTCAAAGTCGTTCTTAATTAATGTACGTACTTGTTGTGCTTTTTTGTAATATGCATCATAGTAACCAGAGCTAAGAGCAAATGTACCAAGCATAATACGACGTTTAACTTCATCACCGAAACCTTCACTACGTGTGTTTTTGTAAAGATCTAATAAGTTATTTACATTATCAGAACGAACACCGTAACGCACGCCATCAAAGCGTGAAAGGTTAGCAGATGCTTCAGAAGAAGATAGTAAGTAATACGTTGCTAGAGCGTATTTAGAGTGTGGAAGAGATACTTCCTCCCAAGTTGCGCCCATACCTTCTAATACTTTTAAAGCAGCTAGTACTGACTCACGAGCTTCTTCGCCAACACCTTCGCCTAAGTATTCTTTCGGTACAGCAATGCGTAAACCTTTAACATCGCCTGTTAAACCAGCTAAATAGTTTCCAACTTCAACGTTTGCAGAAGTTGCATCCATGCGGTCAATACCTGAAATAGCTTGTAATAAGTATGCATTGTCTTCTACTGTACGTGTAATCGGTCCGATTTGGTCAAGTGAAGATGCGAATGCTACTAATCCGTAACGAGATACGCGTCCGTAAGTTGGTTTTAAACCTACAACACCGCAATATGCAGCTGGCTGACGGATAGAACCACCCGTATCAGAACCTAGAGAGAATAGTACTTCTCCTGCTGCTACAGCTGCTGCAGAACCACCACTAGATCCGCCTGGAACGTAATCTAAGTTCCATGGGTTTTTCGTAGCGTAGAATCCTGAGTTTTCATTTGAAGAACCCATTGCGAACTCGTCCATGTTTAATTTACCGATTGTAATTGTGTCAGCAGCTTTTAGCTTTTGCACAACTGTCGCATCATAAATTGGATCGAAGTTTGCTAATATTTTGCTTGCACAAGTTGTACGAAGACCGTTAGTTACAATGTTATCTTTTACACCAATTGGCATACCGAATAATAAACCATTATCTTCAGCGCCGATTTTTGCATCTAATTCTTTCGCTTTTGCGCGTGCATTTTCTTCATCTAATGTAAGAAAGGCTTTTACGTTATCTTCAACATCCGCAATACGTTTGTAAGATTCTTCTACTAAATCCGTAACGGAAATTTCTTTGTTGTTTAACTTCTTATGTAACTCTGATACTGAATGATCAAATAATGACATCGAAATTCCCCTCCTCTATTCTAATACTGCTGGAACACGGATTTGATTATCTTTGTGATCCGGTGCATTTTTTAATACTTCTTCGACTGGTAAACCTTTTTCTGGTACATCTTCACGCATAACATTTTTCATAGTTAATACATGAGTTGTTGGTTTTACATCTGTTGTATCTAATTCATTTAACTGTTCTGCAAATGTAACAATTGCATCTAGTTGTTTTTGAAATTTTTCTGCTTCTTGATCAGTAATTGCAAGACGTGCTAAATGTGCTACGTGCTTTACATTCTCAACGGAAATTCTTGACACGGCTAGGCCACCTCCATAATATATCGTTCAATCTACAATACTATTGATGATACCAAATTTTCAGTACTTCAAGCAAGTCAACACAGAGTACTTACGCCATTTTTACATAAAAAAAGAAAGGCAAATGCCTTTCTTTACAATTTACTCTTTATCTAACGGTTTATTTTTCGGAAATCTCTCGTTATCTTCTTCATTATCACGAATTGTTTTTTGTAATACAAAACAAGACATCGTTAAAAATAATGTTCCAATTAAATAGTATCCTTTTACACTAAGCGTTTCATCTAACGTATAAATCCCAATTAGCATACCTGAAAGCGCACAAACAAATGAAGTCCATGCTAAAAACGTGAACGCTTGCGTATTACGTCTTCTCATCGTTCTCCCCCTCGTTAGCTGTATACCCATTATAGATAAGTATATTTACCATGATGGATTTTTATGTAAATTCTAGTTTTATATTTATAAATCTATCATAAAAGAATACTATTTTAAAGAAAGTTTTCTGTCTAATCTGAAAAAATAATTAAAATCATTGACAATTTTTTCTATTCTACATAAAATAAAAATAAATATTACGAACCTCGAAATATACGGGAGTGGAATTAATTGTTGCAATATGAACATTTTTTAGACTTACTGCTAGATAACGCCAAGAAACTTTTCTATCCTGAAGAATGGGTAACCCTAGATTTAACACTTTCTAAAACAGAAGTATTTTGTTTACTTTGGATGGAACGAAATACAGATATTACAATGACGAAAATTGCTGACCTTCTTGATATACCGATGAGTACAACGACGGGCGTTGTAAATCGCCTTGTAAAAAAGGGATATATTGAGCGCTACCGTGATGAAAACGACCGACGTATTGTATTAATTCGGTTAACAGAAAACGGCGTAATGCTCGTTCAAGAAGTAAAACAAAATGCAGCCCACTACTTTAGCTTAGTGACAGAAGCATTGTCAGAAGAAGAAAAAGCATTCTTACTACAAATCTTCCAAAAGATTATGAATCACATTGCTACGTCACAGCAAAAAACAGAAGAAAAAGTTTCTACACCTAAAATGAAAAACATTCCGATTGAATAAAACCCTATCTGGGTTTTTATTCAATCATTTACTTCGACACTCGTAATATTCGATATTCGAAACAAAGGAGATATGAATGATGAGAATTATTTTGTATACAGGTAAAGGCGGCGTAGGAAAAACTAGCATTTCAGCAGCAACAGCAATTCAAAGCGCAAAACAAGGATTAAAAACTTTAGTCATGAGTACAGATCCCGCTCATAGTTTAGGAGATTCATTTGGTATAAAGCTATCTTCTGAGCCATTAGAAATTCGTGAAAATTTGTGGGCACAAGAAATTAATACGATTTATGAGATGGAAAAAGGATGGGGAAAATTACAGAAATATATTACACTACTCTTCACTTCCAAAGCAGCCGATGATATTACAACAGAAGAATTAACGATGTTTCCTGGTATGGAAGATTTAATTAGCTTACTTCGCGTACTCGATTATTATAAACAAAACACATATGATGTTATCATTATTGATTGTGCTCCAACAGGAGAAACATTAGCAATGCTAAGCTTTCCAGACATGCTCGGCTGGTGGATGGAAAAATTGTTTCCTATTAAAAGAAAAGTTTTAAAAGTCGTTCGTCCTGTAGCTCAACCACTCCTTGGTGTCCCTCTTCCAACCGATGATATTATGGACGAATTAACAAATACACTTGAACAGCTCGGAGAAATGAGAGATATTTTATCAAACCGAGAAGTAACAAGTATCCGCATCGTTGTAAATCCTGAAAAAATGGTCATTAAAGAAGCTCAGCGTAGCTTTACTTATTTAAATTTATACGATTATAACGTAGATGCCATTATGATTAATCGCGTCATCCCTAACACCGTCACCGATCCTTATTTTCAAGCATGGAAAGATACGCAAAAGAAATATAAAACATTAATTCAAAATAGTTTTGATCCACTTCCTATTTACGAAGCTCCAATGTTTGAACAAGAAGTTGTTGGTTTACCTATGTTAGAGCGTGTAGGAGATGCTTTATTTAAAACTGATCATTGTCCTACTGAAGTGAAATTTAACGGCCGCACACAATATGTAAGAAAAGATGGCGATGATTATATTTTCATTCTTTCTATTCCCTTCTCAAACAAAAGTGAACTTTCATTAAATCAAAAAGGTGATGAGCTAATTATTCGAGCTGGCTCTGTGAAACGAAATATTACATTGCCAAAAACGTTAACACACCTTTCTATTCAAGGGGCAAAATTTGAAGAAGATATACTAAACATTCGGTTTGGAGGTGTAGTGCATGCATGAGGAACTACTACGAAGGGTAATTCGTACAAAAGTAAAAGTCGGGATGCATATATTAGAAGAGCTACCTAATCCAATCCAGCAATCAGCTAAGCAAATATTAAATATTTTGCAAGAGGAGCTAGCTGCTTATCCGAAAGAACGAGATCATCATGAAGTTAATTTAAAAAATATCATAATTGAATAACTATCTCTGTATAGAGGGGCTTTTTTAGGCTTTCTATACTTTATTGGAGTGATGTAAGTTGATGAAAAAGCATTCCACTACTATACTCTGGATCATTCCCTTATTATTTTTCATTCATAACCTTGAAGAAGCTTTCCAAATGCCACAATATCTTGCTAATCAATTTTCAATCCGTCTTATAACTAGCCAACAATTTTTCATTGCCATTTCCGTATTAACAATCTTTGTATTACTTATCGTCTTTCTATATCAACTTAACTTCTTGTCTTCTATATGCTGGATTATTTTTATACAAGGGGCCATCTTCTTTAACTCTGTTCAACATATTATTTTGTTTTTCATTTATCGCTCCTATAACCCCGGCGTAATATCAGCATTTTTCATTACTCTCTTTTCTATTTTCTTTTTTTTATCCCAAAAACACTTAATTCATCAAAAGCAATTCGTAATTACACTCCTTTTCAGCTTATTTTCTTATCCCATTATAATTTGGATTACCTTACTGTTCGCTAGCTATTTTCATTCATAAAAAAAGACCAGGAAAACTCCTGGTCCATTACTCTACTTAACAAACATTGGATTCTACGTTATACAAAATTGGAAGGTACAGAATTAGGGTTTGTTTGTTAAGTTTATATGTTGAACGAACTAACAGCGGAGGGGTTCCTTCTGTTAGTCCATTAAACCCCATCATTATTTTACGATTTTTTCAAGCTCCTCAAGTGAAAGATCTACTGAAATTGAACCATCATTTGTTTCTTTCTTAATTGCATCTGTTACTTCTTTTGAATGGTATAATTCAATTACTTTTTTCAGTGTTGGATCATCTTTATCTTTCTTACGAGCTGCGAAAATATTAATATAAGGCTTCGCATTTTCATTCTTTGGATCTTCTAAGAAAATAGGATCCTTCGCTGGATCTAATCCAGCTTGACCAGCAACACCGTTATTAATAACTGATGCCGCTACATCTTTTAACACACGAGGTGTTTGCTGTGCGATAACCGGTGTAATTTTTAATTTCTTCGGATTTTCAGCAATACCACTTGAATCTCCAAATAGACCAAAATCCTTTTTCAGCTTTAATAATCCAGCTGCATCAAGAAGTTTTAATGCACGTGCTTGGTTGGTTGGATCGTTTGGAATTGCAATTTCTGAACCATCTGGGATTTCATTTGATTTCTTATATTTTTCAGAGTATAAACCCATTGGTGCAATTTGTGTTGTACCAACAGCTGTAATATCTAACTTATGTTCCTTTTTAAATTGCTCTAAGAAAGCAATATGCTGAAATGAGTTTAATTCAATATCTCCATCAGCTAAAGCTTTATTTGGAGTTGTATAATCAGAGAACTCCACCAGTTTAATCTTAATCCCTTCTTTTTCAGCTTTTTTCTTCAAAATTTCCCAAGCGTCTCCATCCGTTCCAGTTACACCGACGCGAACTACTTTTTCTTTCGCTCCTGCACCCGTGTCTCCACTTGAGCAGCCGCTTAATGCTGAGACTCCTACAATCGCTGATAATGCAAATGCTAAAATTTTCTTCATTCTCTTTTCCTCTCTTCCTTTTTATGATCTGCGTAACAAGACTTTCGCAAAGTAATTCCCTAAATTTTGAGCTATCTGTACGAGAATAATAAGTAACACGACCGTTACGAACATAACTGATGTATCAAAACGTTGATAACCATATGTCATTGCTAAATCACCAAGACCGCCACCACCGACAAGCCCAGCAACTGCAGAAAATTCAATTAAACCAACTGTCATAAATGTGACACCTAAGATTAATGGTGCTAACGCTTCTGGTACAAGGATTTCAAAAACAATTCTAATTGGCGAAGCGCCCATTGCTTGCGCTGCTTCAATTACTCCTTTCGGAACGGAAACAAGGTTTGTTTCAACCATTCTAGCAATACCAATTGATGCGACTAACGTCATCGGGAAAATTGCTGCTGCTGTTCCAATCGTCGTTCCGATAACACTTCTCGTTAGTGGACTTAACGCTACTAAAAAGATAATGAATGGTACCGGACGAATTGTATTAATTATGATGTTAAGAATAGAAAAGACCCATTTATTTTCTAAAAAGTTTCCTTTTCTCGTTACATATAAAAGTAAACCTAGCGGTATACCAAGAATTGTAGCAAATATAAGGGTTACAATTACCATTAAGAGGGTATCCCCCGTCGCATCTAGTATGCGCGGCCAAAATATACTCCAATCAACTCGCATGAGCTTCTACCTCCTTCAGCTGCACTTGCAGTCTTAGATGTTGTAATGCTTTTTGAATTTCCCTCTGCTCACCTTGCAACTCTACAAGAAGATTTCCAAATAGCACATTTTGAAGTTCAATAATATTTCCGTACAGTACATTTACATCGACGTTATAGTTTTTTGCGATATATGATAGTACCGGCTGTCCTGTCTCCTCACCAGTAAATGTTAGACGATAAATTTGACCACCATTTTGAATTTTCGCTAGAACACTTTCCGGTAAATGATCATTAATGACAGAACGTACAAAGTTTTGAGTCGTCTTTGTTTTTGGTTGCGTGAAAACATCAAACAGTTTTCCTTCTTCAATAACTTTTCCCTTCTCCATTACAGCTACACGGTGACAAATTTCTTTCACAACATGCATTTCATGTGTAATAAGAAGAATTGTTAAATTGTATTCTCTATTTACTTTCTTTAATAAGTTTAGAATTTCTGTCGTTGTTTCTGGATCTAAGGCTGATGTTGCCTCATCACATATAAGAATATCTGGCGATGTCGCAAGTGCTCTAGCAATGCCCACACGCTGCTTTTGTCCACCTGATAGCTGCTCTGGGTAATAGTTTACTTTATCTTCTAACCCTACAAACTTCAGCAATTCATTTACTCTTTCTTTTATCTCATTCTTTGGTACTTTCGCTAACTTTAATGGATAAGCAATATTTCCAAATACTGTTCTTGAATTAAATAAATTAAAACTTTGGAAAATCATTCCAATTCTTTGTCTCAGTTTACGTAATTCTTTCGTCGATAATGATGTAATATCTTTATCATCTATTGAAATCGTTCCTGCCGTCGGTCTCTCTAACATATTTACTAAGCGTAATAACGTACTCTTTCCAGCGCCACTAAAACCAATAATGCCAAAAATTTCGCCTTTCTCAACTGATAATGTTACATCCTCCACCGCATGAACAGATTGCCCAGCTGATTCATACACTTTACTTACATTGTTAAAAGAAATCATTTTTTCCCCTCCTATATGCTGTAAAAACTTGAAGTAGAGCTTTCGAGGTAAAATAAAAAGTGCTCTCCTTCTTATCAACCATAAAGATAAGAAGGAGAGCACTTATATGTACTCGTTCACATCTTCTCATCTTCCAAGCCTTTATATGGCTTGCTGGAGTTAGCACGGTATTAAAAAAACCCGTTGCTGAGGTATCGTAGGGCCAGTCCCTCCACCTCTCTGGATAAGAATGTATCGATTTAATTGTCGTTTAATTAATTCTCATTATAGAACTCAGAATAATAAGAGTCAATACATTTTTTAGAAAAATATTAATTATTCCTTTATTAAAATTTTCAGATGAAAATTCATGAGAAAATAGTAACTTTCAAGGTTATTTAAAATTCTTCTTCCTCATATTTTTAAACAGGAGAATCTTCTCTACGAATTGAATAAATTTATTTGAATATGAAACTCGGAGGAAGATAAATATATGAAAACAGCTCTTTTACTCATCGATATTCAAAACGATTATTTTCCAAATGGAAAGATGGAATTGCGTAATCCAGTAGAAGCAAGCGAATATGCTAATCAGTTATTACAACACTTTAGAACAAACAGCGAACCTATTTTTCATATCCAACACGTAGCTATAAAAGATGACGCTACTTTTTTCCTACCTAATACAGAAGGTGTACATATTCACGAAAGCGTACGTCCACTTAGAGAAGAAACAGTTATAGTCAAACATTATCCAAATAGCTTCCGAGAAACTAATCTTCTAGAGCAATTAAAACGTTTAAATATTGAACATGTCGTTGTATGTGGGATGATGACTCATATGTGTATCGATGCTACAGTAAGGGCTGCATTCGATTTTGGCTTTCAATGTACCGTTATACATGATGCTTGTGCTACAAAAGACCTGTCTTTTAAGAACGCTACTATACCAGCTGTTTACATTCACAATACAATTTTAGCTAGTTTAAATGGCGTATATGCAAATGTAATAAGCACGCAAGAATTTTTAGCTACATAAAAAAACACTCCTTTCAGTGAGCAAAACCGAAAGGAGTGTTCCTTGTCGAACCATAGATTTTCTTTCAAATTGTATTATACAGGAAATTCTCAAAATGAATACTAAAAAATATGACTAATAAGTCAACTTTTCTCATCATTTTATTTCTGTTCACATGTTTATCCCGCTATTAATAGGTTTTAGCTCATTCCCTTCGAACGATGGTAATATATAGGATTTCAATTTTAAAAGGAGCTCTTCACATTCTGTGAAGAGCTCCTCTACTATTTCTTATAAAGTTTCAGAAGTAGTTTTTGCTTGCATGTGAAGTGCTAAGTAATCAGGTCCACCAGCTTTAGAGTCTGTACCAGACATGTTAAAGCCACCGAATGGTTGGTAACCTACGATTGCACCAGTACATCCACGGTTGAAGTATAAGTTACCAACGTGGAAGTCTTCGCGTGCTTTTTCAATATGGTCACGGTTGTTAGTAATAACAGCACCTGTTAAACCGTATTCCGTATTATTTGCAATTGCAAGTGCATGATCGAAGTCTTTCGCTTTACAGAATGCTACTACTGGTCCGAAGATTTCTTCTTTCATTAAGCGAGCATCTTCTGCAACGTCAGCAACGATTGTTGGTTGGATGAACCAGCCTTTAGAATCGTCTCCTTCGCCACCTGCTAAGATTCTACCTTCTTCTTTACCAATTGCAACATAGCTCATTACTTTATCGAATGCAGCTTGGTCATTAACAGGACCCATGTTTGTACCTAATACTGCTGGGTTAGCAACTGTTAATTCTTTTGTTAATTCAACAGCACGATTTAATACATGATCATATACATCTTCATGGATTACTGCACGAGAACATGCAGAACATTTTTGTCCTGAGAATCCGAATGCTGATGCAACGATAGACTTAGCTGCTAATTCAAGATCTGCTTCTTTATCAACAACGATTGTATCTTTACCGCCCATTTCAGCGATAACGCGTTTTAACCAAATTTGTCCTGGGTTTACTTTCGCTGCACGCTCATAGATGCGGATACCTACATCACGAGATCCCGTGAAGCTTACGAAACGTGTACGAGGATGGTCTACTAAGTAGTCACCAACTTCAGAACCGTTACCTGGAACGAAGTTTACTACGCCAGCTGGTAAGCCAGCTTCTTCTAATACTTCCATAAATTTCGCTGCTACTACAGGAGTTGTACTAGCTGGTTTTAGTAATACTGTGTTACCAGAAACTAAAGCAGCTGTTGTCATACCTGCCATAATTGCGAATGGGAAGTTCCAAGGAGAAATGATAACACCTACTCCTAATGGAATGTAAGAGAAACGATTATATTCAATTGGACGGCTTTCTACTGGAATACCGTCTTTTAATTTTAACATTTGACGACCATAATATTCCATAAAGTCGATTGCTTCTGCTGTATCAGCATCTGCCTCATTCCATGGCTTACCTGCTTCTTTTACAAGAATAGCAGAGAATTCATGTTTTCTGCGACGAACGATTGCTGCAGCACGGAATAAAATGTCTGCACGCATTTCTGGCTTTGATTTTCTCCAAGTTTGGAATGTTTCATCCGCTACTTGCATTGCTTTTTCAGCTAACTCACGGCTTGCTTTTGAAACACGACCAACAAGTTCCTCTTTATTTGCAGGGTTTACAGAAACAATTTTGTCTTCTGTAGTGATTTTTTCTCCCCCAATAATTAATGGATAGTCTTGTCCAAGATAAGATTCTACTTTCTTTAAACCTTCTTCAAACGCTAATTTGTTAGCCTCCACTGAAAAATCTGTAAATGGCTCATGTTTGTATGCTACTACCATTTTTTTTAGCCTCCCCTTAGAAAAACGTTTACATTTTACAACATTATTCTACACGATAATTTAGATTTATTCAAATATTCCTAGACTTATATTTTAAAAATTAATAAATTTTTAAAATATAATAAAAAAAAGAGATTCATACATGCGTATGAATCTACAAAATATGAGTATATTCCAAAACATTTTTCCCGATCAATAATATAGTAACTAATAAAAATAAAGTCCTTACATATCCAACACCTTTTTGAACCGCAAACTTCGATCCAAAATAAGCACCTAAGATCATTGATAATCCCATGATAATACCGTATTCAAAATGAATTATATCTAAAAATAAAAAAGTAATTAAAGATACAATATTACTAACAAAGTTCAAAAGTTTTCCAGATGCTGCCGCTTGAATAAAATCCAAGCCAATTAATAAAAATGCAAAAATTAAAAACGACCCTGTCCCTGGTCCAAAAAATCCATCATAAAATCCTATCATTAAAATAGCAAAGAAAAATATTAATGTTTTTCTTTGCGTCATCTTCTTATAGGTAGACACACTTCCCCAATTCTTTTTTGCAATAATATAAATAGCAATAAATACCAACATTACAAGTACTAATGGGCGTAAAATATCCGGTGGAATAAATTTTACTACTAAAGCACCTGCAACAGCTCCAACAATAGTTAACGGGATTAACTTTCCTACAATTTTAAAATCAACTTTTCCTGATCGAATAAAATACATCGCACTCGTAAACGTCCCCATTGTTGCCGCTAATTTATTCGTTGCAATTGCCGAAGCTGGCGATAAGCCAACAAACATAAGCGCAGGAAGCGAAATTAACCCTCCTCCTCCAACAACGGAATCAATAAAAGCTGCTAAAAAACCGAATGCAATTAATAAAATAATGACTTGAAAACTTAATTCTTCCATGAGATTTACCCCTTACCCCTATTTTTTACAACATTTTAAATTATAACAAAATTACATAAGAAAAAAAGCTGTTCCATAGAGGAACAGCCTTCATATTTAATCTAAAATCTTCACAAGTGGTTCATCTTGTTTTGCTTCACGTATAATAATAGCTTCTGGGCGTTCTACAGATTTAATCGTTACTTGTACTTTCATATAATTCGGGAAGTATTCCATAACAAGCCCTGCCACATATTGTGTAAAACCAACTATTTCAGCTTTTCCATTAAACTGGACAGGAATATCAAGCTTCATTTCTCTTAATTCATCATCTCTATACATACCAGTACCAATAACAGCTGTATAGTCGCCTTGGAAATAATCGCTTAGTTTTGCCTTAAAGTTGGATACTCTTGCAAGGTCTTCACGTTTATTATCTGTTTTCGCTTGCTCTGATGGGAACAAATAATATTTTTCATTAATTTGTTGCCAATCTTCAACCGTTTCACTACCTTTTTCGGCATTTGCATAAGAAACAAAGTTACCTGGCACGAGCGAAGACTTTGGAGCTTGGCGATAAATCGCAAATGTTATTGGAATATTTTTGGTTTCAGGTTCTTTTTGATGTATGACTTTCAAAATTTCTTGCGCCATTTTTTTCCCTTCAGCTAACATCTTTTCATCCGGGATTGCAGCTTCACGTGGATAACCATGCTCTTCGTTAAAATATTGAACAGAATTCATTGCTAATCCAACTACCATACCAACGCGTTCCTCGCCGTTATCGCCTTTTTTCACATAATAATCATGCTCTAAAATATTTGAAATATATATTGGATTTTTTTTATTTTTCACTTCTAGTGATTCGGATCCTGTTCCTAATGCAGGGTTTAATCCTATATTAGGAAATTTAACTGCATCTTTTTTTAATTTGTCCTCTAGTTCCTTTTGTTCAGCATCTGTACGTTTTCTTTTAACAAGCATCTGTATAGTTTGAGTATCTAGAGCTTTTCCGCCTTTTAAAAAATTATCTTTCGTACTAAATGATTCTTTTGCAATTCGCATTAACCCTGTTTCAAATTCATCTATATCAAGACGACTATTTAACCCTTGCACCACTAAACCACGTGCATTTCCACCATCAAATGGAATAGTCGTCTTATAATATTCATCCGAAATAGCGTATTTTGGAACAACTGATTGTTCTTTTGCTTTCCCCGATTTCTCAGCCACTTTTTCATCTTTGTCGGCACCTGCACTACACCCACTTACAAGTAGGCCAAGGCTTAATACCGCTAATGCTATTTTTTTCATGGTAAGTTTGCACCTCTTACTTATTTAGCTCTTGTAAGAACCTCTCTTCATTCCAAACCTCAACATTATGTTTCTCCGCTTGTGCTAATTTCGAACCAGCCGCTTCACCTGCAACAACTAAATCCGTACTCTTACTAACACTTCCCGTTACTTTTCCACCTAATGCCTCAATCTTCTTCTTCGCTTCACTTCGCCCCATAACTTCTAGCTTACCTGTTAAAACAACCGTTTTTCCTGCGAAGTAAGATTCAACATTTTGTAAATCTGCAATTTTTATACCTTTGTATGTCATATTCACGCCATACTCTTTAAACTGCTGTAATAACTCTAATACATCTTCATTATCAAAATATGTCACAACAGATTGAGCCATTTTTTCGCCAATTTCATTAATTGCTTTTAGTTCTTCTTCCGTTGCTTTTACAAGCTCATCCATTGTTTCAAAGTGCTCTGCAAATGTACGTGCTGCTTTCGCTCCAACGTGGCGAATTCCAAGACCAAATAATAATCGCTCTAACGAGTTTTCTTTAGAATTTTCAATTGCTTGTATTAAGTTTGTTGCTGATTTTTCACCAAAACGTTCTAACTGTAATAATTGCTCTTTCGTCAATGCATATAAATCAGCAAATGTACGAATGTAATCAGCATCAAAGAGTTGTGTAATGACACGTTCTCCAAGTCCATCAATATTCATTGCATTTCTTGAAACGAAATGGATTAACCCTTCTCGAATTTGAGCAGGACAAGTTGGATTTATACAACGAAGTGCTACTTCTTCTTCTAAACGAACAAGTTCACTCTCACATGCTGGACAATGAGTTGGCATGCGGTATTCTTCTTCCTCACCAGTACGCTTATCAAAAATAACGTTCACAACTTCAGGAATAATATCTCCAGCCTTCTTCACAACAACGTAGTCACCAATTCGAATGTCTTTTTCACGAATTAAATCCTCGTTATGTAAAGAAGCACGACGAACAATCGTACCAGCAACTCTCACTGGCTCTAGTTCTGCAGTCGGTGTTACAACTCCTGTTCGGCCAACACTTAATTCAATGCCTGTTAATCTCGTTACAACTTCTTCAGCCGGGAATTTATAAGCAATCGCCCATCTTGGACTCTTCGCTGTAGTTCCTAGACTTTCTTGAAGGGCAACATCATCTACTTTTATAACGATTCCATCAATCTCATAATCAAGATGCGGACGTTTTTCTTGCCATTCTTCTACATAAGCTATAACTTCTTCAATTGTTTCACATGTACGGCGATTTGGATTTGTCTTAAATCCAAGTTCACCTAAGAAATCAAGCGATTCACTATGTGATGGAATTGTTTTTTCTTCTACATTCGCAAGACCATACACAAACATAGATAAGTTACGCTTCGCTGCAATTTTCGGATCAAGTTGACGTATTGAACCTGCTGCTGCATTACGCGGATTCGCAAATACATCTTCTCCATTTTGCTCTTTTTCTTCATTTAGTTTAACGAATGAACGCTTCGGCATATAAGCTTCGCCTCGTGCTTCTAACGTTACTTCTTCATTTAAACGAAGTGGGATAGCTTTAATCGTTTTTAAATTTTGAGTAATATCTTCACCCGTTACACCATCACCACGTGTCGCCCCTTGAATGAAGCGTCCTTTTTCATAATGAAGCGAAACGGCAAGCCCGTCAATTTTTAATTCACATATATATCTTACATTCGCACTATCAATTCCTTGACGTACTCTTCTGTCGAAATCACGTAAATCTCCTTCGTTAAATGCATTTCCTAAACTTAACATTGGTGACTTATGTGTTACTTTTTCAAATATATCAAGAACAGTCCCCCCAACGCGAACGGAGGGAGAATCTTCACTCATAAACTCTGGGTTCTCTGCTTCTAATTTTATAAGCTCCTGCATATTACGGTCATATTCCGCATCAGAAACAGAAGGATTGTCTAATACGTGATATTGATAGTTAAATGTATTTAATAAATCACGCAGTTCTTCTATACGTTTTTTTGCTATCTCTTTTGACATATCCTCATTCCTTTCTATTGTTTCGTCACAGGTGCAAATTTTGCTAACAAACGTTTAACACCAATTGGGCTTGGGAATGCAATATCTAATTCTTTTGCATCACCTTCACCTTTTACACTTACAACTGTACCGACTCCCCATTTTTGGTGGGAAGCTTTATCTCCTACTGCCCAGCCAATTTGTTCGCCGCCTGTCGTCTTAGCTGCAGGGCGCGCGAAAGCTGAACGAGAGCGTGTTGTCGTTGTGATTGTCGTTTTGCCGCTACTTGCCGTTCTGCCTTTTGCACCAAACGATGTTTCACGCTTTGGCGCTGTTTCATTTAATGATTCCACTAGTTCTGTCGGGATTTCTGTAATGAATCGAGACGCAGCGTTCATACTTGTTCTACCAAATAAAGTACGCATTTGCGCGTTAGATAAATATAGCTCTTCTTCTGCACGGGTAATACCTACATAAGCAAGACGACGTTCTTCTTGCATTTCATCCTCTTCCATAAGAGAACGAGTATGAGGGAATATCCCTTCCTCTAAGCCAACAATAAACACAACCGGGAACTCTAATCCTTTCGCTGAGTGCATCGTCATTAAAATAACTTCTTCACCAGCAGTTGGGTCTTCATCTACACGATCAATATCAGCAACAAGTGCTAAATCTGTTAAGAATGCAACAAGGCTCTTATCTTCGCTTTGAGATTCAAATGTTTGCGTAACAGATAAGAACTCGTCTAAGTTTTCTAAACGACCTTCCGCTTCTAAAGAACGTTCATTTTTCAACATATCGCGATAGCCTGTTTTTTCAATAACTTCTTCTACTAATTCTGTAACAGATAAATACTCTTGCATATTTACCCAGTTATTTAATAAATTCGCAAATTCTTTTACTGCCTTTGTAATTTTTGCACTTACTCCAACATGCTCAATTTCATCAAATACAGCAGTTAATGAAATTCCGTTTTGCACACCGTAATTAATAATTTTATCGATAGAAGTCGCACCAATACCACGCTTTGGCATGTTAATAATACGTGCAAAACTAATTTCATCATCTGGATTACCGATTAAACGTAAGTACGCCAAAATATCTTTAATCTCTTTACGGTCGTAGAACTTCGTACCCCCGACAATTTTGTACGGAATGTTAGATTTAAGGAAAATCTCCTCGACCATACGAGACTGAGCATTCGTACGATATAACACTGCAAAATCAGTATATTTTCGTTTCCCCATTTGAATATCGTCACGAATTTTTTTCGCAACAAAATACGCTTCGTCCTTTTCAGTTGCAGCACGATAATACGAGATTTTACTTCCAACTTGATTGTCTGTCCATAATTTCTTCGGCTTACGATTCGTATTTTTTTCAATAACAGCATTCGCTGCATTTAAAATATTTTGTGACGAACGATAGTTTTGTTCTAACAAAATTACTTGTGCATTCTCATAGTCTTTTTCGAACGACAAAATGTTAGAAATATCTGCACCACGCCAGCGATAAATAGACTGGTCAGAGTCACCTACAACGCAAAGATTTTTAAAACGCGCTGCCAAATGTTTAACAAGAAGATATTGCGCTTTGTTCGTATCTTGATACTCATCAACGTGAATATATTGGAACTTACGCTGATAAAACTCTAATACTTCTGGAACACGTTCAAATAACTGAATCGTGGTCATAATTAAATCATCAAAGTCTAATGAATTATTTTTCAAAAGACGTTTTTGATACTCTGTGTATACATCGCTCGTTAATTTTTCATATGGATCAGCCATTGTAATTTTTTTTGCATATTTATCCGCAGATAACAGTTCATTTTTCGCATTACTAATACCCGCTAAAATAGAGCGCGGCTCAAATTTCTTCGGATCAATATTGCGCTCTTTCATAATTTTTTTGACTACAGTTAGCTGATCGCCTGAATCTAAGATTGTAAAGTTACGATTAATACCAATACGATCGATATCCCGTCGTAAAATACGTACACACATAGAGTGGAACGTCGAAATCCAAATATCTTCTGCTTCTGGTCCCACAAGTGTATCAATACGCTCACGCATTTCACGAGCTGCTTTATTTGTGAAGGTAATAGCTAGTACATTCCATGGTGCTACACCTTTTTCACCAAGTAAATACGCAATACGATGTGTTAACACACGTGTCTTACCACTACCTGCACCTGCCATTAATAGAAGTGGTCCATTCGTTGTTTGGACTGCTTTTTGTTGCTGTGGATTTAAACCGTTTAATAATCTATCTGTCATACTCATATACGCCTGCACCTACTCTCCTTTTACTGCTTTAACTGTTTTTAACGCCGATTTTATATCATCATAAATAATATTTCCAACAACTACTGTATCAGCATATTGTGCCATTTCTTTCGCCTGTTCTGCATTAGAAATACCACCGCCATAGTATAACTTAGCTTGTTTCAATTCTGCTTTTACATTTTTAACAAGTTCAACATCTCCATACGTACCGCTATATTCTAAATAAAATATCGGTAAATGTAATAACTTGTCTGCTAAACGAGCATATGCAATAACGTCATCTTCTGTTAAATCACATTTCGCTTCTGTAAGCTGGGCTACTTTCGCTTCTGGATTTAAAACACAATACCCTTCCATAAAAATTTCGTCCCAGTCCATAATATCCCCAAATTCTTTCAATGCCTCATGATGAACACCTGTTACCCATTCTACTTTTCGGCTATTTAAAACACTTGGGATGTAATAAAAATCAAATCCTGGTGTAATTGCTTCTACATCAGAAACCTCTAATACACAAGGAACTGCATATCTACGAATGCTAACTAGCATGTGTAATACGTTATCAATTGTAACTCCATCACTTCCACCTACAATAACCGCATCAGTTCCAGACTCACAAATCATTTCTAAATGTTCATCGCTTAACTCCTTATTTGGATCAAGCTTAAATACATGTTTCCATCCGGAAATATCGTACATGAAAACACCCTTCCTTTTCTCTAGTTATATATATTTCTGTTCAAAATAACAGTTTATTTTCATCATTATTGTTTTAACTTCATCTTAAATATTTGTTTAAAACGGAGAATTAAGTTTGGAATTACCTCTTCCATATTTTTTAAACTAGAGGATTTAATTTTGAAGTTCCTTTTATGCATTCTTTCATTATAACAAAAAAAGTTACTTACACACACGCACATTCCAACATCTTTTTCCACGTCAAATGTTGGATTACATATCCCAAAAATCAAACGGGATACTAATAAAAGAAATAGTATTATCTATTTCAACTTTCATAAAAAGGAGTGTTTTTCTAATGAAGCAAAATATCGGGACAATAAACGCTCTAATTCGAATTACACTTGGGCTTGTCCTCTTCGGATGTAGTGCAACTAAACTTGTACGCAAGCCGTGGTGCACTTGGTCTAACATTTTTCTATGGATTGGTGCAATGAAAGTTGCAGAAGGAATTGTTCGTTTCTGCCCTGTTGTTGAAATGTGGAAATTCGGAAAATACATGAATATGGGGGCATTTAAAATGCCTAGCATGAATTTTGCTGAAAAAGGACATGCTAAAGAAGAAGTGAATCAAACTTCCACTCATGACAAGCCAAAGTCAAAAGGAAGTTATGACGCTTCTGACAAAGAGATTGAGTCAGCGATTGAAAATATAATCCTGGCAAAACCGCTTTGAATCATTTGTCACGATGCAAGATGCTCTCAAAGGGACTTAGCTGCTGCAGTGGGCGGTTAAGTCTTCTTTATTTTACCATAAAACAGAACGTACATTCTCTTTTTCGACCTTAAAATGTATATAAAAGATATCAATCAATAAAATTCAGAAAATTAGGTGCATACCTCTTGCTTAAAATGATATAAAAGTGATATCATTTTTATATCAGGAGGCGATCATATGAAAGAAAAACAAGTATTTTATGTAAATGGTTTTCTCGGTATTATTGGAATTTTGATTTTAGCTGCTATCGGTGTATTTTTCCTTGCACAAGAAATTTTCATAGGAGCGGCACTAACTATTATATTAGCCGCAGTTCTCGCTACAGGTATCGGTATTGTTCAACCGAATCAAGCGAAGGTTATTACGTTCTTCGGTAATTATTTAGGAACAATTCGTCAAAACGGTTTATTTTTAACGATTCCGTTCGCATTCCGTCAAACTGTATCTTTACGTGTTGAAAACTTTAACAGTAAAAAATTAAAAGTAAATGACGTTGATGGAAATCCAATTGAAATTGCAGCTGTTATCGTATATAAAGTTGTTGATTCTGCAAAAGCAATGTTTGGTGTTGAACATTATGATCGATTTGTAGAAATTCAAAGCGAAACGGCAATCCGCCATGTTGCAACAAAATATCCTTATGACAATTTCCAAGATGAAACCTGCGTTACGTTACGCGGAAATACTGAAGAAATCTCTGAAGAATTAAAACGTGAGTTAGAGGCGCGTCTTGAAATTGCTGGTGTAGAAGTATTAGAAACTCGTTTAACGCACTTAGCTTACGCAACAGAAATTGCCCATGCAATGCTACAACGCCAGCAAGCAAAAGCAGTATTAGCTGCTAGAAAAGAAATTGTTGAAGGTGCTGTGAAGATGGCGAAAGATTCCATCCATATGTTAGATGAAGAAGGCGTACTAGAACTCGATGACGAGCGTAAAGCAAATATGGTAAACAACTTATTAGTTGCCATCGTTTCAGATAAAGGTGCACAACCAGTTATTAATACAGGAAGCCTATACTAAGGGCTATAAGTAATTATGGCTAAAAAGAAAAGCTTTCCATTACGTATTGATCCTGAATTACACGCAGTCATCGAAAAATGGGCAAATGATGAATTTCGTAGCGTCAATGCACACATCGAGTATTTACTTCGAGAAATGGCAAAGCAAAAAGGGAAATTAAAAAAAGATAAAGATGCATAAAAAATCCCGCTGATTCCTCAGCGGGATTTTTACATATTAACTTTTCGTCATCTCATGCCCAATTGCACGATATCCTATATCACTTCGATAAAATAGACCATCACTCTCAATTTTACCGATTTCTTTATATACTTTATCTTTTGCTTCTTGTAAACTATTTGCCTTACAAGCAACAAATAATACACGGCCACCGTTCGTTACAAAGTCCCCATGTTTCATTGCTGTACCTGCATGGAAAACAATCACATCTTGCAGTGCATCTAGTCCACTAATAATATCACCTTTTTTATATGCTTCTGGATATCCTTTAGAAGCAAGTACAACACCGATTACAGCTTCTTCTGACCATTGTAACGTTAGTTCACTTTCATCTAATACAGCGTTACATACGTCAACTAAATCATTTTCTAAGCGAGGTAATACAACTTCTGTTTCAGGATCACCGAAGCGTGCATTAAATTCAATTACCTTCGGACCATCATTTGTTAAAATAAGACCTGCGTATAAAATACCTGTAAACGAACGGTTTTCTGCAATCATCGCCTTAGCAGTTGGATGTAATACAGTTTGAATCGCTTCTTGAACTGCTGATTCTGGAATTTGTGGTACTGGAGAATATGCACCCATTCCGCCCGTATTTGGACCTTTATCACCATCAAAAGCTCTTTTATGATCTTGGGCGATTACCATTGGATGTACAGTTGTTCCATTCACGAATGCCATTAATGAAAATTCTTGTCCATCTAAAAACTCTTCAATAACGACCTTCTTACTTGCCGCGCCGAATTTCACATCTTGTAGCATTTCTTTCACAGCTTGTAATGCCTCTTCAAGCGTCATTGCTACCGTTACCCCTTTACCCGCAGCTAGGCCGTCAGCTTTAATAACGATTGGTGCACCAACTTTTTGAATGTACTGTACTGCTTCTTCATAATCTGTAAAAGTTTCGTACGCCGCAGTTGGAATATCATACTTTTTCATAAGCTCTTTTGTAAAAGCTTTACTACCTTCAATAACAGCAGCCGCTTTATTCGGACCAAATACGCGAAGTCCCTCTTCTTTAAAACAATCAACAATTCCATTCATAAGCGGAATTTCTGGTCCAACGAAAGTTAACTCAACATTATTCTCTTTTGCAAATAAAACTAATGCATCAAAATCATTTTCATCAATATCAACTGGTGTTGCAACATCTCTCATACCTTCATTACCTGGTGCTACATATACCTTTTCTACTTTTTCAGATTGTGCAAACTTCCAAGCTAAAGCATGCTCACGCCCACCGCGGCCAATTACTAAAACATTCATATTTCATCCCCCAATAATTAAATAAGTACAAACTAGAAGCTATGCTCCTAGTTTGCTTTTTCATATCAATAAAAGGTTATCTCGACCGGACTTTTTAAACATCCATATCAATAAAGGTTTAAAAAGGAGGATTAAGAGAACCGAGCAGGTCTAGGCGCATTTGCCAGGAGGACACGGAGTGTAGCTTTCCTACATGAGTACCGCACTGGCGATGCAACGACGACATGCGAAGGTTATCTTGACCAGACTTTTTAAACATCCTCTATTAGTGTTTGAAATGACGTACGCCAGTGAACACCATAGCAATCCCATAAGTATCTGCCACTTTAATAGAATCTTCATCACGGATTGATCCGCCTGGTTGAATGATTGCTGTAATTCCTGCTTTTGCTGCTTCTTCTAATGTATCTGGCATTGGGAAGAAAGCATCAGATGCAAGTGCGCTACCTTGTGCTTTTTCACCAGCTTGTGTAATTGCGATTTTTGCAGAACCAACACGGTTCATCTGTCCCGCACCGACGCCAATTGTCATGTCATCTTTCGCTAAAACAATTGCGTTTGATTTCACATGTTTTACAACTTTCCAAGCTAGTTTTAAATCTTTCCATTCTTGCTCTGAAGGTTCACGTTTCGTTGGAATTGAAATTGTACTTTCATCTAATGATAACGTATCTTCTTCTTGAACGAGAAGTCCACCTTGTACAGAAGTTAGTTTTTTGCTTGCACTTGTCGCTTTTTCAATATTTATAGTTAATAAACGTAAGTTCTTCTTACTTTGTAACACTTCTAAAGCTTCTTGCGAGAACGAAGGTGCGATAACAATTTCTAAGAAAATTTCATGTAACTTTTCTGCTGTAGCTTTATCAATTTCACGATTTGCTGCAATAATACCGCCGAAAATTGATACTGGATCTGCTTCATAAGCGCGAGTATATGCTTCGTGAATATCAGTTCCTACTCCAACACCACATGGATTCATATGTTTTACTGCTACTACTGCTGGTTCTGTAAATTCTTTTACGATGCTAAGTGCTGCGTCTGCATCATTAATATTGTTATACGATAATTCTTTACCGTGTAATTGTTCTGCGTATGCAACAGAAGAAGTTGCTGCGAATGGCGCTTTATAGAAAGTTGCCTTTTGATGTGGGTTCTCGCCATAACGTAAGTCTTGCTTTTTCTCAAATGTCACAGTTAATGTTTCTGGACTTTCTTCACCCATTTGCTCTGTTAAGTAGTTAGAAATTAACGCATCATACGCTGCTGTATGACGGAATACTTTCGCTGCTAGTTTACGTTTTGTTTCCTCTGCTACTTCACCGTTCTCTTTCAGTTCTGCTAACACAATATCATAATCTACTGGATCTACAATTACAGATACGAATTTATGATTTTTCGCAGCAGAGCGAATCATTGTCGGGCCACCGATATCAATATTTTCAATTGCATCAGCAAATGTTACATCAGGCTTAGCGATTGTTTCTTTAAATGGATATAAGTTAACAACAACAAAGTCAATTGGCTCCATACCTAATTCATTCATTTGTGTTACATGTGTTTCATTATCACGAACTGCTAATAGACCACCATGAATATTTGGATGTAACGTTTTCACACGGCCATCCATAATTTCAGGGAAACCAGTTACTTCAGAAATACCAATTACTTGTAAACCGTTTTCTTCTAATAACTTTTTCGTACCACCTGTTGAAATAACTTCAATCCCTTGTTCTAGTAACCCTTTAACAAATTCTACTACTCCTGTTTTATCTGAAACACTTACTAATGCACGCTTTTTCATTTATCCTTCACCCCTGGTTGTATGTTAGTTAACAGTTGATTCTTTCACAGACTGAACAATTTGATTCACTGTATTTACGTATAATTTATGTTCAACTTGTTGAATTTTCTTTTGTAAACTTTCTCTCGTATCCCCTTCAGAAACAACCACTGCTTCTTGCGCAATAATTGGCCCTGTATCCATACCTGCATCTACATAATGAATTGTTACTCCAGTTACTTTCACACCTGCTTCTAACGCTTGACCGACAGCATCTTTACCCGGAAAGCTCGGTAGTAATGATGGATGAATATTAATAATCTTCCCGCCGTATGCTTCTAGTAACGTCGGCCCGATTAACCGCATATATCCAGCTAAAATAACATAATCAATTTCATATTCTTCTAGCTTCTTTAATATCTCTTTTTCAAATGCTTCTTTTGACTCATATGCTTTCGCTGAAAAAGCAAAACACGGAATATGATGATAATTTGCCCGTCCAACAGCGCGTGCTTCTGGTTTATCACATACTAATAAACTAATTTCTGCATCCAATCTTTTTTCTTCTACCGCATTAACGAGAGATTGAAAGTTAGATCCGCTTCCAGAAGCAAAAACTGCTAATCTACTCATAGTGCTGTGCCCCCATTAAAAGTAACGCCAGCTCCTTGTATAGTACGTCCAATAATACGAGCCATTTCTCCTTGCTCTTCAAGAAGACGAACAACATCTTTTGCATCTTCTTCCTTCACTGCTACTACCATACCAATACCCATGTTAAAAATATTGAACATTTCTTTTTCTTCCAGTTTTCCAACTTCTTGAAGCAAACTAAAGATCGGCTGAATTTCCCAAGATCCTAGTTCAATCTCGGCACCGATTCCTTCTGGCAACATGCGTGGAATATTTTCAATAAATCCACCACCTGTAATATGCGCCATACCGTATACTTCATGTTTCTTCAATAGTTCTAAAATAGGTTTGACATAAATTTTCGTTGGTTTTAATAATTCTTCACCAAGAGGTAGTTCTAAGCGGCCATAAATACGCTCTAAAGATAGTTCCCCATCTTCTAGTAACACTTTTCGTACTAAAGAGTAACCATTGCTATGAATACCGCTAGATGCTAAGCCAATTAGCACGTGACCAGCTTCAATCTTTTCACCTGTTACAATTTTCTTTTTATCAACAATCCCAACTGTAAAACCAGCTAAATCATATTCTTCCGTAGAATACATTCCTGGCATTTCAGCTGTTTCTCCACCGATTAATGCACAACCAGCTTGGCGACAGCCCTCTGATATACCTTTGACGATGTTTTCAATTTTACTAGGTTCAGCTTTACCGCAAGCAATATAATCAAGGAAGAAAAGCGGCTCTGCTCCTTGGACAACAATATCATTTACACACATTGCTACTGCATCAATACCAATTGTGTCATGTTTATCTGCCATAAAAGCGAGCATCAATTTCGTTCCCACGCCATCTGTTCCAGATACTAATACAGGTTCTTCTAATGCAAATTTTGATAGATCAAACATACCTCCAAAACCGCCTAAACCGCCTAGTACTTCTTTTCTCATAGTTGTTTGTACGTGTTTTTTCATGCGAGATACCGCTTCATATCCAGCTTCAATATCTACTCCTGCTTGCTTATATGCATTCGCCATCGTTATTTACACCTCGTCTTTTAATTTCTCCCCATCCAGGGCGGGCTATTTTAAGAAAAGAGCTAGCTTCTACATCAAAAGAAGTAGAAGCTTGTTTCACTTTTCTTATTTCATACTTTCTAAAAGCTCTTGCTCATAATCATAAAGAGCTGTTGGATAGTCCCCATTAAAGTAAGCCATGCATAGGCCGCCATATTTTCCTTCATATGGACGTCCAATTGCATCTACTAATCCATCTTCACTTAAAAATGTTAAAGAATCTGCTCCGATCATTTCACGGATTTCTTCTACTGTATGATTTGCTGCAATTAATTCTTTTCTCGTTTGAATATCAATGCCATAGAAACATGGATATTTCAGAGGTGGTGAAGCAATTCTTACGTGAACTTCTGTCGCTCCAGCCTCCCGAAGCATACGAACAATTCGTTTACTTGTCGTTCCTCTTACGATAGAGTCATCAATCATAACAACTCGTTTCCCTTCAACTACACCTCTTACTGCGGAAAGCTTCATCTTAACCCCTTGCTCGCGCAGTTCTTGAGAAGGTTGGATAAACGTACGTCCAACGTAACGATTTTTAATTAATCCTAACTCATATGGAATACCTGTCGCCTCCGCATAGCCAATCGCAGCTGAAATACTAGAGTCTGGTACACCAGTAACAACATCTGCTTCAATAGGAGCTTCTGCCGCTAAACGTTTCCCCATATTCTTACGTGCTGCATGAACGTTAACGCCTGCAATATTAGAATCTGGTCGTGCAAAGTAAATGTATTCCATACTACAAATTGCATGTTCTACATCGTTTGTGAAACGATCTACGTGAATTCCTTCATCATTAATGATAAGTAATTCACCCGGTTCTACATCACGAATGTATGTTGCACCTACTACATCAAAAGCACATGTTTCAGATGCTACAACGTAAGCATCCCCCATCTTTCCAATTGAAAGCGGACGGAACCCATTCGGATCTAATGCAACGATCATTTCATTTCCAGTTAGTAAAAGATACGCAAACGCACCTTTCACTTTATTTAAAGCCTCTTTTACACTTTCAATTAAAGAATCTTTCGTACTACGTTTAATAAGATGTAAAAGTACTTCTGTATCTGAACTAGTTTGAAAAATACTGCCCTCTGCTTCTAATTCACGACGAAGCATTTTTGCGTTAATTAAATTTCCGTTATGAGCTAACGCCATACTATGATCGGAAAAACGGAACAACAATGGTTGAACGTTAGCAACTTCACTTCCACCAGCTGTTGCATATCGTACATGTCCGATTGCTGATTTTCCATTTAATCCTTCTAGCTCACCTCTTGAAAACACTTCTGATATTAAACCTAACCCCTTGTGACCGACGATTTTTTCCCCATTATTTACGACAATGCCTGCGCCTTCTTGCCCACGGTGCTGTAAACTGTGCAATCCGTAGTATGAAACTTGTGCTGCATTTTCATGCCCCCAAATTCCGAAAACGCCACATTCTTCGTTTAACCCCTTTATTTCAGCAAGCATGGGATTGCCCCTTTCCAAGCCTTTCTCATTTCATCTACATTTGCTGTAAGTAATACTTCATTTTCTTCATTATGAATTGTTACTTCATTTGTACTTGTTACTTCTCCAACTTGGATTGCTTCTACCACTTTCTCAAACGCCTCTTTATTTTCACGTTTTACAGTTATCACGAAGCGAGACTGTGATTCAGCGAATAATGCAGCTGTTGCTTCTCCATCTAATTTCACAGTAGCACCTAAGCCTTTAGCACCAATTGCACTTTCTGAAATCGCAACTGCTAAACCACCTTCAGCAACATCATGTGCAGATTGAACAAGACCAGCTTGAATTGCTTCTAATACTTGTTTTTGGCGTTTTAATTCTACATCTAAATCGATACTTGGTGATTGACCGAAAATTTTGCCGTGAATCATTTTCTGTAATTCACTTCCGCCAAACTCAGCTTTCGTCTCACCAATTACATACACTAAATCACCAGCTTGCTTAAACTCTTGTGTTGTTACATGTTTTAAGTCATGCACAAGTCCGACCATCCCAACAGTTGGTGTTGGATATACAGCTTCACCACTACGCTCGTTATACATCGATACGTTTCCGCCGATAACTGGTGTTTGTAATGTGCGACAAGCTTCACTCATACCGTCTACTGATTTCTCAATTTGCCAGAAGATTTCTGGTTTTTCTGGGTTACCGAAGTTTAAGCAATCTGTAATTGCAAGTGGCTCTCCGCCAGAACATACGATATTACGCGCTGCCTCTACTACTGCAATTTTACCGCCCATCTCTGGGTCTAGATAAATGTAGCGAGAGTTACAATCTGTCGTCATTGCTAATCCTTTTTCTGTACCGCGTACACGTACAACTGCAGCATCTGAACCTGGCGTAACAACTGTGCTTGTGCGAACTTGGTAATCGTATTGATCGTATACCCACTCTTTACTTGCAATTGTTGGTTGCTGTAATAAAGCGAATAACGTTTCTTTATAATTTTCTACTTTTGGCGTTTCCATTTTCATTGCTTGGAATTCAGCAAAGTATGCTGCTTCTTTTGATGGCTTATGATAAATTGGTGCTTCTTCTGCTAAAGCATCTGCTGGAACTTCAGCTACCTTTTCACCTTTATGGAATAAACGAAGCATTTTATCTTCTGTTACTTTCCCCATCGTAACCGCTGCAAGACCATACTTCTCAAATAAATCTACTATTTCTTGTTCTCTACCTTTTTTCACGACAATTAACATACGCTCTTGTGATTCAGATAGCATCATTTCATATGGTGTCATTCCTGTTTCACGCTGTGGTACATCATCTAAGTACATTTCAATACCCATTCCTGCTTTACTTGCCATTTCTGCAGATGATGATGTTAAACCAGCCGCACCCATATCTTGAATTCCAACAAGTGCATCAGATTGAATTAATTCTAAACACGCTTCAATAAGAAGTTTTTCCATAAATGGATCCCCTACTTGAACCGCTGGACGTTTCGCTTCTGAGCTTTCAGATAGTTCTTCCGACGCGAATGTTGCACCGTGAATACCGTCACGACCAGTTGATGCTCCTACGTACATTACTGTGTTACCAGCACCATGTGCTTGTCCTTTTTTAATGTCTTCGTGGTTAATCAAACCTACGCACATTGCATTTACAAGTGGATTTCCTTCGTAACATGGATCAAATTGTACTTCGCCGCCAACAGTCGGAATACCGATGCAGTTACCGTATCCTGCAATTCCTGCTACTACTTCTTCGAATAAATATTTCACACGTGGTGACTGTAATTCACCGAAACGAAGTGAGTTTAATAGAGCTACCGGACGTGCTCCCATAGAGAATACGTCACGAATAATACCACCAACACCTGTTGCAGCTCCTTGATATGGTTCAATAGCTGAAGGATGGTTATGACTTTCCATTTTAAATACAACTGCTTGATTATCACCGATATCTACAATTCCAGCACCTTCCCCAGGCCCTTGTAGAACACGCTCACCTGTTGTTGGGAATTTTCGAAGCACTGGTTTTGAATTTTTATAACTACAATGTTCAGACCACATTACAGAGAATAACCCTGTTTCTGTATAATTTGGCAGACGACCTAAAATCTTTTCAACCATGGCAAACTCTTCGTCTGTTAGCCCCATTTCCGCATATATACGCTCTTCTTTAATTTGTGTTGGATTTGGTTCAAGCATTAACGACATATGTTTCCCTCCACTGTTTTAAGATAGATTGAAAGACTTTTAACCCTTCAGCACCGCCAAGTAATTCATCTACAGCACGCTCTGGGTGTGGCATCATACCAAGTACATTTCCTTTTTCATTTACAATACCAGCAATATCTGAAACGCTACCGTTAGGGTTTTCTACGTAACGGAATGCGATTTGATTGTTCTCTTCTAATTGTTTAAGAGTCGCTTCATCACAATAGTAATTCCCCTCACCATGCGCGATTGGAATATTAATTATTTCATCTTTTCCATATTGTGATGTAAACATCGTTTCATTATTTTCAACACGTAACTGAACAGTGCGACACATAAATTTTAAGTTTTCGTTTCTCATTAACGCTCCTGGTAGTAATCCTGATTCAACAAGAATCTGGAATCCATTACATACACCTAAAATCGGCTTTCCTTGCTCAGCAGCTTTTTGCACTGCTTTCATTGCATTAGCAAAGCGAGAGATAGCACCGCAGCGTAAGTAGTCACCATAAGAAAATCCACCTGGTAGTAGAATTGCATCATATTCATCTAAATTCTCTGTATCGTGCCAAACGTAATCTACTTCTTCGCCAAGCTCATCTTTAATTGCATGGAACATATCGACATCACAGTTCGAACCCGGAAATACTATTACGGCAAATTTCACTGTGCGACAACCTCCTCAACTTCATAACGGAAGTCTTCCATTACAACGTTCGCTAATAGTTTTTCACACATTTCTTTTACCTTGCTATCTAAATCAGATACAGATTTATCAATTGTTAGTTCCATGTACTTTCCGATTCGAACGTCTTGTACTTCTGTGAATGAAAGACTATGAAGTGCTCCTTTTACTGCTGTTCCTTGTGGATCTAATACGCTTTCTCTTAATGTTACATATACCTTAACTTTATACATGTGAAATTCCCCCTAAACGTTTTAAAATCTCTTCATAAGCATCTGTTAAATTTCCAAGATCACGACGGAATACGTCTTTATCAAACTTTTCATTGCTCGTTTCATCCCATAAACGGCAAGTATCTGGTGAAATTTCATCCGCTAAAATGATTTCTCCTTCTTCCGTTACACCAAACTCTAATTTGAAATCTACTAATCTTACACGACAGCTTGCGAAATGATCAATCAACACTTGATTGATTTGTAGAGCCATATCTCGTAATACACTTACTTGCTCTGGCGATGCAACGTTTAATACACGAATATGATCTTCCGTTACAAGCGGATCTCCTAAATCATCATCTTTGAAGTAAAATTCTACGATTGGTTCTGCAAGTACAGTTCCCTCTTCCATTCCTAATCGTTTTGAAAGACTTCCTGCAATTACATTTCTTGTGACAACTTCTAAAGGAATAATACTCACTTTTTTAACAAGTTGTTCTGTCTCAGATAACTTCTCAACAAAATGTGTTTTAATTCCCACTTCTTGTAACTTTCTGAACAATAAAGTTGTAATTTCATTGTTCAAACGACCTTTTCCTGTAATCGTCTCTTTTTTCTCCCCATTGAAAGCAGTCGCACTATCTTTGTACTCTACCCAAACCATATCTGCTGATTCTGTACGATAAATTCTTTTTGCCTTACCTTCATACAGCAATTCTAGCTTTTGCATTTCGCAAGCCCCCTGTAGTTTGAAAAATGTGAATAATATTTTTATAAAGAATGGCACAGAATGACTCTATTCTGTGCCATATGAAATTTTACGCTTCGTTTAATCCAAGGCGTTCAAAGATTGTATCAACGTGTTGCATATGATGCTCATAGTTGAAGCATTCATTAATTTCTTCTTGTGTTAACTTGCTTGTAATACGCTCATCAGCTTCTACAAGCTCTTTAAATTGTACTTGTGTTTCCCAAGCTTCCATCGCTTTAGGCTGTACGATATCATAAGCTTCTTCACGTACCATACCTTTGTCGATTAGTGTAAGCATTACGCGCTGAGAATAAATTAAGCCGTATGTTCTTGTCATATTACGTTTCATATTCTCTGGGTATACAGTTAAGTTTTTAACAATATTACCAAAGCGATTTAACATGTAATTTAATGCGATTGTAGCATCTGGTAAAATTACGCGTTCTGCCGAAGAGTGAGAAATGTCACGCTCATGCCATAATGGAACATTTTCGTAAGCTGTCATCATATAACCGCGGATAACACGAGCTAAACCAGTCATATTTTCAGAACCAATTGGATTACGTTTATGTGGCATTGCAGAAGAACCCTTTTGACCTTTTGCGAAAGCTTCTTCAACTTCACGTGTTTCACTCTTTTGTAAACCACGAATCTCAACTGCCATCTTTTCGATAGATGTTGCAATTAGTGCAAGTGTTGACATGTAGTGTGCGTGACGATCACGTTGCAATGTTTGTGTTGAAATTGGTGCTGCTTCTAATCCTAAATTTTCACAAACATATTTTTCTACGAATGGATCGATATTTGCATATGTACCAACCGCACCAGATAGTTTACCAACACGAACTGTATCAGCAGCTTGTTTGAAACGCTCTACGTTACGTTTCATCTCTTCATACCAAAGACCAAGTTTTAAACCAAATGTCGTTGGTTCTGCATGAACACCGTGTGTTCTTCCCATCATGATTGTGTATTTATGCTCTTTCGCTTTGTTAGCTAAAATGCTTACAAAGTTCTCTAAGTCTTTTAATATAATTTCATTCGCTTGTTTTAAGATGTAAGATAATGCTGTATCTACTACATCTGTAGATGTTAAACCGTAATGAACCCATTTACGTTCTTCGCCTAATGCTGGCGTTTCTGATACAGCACGAGTGAATGCAACTACGTCATGACGTGTTTCTTTTTCAATTTCATAAATACGATCAATATCAAATGATGCATGTTCACGAATTTTTTTAACATCTTCTTTTGGAATATCGCCAAGCTCAGCCCATGCTTCACAAGCTAAAATCTCAACTTCTAACCACGCTTTAAATTTGTTCTCTTCCGTCCAAATCGCACCCATTTCAGGGCGTGTATAACGACTAATCATCTTTTTCCCTCCAACAGTTGTTCTTGATGGTCCCAAATATGCAAACTCTTCGCTTTTTCTAGAGCGACTTCAATATTATCATTTAAAATATTAACATGCCCCATTTTTCGCTGTGCTTTTGCTTCTTCTTTTCCATACAAGTGTAAATAGCACCCGGTTAATCTATTCACTTGTCTTAGGACCCCTTCTATATGTTCGCCTAAAATGTTTACCATGACAACTGGTTTTAACAAATTTGTTTCTCCTAGAGGTAAATTACAGATTGCTCGAATATGTTGACCAAATTGACTCGTTTCACATGCATCCTGTGTATAGTGTCCTGAATTGTGAGGTCTTGGCGCTAATTCATTAATATAAATCTCACCATTATCTGTAGCAAACATCTCTACAGCTAGTGTTCCCACAAGTTCTAATTCATCCGCAAGTACCTTTGCATACGCAATTGCTTTTTGAGAAAGCTCTTCTGTAATGCGAGCTGGAACGATAGATTCATGTAAAATGTTATTTACATGAATATTTTCTGCTACTGGAAACACTTTTGTTTCACCACTTACACTACGAATCACAATAACTGATACTTCTTTTTCAAAAGGCACCCATTTCTCTAAAATACATTCTGCTTTATCCACAAGATTTCTTGCCGCCTCAACATCAGCTTCACTTCTTAAAACAACTTGCCCTTTCCCATCATATCCACCTGTCGTCGTTTTTAAGACAGAAGGGAATGATAACCCAGCAATTGCTTCTGTAAGCTGATCTTGATTTTGAACTAATCTATACGTTGCTACTGGTAACCCAGCCTTCTCAATCGCATTCTTTTCTGTAAAACGATTTTGCGTTGTATTTAACAACTGACTACCTTGTGGTAAGTACGCATGTTTTTCAAGCCATTGTAAACATCTATAATCAATATTCTCAAATTCATATGTGACAACATCACTTATCTCTGCTAAATGCTGAATTGCTTTTAAATCATCATATGGTGCAACAATTTCAATATCAGCAACTTGTGCACATGGCGAATGCTTTGTAGGATCTAAAACAGCAATTTTATATCCCATCTCCTTAGCTGCCAATGCCATCATTCTTCCTAGCTGGCCGCCTCCAATAATACCGATTGTTTTTCCAGGTAAAATGATTCTCGTCATACTAGCTCACTACCTTCACGCACATCTTTTTCAATCGCTTCTCGTCTCAATTCTAATCCATCATGTATATCATCATGGAATGATCCAAGTATTTGTGCGGCAAGTAATCCAGCATTCGTTGAACCGGCTTTACCAATTGCAACAGTTGCAACTGGAACACCTCCTGGCATTTGGGCGATGGATAATAATGAATCTAAGCCGTTTAATGCTTTTGATTGAACTGGAACTCCAATTACAGGAAGATTTGTCTTCGCTGCAACCATTCCTGGTAAATGTGCTGCTCCACCAGCTCCAGCAATAATAACTTTCAATCCACGTTCACGAGCCGTCTCTGCATATTCAAACATATAATCCGGAGTCCGATGAGCGGATACAACTTTTTTCTCATACGGTATATTTAATTCATCTAAAATGTCACAAGCATATTTCATTGTTTCCCAGTCTGACGTACTTCCCATTATGACTCCAACTAGTGATTTCATATTAGAATCCCCCCGATTCAAATAAAAAAAGCCTGAAATAGAACAGTTTCTCTTTTACTATGAGAGAAAGCGCTCTACTCAGGCATACGTATCCCTTGTGAATAGAAAAATACCGAGTGACTTTCCCTCATAGTCTAACGAATAACGGTCGTTAGGTAGAGACTTGCAGGCCATATCCCCGCGATTATATGAGGTCTTATATTATTGTTTCTATGGCTATATTAACAATATTTCATAAACAATGTCAATAAATAATCGAATGTTTTTTTATTAGCAGTCAATAACGTTCGTGTTTTAGTTATATTCAAAAGAAGAATTGCAACTATATACAAGAAGAAAAGGGAATTAGAATATATATTTCTAGAGATCTATTTTATGTATTTATCGTTTAAATAGCACTTCAGTATGTTTTTAATCAAAATATATACACTCTTGTATTATTATAACGATTTAATTTCTAAGGAGGATAACTGTTAAAGAAAGAACTTTGCTATTATCCTATTTATTTTTCTCTATTGCAGTAATTTCTGTAATTATTAAATATTTATTTATAGCATCTCATTATTTAAAATATATACTTATGATAGAAATAATGTGTCCTATTTTAAGTATTACTTTAGCGACATTAGGAAAATCAGGAACACAAAAAATCATTACTATTATTTTAAAGAGTCTCTACTTCATTCTTTTTTCGTCTGTAGCTTTATTAAATTTACGGATTATAGCATTCGGTAAATAAAAATAAACACAAAAAAACCTAAGTCAAAATAACTTAGGTTCTTGCTTGGCGACGTCCTACTCTCACAGGGACAAGGTCCCAACTACCATCGGCGCTAGAGAGCTTAACTTCCGTGTTCGGTATGGGAACGGGTGTGACCTCTCTGCCATCATCACCAAACTATGAAGGCATATTCCTTCAAAACTAGATAACATTGCTACATATTATATGGTTAAGTCCTCGATCTATTAGTATTCGTCAGCTCCACATGTCACCATGCTTCCACCTCGAACCTATCAACCTGATCA